>CAZABJ010000016.1:0-45298 GCA_964483375.1 uncultured Caulobacterales bacterium
CAGGCGCTTGGGCCGTGCGCGGCCTAACTCTGAGCCCGGTCAAAGGCGGCGACGGCAATCAAGAAACTCTGATTTGGGCGAGGGGCGCGCGCCCGCCAGGCGGGGGGGGATGACTGGCGGGCGCTGACGTGCGGAGCAGGGCGACGCTCCGCTTCGCGTTCGTTATTGGACGCGCCACTGACCCGAATAGGGGTCGAAACACGCGGTTTGGTTCTCCAAAACCTCGCGGCCGTCGGGCAAACGTACGACGCTCTGAACCGTGCGGCAGTCGTCCTGGCCGCCATAGAGGCCCGTGTCGCCGCCGCCGAAACCTTGGCCGTAACCGCCGCCATAGGGTTGTTCATAGCCGCCGGACTGGTAGCCGGCGTTCGAATAGCCGCCATTGGCCAGATTGTCGGGGGCGTAGTAGTTGGGGTGGCGCACCGGGGCTTCGAAGCCTGCGCCATAACCGTATCCGGCGTTTTGCGGACCGGTGGGTTGGCCGTATCCGTAAGCGTCGTAGTCGTATTGGCCTTGCGCCGCGCAGTCCACGGACTGACGTCCGGCGAAGCCGCCCGCCACCGCGCCGACGACCGCGCCCACTGCGGTGCCTTCGTCCCGTGCGCCGCTGGCGGCGACTTGGTTGCCGAACAACCCGCCCACAAGCGCGCCGACGACGGCGCCGCCGGCGGTGCGGCCGTTGCGAACATTTTCGCAGCTTTCATAGCCGGGACGCGTGTCATAATAGCCTTGCGCCGAAGCGGCGCCGGCGAGCGCTAAAGCGGCGAGGCCGGCGGAGCCGGCGGCGGCGAAACGGCGAACCAACATCGAATTCCCTCCAAGGATCAGTCTTGACCCTGACGTTCTCAAAAGCGACCTGAACGCGACATGAAGACAAATCTACAACGCCGCACGAGCCTCGCTCCGTCGCGTTCCGCATGCAAGAGCTGACGGTGGCGCGCATGGGCGCGCGGGGCGATGGGATCGCGCCTGGCCCCGTCTACGTTCCGCTGACGCTTCCGGGCGAACGGGTTCGAGCGACGGTGGCGGAGGAGCGGGGGGTCCTGGACGCCGTGCTCGACCCCAGCCCTGATCGCATCGAACCCGCCTGCCCCCATTTCGGAACCTGCGGGGGCTGTGCGCTGCAGCACTGGGCGCGCGCGCCTTATTTGTCTTGGAAGCGCGAAGTGGTGGCGGAGGCGCTCGGCCGCGCCGGCGTCGAGGCGCCCGTAGGGGAGGTCATCGATGCAACCGCGGCCGGACGCCGGCGCGCGACGTTTCACGGCGTTCGCGCCAAAGCGGTCGGCTTCGCGTTCGGGTTTGCGCGGCGCGCCAGCCATGCGGTGTTCGACCTCGAAGCCTGCCCCGTGCTGACGCCGCGGTTGCAGGCATGCGTCCCATTGCTCAAGCGCCTGGCCGAGCGGCTTCTTACGCGCGCCGGTCGCGTCGACGTGCATGCGGCGGATACCGAAACGGGGCTCGACGTCGATGTGCGCGGCGGCACGGCGAGGGACGACGACCCCGACCTGCGGGTCGACTTGGCGGGGTTGGCCGAGGAAGGGGATTGGGCGCGGCTCACATGGCGCGGCGAGACCGTCGCGGGTCGGCGCGCTCCGGTGGTGCGGTTCGGCGCGACACCCGTCACCCCGCCGCCCTCCGGCTTTCTGCAGGCGACCGCGGAGGGCGAAGCTGCGCTCGCCGCAATCGTCGGCCGCGTCGCGCAAAACGCAAAGCTGGCGTTGGATTTGTTCTGCGGGGCGGGCGCTTTTGCGCTGCGGATCGCCGAGACCACGCCCGTACACGCAGTGGACGGGGACAAGCCTTCGGTGGCGGCGCTGAAGCGGGCCGCGGCGAAGGCTCATGGGCTCAAACCGGTTACGGCGATTGCGCGCGACCTCGCCCGGTCTCCCATGGTCGCCAAGGAACTGGCCCGGTTCGACACGGTCGTGCTCGATCCGCCGCGCGCCGGCGCCGCCGCCCAAGTCCGTGAGCTTTGTAAGTCCAAAATCGCCAGCCTTGCGTATGTCTCGTGCAATCCCGCCACATTCGCCCGGGATGCTAAGTCGCTGATCGAGGCCGGCTTCGCACTGGAAACGGTGACCCCGGTGGACCAGTTTCTATGGTCGCCGCATGTCGAACTCGCAGGGGAGTTTCGCCGATGACCGACGTCGCCGCGCCTTCGCAAAGCGTTGTTGAAAGCGCGAACCCCGTTGCGCGCGCGCGCTACTCCGCCGCCCAGGGGTTGCGCTTGGCGTGGTACGCCGCGCATTACGCCGTCCTAAAGCGGATCGAAGGCCGCGGCCGGACCGGCGACAGCCCGGAGGCGCCCGCTCGGCGACCGCGTCACGCCATGCCCGACCACGGCCTCACCCGCGCCGCCATCCGCAAGCTGTTCGAAGCCGACCGCGCCAATATCGAGGCCGGGCTCTATCCCGCGCCGCGTGATCTGGATCCTCGGAAACTGCTCAAGACCTTGGCCGACAGCCGGCGGTTCTTCGCCGAAGTGCCCGCGGTTAGCGCGCGGCGCTACCGCCGCGGCGGGGTCGAGGTGCGCGACCAGGCCGACCGCCAGCGCTACCCGACTTACTATCTCCAAAACTTCCACTATCAGAGCGACGGGTGGCTCTCTCGGCGCTCCGCAAAGCTCTACGACACGCAGGTGGAGGTTCTGTTTTCGGGCGCCGCCGACGCCATGCGCCGCGCTGCGCTTGCTGAAATCGCACGAGAAATGCGGGGTCGGGACCAGCGCGCGACCTCGCTTATCGATGTCGCCTGCGGCTCGGGCCGCTTCCTGGCGCAAACGCTCGACGCTTTTCCGCGTTTGAACGCCACCGCGCTTGATCTCTCCGCGCCCTATTTGGAGGAAGCTGAGGAGCGGCTCGCCCCTTGGCCGCAAACGCGCTTCGTGGAAGCGAACGCCGAAGCCGTTCCCATCGCCGACGGCGCGTTCGACGTGGCGGTGAGCGTCTACCTGTTCCACGAGCTGCCCCCGCGCGTGCGTCCCGGGGTCGCCGCCGAACTCGCCCGGTTGGTCAAACCCGGCGGCCTGGTGGTGTTCGCAGACTCCATCCAATATGGCGACGATGAAAACCTCGACCGCCTTTTGGAAGAGTTTCCGCAGGTCTTTCACGAACCTTATTACGGGTCTTATTGCGAAGAAGACTTGGATGCTCTCTTCACCGCGTCGGGTCTCATGCCAGAACGCGAAGCCACCGCCTTCCTGACCAAGGTCCGGACTTATCGGAAGCCTGGTTAGCCGCGGTTTTGGGCGGTTCGCTGCGGGCGGGACCCTGCGCCGCGGCTCTCTCTTGGACGCCTGCGCGTTTGTGTGAGATCAGCCGCCGCGCTAGCGAGCCGTTAAATGCGGCCGAGATCAGCCTGAGGCCCCGACCATGACGGAGCGAAGACCATCCGCGCTTTATCGCTACAACGAGCGACTGCAGGGGGAGCGGTCTTGGGGGTCGCTGCTTGACGCGGGGACCGGTCCCAATTCCATGCGTTGGATCGCTGGGCTCGCTACGGAGCGTTGGATAGCGGTGACAGGCTCGGCGCGCGAAGCTGAGCTCGCACGCACAGCCGCCGGCGAAGCGAAAAGGCCGCAAGATACGATCGTGCAAGGGAATTGGGCGGACGGCGGTTTCCTCCAAGACCATGTCTTCGACACCGTGATCGCCGACTATCTGCTGGGCGCGATCGAGGGCTTCGCCCCGTTCTTCCAGCCCTACCTCTTTTTGCGCTTACGTCCGCTGACCCGCAGAACGCTGTATGTGACGGGTCTTGAGCCCTATGTGCCCACCGCTCCGCCGGACAGCCCGGCGGGGCGTCTGGTTTGGGAGATCGGTCGTTTTCGCGATGCGTCCGTCTTGCTCAAGGGCGGCATGCCCTATCGCGAATATCCTGCGCATTGGGTGATCGACCATATGAAGCGCGCCGGCTTTACGGTGAGCGCCGCAAAGCACTTCAACATTGGATACAAAGCCCGGTTCATCAACGCGCAAATCGATATCGCGCTCCACGGCCTTGAGACGCTCGCCGATCAAGGGCTTGCCCAAGCGCTGAGAGTCCGTGGGGAGGCCTTGCGCGCCCAAGCGCTCGACACCGTCGCCGCGGAAGGCGCGCTCAGACACTGCCGAAACTACGTCATAGCGGCGGAGCCGTCCCCAGCCGGCTCCAGCGCATAGTCCGGAGCTTGCGAAACGGTCTCCCCTAAGGCGTATCCAGGAACCGCCATGATACATTATAACAAACCGAATCCGGCGCGACGCTGCGAGCGGCGCCGTAACGCCCGGCGCAGTCGCCCGGCGCCTCAGCCATCGGTGGACAAATGAACGGACCCCGCCCCATGCAGGACACACGCCTTCCCGTCACCGTGCTCTCCGGCTTTCTCGGCGCTGGAAAAACCACATTGCTCAATCGCGTGCTGAACAATCGCGAAGGGCGACGCGTGGCGGTCATCGTCAATGACATGTCGGAAGTGAACATCGATGCGGACCTCGTGCGCGCCGACACCGAGCTTTCCCACACCGAAGAAACGCTGGTTGAGATGTCGAACGGCTGCATCTGCTGCACGTTGCGAGACGACTTGCTCGCCGAGGTGCGGCGCCTCGCCGGCGAAGGGCGGTTCGACTACCTGCTGATCGAATCCACCGGCATCTCCGAGCCTTTGCCCGTCGCCGCCACCTTTGAGTTCCGCGATGAGGAGGGCGAAAGCCTGTCCGACGTCGCTCGCCTCGACACCATGGTGACCGTCGTCGACGCGGTGAACCTGCTCAATGACTATTCAAGCCACGACTTCCTGCGCGATCGCGGCGAGACCCTGGGCGAAGAAGACGAGCGCACCTTGGTGCATCTCCTCACCGATCAGATCGAGTTCGCCGACATCGTCATTCTCAACAAGGTCGCCGACGCCGAACCGCATCAGGTCGACGCCGCACGCAAAATCATCCGTAGCTTGAATGCGGACGCGCGGATCATCGAGACCACCCACGCCGACGTGCCCTCAGAGGCCATCTTGGACACGGGGCTGTTCGATTTCGAGCAGGCCCATGAACACCCGATGTGGGCCAAAGAGCTCTACGGCTACGCCGATCATGTGCCGGAAACCGAAGAGTACGGCGTCACCAGCTTTGTTTATCGAGCGCGCCGCCCCTTCGAGCCGGAGAAAATCGCCGCCCTGCTTCATGGCGTTCTCCCCGGGGTGATCCGCGCCAAAGGGCATTTCTGGATCGCTACGCGGCCGGATTGGGTGGCTGAATTTTCCCTCGCCGGCGCGCTCTCCAGCATAAAGCCGCTGGGAACCTGGTGGGCGTCGGTTCCAAAAGAGCGCTGGCCGAACAGCGACGGCGGGCGGGCTTATATGCAGGCGCATTGGCAGGAACCCTGGGGCGACCGCCGTCAGGAAATCGTCTTTATCGGCGCCGCCATCGATTGGCCGGCTCTCAAGGCGCGGCTTGACGCGTGCCTGGTGCCGGAAGACGTCGCGGCGGACATCGCCTCTTTGCCTGATTTCCCCGACCCCTTCCCGAAATGGCGGCGTGCAGAGACGGCCGCATGACACCGCTCTGCGCGACGCGAGACGACATCGCCGTCGATGTCATCGTCGTCGATGCGCCTGAAAGGCTGGCGGCGATCCGCGCGCGCGGCTGCGCGGCTGCGATCTGGCGTCGACCCGCCAGCCCGCGCTTCCAAAACTGGATCGACGGGTTAGCGCCGGGCGAGCTGCCGCGCCTGCGCGAGGTGCTGCGGCCGGACGCGGTGAGAGAGGCCGTGACAAAGGTCTGCGACGCGCAAGGAACGCCGAACGGCTCTGAGCGTCATCGCTTTATCGACGACCTGGTCTCTCTCTCGGCTTTGTTCGCCGCAATCATGGGCGCGCCGTTCATCCGGCTTCGCCTTGACGTCGTGACCAATAACGCCTGCCGAAAGTTCCATATCGACGCTGTCGTCGCGCGGCTGATCTGCACGTATCGCGGCGCGGGGACCCAATATGGCGTCTCGCTCGACGACGCTGACCCTAGGCGCGTGTTCACCGCGCCCACCGGCGCGCCGCTCTTAATCCGAGGGCGGCTTTGGCCAGGCGACATGCCGTCCGGTCTGCTTCATCGATCCCCGCCCATCGAAGGGACCGGCGAAACGAGACTGCTCCTCGTCCTCGACCCCGTTCACGACCCGAACGAGAACGGCCTCTGACCCAGCCTGCGCGCAGCCGCCTTTCCGGTTTTGGCGAACCCCTGCTAACACCAGCCTCCGTTCCCGAAGCCGCCGAATTCGCCCATGTCCGCCGTTCGTCCCCGTGTCGTCGTCACTCGCAAGCTGCCCGAACCGGTCGAGGCGCGGATGCGCGAGTTGTTCGATGTTCGCCTCAACCCCGACGACGCGCCCCTTTCGGCGGACCAAATCGCGGAGGCCTGTGCGGACGCCGACGTACTCGCCCCAACGCTCACTGACGCGATTGACGCAGCGCTGATCGCGCGCATCGCGCCTAGCGTGAAGCTCATCGCGAATTTCGGCGCGGGCGTGGACCATATCGACGTGGCCGCCGCGCTCTCCCATGGCGTGACGGTGACCAATACCCCTGACGCGCTCACCGAAGACACCGCGGATATGACCCTGGCGCTCATCCTCGCTGGGCCGCGCCGGCTGATCGAAGGCGCGCAGATCATGAGCCAGGGCCGGTTCCCCGGCTGGTCGCCCACCTGGATGCTCGGCCGGCGGGTGAACGGTAAGAAGCTCGGTCTCGTGGGCATGGGCCGGATCGGCCAGGCGGTGGCTCGCCGCGCCCGTTCGGTGGGTCTGGACGTGCACTACCACAACCGCCGACCTGTCAGCCCGGCCATCGCCGAGGCGTTGCAGGCGACCTATTGGGACAGCCTGCCGCGCATGCTCTCTCAATGCGACATCGTCTCGGTGCACTGCCCCCGCACGCCTGCGACCTATCACTTGCTGTCTCGGCGGCATCTCCAGGCGCTGCCGCCGCATGCGTTCTTGGTGAACACCTCGCGAGGCGACGTCATCGACGAGGAGGCCTTAGCCGAGCTCGTCGCGGAAGGCCGCATCGCCGGCGCCGCGCTTGACGTGTTCGAACATGGCGCGGCGGTGCACCCTAAGCTGGTCGGCCGGCCCAACGTGGTGCTGATGCCGCATATGGGCTCGGCCACGCTCGAAAGCCGGATCGAGATGGGCGAGACGGTCATCATCAATATTCGGGTTTGGCAGGACGGCGAGCGGCCGCCTGACCGGGTCATCCCTGACGAGGCCTTTGACGGGTTCTTTTGAGCGCCCGGTTCGTTCGCCTCAAACGATTCGCCGCTTGCATCCTGAGCGCATCTGGCGTTTTTCACCGGCTTCCCTGTTTCACTCGCCGGACCACGCCCCATGATCACCGAAGAACGCATCTCCGCCCGCCTTTCCGACCTTGGTTTGAAGGAGGACGCGGTGCGCTGGGTGTTGGACAAAGCGGGCGAGCGCCTGCCCGCAAAGCTCGAAGGCGACGCTTGGCTGCCCGTTAAGGCCCCGCGGTGGGACGAGCGCCGCGCCAACGCCTCGGCTTTCGCCAATTTGTTCTACCGCCTGGCGCCGGCGCTTCCTGGCGGGGTCGAGGGCGCGGTGGACGCCGCCGCCGCCAAGGTCGAGGCGACCAAGCTCAAGCGCATCTACGAAAAAGCCAAAGCCAAGGGCGAGGGCGGCGATGACGCCGAGGACGGCCTGGACGCGGCGCTTGAGCTCGCCATGGGCGCGGCCGTCAGCGAGGCTGTGCTCGGCGACCCGGCCGGGGAGATCACGCTTGGCGGCGCCACCTACGCCTTTGAGCATCGCCAGCCCAAGGCCGGCGGCCGGGCGGTGGCGCGCTTGCGCGATCCCAATCCGCCTGCAGCCGAAGAGCCTGCGGAGGAAAGCGAGGGCGGGGAGGAAGGCTAAGTCGCCTTACCGTCCCGCTTGGCGCCGCGACCTCTACGGTTAGGGTCTGGGGAAGGGTCGCGTCGGTGCGGCCCCAGGAGACGAGACCTCGGGGGAAGAACGATGTTCCGCACGCTTTGCCTCGCCGCCGCAGCCGCGGCCCTTGCGACGCCCGCCGCCGCGCAGATGCGCAGTTTCAACGCTCAGATCGAAAACGTGGATTTGGGCGGCGGTCTGTACATGCTTATCGGCCGGGGCGGGAATATCGGGCTGTCCATCGGTCCCGACGGCGCGTTTATGATCGACGATCAATTCGCCCCGCTCACCGACCGCATCGAGCGCGCCATTCGCGAGCTGGGCGGCACGGGCGAGGTCCGCTTCATCGTCAACACCCACTATCACGGCGACCACACCGGCGGGAATGAGGAATGGGCGGGCCGCGGCGCGGTCATTTTCGGCCATGACAATGTGCGCGAGCGCTTAATGGAGGCGCAGATCTCCACGCTTTCAGGCGAACCCACCCCGCCGGGCCCGGAAGGCGGCTGGCCGACGGTGACCTTCGCTGAAGGGGTGACGTTCCATATGAACGACGACACCGTGCACGTCATTCATGTGCCGCACGCCCACACCGACGGCGATTCCATCGTGCATTTCGAAGAAGGCGACGTCGTGCATATGGGCGACGTCTTCTGGAACGGGCTGTTCCCCTATATCGACACCAACGCCGGCGGCTCCATCGACGGCAACATCACCGCGCTCGACTTCGCCCTGACCTTGATGGGTGAGGACACCCAAATCATCCCCGGCCACGGCCCGCTCGCCGACCGCGCCGACGTTGAAGCGGCCCTCGCCATGCTCATGGACGTCCGCGCCCGCATCTACGACCACGTCGCGCGCGGGGACACCCTCGAAGAAACCATAGCCGCCATGCCGCTCGAACAAGACTACGCCCTCTGGGGCGGCGGCTTCATCAACGTGCCCACCTTCACCCGGCTGGTTTATGACGATCTGGCGCGGTTTTACGCCCCCGAGTAACGATACGCCTATCGCTCCCCACACCCCGCACACCCCGGATCCGCCGGCAGGGCCACGGTGCGCGCGGTTGCGGATAGGCCGTCATAGAGCATCAGGCGGCCGGCGAGGCTTTCCCCCGCGCCGGTGATTTCCTTCACGGCTTCGAGCGCCATCATCGACCCGATAACCCCGGTAAGCGCGCCCATCACGCCGACGGTTTCGCAGGTTTCAGCGTCTTGGGGCGGTTCGGGCATGAAACAGCGATAGCAGGGGAGGCGCAGGTCCGCCGGCTGGCCGCGGGTGAGGTGGGGCTTGAACGTCGCCAGTTGCCCATCCCACCGCCCCACCGCGCCGGAGACCAACGTCACCCCGGCGGCGAAGCAGGCGTCCGCCACCGCATAACGGGTCGGAAAATCGTCGGTGCCGTCGAGAACCACATCGAATCCCGCGACATGTCCCACAGCGTCCGACGCCGTCAGACGCTGCAGCCGCACCTCCAGCGCCACATCGGGGTTGAGTTCGCTCAGCGCGTCGGCGGCGGCGTCCACCTTGGCGCGTCCGACGTCGCCGGTGCGGAAAATCACCTGCCGCTGCAGGTTCGACAACGCCACCGCGTCATGGTCGATGAGCGCCAAACGGCCGATGCCGGCGGCGGCGAGATACAAAGCCGCCGGCGCGCCCAGACCGCCGGCCCCCACAATCAGCGCCGATGCGTTCCGCAGCCGCGCTTGACCGGGGCCGCCGACCTCTTTGAGCAGGATGTGGCGGGCGTAGCGTTCGATTTCGTCGGGCTGAAGAGACATGACGAGACTGTAAGCCGTTCGTCCGTCCGGCGCCGCTCTTTCGCCGCGTATTCGTCATGCCGACGCGTGACGATTGCGTCGAAAACGAAAGAGAGGCGGACATGCTCCGAATACTGCCGACCACCTTGATCCTGCTCGCCGGCGGGCTGGCCGCGCCCGCGGCTCTCGCCTGCGAAGCGCCGCCGCCGCATCTCTATGTCGATGACGAAGAGCTTGTGGCCCGCAGCCCGCGCATCGCCCTGGTCCAAATCACCGAACGCGTCAGCGGGCCGACCGGCGAACACAGGGTCGCCATGACGGAGGAGGAGCGGGTCCGCGCGGGGCTGAGCGCCTTTCGCGCCCAAACGCTCGAAGTGCTGCAGGGCGAGGCGGTGGCGGAACTGCTCGTCTATGGCGACCCGGTGCTCACGGCGGCGGATTGGCCGGCCGATTTCGCCAGCCTGGAGGAACGGGAGGCCTTCGCCGCGGAGTTCAACGCCCGCAACATCACCGACTTCGACGGCCACCGCGATCCGCGCTTCGTTGAGCGGGGCTGGGGCGCCGCCCGCCAAGGCACGGACTGCCTGGCCCATCAGACGTTCGTGATCGGCGAACGCTATCTGATCTTTGAAGGTCCTCAGCATGTGCGCGGTTATGAATGGATCCGCGAACCGGGCGACCTGTGGCTGTACCGCGTGCGCGAGTTGATCGCTCTATCGGCCGTCGAGAACCACGAGGAGAACGATCGATGAGCCTCCGCGCCGGATTCGCCGCCTTGGTCATCGCGGTGGGATTGGGGGGAGCCGCCATGGCCTGTGACGGGCCGCCGCCGCACCTGACCGCCTCCGATGAAGAGCTTGTCGCGCGCAGCCACCGCATCGTGCTGGTCGAAATCTCCGCGTTCGAGGCCGGGCCTGCGGGATACAACGCCGACCACCCGCTCGGCGCGGAATTGTCGAGGTTCCGCGCGAGGGTCCTCGATACGCTGGCGGGATCTCCGGCCGACGAGATTTTTGTCTACGGTCACCCGCCTTTGAGTGTCGAAGACGTCGCTCCGGGGAGCATCGTTCACGGCACGGTCGAAGCGTATGTCGACGAGATAAACGCCCACAACATCACCGACTTTGACGGCCATCGCGACCTGGCGTTTCAAAGCTGGGAGGCGCATGGCCAAGCCCAAGTGGGGCCTGACTGCTTGGCTCATCCCACCTTCGTCATCGGCGAACGCTATTTGGTGTTCGAGGGGTCCCAGCATGTACGCGGCTATGAACTTATCCGCCGGGATGACGATTGGTGGCTCGCCCGCGTCCGAGGCCTGATCGACAAGCGGAGCGGCGGCTGAACGAAGCGGGTCGACGCGTCACGCCAGCCGCACGATGTCGCTTTCGGCGAATATCGGTCCCACCTCGAGATTGAGCGGGGGCTTCGCTTACAGGGCGGGCGGAACGGAGAGGTCGGCGAGATACAGCTCTCCGACCTTGCCGGCGTTTTCCATCATTTGAATGGGGAGGACGCCGTATTCCTCAATCATGAGCCGATCGACCTCGATCATCTGCTCGGTCGTCAGCACAGGCGCAGGGGCTGAGGGCGGCGGAAAGAGGGGTTTGCCGGTCATCGGCGTGTCAACTCAAAGTCGCCACGACCCAGGCTGAGGCGGCGGCGAGACCAGCCAGCGCCAGAATCCACATCGCGAAGCTGCGCCAGCGCGTGGCGTCGGCCTGAGCGCGTGCGAGCCGGGCGAGCGTTTCGTCATCCAGGCGCATGCCGTCAGACGTCATTCTTTCTGCGGCGGTGGAGAGTTCTTCCAGCGCTTTGGGCAGGCGGCGCACCGCGACCCGGAGACGCTTGGCGTCCGCCACGACATCCCCGGCGACGCCTTGGGGTCCCAATTCGCGCCGCATCCAAGCGGTGACAACGGGGCGGGAGGCCTCCCATATGTCATGCTCAGGGTCGAGGCGCCGGGCTACGCCTTCCACTTGCACCATAGTCTTTTGCAGAAGCACGAGCTCGGGCCTCAGGCGCATGTCGAACAGGTCCGTCACTTCGAACAGCTGCAACAGCACCCGTCCCATGGACACTTGGTCGGCGCGCTTGCCGAATATGGGCTCGCCGATGGCGCGCAGAGCGGCGGCGAAGTCTTCTGGCGAATGGGTCTCGGGCACATAGCCGGCTTCGAAATGCACCTCGGCGATGCGGGGATAGTCGCGCCGGAGAAACCCATAGAGGATTTCCGCCAGGTAGCGCCGCTCGTTCCGCCCGATGCGCCCCATGATGCCGAAATCCACCGCCACAAGATCGTTTGCGCGGGTGGCGAACAGATTGCCCTCATGCATATCGGCGTGAAACGCGCCGTGATTGAGCGCGCTGGTGAGAAAGGCGCGGATGGCGATGACGCCGAGCCGTTTTTTGTCGACCCCCAAGGCGTCCACCGCGGCGTAGTCGGACAGGGCCGCCCCGTCGATCCATTCCGTGGTCAAGACGCGTTTGCCCGACCGGTCCCAATCCACCAACGGACAGCGAAAACCGTCGATGTCTGCGGCGATTTCGCCGACCTCCGCGCAGGAGGCGGCTTCCAGACGAAGGTCCATTTCCAACGTCAAGGACCGCGCCAGCGTCTCCACCAAGGCGCGCGGCTCCAAGCGTCGCGCGGCGGGGGAGAGGCGATGGGCGAGTTTCGCACCCAGGCGAAACGCCTCAATATCTTTGGCGATGCGGGTTTCGACGCCCGGTCGCAGCACCTTCACCGCCACTGACCGGCCAGAGACCGTGCGCGCGCGATGTACTTGGGCGACTGAGGCTGCGGCGATGGCGGGACCGAGTTCGGCGAACAGCGTCTCCACCGGCGCGCCGAACTCCGCTGCGATCACCGCGCGCGCGTCGGCATGGCGGAAGGGCGCGACATTGTCCTTCAGCGAAGAGAGATCCTCAGCGAAGGCGTTGCCCAAGATATCGCCGCGGGTCGCGAGAAACTGCCCCAACTTGATGTAGGCGGGTCCCAGCTTTTCGAGCGCGCGGGCAAAGCGTTTTCCAGGCCGATCGCCGCGACGGGCGAAAGCGAGCACGCGCACGATGCGACCCATGATGCGGGCGAGCGTGGGAAGCTTGTCCTGGTACTCGACCGGCAATAGCGCGTCATAGCGCGTCAGCACCCAAGCAGCGCGCGTCAGTCGTCCGAGGCTGGCCAATGTCCCAAACACAGGGAGCACATCTAAGCTGCGCCGCCACGCTTGGCGAGCGACCGCGCCGTGAAAGGCGAGGGCTAACCGGCCGCTTCCCCTGTGGCGGAATCGCGCTGCGCGTTTTGACCATGGGCGTCGGGCGAAGGTCCGTCGCTTGAGCAAAGCTGTTCGGCGCGGCCGATCAGAAACGTGCGCACTGCGGAGTCCTCGCACAGGCCGACAGCGCGCGCATAGGCGGTGCGGGCGGCCGCTAACCGGCCCACTGCGGCCAACAGATGCGCCTGCGCCGCCCAGTAGGGTTGGTAGCTTTCCGCCTCGTCCGGCAGATCTCTGAGCGCGGAAAGACCGGCGGCGGGGCCCTCGGCTTCGCCCAAAGCCGCCGCGTGGCCGACCAACGCGCCAAGGGTGGGTCGCAGGCGAACCAGCGCTTGGTAAAGCCTCGAGATCGCCGCCCAATCGGTCCGGCCCGTCAAAGCGCGCGCGGCGTGGGCCGATTGGATGGCGGCCTCCAGCTGAAAGCGTCCCAGCCGCCTTGCGGCCAAGGCGGCGCGCAGCGCGGCTTCGGCCTCGCGCGCCATATCGAGATCCCACAGCGATGGCGGCTGCGCGCCGAGCGGCACATAGCGGCCCTGCCCGTCCCGTCGGGCGTTTCGACGAGCATGAGCGTGAAGCAACAAGCTCTTAAGACCCAGCGCCTCGGGCTCTTGGGGCAGCAAGCGCGCCGCCAGCCGCGCCAGCCAAACCGCTTCCTCCGCCAGACCGCGGCGGCGCTCGTCCGCGCCCGCCGCATCGTCCCAGCCGGCCGAGAACGCGGCGTAAATCGCCTCAAGCACGGCGTCCAGACGCTCGGGCAACGCCTCCATGTCGGGCGTTTCAAAGCGCGCGCCTGAGGCTTTGATCTTCGCTTTGGCGCGGACCAGCCTTTGGCTCATTGTCGCAGGACGGGTCAAAAACGCCGAGGCGATCCGCGCTGCGTCCAGCCCCAAGACCGCTTGCAGCATCAAGGGCGTGCGCGCCGACGGATCGATGGCGGGATGCGCGCAAATGAACAAAAGCCGCAAGCGCTCGTCAGGCAGAGTTGCGTCGGCTTGGCCGGGTTCGTCTGCGATGCGTTCAAGCTCGGCGGCCGCGTCGGCGCGCGTCTTCGCCCGGCGGGCGGCGTCAATGAGCTTGCGGCGCGCCGCGGTGAGGAGCCAGGCGTCGGGATTGTTCGGCGCGCCGGTGCGCGGCCAGGTTTCAAGCGCGGCCGCGAACGCCTCGGCCAACGCATCCTCGGCGTCGGCCATGTCGCCGGTGCGCGCGGCGACATAGGCCAAAAGCCGGCCGTAAGAGTCGCGCGCGGCCGTCTCTGCGGACCGGCGCGCGCGCTCCTCGTAGGCGTGGTCGGATTGACCGACCACGCTCAGTCGCCGCGCAAGGGGCGGACCTCGACCGTTCCGTCCTCGGCGCCCGGGCATTTGGCGGCCCAGGCGACGGCGGTTTCCATGTCGTCGGCCTCCACAATGTAGAAGCCGCCCAACTGTTCTTTGGTGTCGGCGTAGGGCCCGTCCTGGACCAAACGCTCGCCCTGTCGCAACCGAAGCGTGGTTCCGGTCGCAGACGGGGTCAGCGCTTCGCCGCCTTGCAACAGGCCGGCCTGGCGCAGCGCGTCGGAATAGGCGGCGTAGCGGGCCAGCGTGGCGGCTTGCTCAGCTTCGGGCTGATGATGCCAAGCTTCGTCGTCATAAATGAGATAGGCGTAACGCATCACGGTCTCCCTCAGGCCTCTGCGCCGACTTGGGCAACAGCGCGGACTTCAACGGCGCCCTCATGCGCGGCGGGACAGCGGGCGGCCCAGTCCAGCGCGGCGTCCAATCCCTCCGCGGCCAATAGAAAATAGCCGCCGATCTGCTCTTTGGTGTCGGCGTAGGGGCCGTCCTTCACCAGCGTTTCGCCGCCTCGGACTTGCACGGTTTTGGCCGTTTCCGGCGCATCCAGCGCTCCGCCGCCGCGCAACACGTCAAGGGCGGTCAGCGCTTCGAAATAGGCCGACCAGCCGGTCCAATAGGGGCCCTTCTCCGCGTTGTCGCGGCGCGCGAAGTCGTCCGCACTTTCATAAAGCACCATCATATAGGTCATCGCCGAACCTCCGTCGTCGGTTGTCGAACGCAACTGCGCGCTCACCTCCATGACGGGTGAGGCCGTGCGACTTCGACAGGCGCCTCAGAAAAATAGCCTAGAGCCGCCAGCCGAAATGCAGCGCGGCCACGCCGCCGGAATAATTGGTGACCGAGACCTGAGCGAAGCCTGCTGCGCGGAGTTGGGCGGCGAAGGCTTCTTGGTCGGGAAAGCGGCGGATCGATTCCACCAGATAGCGGTAGCTCGCCGCGTCTTTCGCGACGGCGTCGCCGATGCGCGGGATCGCCTCATAAGACCAGGCGTCGTAAATCGACGCCAGCGCCGCCGTGGTGGGCTTGGAAAACTCCAAGCAGGCGAAGCGACCGCCAGGTTTGAGCACGCGGCGCATGTCGGCGAGCGCGGCGTCCCGGTCGGTGACGTTGCGGATCCCGAAAGCGATGGTGACGGCGTCGGCGCAGCGGTCGGGCAGGGGTAAGGATTCGGCGTCTCCGCCGACCCAACAAAGCCCGGTCTCGTCCCGCCGGCCGCGTCCTGCAACGAGCATGTTGGGGTTCACGTCGACGACAAGCGCTTGGGCGGGCGCGCCGCCGCGGCGCGCCGCCGCGGCGCCGGCCCGGGCGAGAAACCGCCGCGCCACGTCTCCGGTGCCGCCGGCCACGTCGATAAGCCTTTCGCCGGGTTGAGGGTTGACCCGAGCGACGGCCATGTCCTTCCAGATGCGGTGGACGCCGCCCGACATGAGGTCGTTCATCACGTCATAGTGATCGGCGACCTGGTCGAAAACGCGCCGCACCAAGCCGGCTTTCTCAGCCCGCGGCACGTCTTGGGCGCCGAAGTCCGCGCTCGGAGCGTCTTCGGCCGATGGGTCGTCGGCTGGGATCATGTGCGCGAGGATACGGCGCGGGGAAACTGTGAGAAAGGTCCGATGCCCGAGCTGCCCGAAGTCGAGACGGTTCGCCGCGGCCTCGAGCCGGTCATGGCGGGCAAGCGGATGCTCTCTGCGCAGGCCCGTCGGCCTGATCTGCGCTTTCCGTTTCCCGAGCGTTTCGCCCAACGCCTGACCGGAACCCGGGTGGCGGCGTTGGACAGGCGCGGCAAGTATCTTCTCGCCCGTCTTGGCTCGGGTGAGACGCTGGTCATGCATCTGGGCATGTCCGGTCGGTTCACAATTGCGGGGGAGGGCTCGGATCCGACCCAGCCGGGCGACTTCGCGCACGCCCGTGCGGCTGACCCTGCGCATGACCATGTGGTGTTCCATCTCGACGGCGGGGTCAGGGTCACGTTCAACGACCCTAGGCGGTTCGGCTATATGACGCTTGCTGAGACCGACAGCCTGCAAAGCCATCCTCTGTTCGCCCGCATGGGTCCCGAGCCGCTGACCGACGCCTTTGACGGGCCGGCCCTAGCCGCCGCGTTTCAGGGGCGTCGGACCAACCTCAAGGCGGCGCTTCTGGATCAGCGCATAGTTGCGGGGCTTGGCAACATCTATGTGTGTGAAGCGCTTTTCCGCGCCAAGCTCAGCCCAAAGCGGGAAGCAGGCGGGGTTGGGGGCGCGCGGGCGGTTCGGCTCGCCCAGGCCGTTAAGTCGGTGCTTGACGAGGCGATCCAATCCGGCGGGTCGTCCTTGCGGGATTTCGCGCAAGCGAACGGCGCGTTGGGTTACTTCCAGCACGCGTTTTCCGTCTATGGCCGAGAAGGGGAGCCCTGCCGCCGAGCCGGCTGCGGCGGCGTGGTGCGGCGTTTCGTGCAATCGGGCCGATCGACGTTTTATTGTCCGCAATGCCAGCGGTGAGGCGTGGACTTTCGAAGTTCCGCCGAAGTTCCGCGTGAAATATCGAAAACTTATTCTGACGCGGTGACGGACTGGGTCGAAATAGTCTAAGCACCGCAGCTGTGATTCGCGGACGGAGTCTGGCGGGCATGCGTGCAGCGCTGATGAGTGTTCTTGCCGCCGCTGCGTTGGCGTTCAGCGGGGCGGCGCACGCGGTCGAGTTCTCCTCGGTCATCGAGGATCTTCCGATCATGGCGGGGCTGAACGAGGACGACGCCAGCTTCGCGTTCGAAACCGCGCGAGGTCGGATCGCGCGGGTCGAGGCCTCAGGCGACGCCGATCCTGAACAAGCGGCTCGGTTCTACGCTGAAACTTTGCCTGAGTTGGGATGGCGGCCCGCCGCGCCCGGCGCGTTCCAGCGTGCGGGCGAAAGGTTAGCGGTGCGCGTCTCCCCCGATGGCAGAGGCGGGGTCCGCGTGCGCTTTGAACTCAACCCCGGCGCCCGCGCCGAAGCGCCTTAGAGGTGGTCATGGCTTACGAGTATTTGTTGGTGGACGTGAACGCGGAGGAAAAAACCGCGGTCGTGACGCTTAATCGGCCCGAGCAGCTCAATGCTTTGTGTGATGGGCTGACGAAGGAGCTGGCCGAGGTCCTTGCGGGCTTCGAAAACGACGACGCCGTCCGCTGTGTCGTGCTCACCGGATCCGCTAAGGCGTTCGCGGCGGGCGCGGACATCAAAGAACTCCAAGATCGCGATTTCATCGATCTGTACAAGAACGATCCCTTCGCGGAGTCCTGGGAGGCCGTCGCCCGTTTCCGGAAGCCGATCATCGCCGCGGTGGCGGGCTACGCCCTCGGCGGCGGCTGCGAAATCGCGATGATGTGCGACTTTATTATCGCAGCGGACAACGCAAAGTTCGGGCAGCCGGAAATCCGTCTTGGCGTAATGCCGGGGTCGGGGGGCACGCAGCGCCTGGCGAAGTTCGTCGGCAAGGCCAAAGCGATGGATTTGTGCCTCACCGGCCGCATGATGGACGCCGAGGAGGCGGAGCGGTGCGGCCTGGTATCGCGTCTGGTCGCCGTCGACGATCTCCTCGAGGAGGCCAGCGCGGCGGCCCGGGTGATCGCGGGCATGTCGTCCACAGCCGCAATGATGACGAAAGAGGTGGTGGCCGCGGCGTTCGAGCTCAGCCTGGCCGAAGGCGTTCGCCTTGAACGGCGGGTCTTCCAGGCAATGTTCGCCACAGAAGACCAGTCTGAAGGCATGGCCGCCTTCGTTGAGAAGCGGCAGGCGAATTTCAAGGATCGCTGACTGTGGGGCGCGGCAGGCTCATCCTCCGCTTGACGTCCAGCCGTTCCTGACGCTATCTCGTCCGCCCCTGTGACGCCCGAGGCCGCTAAGCCGGCCCACGGCGAGTAAGAGGACGACATGGCGAATACGACCTCGGCGAAAAAAGCCGTCCGGAAAATTGCGCGTCGCACCGCGGTCAACCGCTCGCGTCGCTCACGGATGCGCACTTACGTGCGCAAGGTTGAGGAAGCCATCGCCGCTGGGGATCCTGCGGCCGCTCGGACCGCGCTCGCTCAGGCGGAGCCTGAAGTGATGCGCGCCGCGAATAAGGGCGTGCTTCATCGCAACACCGCCTCTCGAAAGATTTCGCGTCTCGCCCAGCGGGTGAAGGCGATGTCCAGCGGGGCGTGAGGCGGCCCGCCGTCACAACTTTTCTGTCGAATCGCATTTAGGCATAGAGTCAAGTGGCCGCAAGGCTATGACTTGGCCTGTATTTTTGCCTGTTTGAGCGCCCGGGGGAATTTTTTGGCTTTTTTGTCCCAGTGGTCAGATTCTCGCCTGTCAAGACTTTGCACGGTCGATTTGTTGCGCTTTGCTCACCGGGTCGGGGGTCGTGATCCAGAAGGGAGCAGCGACCTCGCGACGGTTTAGTCGGGAGACGGTAATGACACGAAGTCGGCCCTGTCCGTCCCATGCGCGCCCGGCGATGGCCCCGCGCGGCGTGAGACTGTCTCAAACGCATGTGTGCGTTGGGTTTGAGGGGTTCGTGCTAACGACCGATCAAGGTCTTAACGACTGTCGGGCGCGTCTCTCGACCTGTTCTTAGCTTCACGGAAATCGGGCGTCCCGCCGACCTTGCGTATCGAGGTCGACAGGCGAGGCGTCGGCAAAATAGCGCGCGCGCAGCGTTCCCTCGGCGTGTGCGTCAATAAAAATACCCAAGTAAAAACTAAGGGGGTGTAAAGTGACCAGCCACGCAAAACCTCGGCGCGCATCAGATCTACGCGCCGGGCCGAGTGCATCTTTCGCGCCGGAAAAGAAAACGTCGGATGACGGCGCAGCGGCGTTCGAAACCTTCAAAGGCCGCTTGCGGGATTTGATCGGCGATGACGCGACCCGGACCTGGGGTGCGGTCGCGCTCGGGCCGGTCGACGGCCGGGAAGTGACGGTGATCGCCCAAGCGAGACCGGAATTGGAGGAGCGCGTCGGCGCGCCGCGACTACGGGAATTGTGGTCGGCGTCCGATCCTCAAAAGCGTCGGATCATTCTAGCCGCGGCCGAGGACGTTCCAGCCAACGCCGTTCAGACCCGGGAGGCGGGCAAGCCCGCGCCGCGTCGCTCGCTGGAACCGTCGCGCTACGCGTTTGAGACCTTCATGGTCGGGGACGCCAACCGCTATGCGTTCGCCGCCGCGCAATCTATCGCAACGGTCGATGACGGCTCGGTGCGCTTGGCGTTTATTCACGGCGGATATGGTCACGGCAAAACCCACCTGCTCCGCGCGGTGGAGCGGCATGTGGTGGCGAGCGAGGGCCTGACGGCGCTCTATCTGGGCGCGGACGCGTTCCGGGCGAGTTATGTCGACGGCGCGCGCGCAGGCGACACCAAAGCGTTCAAAGACCGGCTGGAAGCGTCCGACGTGCTGTTGGTCGACGACATTCACTTGCTCGCCGGCGCGGTGAAAACCCAAGACGCGCTCTATAACGCGGTCAGCAGCGCGCTCGCCCGCAACGGACGGGTGCTGCTCGCCGCCGACCGCCCGGCCAGCGCGCTGAGCGAATTGGACGAGCGGCTTCGCGAGCGCCTGGTGGACGCGGTGACGTGCAAGCTCGACAAGCCTGACCTCCAGCTGCGTCGTCGCATTCTCGAGCGCATGGTCGCGGACTCCGAGGCGGCCAAGGATCTGGGCGGGGTTTCCGGCGAAGTGCTGGATTTCATCGCCTCGGCCATCACCACCACGCCGCGCGCGCTGGAAGGCGCTCTGTCGACGGTGCTGCTCAAAGCCAAAGCGAACGGGCAACCGCTCACGCGCGAAAGCGCCATGGCGGCGCTCGCCGACGTTCTGCGCGGGGCCACCCGCAAGGTGACCGTCGAAGACATCCAAAAGGCCGTGTCCGCCTATCATGGCTTGAAGTGCAACGACCTTCTCTCCAAGAGCCGGTCGCGCGACATCGTCCGGCCCCGCCAGCAAGCCATGTTCCTGGCGCGCGAGCTGACGGGACGGTCGTTTCCTGATCTCGCCCGCCGTTTCGGCGGTCTCGATCACACGACGGTCTTGCATGGCTGCCGGCGGATCGCCCATTTGGTCTCCCAAGACCCCGGCGTTCGGGAAGAAGTCGAGGAGCTGCGCCGGCAACTCCGACAGAACGGCCGCCCGGCGGCTTGAAGAAAGCGCCAAAAAGCGCAGGCGGCCGTCGCAAGGGGTCTTGCGGCGGCCGCTTTTCGTTTATCCTTCGCAGCCTTCCATCGCACGGCCGGCCGATTCGGCGCCGAACCGTCGTGGCGACGGCGTGTCAGGGCAGCGTATAAAGGACGTGACGACCGCAATGAGACTCACGATCGAAAGAGCCGCGCTTCTTAAGGCGTTGGGCCATGTGCAGAGCGTCGTGGAACGGCGCAACACCATTCCGATTCTCGACAACGTGCTCATCACCGCCGATGGCGAGGAGGCGCGTTTGGCCGCTAACGATCTCGACATCGAGGTCGTGGAGAGCGTGGACGCCGCGGTGGAGCGCGCCGGCTCAGCCACCGCGCCCGCCCACATGCTCTATGACATCGCGCGGAAACTGCCTGAAGGCGCGGAAGTGCGGCTTGAACTCTCCGCGGATGCGCCGCGCTTGGTGCTTCAAGCCGGACGGTCGCGCTTCGCTCTCCCGACGCTGCCTGCGGGGGATTTTCCCACCCTTAACGCGGACGGGCTTGAGCACCGCTTCGCCATGGGTCCCGCCGAGCTCATGCGGCTTATCGACAAAACCCGGTTCGCGATCTCGAACGAAGAGACGCGGTTTTATCTCAACGGCATCCATCTGCATGCCGTGAACGGGGAAGGCGAGGCTCTGTTGCGCGCGGTGGCGACCGATGGGCACAGGCTTGCGCTGGCGGAAAACGAACTGCCGGACGGGGCCGCCGGCATGCCGGGCGTGATCGTGCCGCGAAAAACCGTCGCGGAGTTGCGCAAGCTGTTGGATGACGTCCAAGAGTTGGTGGAGGTCGAGGTCTCCGCCCAGAAAATCCGCTTCCATCTCGGTCGCGCGGTGCTGACCTCGAAGCTGATTGACGGGGCGTTTCCCGACTATGAGCGGGTGATCCCGAAGAATAACGACAAGCTTCTGACTTTGGATAACAAGGTTTTCGCCGAGGCTGTCGATCGCGTCGCGACGATTTCCGCGGAAAAGACCCGTTCGGTGAAGCTTTCCATCGGCGACGACAAGCTGGTGCTTGCGGTCAACAACCCTGAGACCGGTCAGGCCACCGAGGAGCTTCCCGTCGACTACCACGCCGATGAAATCGATATCGGCTTCAATGCGCGGTACCTGTTGGACGTGGCGGGGCAAATCGAAAGCGGGGAAGCGGAGTTCCGCTTCGCCGATCCGGCTTCCCCGACTTTGATCCTCGACACCTCCGATGAGCGCCTCCGCTACGTCTTGATGCCGTTGCGGGTGTGACCGGGGCGCTCGCCTCGACGATGTCCGCGCAAACAGTCCCCGCGCGCCGGGCGCTTATGCGTCTGCAGGTGACCGACTTCCGAAACTACGAGCACGCCGCTTTGACGCTGGACGGCCGGGCGGTGGTGCTTGTCGGGCCCAACGGCTCAGGCAAGACCAACCTTCTCGAAGCCGTGTCGTGCTTGGCGCCGGGGCGCGGGCTGCGCCGCGCGACCACCGATGACATCGCGCGCCGGGACGCCGCCGGCGCCGCCTCCGGTCCCTGGGCGGTCTCCGGTTCGCTTGTTTTTGACGGCGTGACGCGGCGGGTCGGCGTCGGCCAGGACCCCGCTAACGCCGCGCGACGTTTGGCGCGGCTGGACGGCGAGACGGTCAGCCATGCCGAGCTTGGCCGCCACATTCGCGTGGTGTGGCTGACGCCTGCTCAGGACCGGCTGTTCGCGGGACCCCGTTCAGAACGCCTCCGCTATGTCGACCGGCTGACCCTCGCCTTAACCCCTGACCATGGCGCGCGGGCCAACGCCTATGACCGCGCTATGCGGGAACGCGCGAAACTCTTGGAGGAGGGCGGCGCCGAGGCGGCTTGGCTGGACGGTCTTGAACGCGAGATGGCTGTTCATGGCGCTGCACTCGCCCGAGCGCGCGCCGATTTGCTCGTCCGCCTGCAGACCGCGGTGGACGGGCGTCCGGACGGCGCCTTCCCTAAGTCGGACCTGATGTTTGACGGCGTTCTGGAACAGGCCGCCGCGGCGGGCGGTGATGAAACCGCGCTCGCCGAAGACTTTATCGCCCGGCTCCGCGCGGGGCGGCGGCGGGACGCGGCGGCTGGGCGCGCGTTGGAAGGGCCCCATCGCACCGATTTCCTGGCGCGACACCGCGCCAAGGCGATGCCTGCAGGCGATTGCTCCACGGGGGAGCAAAAGGCGTTGTTGGTGGGATTAGCGCTCGCGCATGCCCGCGCGCTTGAGGAAGCCGCCCGCGCGGCTGCGCCGATCCTGCTTCTCGATGAGGCCGTCGCCCATCTTGACGCCGCCCGTCGCGCGGGTCTCGCTGAAGAAATCGCAGCGCTGGGCGCCCAGGCTTGGCTGACCGGCACCGAGCGCGTGCTCTTCGACGCCTTTGAAGGCGACGCTCAGCTCTTCGAGGTTGATGAGGGGCGCATTGCTGAGGCGTAAGCGTCAGCCGGCCTCAGGCGTTGCGTCCGGATTGGGGCGTTTGACGAACAACCCCTGCACCGCTGACCAAGCGTTTTTCGCGCTTTGAGCGGTTTGTTCCGCCGCGCCGGCGGCCGCTGACGCAAAACCGCCGCAGCGTTTCATGAGTTCCGCTGCGACCCCGGCGCTCTCTTTGCGCACGCGATCGAATACCGACTTCGCCGCTTTGCGAGCAGTCTTCGCGTCCCAGGCCTCAAACGAGCGGCAACGGTTCTTGGCCAGATAGCCGAGCTTCAAAGTCATCAGCGCGTTCACCGCACCGTCCAACACCGGTCCCGCCACCACGCCGCCGAACCGGCCCAGGAGCCCGCCGATGGCCTCGCCTGAAATGTCGGTCACATCGTCAAGCGCGCGGGAAAGCAACACCACCGCGGCCACGTCGCGCAAAATGCGCAGAGAGCCGCGCAAATGCGGGCGGCCGAAATAGATCCGGCTGACCCTGCCGATAAGGTTGGCGTTGCGCCAAAGAACGATGAACGCGTCGATGGTGCCGTTCAAGCTCACCGCCGTGGACATGCCCACAGCGATGGCTTCGGCGCGCACGATCTTGTCGACCTTGTCGTCAAGCGGAGCCAAGAGCGGAACGATGCGTTCGGCCTCGAAACGCCGAATGTCTTCGGCTTGCGCCTTGCGTTGGGCGAGGCCGCGGCCTTCCTCGTAAGCCGCGTCAATGGCGGCGCGAACTTCGGCCAACTCAGGATTGGCTCGCATCGCATTGAGATATCGGAGGTCATAGCGCAGCCGGGCCGCGCAGCTCGCCGCGTCAGGCGCGCCATGGTCGAAATGGACATCCGGCGGGGCGGCCATGACGGGCATGGAGAAGAAGCCGATGAGCGGTCGGACAATGAACCAGCCGATGGCGGCGGTCAGCACTGCGACAAACGCATAACCGAGGGCGGGGTGAATATCGGCGAACAGCTGGAAGTAGAGATATCCCTGGCCGACCACGACCAGCGCGCCCAGCACCACGCCGCCCCAAAACACCCACATAAGCGTGCGCCAAGCGAGCTTCCATTGCGCGGCGAATTCCCACCTTTGGCTTTGCGCTTCAGGCGTCTCCGCCGGCGCGGCGGGCAGGGATGGTTCAGCAGCTTCGGACATCAATCGCTCTGTCGCCAAGCGGAAGGCGCGGGCGGCGCGCCATCGCACCTATGCAAGTTACGCGCTGGATTGGGCGTCAATAGGGCCGCGGGCGCAAGTCTCAGCGCTGCGAAGAAAGATGATCCAATTCACACGAGCGCTGCGCCACACACGACAAAGGTGCGACGTTGGACGCCTGTTGGGGGTTGATGAGCCTCTGTTTGAGGTCGCTCTCCGCCACATTCGTTCCGTATTTTTACTTATGATCCTACCAACGAATTGGCGAGGCGTTGAGGGGGAGGCGGCTGGCTGAGCGTCGGGCTCCTCCCGCTTTTGTGCGCCGCACAAGGGGAGAATCGCCATGGTCCGCATTTCCAAATCCGCACTGGCGGGCCTTTCAGCGCTTGCGCTTGGCGGAGCCATGTCTTTCAGCGCCGCTTCGCATGCTCAACTGTTTGAAACGTTAGGCCCAGCAGGCTCGACGCCGTTTGGGGCGGGCCCGCCGGTCGGAGTGAGCTGTCCAGCAGGCTCTCGCGCGATCGGGCTCAGCACGGCCGGCATCCCCGTCTTTGGCGGGCGGCGTGTCGCGTTTGTGGGCCTTGTCTGCGCGCCGCCGGGCATCCCCAATCCATCGCCGGCCCAGCGCGTGCGCTCGCCGCTCATCACCGGCTTCGCGCCCGGTCAGATGACAGGCAACCCTCTGGTTCACGGCAACCTCATTCTTCCCTCGCCGCGCGACGTCATGTGCCCGAGCAATGGAACGCTGGTCGGCGTGCGTGTGCAGTCCGGCGACGCCGTCGACGCCATCACCGGGCTGACCTGTCGCGCCCCGGGCGCCGCGGGCGGGGGCGGATTGGGCTCATTCATAGTCAACGTGGGCGGAACCAGCGGAACGCCGATGCTGCTCAATTGCGCGCTAGGCAACGAAGTCTTTGCGCTCGAGGGGTACGCGGGCGACTGGCTCGATCAGATGGCGGTGTTGTGTCGTCCGACCCCTGTCTCCGCGGCTCCGCCTCCGCCGCCGCCAACCGCACCGGTCCAGCCTGCGCCAATCGTCCCGCTCGACCTGGAACTCAGCGTTACGCTCAACGTAAATCCCGGCAGCGGCCCAGCACAGCAGCTTGGCGAGTTCGATCATAGCGAGCGCGTCACGGGTGACATCACGGTGCGCAATGTCAGCACAGCGGATTGGGCTCGGTTCAACCGAACCAGCCCCGCGGTCGACTTACGCCTCTTCGGACCCAACGACATCACCCAGTTGGCGCAAAGCCGCACGGTGGCGGGTGCGGAAGGCGACGTCCCGCCGGGCGGCGAGCTGACATTACCGGCGCAATTCAACTTCAACCCTACGCTTCAGCCAGGGCGTTACCTTCTTTGCGCCTATGCCGACCCCGCCAATCGCATCGCGGAGACGAACGAGAACAACAACCGTGAGTGCCGTGACTTGAGAATTACGAGCCAACCGACGGTCCTTACCGCGGAGCTCCAAGTCCAGGGCGCCCCGATCATTGAGCGCGACTGGCATCGTCTTGATGAACCAATTATCTTTCAATACATCAGCGGGCGGAACTTCGGCGATGCGACCGCGGTATTCGGAACCGCGCCCGTCTTCAACATCGAGATCCGGCCGCCGGGCTATGAGTACACCCCGTTTGTCACGTCCTACGCTTTGGCCAGCGCATCCCTGACCTTGCCGCCGGGGCGGAATGAGATCTTCGCAGGCGGCGGCCAGTTGGTCATTCAGAACAACGGCCAACCCGAATTGTCCTTTACCGAGCATGCAGGTCTGGAGCCCGGCTCCTACACGCTGTGCGTCGTTATCGATCCCCAGGTCGTCGTGCCGGAGAGCGACGATATGGACAACGGCCTCTGTCGCCCGATCAATTTGATCGCCGGCGCAAGCACGCCTGGCTCGAACGGCGTAAATGGCGTTAACGGCTACTATGCGCCTCCAGATCAGGAAGCGATCCGGTTCACCCTCGTGGACGCCGAATCGCAACAGGACGTCCAGACTTTAGAACCCGGCGGCTCAATCCCGTTCATTTGGACGGGACCCTGGGCGTCGGTGAGCATCCGTGCGGAACCTGCGCCCGGAACGGGCTTGACGTTCGAATCCGTGTTCTTCGAACTCTCCGGCATTGGGGCCAACCACACGCAGCTTGAGCAAGAACCGCCCTTCGCATTGTTCTCCAATGGCGAGGGGGGCGTTTATCTGGGGGATAATCTGCCGATAATCGGGGACTTCTTGCTGCGCGCGCGCGCCTTCGCAGTCGACGATCCAGGCCCGCAGAACCAACCGATTGCTGACATGACGCTAAGATTTGAGCGGAACTCGCAAGACGATCGCTACGACATAGAATTGGTCGACTGAGCAAGGGCGTCGGCGGCGCCGGCCCATACGTCCGCGCCGCGGCTTCCGCCCTCGTCCTGACGTTCGGAGCAGGCGTGTCGCTTACCCGCACTGGGCGCGGTGGGTGAGCTTGTGGTCGGCGAGAATGCAGGCGAGCATGGCTTCGGCGACAGGGGCGGCGCGGATGCCGACGCAGGGATCGTGGCGGCCTTTTGTGACGACGTCCACCGGGTCGCCGGCGCGGGTCACCGATCGACGCGGCGTGGTGATCGACGAGGTGGGTTTGACCGCCATGCGGGCGAGAATGAGTTGCCCGGTCGATATGCCGCCAAGCACCCCGCCGGCGTGATTGCTCAGAAAGTCAGGGCCATCGGGACCTGGACGCATTTCGTCTGACGCCTCATGACCCGGCATGCTGGCGGCGGCGAAGCCCGCGCCGATCTCCACACCCTTGACGGCGTTGATCGACATCAATCCCGACGCGATGTCGGCGTCGAGCTTAGCGTAAATCGGCGCGCCCCAGCCGGAGGGAACGCCTTGCGCGGTCACCTCCACGATGGCGCCCAGCGAAGAGCCTTCCCGCCGCGCCGCCTCCACGGCCTCCGCCCAGCGCGTAGCGGCCGCGGCGTCAGGCGACCAGAACGGATTGTTCTCCGTCTCCGCCCAGTCCCAAGCCGCGCGGTCGATAGGGATCTCGCCGATTTGAACCAGCGCGGCGCGGATGAGGATCTGAGGGCCCAACACCTTCCGCGCAACGGCCCCGGCGGCCACCCGCGCGGCGGTCTCCCGCGCCGAAGAACGCCCGCCGCCGCGATAATCCCTCACGCCGTATTTGGCGTCATACGTCATGTCGGCATGGCCGGGGCGATAGGTTTCAGCGATGTCGGAATAGTCCTTCGAGCGTTGGTCGACATTTTCGATGACCAAGCTTAGAGGCGCGCCAGTCGTCACCGGAGCGCCAGTGTTTGCGTCTTCAAAGACGCCGGAGAGTATCCGCACCGCGTCGGGCTCACGGCGTTGGGTCACGTATTTCGAGCCGCCCGGCCGGCGACGGTCGAGCCAAGGCTGAATGTCGGCCTCGCTCAGCGGGAGCCCGGGCGGGCAGCCGTCGACGACGCAGCCAAGCGCGGGTCCGTGCGACTCCCCCCAAGTGGTGACGCGAAACATGCGGCCGAAGGTGTTGTAAGACATGCGTTTAGGCTAGGCCCGCCCCTTCCGGCTCTCAAGCGCGGCGTCGCCAGCCGGCGCGTCTCAGCCCGCCAGAAATCGCAAGACGCACATAGAGGTCGCCAGGGGGCTTGCCTGGGCCG
Source organism: uncultured Caulobacterales bacterium (assembly GCA_964483375.1). Lineage (GTDB taxonomy): Bacteria > Pseudomonadota > Alphaproteobacteria > Caulobacterales > Maricaulaceae > JAUIEH01. Next base: position 27,650 of record CAZABJ010000016.1, read on the forward strand.
CCCGGCAGGCCCTTGCCCCGTATGCGCAAGACTTGGCCGTCCTGGGCGCGACCTGGGAGCATCAGCCTCACACGCCCTTGCGGGGTGTCGAGGGTCTCCTCGCCGCCCTCGCCGAGGCGGCGGCGGGTGATTTCCAGGGTCGCATGCGCATCCCGGCCCTCAATGGCGAACACGGGATGGGGGAGCAGCGCCACGGTCACCAGAGCGTCCCCATTCGGTCCGCCGTCTCGGCCCGGATCGCCCATGCCGCGCAGGCGTAGAACGTCGCCGGGCCCGACCCCGGCGGGGACCTCCGCGCGGATATTCGCGCCCGGCGCCAGGGTGATGGCGCGGGTGCCGCCGGCGACGGCTTGCTCGAGCGTGAGCCTCAGCCGAACCTCGCGGTTCGCCCCACGGCGCGGCGCTTTGACGCGCACCCGCGTCCGTTCAGACGCCCGGGCGCGGCCGGAGGAGGCGCGTTCGCCTGCGGCTAAGATCTGTTGGTAAGCCAGCGTGATGTGCTGAAAGCGTTCCGCCGCTTTGGGGTCTCCGCCCGCACGGTCGGGATGCAACGCTTTCACAAGCCGACGATAGGCGGATTTGACCAAGGCGGTCTCCGCGTTCGGCGGCAGTCCCAAAACGGCGTAGGCGTCGGCGATCATTCGTTAGCCTCGTTCGCATTGACGCAGGCCCTTCATATTTTGGGCCGGGTGGAACATCTCCTCCCTGCGTCATAAGGGAGTTCGCCGATGAGCAAATCAGAACTTATTCCGCCCAGCCCCAGCGCTGCGGCGCATCGCGACAACGCCGAAGGCGAAGACCCCGATTTGTTTGGGTTGGAGGATCCTTTCGGGCTGTTCGCTCGCTGGTTCGCATTGGCGCGCGACCGCGAACCGCGCGACCCCCATGCGATGACGCTCGCCACCGTCGACGCCCAGGGCGCGCCTGACGCCCGCACGGTGTTGTTGAAGGATTTTGATGAGGCGGGTTTCGTCTTTTACACCAACACCGAAAGCGCAAAGGGCCGGCAACTCGCCTCCGCGCCGCTCGCAGCGCTCTGTTTTTATTGGCGTTCGACCGTGCGGCAGGTGCGGGTGCGGGGCCATGTAAGCCCCGTGTCGGACGCCGAAGCCGACGCCTATTTCGCGACCCGGGCGCGTGACAGCCGGGTGGGCGCCTGGGCTAGCGCGCAATCCTCGCCGCTCGCCTCGCGTTCGGATTTGGAAGCGGAGATCGCCCGTCTCGAGACGAGATTTGCGGGCGACGAGGACATTCCGCGGCCCCCGTCTTGGTCAGGCTATCGCCTTGCGCCGTTGGCGATCGAGTTTTGGATCGAGCGGCCCTTCCGCCTGCATGACCGACGCCTTTTCCGCCGCCCCGCCTTAGATGCGCCGTGGGACAGCGAGCGCTTGTCCCCCTAGGCGATGGGCGCGGGGTCGTCTTTCGGCAGCGGGAAGATCCGTTCGACAAGAAAAGACGCAGGCCAGATCAAAAACAGCGACGCCCCGGCGAACGGTCCCGCCGGCGAAAATGCGGCTGCGCCCGCCGCTCCCACCGCGATCACGATGACGGCGATCTCCACCCAAAAGGTCTGGCGCGTGAGCGCGCGTTCGGCCGGCGACAGGTCCAAGAGGTCCGCACGGTTCAGCGCGTGGCGGTACATCGCGGCGAAAATGCCGCCGAGCCCGGCGAACCCCAAAAGGAAATACACCATTATCGTCCCGGCGCGTTCAAAGGTGAAGTCCATGGCGGCCATGCGCGACCAGTCGTCCGTGGCGAGGCCGACAAGGAAGGCGAACAACGTGTCGAAGCAAAATCGCACCGGGTAGGCGATGAACAACACCACCAACAACAGAATTGCGTTCCAGAAAACGATGGTCTGGTCGGCCAGGCCGTAGCGTCGAAAAAATATGAAATGCCGGTTCCAAATCGACAGCATCACCAGGAAGCCCGCGGTGATCGGAACCACTGACGCAAGATGCGCGTTCAATCCTTCGAAATCGGCGGGCGGCGCGGATGCCGAGACGAGCATCCCAAGCGCGATGGCGAACACGATGTCGGATAGGTTTTCGATCCGCGTGACGTCGCGGCCGCGCCACGTGAAAACCGGATCCTGATCGACGGCTTGGCGTATCGCTGACCGCACCATGCAACCCTCCTGCCATTGTCGGTAGGATAACGCAGCGTCGGGCTCGCGGCATCTGATTGCTGAGGACGCCGGTCGGCGTCAGACTTTCCAAAAGGCGAGAAAGGCGACAGGGGAGGGGCCGATGCAGGGCTTGATGCAGGACTGGCCGCTGACATGCGACAAAATCCTTACGCATGCTTCGATCACCTATCCCGACCGAACCATCGTCACTCGCTCGCTCGAAGGGCCGATTGAGCGAAGGACTTACGCAGACATCGACAAACGCGCTCGGCGGGTTTCTTCCGATCTGAAGCGCCGCTGGAACATCGGTTTCGGCGACCGGGTGGGCACGATAGCCTGGAACACGGCGCGTCACTTAGAGAGCTGGTACGCCATCTGCGGGCTCGGCGCGGTGTATCACACCATCAACCCCAGGCTCGCCGCACACGACATTCGCTACATCATCAACCACGCTGAAGATCGCGTGATCCTGACCGATGTCACGTTCTTGCCAATTCTCGAGACGATCCAAGACGCGCTGACCACGGTCGAAGCCTTCGTCGTCATGACGGACCATGAAAACATGCCCGCAACGAGCCTGCGCGGGGCGGTTCCTTATGAAGACCTTGTTTCACAAGGGGATGGAGACGTCGCCTGGGGCGGCTTCGACGAGAACGCCGCGTGCGGTCTGTGCTACACCTCCGGCACCACGGGCAATCCCAAGGGGGTTGTCTACTCCCATCGCGGCAACGTCATCCATGCGCTCGTCTGCTGCATGAGCGACGTCATGGGCCTGTCAGGCAGGGACGTCATCCTGCCTATCGTGCCGTTGTTCCACGCCAATGCGTGGGCGCTTGCGTTTTCCGCTCCCATGACGGGCGCGCGCTTGGTGATGCCGGGCATGAAGCTGGATGGCGCGTCGATCTATGAGCTGCTCGACCAAGAAAAGGTCACGCTCTCCGCGGCGGTTCCGACGGTCTGGCTCGACCTGATGAGACACTTGCGCGAGACCGGCGCGAGGCTCCCTCATTTGCGCCGCGTCATCATCGGCGGGTCGGCCGTGCCCGAAGTGATGCTCCGCACGTTCGAGGATGCGTTCGACGTGGAAGTCATCCATGCCTGGGGGATGACCGAAATGAGCCCGTTGGGAACCCTGGGCGTGGTGACGCCTGAAGTCGCCGCGCTGCCGCGGGAGGCGCAAATCCGTCAAAAGCTCAAACAAGGCGTCCCCCCGTTCACCGTTGAAATGCGCGTGCGTGACGCCGAAGGGCGGGAGACGCCGCGAGACGGAAAGGCTTTCGGGCGCTTGGAGGTGCGCGGCCCCGGCGTCGCCAGCGGGTATTTCAAGAATGAAGGCGGCGATCCGCTGACGGAAGACGGGTGGCTCAAAACCGGCGACGTGGCCACCATCGACCCCTACGGCTACATGCAGATCGTCGACAGAGAAAAGGACGTCATCAAGTCCGGCGGGGAGTGGATTTCAACGATCGAGCTTGAGAACGTCGCGGCGGGTCATCCCGACATTGAAGCGGCCGCCGTGATCGGCGTGCACCATCCCAAATGGTTCGAACGCCCGCTCTTGATCGTCGAGCCAAGAGCCGGCGCGTCAGTGGATGAAGCCGCGCTATTGGCGTTCATCGCCCCCCAGGTCGCGAAATGGTGGTTGCCGGACGCGGTGGTCTCAGTCGATGCGCTGCCTCGCGGCGCCACAGGCAAGATCGACAAACGAGCGTTGCGCGAGCGGTTCAAGGGCTTCTCGCTGCCGACGGCCGAGCGAGGCGACGCCGACGCATAAGCCATCGCAGCGTCGAGCGCCGTAAAGCATCCCAGTCTCGGCCCTCAGCGGACAAACGGCTCGATGGGCGCCGCTAACGCGCTGTTAGCGCTCGGCTTTATCGAACATGACGAAAAAATCATCGTTTTGCGATAAAAAGCGCTTGCGCGACTTTCGATAAGCATTTATCGATTCACAACAAGGGCGGAAACAACAAACGCCCCCGCGGGAAACAAAAACACCCCGCTTGGTCAACAGGTTAACGGTCGGTACGAAGGAGATCTATGATGGAACGGCGTTCGCGCAATCGCGCCAATCAGGCTGCGGGCGTTTTGGCTTACGCTCTGGTTCTGACCTGCGTGGCGGGCGTGTTCATCCCGTCATTGAGTTCGCTCATAGCGTAACTGCGTACCGCCCTGGAGCCGTCTCCCCCGGCTCTGGGGCGTTGGTGTTTCTTGAGCCGTTTCATGATGGGTCGAATGCGTCGCCTCAGGCGAGGTCCGTTTCTTGCTGCTCGCCTGTTGAGCGCCTCACGGCGAAGTGACGAATCGTCGCTCGTCCAAAAGGCCCGACGCGACGTAACAGAGCATAACTAGGAGGGACTATCATGCCGAACGCATCCGCCGCCCGTCCGATCGCCCGCCAATTGCGCGATCAAGCTCATGCGCTCATCGCCCAAGCGAAGCTTCTCAAAAGCGCTGGGGAAACTGAACTCGCCCGTGACGTCGGACGTCAGGCGCGTGCGCTTGACCTGCTCAGCTGGGGCTATGTCGCGCCGGTGGAAAGCTGAACGCTAAGCGCTCGACTACAGGAACAGTCGCGCGCCGAGTGCGAACACGGCCGCCCAAACTGTCGCGCAGAATACGATGGCGAAGGTCCATGCCGTCGTTCGCAACGCATCCGCCCGCCAAGGCGCGCTCGGTTTCGACCGCGCCCTTTGGGCGAAAAGCCGAGCCGCAAAGACCTGCGCCTCGAATTGTTGCTCGCGAACGGCGAATTGTAGCGTCTTCATGCCCCTATGTTACGCACTTTTCGCGTTAATGGGGACTGAACGAATCGTGGCCGCGCCGCGACGATACCTGAACCAAATCAAGACGGCTCAGCCGCCGTCCGTCCACTCCACCCGATACAAGTCAAAGCGCCGGTCGCGCAGATTCAGCACCGTGCCTTGCGCGCGCGCCCATGCGATATCGGACAGGCTCACATCCGCGATCGCCACCGTCTCCACATTTTCCGACGCCTCCGCCGCCACGCCGTCGCGGGCGAAAGGGAAATCGCACGGCGTCAGGATGCAAGACTGGGCGTATTGAATGTCCATGTTCTCGACGTTCGGCAGGTTGCCGCAATTGCCTGAGAGCACGACGTAGCACTGGTTCTCCACCGCGCGGGCTTGGCTGCAATAGCGCACGCGCAGATAGCCCTGACGGGTGTCGGTGCAGAAGGGCACGAACAAGATGCGCGCGCCCTCGTCGACCAGTCGTCTGGCGAGTTCGGGGAATTCGGAATCGTAGCAAACTAAGACGCCGATTGGGCCGCAATCGGTGGGAATGGCGCGCACTTCGTCGCCGCCTTTTATGTTCCACCAGTAGCGCTCGTTCGGCGTGGGATGGATTTTTTCCTGCGCGTGAACCGAACCATCCCGCAAAAAGACGTAGGCGACGTTGCGAACTTCCCCCGCCTCGGTATGCGTCGGATGGGACCCGCCGATGATGTTGATGTTGTAGCCCAGTGCGAGCTGGCTCATCCGCTCGGTGAATTGCGGGGTGTAGCGGGTGAGCGTCTCAAGCGCTTCGGCGGGGGTGAGCTTGCGCTTTTCGAACGCGAGGAGCTGGAGCGTGAAAAGCTCCGGAAACACGACGAAATCGGCCTTGTAGTCGGTCACGACGTCGACGAAATACTCGATGTTCGACATGAAAGCGTCGAAGCTTTCGACGTGGCGTTGTTGAAACTGCACGGTCGCGACGCGCACCGATTCAGGATCATGGCGACTGACCGGTTGTTTCACCAGGCTCGGGTCGACGTAAGGATTGCGCCAGACCATATGCGCGGCGTTGCCCAAAGAGTCCTTATCTGACGGCAGATACCCCTTGAGGACCCCAATCGGCTCAAAGCCGTTGCGCGTCTGAAAGCCGATGATCGGGTCGCGGAATTCCTTGGCGAGCACGCCTTCCAAATAGGCCTCCGGCGTGCCCACTTGCTTGATCCGCCGCTTCAGCCCCGGCATCCGGCCGCCAAAGGCGATGCCCTTCAGCTCCCAGTCCTCGCAGAGCCTTTTCCGGGCATCATATAGGCGCTGGCCGATGCGGAGATTGCGCCGCTCCGGGTCGACGCTGACTTCCATGCCGTACAGCCAATCGCCGTTGGGGTCATGGCGCGCGGCGTAGCCCCCGCCGGTGATGGTCTCGTAGTTGTGCGGGCCGAGCGCGGTCTTCTCATCGATAATGAACGAGGCGGCGTAGCCCACGACGTCGCCTTCATATTCTGCGACGAACTGACCGGCAGGGAAGGTCGTGCAGTGCGCCTGCACCATGCCGGGCGTATAGGGCGGAATGTCGGGATAGACTCGCTTCACGAGCTCCACGACGGCGGGGACATCGCGGATTTCGGCTTGGCGGACAATGAGCTTTACGGGGGAGCGAACGCTGGTCATGCGCGCGGTTTAGCAGCTGCGCGCCAGTCGCGCACGCGTCATCGCGCCCCTTGCTGCTGCACCGCACACTGAGCGACGCTTGTCCTCGCCCGGGCCGCAGGGACGGCCCGAGGGACCCGTGCGAAGCCCGCCGGTCCGGCCCGCGGCCCTCCGCCCCATGTCGTGGAGGAGATGACAATGAAACAAGGACAAAGAGCGACCGCGCGAGCGGTCGCCCTCGCGGGACCTTACGGCTCAGGCAAAACGACGCTTTTGGACGCGTTGCTCCACGCCGCGGGCGCGCGCGATCGCCTGCCGCCGGCAGGCTCCAATGACCGTACCGGCGATGCGGGACCTGAGGCGCGCGCGCGCGGGCTATCCACCGACATGACCATCGCGGGCTTTGACTATTTGGGCGACCGCTACTGGGCGCTCGATTTGCCCGGCTCTCCGGAATTCAGCGGCGACGCTCTTTCCGCGCTCGACACTGCGGACGTCGCCGTGGTCGTGGTCGAGCCGGACCCGGACAAAGCGCTCGCCGTGCAACCCTGGCTGATCGACCTGGCCGCCCGCGGCGTGCCGCACATGATCTTCGTCAACAAGATTGAAACCTCCGCCGCGAGGGTGCGTGAGATCTTCGACGCGCTGGCCGAGGTCAGCCCGCGCCCCTTGGTGATGCGGCAGATCCCAATTCGCGCGGGGGAGACGGTCACCGGTTACATCGATCTCGCGCTTGAGCGGGCTTACGTGTATCGCGAGGGAGAAGACTCCAAAGAGGTGGCCATACCCTCCGCGCTCGCCGACCAAGAGGCCGACGCGCGCTTTGAGATGCTCGAACGCTTGGCGGATTTCGACGACGCCTTGATGGAGCTGCTGCTCGAAGACCAAGCGCCTGGCCGAGACGTGGTCTGCGCAGATCTCGCCCGCGAGCTGCAAGAAGGGCTTATCACCCCGGTGTTTTTGGGCTCGGCCGCCGCCGGCGGCGGGGTCGGTCGACTGCTCAAAGCGCTGCGCCATGAAACCCCTGACATCACGGCGGCCGCCGAACGCGCTCTGGGCGGGGATACGCTGCAGGAGGCGACCGCGGCGCTCAAGGTGGTGAAGACCGTCCATGCCGGCCAAGCGGGAAAGATCTCATACGCCCGCGTGCTTGCCGGCGAGGTCGCCGACGGCGCGGCGTTCGCGCGCGCCAATGGCGAGACCGCTCGCTGCGGGGGCTTGTTCGCGCCCCACGGTGCGGACATGACGAAGCAGGCCGCGGCAGGCTTGGGCGACATGGTCGCCATGGCGCGTTTGGGCGACACTGCGACAGGCGAAATCCTGGCGGTCGGCGGGCCAGGGGCGGAGCCGCCGTGCGGGATCGCCGCGCCTGCGCCGGTGATGCGTCGCGCGGTTTCGGCGGGAGAGAAGAAGGACGAAGTCAAACTGACCGCGTCGTTGGCGAAACTGGTTGAGGAGGACCCTTGCCTCAGCGCCGGGCCGGATGCGGAGACGGGCGAGCTGCGTCTTGCTGGAGCGGGCGAGGTGCATCTGGCCGTTGCTCTTGAGAAACTCAAGCGCAAATTCGGCGTCGCCGCGGTCGCCCGGGAAGCCGCGACGCCCTATCGCGAGACCATTCGAAAGGGCGCCACGGAGCGCGGACGGCACAAAAAGCAGTCCGGCGGCCACGGCCAATTCGGCGACGTTGTTCTGGAAGTCGCGCCTCTTCCGCGGGGAGAGGGTTTTGACTTTGACATCCGGATCTCCGGCGGCGTCGTGCCGCGGCAATATTTCAGCGCCGTGGAGCACGGCGTCAGGGACGCCATGGCGCGCGGCCCCCTGGGCTTTCCCGTGGCGGACGTGGCGGTGACATTGGTGGACGGCTCCCACCACGCCGTCGACAGCTCGGAAATCGCGTTCAGAACCGCAGGCCGCATCGGCATGACGGCGGCGTTGGAGCAATGTGCGCCGGTGTTGTTAGAGCCGATCCTCAAGGTCACCGCGTTCGCGCCCAGCGAAGCCATGTCGCGGGTGACCTCGATCCTTACGGCTCGCCGCGGGCAAATCTTAGGCTTCGACGCGCGTGAGGGTTGGTCCGGTTGGGATCGCATCGAGGCTTATCTCCCGCAGGCTGAGGCGGGCGACCTCATCATCGAATTGCGATCTGCGACGCAAGGGTTGGCGAGTTTTGAGGCGGTCCACGATCACGCCGCTGAGCTGACAGGCCGCTTGGCCGACGCCGTGGTCGAGGCGCGCGCGCAAACCGTCGGTTGAACCACGCCTTGGTCCCGGGTCCGATAGAGGCTCGCCAAGGCCGAGGCCGATCTTGCATTCGACGTCTCCGCACCCAGGTTTAGAATAATTCTAATCTGGGTGCGGTCGCGCGCCGACGCAGGAGGTCGAAGGATGGACATCAATATCGGGATTGAGGCTCAGGACCGGGAAAAGATCGCCGGCGGGTTGGCGCATGTGCTGGCTGACACATACGTGCTCTACCTCAAGACCCATGGCTATCACTGGAACGTCACGGGGCCGATGTTCAACACCCTGCACGTGATGTTCGAACAGCAATATCGCGAACTCTGGACGGCTACGGACGAAATCGCCGAGCGCATCCGCGCCTTGGGCGTTTATGCGCCCGGCGCAGGGTCGGCGTTTCAGACCCTCTCTTCGATTGAAGAAGCCGTCGGGGTTCCTGCGGCCTCGGACATGATTGCGGATCTCGCTCGCGGCCATGAGCGCCTGGCCAAGACGGCCCGCGAGGCATTCCCCGCCGCCGAAGCGGCGAACGATCAACCCACCATGGACTTGCTCACCCAACGCATGAACGCCGCAGAAAAAACCGCTTGGATGCTACGCAGCCAGCTTTGACTGGGGCAAAAAAAGCCCGGCCCTACGGGGAGGGCCGGGCGTTTGAAGTGTTGCATACGTCTGGGGAGGAGACGTGATGCCTCTGGAACCGAGAAAAGGGGTTCAACCGGTTCGAGGCGGACTTTAAGCCTCTGTTAATAACTGCGCCATGTGCCTATCCGCAGGATAGCTTTGCGCAAATGAGGGCAGTGGGCGGTGATCCAGTCGAAATTCTGGCAAAAAGCGACGAGATTGTGTCGGTTCGCGGCTGTTGGGGGGCGATTATGTACCTAACGAGCGATGTATGTGCGCAGAGCCGCGTTCAGCGTTCAAAGCGCCGCGCTTCTGCAGCCAGGAAGTCCCGAAACGCCTCAATGCGGCGGGAGGCGCGCAGCTCCTCGGGATAGACGAAATACACCTCGAAGCATGGCCCGTGATGCTCAGGCAGCACCGGGGCCAACCTGTCTGAGCCCCGGGCGAGGTATTCCGGCAGGCCCCCAATGCCGAGCCCCGCCTCCACCGCCGCTTTCACGCCGTGGATGGTGTTGACGGTCAAGGCCGCCCGCCTTGGTCGCTCCGGGCAGCCCAAATCGCGGGCCCAGTCCACGCCCTTCATCGGCCCGCTGTCACCCGCGCCATAGAGGATGAGCGGATGGTCATCCAGGTCCGCCGGGGTGCGCGGGGCTTTGCGGCGCGCCAGATAGTCCGGCGAGGCGTAGAGGCTCTGCGGCACCTTCATCAGACGTTTTTGCACCAAATCCGCTCGGGTGGGCCGGCGAAGCTGGATGGCCGCCTCCACATCATAGGAGGACAGATCCGGCTCATGGTCATCGAGCACCAAATGCAGCGCGATGTCCGGATAAGCCTCACGGAAGGGGCGCAGGCGCGGCGCCAGCCATGTGGTCCCCAGCGCGATCGGCGCGGTGACGCGCAAGTCTCCTGACGGCTTGTCGCGCGCGTCCCGCAGCGTCGCCTCCGCCAGGGTGACGCGCGCGGCGATATCCTGCGTGGTCTGGAGCAATATCCGACCGGGCTCGGTCGGCGCCAATCCGCGCGGGTGACGGTGAAACAGCGTAACCCCGAGTTGCTCTTCGAGCGCTGCGATCTGCCGAGACACGGCGGATTGGGACAACCCTAGCTGTTCGGCCGCCCCCGTTAAGGAGCCGGCTTCCGCGGCGGCGTGAAACGTCTTCAGTTTGTCCCAGTCCATAAACCCCAGACGACGCTCGCAAACTCAGCCGGGCCTGTCGGCGGCCTTTGAACTCGACGCGGACAATGGCCGAATTCATTGGCGGGTCAACAGGCCCGGCGGCGTGACGCTGCCGCCTGTGGCGCCGCAACATCAGGCGTTAGTGCTCGCCATCATCGTCTCAGGATAGCGAAGGCCCTGAACTCTGTCCGCCAAGCTGTCGAGGCGGTCTTTTTCGTCTCCGCTGAGGGAGACGTCCGCCGCGGCCAAATTGCTCTCAAGGTTGGAGACTTTTGTCGTGCCCGGGATGCACAGCACGTGCTCCCCGCGGCCGAGCACCCAAGACAATGCGATCTGAGCAGGGTGGACATCTTTGTTCGCAGCCACCGCTTTGACTTCTTCGACCAGCGCCAAATTCGCCTCGAACGCTTCGCCTTGAAAGCGCGGGTTCATGGTGCGCCAATCGGTTTCGGACAGCGATTCAGCGGTGAACTTGCCTGCGAGCATGCCGCGTCCCAGCGGCGAGTAGGCCACCAGGCTGACGTTCAGGGCCTTGAGCTCAGGAATGAGCGCGGTTTCGATATCACGGCTGAACAGGGAGTATTCGGACTGAACCGCTGCGATGGGATGCACGGCGGCGGCGCGCTTCAACGTGTCGCCGGAGGCTTCCGACAGACCCAAATGCCGGACTTTCCCTTCCTTCACCAATTTCGCCATCGCGCCGACGGTGTCTTCGATGGGCGTATTGGGATCCACTCTGTGGAGATAGTAGAGGTCGATGACGTCCGTGTTCAGGCGCTTGAGCGACCCTTCGATGGCGCGGCGGCAATTGGCTTCCGAGCCGTCGATGCCGGTGGGCATGCCGGTTTCTGGGTCGCGCAGCGGGCCGAATTTCGTCGCCAGCACGACCTGGTCGCGTTTGCCGGCGAGGGCTTGGGCGAGCAGCTCCTCATTTTTGCCCATGCCGTACATTTCCGCGGTGTCGAGGTGGTTCACGCCGCGATCAAGGGCGGCGTGGATAAGCTTGACCCCGTCCGCCACGGTGACGGGCGGATCGTAGAACTCTGACAAACCCATACAGCCCAGACCGACAGCATTGACGGTGAGGCCCGTGGCGCCGAGGGGACGAGTGATCATGGCGCGATCCTTTAATGACGTGGGGGACGCCAGCAGTATGTGAGCGCTCACTCACATCGTCAAGATGCGCCGAGAAGCGCGCTGCGTGAGCGGGTTCGCGGTTGGCTTTCGGCGGTGGCGGTCATCCGAGAACGCTTGACAGCTTTTGGTGATGTTCGTAGCGCGACCCTATGCGGAAGGGTGATGGAAGCGCTGGCGATGCGGACTATGGCGCCATCGGCGCTAGCTATGCCCGTTTCCGACAGGCGGATCCTCGCATCGCCGCTGTCATCCACGCAGCCTTCGGAGGCGCTCGCCGCATAATCAATGTTGGCGCCGGCACGGGATCCTACGAGCCGACGGATCGCGACGTAACGGCGGTGGAGCCATCCGCTACGATGCGCGCGCAACGCCCGCCGCATCTCACCGAAGCAATCGACGCGACGGCGGAAAACCTTCCCTTCCCGGCTAAGGCATTCGACGCCGCCTTAGCGATTGTCACTATCCATCAATGGGCCGACCTGTCGCGCGGCCTGTCAGAGCTAAAGCGAGTTACGCGCGGACCAATCATCTTGCTGGTGGCCGATCCTGATCGACTGCGTGACTTCTGGCTCAACGACTATGCGCCGGAGGTGCTGGTCCACGAATCGCGCAGGTTTCCTCCAATCGCCAAAGTCAGCGCCTTATTGGGAGGCGATGTCCGTGTGAAGTCGGCGCCCATCCCACTGGACTGTAAGGACGGATTCAACGAGGCGTATTACGGCCGTCCTGAGATACTAGTCGATCCGGAAGCGCGTCTTGCGTGTTCGTCTTGGAGTTTTGTGGCGCCCCAGATTGTTGGGCGATTTGAACGCGCACTACGTGAGGATTTAGAGAATGGCGGCTGGGATCGCCGATGGGCTCACCTGCGCGCACAGGAAAGCTATGACGGTTCGCTCAGATTGGTCGTTGGCGACAACGCCTAGCCCGACCCGACGAATGGCGAGAACGGACCAATCGCCCCTTCCGTCGCGAAGAAGACAACGCAACCCAGCGTGGGCCCAGTAGGACTGTGCAGTTCTGACAGATGAGACCGCGTTCTCTGTTACGGCTCGTCGGCGTCTCAATTCGCGCTCAGCGCAGGCGCTTCCGTTCAACTGGTCATTGACGAGCCTTGGCCGCACAACGCTTTAACTTAAAGCAACTTCGCGACGCGTTCTCCGAGTTTTTGATGGTTCGCCGCTATTACCCCTTTGACTGACGCCATACCGCAACATGGGCCAGTTAAACGAGGGCGACCCAACGCATTGCCCAATCAGGCATTGCAGTCAGTCGCAGGCAAAAGCGTTCGACGCAACCGGGTACACGATCGATAAGGATGGGGCGCGCCGATTAATTTCGGAGTTGGCGCAGCGGCTGCTGGGGGGCGTCGAAACCGCAAAAGGCGGAGCGGCCGCAAACGCCCACAACCGACCGCCTCTTTTCCCCGAAGGCCAGCCCTGGGCGTCGTCCGCGGCGTCCCAGGCGGCGTCAGAAAATCATCGCGGCGAGGATTGAGGCCAAGGTTGCGATGACGGGGATGATGACGGTGACGACCGCGACGTCCCGATAGGCTTGCTTATGGGTGAGCTGGGTGATCGTCAGCATGGCGATGACCGCGCCGCAATGGGGGAGGGAGTCGAACCCGCCGGACGCCATGGCGACCAGCCTATGGAGTTCCTCAGGCTCAATTCCCATCGCCAGATAGGTGTCCGAGAGCGTCGACATGAAAATCTGAAGGCCGCCCGACGCCGATCCCGTGACGCCCGACACCGTGCTGATCGCGGCGAACATCGACAACAGCGGCGGAACGGGCGCGTTGGTGACCGCCCCAGTGAACGCCTCAAAGCCGGCGGTTTGAACGACCACGCCGCCAAACCCGATCACCGCCGCAGTCGCCATCAGCGGCATGATGCAATCCTGCGTGCCGTTGCCAAGAACCTGCAGCGGCCGCACTCGAACCGAGCGGAACAAACCAAGCGCGCAAGCGCTGCCGAGCATAAGCGCCATGGACGGCCACAAGACGGGCTGGCTGTTGGCGAAGGCCAAGAGAGCGGAATCGCCGCCGACCCCGGCGAGCGTCAGCAGCCGCGGCGCCAGAATGACGCCAATCACAAGGGCGAGCGGGGTGACCGCCAAAGCCCAGTGCGGCTGGTCTTTTTCAATCTCGGCGAGGTCAGGAATCCTGTCGGCGGGACCTGGCTCGAAGCCCTCCCCGGCGGCGCGCGCCTTCAGCCGTTCGCGCTCCAGATACCAAATGCCGAGACCGAACATGATCGCGCCGCCGAAGAGCCCCAGCCCCGCGCCGGCGAACAGATCCGTTCCAAGCGCCACGGAGGGAATGACATTGTGGATCGAGGGCGTGCCGGGCAACGCGGTGAGCGTGAACGTGCCGGCTCCCAAAGCCAGAGCGCCGCAGAACAGGCGCTTGGGAATATCGGCCTCTTTGAGCAAGCGCAGCCCGAGCGGATACATGGCGAAAATCACCACGAACACCACCACGCCGCCATAGGTCAGCAAGGCGCAGGCAAGCACGGTGATCCATAGCGCGCGGCTGGCGCCTAACCGCGTGACAAGCGCCATGGCGATGCTGGTCGCGGCGTGGCTGTCGCCCATCACACGGCCGAAGACGGCGCCAGCGGCGAACAAGAGAAAGAACCGGCCGGCGAACGAAAACGCGCCCAGATCGCCGAACAAAAACGCGTCGTTGATCGTCGCCGCGACGGGAAGCGCATTGGTGGCCATGACGATCAAGGCGCAGGCGACGGCGGCGAATATGATGTTCACGCCGCGCAGCGCCATCCAAATCAAGACGCCAAGGCCCAGGAAAAGACCCAGTATTCCAATCATTTTTATTCCCCCCGCCCGCCTGACCGCATGACGGCCTATCGTTTGAATGACATACAAACGCTCTGACTAAGGCGGCGGGGGCTTCCGTCTGGTTCGCGGCGTGTCTCGGCCCGACGCCGCCCCGCTTTGCGCCACACGGGCCTCGCCGACCTAGAAGAGTTTCATGCCCGGGGGCAGCATGCCGGCGAACGGGCCGGCGACGGCCGCCATCTTTTCCTTCACCGCATCGTCCAGCTTTCGCTTGGCGTCATTAAAGGCGGCGAGGATGAGATCCTCCAGCACTTCAGATTCCTCGGGATCGATCAGCGAAGGGTCGATCTTCACGCTGCGCATTTCGGTTTTGCCCGAGAGGGTGACCCGCACGGCGCCGCCGCCCGATTGCCCCTCGACCTCAAGCGTTTCTATCTCCGCCTGAGCGGCTTGCATTTTTTCTTGCATTTCTTTGGCCTGCTGCATCAGGCCGCCAAGGTCTTTCATCGCTTAGCTCTCCTCTTCGGTCGGATTGTCGCGCGCCAGCTCGCGCACTTCCACGATTTCCGCGCCGGGCCACAGCGCCAGCGCCTTCGCCACCGCCGGCGTTTCGGCGACTTCGGCGAACAATTCCGCCCGCGCCCGCCGCCGCGCTTCCGCCACCGTCTCTCCGCCCTGTGCGCCTGCGTCCGGGCTGACAAGCCAACGCGCGCCGGTCCAGCTTTGCAGCGCCCGGGACACGCGCTTGGCCAGATCAGCCGGCGCGTCGGGGGTGGGTTGGAACGTCAAACGCCCCGGCTCGAAGGCGACCGGCCGCATAAAGCGTTCGATGTCGGATTTGAGCATCATGTCGCGTTCGCGTTCGGCGCGGGCGGCGACATCGGCGAGGGAGGCGAAGCCCTCCGCGGCTGCGGGCGGAGGCTCCTCGTCCGCGGCGGGCGCAGCGACAGGAACAGCTTGGGCGAGGGCGCGCATTTGGGCTTGGGCGGTCTCGGCGGGCGCGCGCGGCGGCGGGGCGTCCGTCGTCCCCCCTGTTGCACCGCCGGCGGTTTCCCCGCGCAACAGCTTCGCCGCCTCTTCAGGACCCGGCAGCCCCGCGGCCGCAGCCATGCGGATAAGCGCCATCTCCGCGGCGGCGCGGGCGTCGGGCGCGGCGCGGGTTTCCTCATGGCCCTTAAGCAGCATCTGCCAGGCGCGGGACAACCATCCCATGCCGACGCTCTCGGCCAGTCCGCGCACCCGGGCGACATGGTCAGCGGCGTCGGCGAACCGGGCGGCCTCGCCCAGCGCTTTGGCGCGGGTGACGTCGTGGCAATGGTCCAGTAGGTCGCGCATCACCACGATGGGGTCGGCGCCGGCGTCGATTTGGCCGTCGAGTTCGGTCAACACCGCCTGGGTCCGGCCGGTGAGCGCGGCTTCGAACAAGTCGAACGTGCGGGCGCGATCGGCGAGACCGAGCATCTCACGGACGGCGTCGGCGTCGGTTTTTCCGCCCTCGCCTTGGACGATGGCCTGGTCCAGCAGCGACAGCGCGTCGCGTACCGAGCCTTCGGCCGCGCGCACAATAAGCCGCAGCCCGTCTCCGGCGATGGACGTGCCTTCTTTGGCTGCGATCCCGGCGAGATGGGCGGCGAGCTCGTCCGGTCCGACCCGCCGCAAATCAAAGCGCTGGCAACGGGAAAGCACGGTGACGGGGACTTTTCGGATTTCTGTCGTGGCGAAAATGAATTTCGCGTGCGCGGGGGGTTCTTCGAGGGTTTTCAGAAGCGCGTTGAAGGCGTTGGTCGACAGCATGTGCACTTCGTCGATCACATAGACCTTGAACCGCGCTTCCAGCGGGGCGTAGCGCACCCCGTCGAGGATTTCGCGAATGTCGTTCACCCCGGTGCGGGAGGCGGCGTCGAGCTCCATGACGTCGGGGTGTCCGCCCGCCGCGATGGCCGCGCAATGAACGCCGGGCGGGTCGAGCGTCATGGACGGGGCGCCCTGGCCGCGCGCTTCGCCTTCCTTGGCGAAATTGAGCGCGCGGGCGAGCAGGCGGGCGGTGGTGGTTTTTCCCACCCCGCGCACGCCGGTCAGCATGAAGGCGTGCGCGATGCGTCCGGAGGCGAAGGCGTTGGTGAGCGTGCGCACCATCGCTTCTTGGCCGATTAGGTCGTCAAAACTTTGTGGCCGGTATTTCCGGGCGAGAACCTGATAGGCGGGCGTCGTCTCAGCGGACATGCCGGCGAGAGTACCGCAGCTTAGCCCGCTGGGCGAGGGCGGGGCGTTCAACTGATTTGGAAACGGCGGCGGAGGGCGAGGGCGAAGAGGAACAACAGCGTCACATTGACGAAGGATTGCAGCGAGGAGACGAGCCTCACCGCCAAAAGCCGACCCGGCGCGGATTGGTCGAACAGCCGCGCCTTTGGGCCGTCGTCCTGCATGGCGTCGGCGAAGCGCGGGTTCCAGACGCTGAAGGGTCGAAAGACATTGTTGAGCGACAGCTCCGCGCCGGCGAGCAACGCGTCGCCATGCTCAAGCTGCTCAAGGTCGAGGGCGCGAGCCGCCAGGGCGATATCGCTGAGGCTCTCGCCCAAGGGCATGCCCTCCTCGCTCGCCCAATTGGCGTAGAAGAGCGCGAAGCCGAATGTTGCGATCAAAACGGCGGTCAACGGCCGGGCTATGCTCTGGCCGTAGTCCGCGGCGAGGCCGTAAAGCACCGAGAATGTCTTCTCCAGCGGACCCGTTTCGAACTTGCGATGGGCGCGGGCAAGCTGTTCCAGCCGATGGAACTTCGCCTCCAACCGCGCATTGCGCGCCTGCTCGGCCGCGAGTTTCAGGGTGCGGAAGGCATCTTCATGGCGCGCGAAATAGGCGTCAGCACGGTTTGTTACTCCAAAAAAATGACTGAGGATCCAACCGCCGACCAGCCCGAACGCCGTATCCGCGACGCGTCGGCGGCGGGACAGCCCGAGAAATTGCGCGTTTCGAAAGCTGGTGTCCTGGCGCAGCGTTGAACCGACAAATTTCGCCAAGCCGCGCCACCGGGTTTGGGAGAAGTCGGCGGGCTGCCGAAACACGCGGTTGTCGAAGTAAGCGTCGCGCTTGAAGGTCGCGCCAGCGAAGTCCAGCGCATTGAAGCCCTCGCTGTCGGCTTCAGGCTGCTTGGGATCTCTTGGCCCGCC
>CAZABJ010000017.1:0-44746 GCA_964483375.1 uncultured Caulobacterales bacterium
GGCCGATTAGGGGTCTGGTGATCGAAAGTTCGGCCGATGACGTGGTTGCGGTGGCAAGGAACCTCGTACCCGCCTTCATGCGGCCGTTCGTGCGGGTTGGCGTCACCGATGCGGTGGCCGGGTTCGACTATTTCAGCGCAGTCCACGCGTTCGGCGGCGACACGCTTCTGATCAACGGAACCGAAGACGTCATTGTCGACGTCGACGCCACTCGCGACTTCGCTCAGCGTTTAGACGCCGCCGGTCTCGCTATCCGCTATGTCGAAGTCGAAGGCGCCGGGCATGGTGAGGCGTTCTACGCGGCTGCCGGCTTTCACGCGGTGCGGTCGTTTCTGAGCCTCCCCGAACACGGGCGTGACTTTTCGCCCCTACCAAGCCCCGACATTCTCCCGTGACGCCCAGGGCTCGGCGGCCGGTTTGGCGTCGCCTGCTTGCAGGAGTTCGATGGAAATGCCGTCAGGCGACCGGACGAAAGCCATACGGCCGTCGCGCGGCGGGCGATTGATCGTGTAGCCCATGGATTCCAGGCGCTCGCACAGCGCGTAGATGTCCTTCACCCGATAGGCCAAATGGCCGAAATTCCGACCGCCCTCATACTCTTCGGGGTCCCAATTATAGGTCAGCTCGATGCAGGGCAGCCCGGCGGGGATGGGCTTTTCCTCGCCGGAGAACCCGCCGCGCTCGATGTCATCCGGCGAGGCTAGAAACACCAGCGTGAACCGGCCCTTTTCGCTGTCCATCCGCCGGATCTCCCGTAGGCCGAGACCGTCGCAGAAAAACCGGAGCGACGCGTCGATATCGCTGACGCGCACCATGGTGTGGAGGAATTCCATAAGCACAGGCTCCGTGGGTCAGGCGCGCCGGGAGGTCCGAATGTCGTCCAGTTCGAACTCAAGCCCTGGCGACCGCGTGCGGTGAAAGATGATGGCGAACACGAACGCGATCAGCGCCCAAATCAGGATGACGCTGAAGAACACGAAAAACTGCCGGAACAGATCGGGGTCGACTTGAATGAGCGAGTTCTCGCTGCTTTCGAACAAGGGCAAGTCCGAAGGGGCGATGCGACGCCAGACCTGGTTGAGCGGCCCGACGGTCAGCGGGGTTGAAGCGAGCGCGGCGATGGTGGCGATGATGGCGAAGAGCTGTCCCCTCACGCCATAAGCCCGGCGATAGGCGGCGACAAATTGGTTTTCTTCGACATCCGCCAAGAGCGGATCGTCCATATCGCTGCGGGCGAGCCACTCGTCCCGGGCGTCACGGCCGATGGTGAGGCCGCGATGGATGGTGCGCACGATGATCACCGCAGCAATGACGGCGAGCACCGCAAGGCCGATCCATCCCCATGTCATGAGCCCGCCTCCTTAACTGGTTGGGACGTCGGGGTCGTAGCGCTCATCGCGGGCCTGCGCCAAGGCCGCCTGCAGCGCTTTGGCGAACGCCGCGCGTTCGTCGGGCGACAAGAACGCTCCCAAAATCAAGGTGCGGCCCTGGCTGGTCACGCGCACCTGGCTGTGATGGCGTACGGGATCGTCGATATGGACGCGCGCCCAGTAAGTCGGCACGGCGTAAGAGGTCGCCGCTCCGGAAGGGAAACGCCGGGTGACGGCGATGTCTTCAGCGGTGACGCGCACGGTCTCGGTGAGCCGGCCCTGCCGGTAGGACAACCGAAAGGCCAGGACGATCAAGACGATATCGAGGCCGAAAAACCCCAGCACCGGCCAAGCGCCGAGGTTGACGTAGACTGTGCTCAAGGCGGCGATGGAGCCTGCGATCACGCCCATAAGCAAGAAAAAGCCCGTGGGGCTCAGCGAACGGTTCGGGCGCAGCTCCGCGTCGAAATACACGCGGCCTGCGCGGTTTGGCGCGGCGGTTGAGGACGAGACGGTTTCAAGCGCGCGAGCGGTCATGCCACTGTTATAGCGCGCGAGCCGCCCTCGACAGCCCTCCCCCAACAGCTCCCATTCCTTACGAGGCCCTTTTTCCGTGACCGACGCCGCCGCCCCGCCGCGCAAACGCAAGCCCGCCGCCCCGCGCGGCCTGTCCAAAGCCGACGCCGCCGAGCTCTACCGGCGTTTGGCCGCTCACAGGCCCGACCCGCGCACGGAGCTGCACTACGTCAATCCCTATACCCTGCTTGTCGCGGTCGCTCTTTCGGCGCAGGCCACCGATGTCGGCGTGAACAAGGCCACCAAACGCCTTTTCGAAGAGGCGGATACGCCTGCGGCCATGGTGGCGTTGGGCGAGGCCCATGTGCGCGACCGCATCAAGACCATCGGCTTGTTTCGCAACAAGGCGAAAAACGTGATCGCGCTGTCTCAGATGCTCCTTGACAAGCATGGCGGGGAAACCCCGCGCGAGCGGGAGGCGTTGGAAGCCTTGCCGGGGGTCGGGCGCAAAACCGCGAACGTGGTGCTGAACGAGGCGTTCGGCGAGCCGACGATCGCGGTGGATACGCATATTTTCCGGGTGTCCAACCGGACGCGCTTGGCGCCGGGGGACACGCCGCTCGCCGTCGAACAGCGCCTTGAACGCGTCACGCCTGCGGATTTCAAACGCGGGGCGCATCACTGGCTGATCCTGCACGGCCGCTATGTCTGCAAGGCCCGCAAACCGGATTGTCCGAGCTGCGTGATCGCGGATTTGTGTCGCTTTAAGGAAAAGACGCCGGGCTAAGTCGCCGCTGACTCCGCCCGTGCGGTCTGCGCATCTGTCGCGCTTCGCGTGAGATATCGATCGAGCGCCGCAGCGAAATGGTAGCCGCAACAGCGGCCCTGCTCGGGGTAGTGATAAGGCTCGATGAGTTCGAGTTCGATGAGCGCCGGGCGGCCGTCGAGGCCTTCAACCAAGTCGACGCGCGCATAGAGAAGATCCGCCGGGGCGGCGGCGAGCGCCGCTTTGGCGATTGCAAGCTCCTCCGCGGTCGGCTGATGCACCTCTTCCCGCCCGCCATAGATCGATTGCACGCGGAAATCGCCGGTTTTCGGGCGCTTTACGAGCGCGTGGCTCAAAACCCCGTCATAAAATAAGAGCGAGGTTTCGCCCTTCTCCGCGACGGAGGGCAGGAATGGCTGAACCAGACACTGCGCAGGCGGCAAAGCCTCCCGGCTCGGCAGGGGCTCCCCGCGCGCCAGTCGCACGAGCCGCTCAGCGCCCGCGCCCACGCGCGGTTTGATCACGATGCAGTCCGTGCGCAGTTGGTCGAAGGCTGCGCTGATGGTCTCAGCATCGGCGGCGTCGCGCCAAAGCGTCGGGATGGTTGGGACGCCGCGGTCGGCGAGCTCGGCGAGATAGCCCTTGTCGAGGTTCCAACGCACGGTCGCGGCGGCGTTGTAGAGCGGGACGCCGGCGACTTCGATGTTTTCGAGCGCGGCGAGGAAAGCTTCCGCCTTTTCCCAATAATCCCAGGTCGTGCCGATCGCGACGGCGTCGAAATCCGTCCAAGGTCGGGCGGGCGCATCCCAGACGACAGGCTCAAGACGCATCACGCGCGCACGGCACGCCGCAGAAAACGCCTTGAACTGAAGATCATATTCGAACGCGTCGGCCCGGGCTTCAGCCTGGTCCGGCAGCATGTTTTTGGACGTGAGAAGAGCGATGGTGCGCATAGCGCGCCGGGCGTAGCGTTCCAACGCCAAGGAGGCAAGCGGTTGCTCGACCGGCCCGGCATTGCGTAAAGCCCTTCGTGAAGCGGAGGAATATTTATGAGCGACCAACCCCAATTCGACGTGCTCGGCGTCGGCAACGCCATCGTCGACGTTTTGGCGTCGGTGGAGGAGAGATTTCTCGCCGAGAACGACGTCGCCAAAGGCGCGATGACGCTCATCGACGAGGATCGCGCGGCGACGCTCTATGGGGCGATGCCGCCGGGCAAAGAGATTTCCGGAGGCTCGGCGGCGAACACGGTTGCGGGGGTTGCGAGCTTCGGCGGCAAAGCGGCCTATTTGGGCAAAGTCGCCGCGGACCAGCTCGGGGAGGTGTTCGCCCACGATCTCCGCGCCGCCGGCGTCGCCTATGAGGTCGCGCCGCTTTCGGGCGGTCCGGCCACGGCGCGGTGCCTGATTTTGGTGACCCCGGACGGTCAGCGCTCAATGAACACGTTTTTGGGCGCCTCCTCCCTTTTCGCCGAGGCCGACATTGATGACGCCGCGGTCAAGAACGCGGCGATCACCTATCTTGAGGGCTATCTCTTCGACCGGGACGAAGCGAAGCGCGCCTTCGTGAAAGCCGCTGAGACGGCCCAGGCGAACGACCG
This sequence comes from uncultured Caulobacterales bacterium, assembly GCA_964483375.1. Classification (GTDB taxonomy): domain Bacteria; phylum Pseudomonadota; class Alphaproteobacteria; order Caulobacterales; family Maricaulaceae; genus JAUIEH01. The sequence goes on from CAZABJ010000017.1 coordinate 4,253, forward strand.
ACGCGTGGCGCTGACCTTGTCAGACGGGTTCTGCGTGGATCGCCATCGCGACAGCTTCCGGCAGCTGGTCAAAAACCATGTCGACATTCTGTTCGCCAATGAGAGCGAAATCCTCTCGCTGTACCAAACCCACGATTTCGACGATGCGCTGCAGCGGGTGCGCGCCGAGTGCCGAGTGGCGTTTTTGACGCGATCGGAAAAGGGGTCGGTCGCCGTCGACCATGACGAAGTCCATTTGATCGACGCGGCGCCGACGCCGGGCGTCCTGGACACCACCGGAGCCGGGGACCTCTATGCCGCCGGCGCTCTTTTCGGGCTCGCCCGCGGCATGGGTTTGGACGCCAGCGCGCGTTTGGGCTCGCTGGCGGCCTCCGAAGTCATCAGCCATTTTGGCGGCCGGCCTGAGAAAAACCTCGCCGACTTGGCCGCCGAAGCGGGATTGATGGCGGAGAGCTAAGCCTCCGCGCCCTCCCCGGCCGCGGTTAGCGCTTCGGCCGGGGCGAGCGCGCCGTCGTAAAGCGCGCGACCGATGATCGCGCCGGCGATCGGACGTCCTTCTCGCGCGCGCATCGCTTGGATTTGTTCGGCGCTTGAGACCCCGCCCGAAGCGATGATCGGCAGACGCACCGCGTCGGCCATTTTGCCCGTCAGCTCGATATTCGGCCCGCCGGACAGCCCGTCGCGATGAATGTCGGTGACGATGAGCGCGGCGACGCCGGCGTCCTCGAAACGTTGGGCGAGCTCAACCGCGTCGCAGGTCGTTTGCTCCACCCAGCCCTCGACAGCCACATGATCGTCGCGAACATCGATGCTGACGGCGATGCGTTCGGGATACTCCCGGGCGGCCTCTTTGACCAATTCAGGGTGGCGCACGGCGGCGGTGCCAAGCACCAAGCGCGTCACGCCGGCGTCAATCCAAAATGCGATGCGGTTCATCGAGCGCACCCCGCCGCCCAATTGCACCGAACACGAGGTGGCGTCGAGGATCGACATGACCGCGCCGGCGTTTTTCGGCGCGCCGACAACCGCCCCGTCCAAGTCGACCACATGCACCCAGCCGAAGCCTGCCTCTTGCCAGGTCATGGCTTGGGCGGCGGGGTTCTCATTGAACACCGTCGCCTCCTCCATGCGTCCCTGCACGAGGCGCACGACGCGGCCGTCTTGGATGTCGATTGCTGGAAAAAGTATCACGGTCGCCACCTGAGAAAGCGGGAGAGAAGCGCAAGGCCGGCGGCCTGGCTCTTCTCAGGATGGAATTGCACGCCCACCACCGTATCGCGAACGGCTGCGGCTGCGAACTCGCCCCCATAGTCGCAGGTCAGCGCAATTGCGCCGCGTGCGGGGTCGCGCATCGCATAGCCATGGACGAAATAGAAATACCGCCCGTCTGCGCCATCGAGCACCGGATGCGGGACCCTCTGGCGCACGCTGTTCCACCCCATATGGGGCAGCTTGAGCGCGGGATCCGTCGGGCGGAGCGCGGCGACTTCGCCGCCCAGCCAGTCAAGTCCCCTGGTGCGGCCATGCTCGAGGCCCGCCTCAGCCAAAAGCTGCAGCCCGACGCAGACGCCCAAAAACGGTCTGCCACGGACGAGCACGGCCTCCTCCATCGCGGCATGAAGGCCGGGCGCGGCGTCAAACGCCCGCATGCACGCGGCGAACGCGCCGACGCCAGGCAAGAGAATGCGATCGGCGGCCAACACGCGCTGGGGGTCCGCGGTGACGTCCACAGTTATGGCGCGCGCATCCCGCCGTGCGGCTTCGAGCAGCGCGTTTTGCGCGGATTTCAGATTGCCGGCGCCGTAATCGATAAGCGCGACCGTTTCGGCCACCTCTAAAGCACGCCCTTGGTCGACGGCGCGCCAGTCAGCCGGCCATCGGTCTCCACTGCGATACGCAAAGCCCGGGCAAGCGCTTTATAGGCGCTTTCGATGATGTGGTGGGTGTTCTCGCCATAGAGGCTTTCCACATGCACGCAGGCCCCTGCGTTGATGGCGAAGGCGTAGAACCACTCTTTGAAAAGCTGAGTGTCCATGCCTGGGCCCGTTCCCACGCCAACAAGCGGCGTCGGCATAGCGGCGCGCCAGACCAGATAGGGCCGATTGGCGAGATCCACTGCGACCCGCGACAGCGCCTCATCCATGGGCACATAGGCCGAGCCGAAGCGGCGAATGCCGGAAAAATCACCCAGCGCCTCCCGCATCGCTCTGCCCAGAACGATCCCGACATCCTCGACCATATGGTGCGCGTCCACATGCAGATCGGCCTGCGCTGAGAGCGAGAGATCGAAGGCGGCGTGTTTGGTCAGGGCCTCCATCATGTGATCGAAAAACCCAACGCCGGTGGCGATGTCAGCGGCTCCGGTCCCGTCGAGGTTCAGCCGGACCGCGATTTTGGTCTCTTTGGTTTCGCGTTCGAGTTCGGCCGTTCGCATAGGGTCTCCTGGCTGGGGGCGATCAGAAAAATCTGAACCGACCTATTAAGACCTGTTTCGCTTTAACGCGACTGCAAGAAGGCCTGGCGTACCACTCTTCCGACCAGCCTCGGCTCTCGCCTGGGCGCAAGCAGTCCGGGCGCCCGCCGCATGGCCGAGAAAATCGTGCGCATGAGCATCGCGTTGAAAGCCGCCATCTTCGTGGCGTTGCTGTTCGCCATGTGTGCGATCTTTGTGATCTCACTGAACGTATTCGCCGAACGCCAAGTCTCCCTGGCCGAAGTTCGTCAGCGTGCCGAGCAATTCGCCCAATCTTCCGCCACGCTTGCGATCGACTCCATCGCAAGCGGCGACGTGGCGGTCCTGTCGCGCTGGCTGGAACAGGTGCAAAGCCAACCCGACGTTGACCGCGCTTATCTGTTGGGAGCGGACGGACGCGTCCTCGCCGCCGGTTCAAGGGGCGCGGTCACCACCGCCGATCGTATCGCGACCCAAGCCTGGGCGAACAACGAGCCGTTGTGCATCGTCGGCGAAGAGCACGTCCATGTGGCTCTGCCGATTGAGCGTGACGGCGCGTTTTTGGGCGTCCTGCGGCTCACTATGTCGCTGGACCAGCTTTATGCGCGGGAGACCGCAAGCCTGCGCCGCAACATTTGGCTCAATTTGCTTGGCCTAAGCCTCGCGCTTCCGCTGACGGGCCTGGCCATCGCCCGGATGATGCGGCCTGTGCGAAAGCTGACCGAGGCGTCCGAGCGCGTCGCTTCGCGAGACCTCAACACCCGGATCGACGTGCGGACCGGGGACGAGCTCGAGGTCCTAGCCGCGGCGTTCAACGAGATGATGGAGCAGCTCAAGTCGTCGATGGATCGGATCCGTTGGCTGGCCTTTGTGGACGACTTGACCCGCCTGCCCAACAAGACCGCCTTTTTGGAGCACGCCAAACGCGCCGCGAACGATGCGGCGTCGCCTGGCGCGGTGCTGCTTATCGACCTGGATCGGTTCAAGCGGCTGAACGACACCTATGGCGAACGCGAAGGCGATCGCGTGCTGGCCTCAGCGGCTGCGCGCATCACCAAGGTCGTCAAAGCGCTTCGGGATCGGACCCCCGGCCAAGCCGGGGGCAAGTCGCCGGTCTTGGCGCGTTTGTCCGGGGATGAGTTCGCGCTGTTGATGTGCGCTCCCGCGCCGAGCGTTGCGGCCAAGGATGTCGCTCAAGACATCATCGCCGCGCTTCGGGCGCCGATGGAGATCGCGAACCAAGAAGTGCACCTGACCGCCAGCGTCGGGATCGCCCGCTTCCCCGTCGACGCTTCGGAGAGCGACCTCCTGATGCGCCAGGCCAATCTGGCGCTGGACGCCGCGAAAGCCGACGGCGGGGGCGCGTACCGGTTTTTCGAGCCCGAGATGACGCGGCGCGCCGTGGAACGGCTGACCTTAGAGAACGAACTCCGCCGCGCGGTGGCCGAACGCGAGTTCGAAGTGCACTACCAACCTAAGGTCAACGCCCGAACCGGTCGGATCACCGGCTGTGAAGCGCTGGTGCGCTGGCGGCGACATGGCGAGTTAGTGGGGCCTGGCGCGTTTATCCAGGCGGCCGAGGAATCGGGACTTATTCTCGACATCGGCGATTTCGTCTTGCGTGAGGCGTGCTTGGCGGCGGCTCGGTGGCGGGAGGCAGGGTTTCTTCCAGCCGTCGCGGTGAACGTTTCGGCGATCCAACTCGAATGCGAGACGTTTTCTCGCACCGTCATCGATGCGCTCGGCCAAGCGAATCTGACGCCTGACGCCTTGGAGCTCGAGCTGACCGAAAGCGTCGCCACCCAACACCCCGAGCAGGTGATTAACCAAATTGAGCCGCTCCGGTCGCAGGGCGTCCGCTTCGCAATCGATGATTTCGGCACCGGCTATTCGAGCCTCGGCACGCTGACCCGCCTTCCCTTCGACGTCTTTAAAATCGATCAGTCCTTCGTGCGATCGATGGAAAGCGACTCAAACGCTCGCGTCGTTATCGAGACCATTATCGCCATGGCCCGAGCTTTGGGTTACGACACGGTCGCAGAAGGCGTCGAAACCGAGGCGCAATTCGCCTTTCTCCGGCTCAATGGCTGCACCAGCGCGCAAGGTTGGTATTTCGGCAAGCCCATGAGCGAAGCGGACTTCGTCGCTCAGCTAGAGGCCGAACGGGACAGCGCGGCGGCCGCCGAAGATGCGGTGGCGACAGAACTTGCGGCGCAAATTTCGCGGCTGGGACCGAACGCCGCCCCCGCCGCAGGCTCTTGATCCGACGCTGAGAAACGCGCACTTCGCGCCTATGACAGATCACAACGACATGACGAACGCCGCGCTTTGGCGGGGCACGACGATTTTGGCCGTCCGCAAAAACGGCAAAATCGTCATCGCTGGCGACGGGCAGGTCTCTATCGGACAAACCGTCGTCAAGGGAAATGCGCGCAAGGTGCGCCGGCTAGGCGACGGCGCGGTCATCGCCGGGTTCGCCGGCTCGACGGCCGATGCGTTGACTTTGTTCGAACGGCTTGAGGCTCAGCTGGAAAAGCACCCCGCGCAGCTCGCCCGCGCCTGCGTGGAGCTTGCCAAAGACTGGCGCACGGATCGTTATCTGCGTCGATTGGAGGCCATGCTTTTGGTGGCTGATGTCGGGGACACTTTCCTCCTAACCGGCGCGGGAGACGTCTTGGAGCCCCAACACGGCGTGGCCGGCATCGGCTCAGGCGGCAATTACGCCCTGGCCGCGGCCCGGGGTTTGTACGATTACGAACCCGACGCTGAGACAATCGCCCGACGCGCCATGGCCATCGCCGCAGAAATCTGCGTCTACACCAACAATGATCTGACCGTCGAAATCATCGCGACCAACTGAGCGTTTGTATCGGATTCACCATTCCGACGCATCCGTGACTCATCGGGGTTTATCGAAACGCGATAATGCGATATATCGAATTACGATAAGCGCCTCAGGCGGCGCAGGGACGGGAGAAGATAATGATCACGGCAGCCGAGTTGCAGGCGGCGGTGCGCGAAGGCGTCGTGACGCCGGAAGCGGCCGACGCGCTGGAGCGGTTCGTGGCGCGCGGGTCTCGTGCGAGACCCAGCGGCGAAGAAGACTTGCGCTTTATCCGCAATTTCCACGACGTTTTTCTGGCCATCGGCATCGTCATACTCGGCGTCGGCATTTTCATCGCATTGCTGCTGAACTCCGGCGTCCCGACAGACGGGCTGGAAGTCGACTCCTTCGCCGACCTGCGCGGCGTTCAGTATTCTCTCGCTTTCAGCGGTTTCGGCGCGGCGGCGGTGTATTGGTTGCTGGCGGAGTATTTCGCGCGGCGAAAACGGCTGTTTCTGCCTGCGATCACGTTGTCGCTTGGCTTTGTCGCCTTCGTCTCTTTCGGAGCCTTGCCGCTTCTAGCCCCCGTGATGGTGGAGCTGGGGACCGGCCAAGCGCTGCAAGAGAACTTTGAAGCCACCCGTGAAGCGATGGGCTTGTTTTGGACCACATGGGCGTTGATTGCGGCAGCGGCGGCGACCGCCTTTTTGGTGAGATTCCGCTTGCCGTTCGCTTGGGGCATCGTGGCTTTGTGCCTCACTTCCGCTGCGTTCGGTTTGTTCTTCTACGCCTCGCCCTTGCCTGACACGCTTGCGGCGGTGGGCCCGATCTTCACGATCAGCGGCGTCATCACATTCCTAGTCGCCGTCGCTTTCGACGCACGGGATCCCACGCGTCAAACGCTGTACTCTGACAACGCCTTTTGGCTTCACCTCGCCGCCGCGCCTCAGATCCTGTTCGGGATTCTGACGACGGTTTTCGGCTATGAGGCCTCGCCGACGGCCGACCCGCAGCGCGCGGCAGTGACGCTGGCTATCGTCGCGGCGCTCGCTCTCATCGGGCTGCTCATCAATCGCAGGGCGCTTTTGGTGTCGGCGCTTTCGACCATCGGCATCGCGATTTACGTGCTCGTCAGCCAAGCGAAAATGCCCCTCGGCTTCACCATCGCAACCACGCTCATCGTGCTGGGCGGCTCGGTGGTCTTGCTGGGCGCGGGCTGGCATAGCGCCCGCCGGATGCTGCTCGCGGGCGCGCCTAAGACCGGGTTCATCGCGCGGATCTTCCCTCCGGAAGTGACGGCGTGAGCCCCTCCCCGGCGGTCGAATTTCTGCGTTGCTCGACCGCCGGGGTCCCCCTTCGCCGCTCTCTCAGCGAGACGCGGCGAAGATCAAGGCGTCATCCCGAAACGCCTTAAACTCAAGAGCGTTGCCGGAAGGGTCGCGCACGAACAGGGTCGCCTGCTCGCCCGGTTCTCCGGCGAACCGCACGTAAGGTTCAATGATGAAATCGGCGTTGGCGGCTCGCAGGCTGTCGGCGAGCGTCTCCCAAGCGTCCCACTCTAGGATGAGCCCGAAATGCCGCACGGGCACGGCCCGGCCGTCCACCGCGTTCGCCGCGGCGGGGCCGCATTCCTCCGGCGCTAAATGAGCGACGATCTGATGACCCAAGAGGTCGAAATCGACCCATTGTTCGCTGGAACGGCCTTCCGAGCAGCCAAGCACGCCGCCGTAAAAGCCGCGCGCCGCCGCGAGGTCGTGTACGGGAAACGCCAAGTGGAAACGCGGTCGCTCCACGCTGTCGAACTCCACCCCAACAGCTCACGTCGCCGCTGAGACTAGCCCAAACCATGCGCGAGCGTGAACGCAGGGCGGATATTTTTGTTGATCGCCAGCAGTGCGGGGCGGCTTCGCGCGGCGTCGGGACCTTGTTCATCGTCCCCGTCGTCGCCACTTCCGGTCTCTGAGGTCGGCGGCGCGCTCGATCGCGTGGGGCGTCGGCTATGCGCTCCGGGTGAGGATTGTGGTATCGACCCCCCTCCTCATAGGGAGCGTTCGGCGATCGCGCTCGGTCCATTTTCGGTTCGGGCGTGTCGGACCGAGGCTCGCAACGTCAGTCCAACCACGAGGCCGTTTCCCCACATGTCGTCATTTTCTCCGCGCGAGATCGTTTCGGAATTGGATCGCCACATCATCGGCCAGGCCGACGCAAAGCGCGCGGTGGCGATCGCTTTGCGCAACCGATGGCGGCGTCGGCGAATCACCGGTCCGCTCAAAGACGAAGTGACGCCAAAGAACATTCTCATGATCGGCCCGACCGGCGTGGGAAAAACTGAGATCGCCCGCCGGTTGGCGAAACTCGCCGGAGCGCCGTTCCTCAAAGTCGAGGCCACGAAGTTCACCGAGGTCGGTTACATCGGCCGGGATGTCGAGCAGATCATGCGCGATCTTGTGGAGGTCGCGATCACCATGGTGCGCGAGCGGCGCCGACTTGAGGTTCGAGCTGAAGCCCATGAGAAGGCCGAGGAACGGGTGCTGGACGCGCTGGTCGGGCCGTCGGCCAGCGGCGTCACGCGCGACAGCTTTCGGAAAAAGCTCCATGACGGGCTTTTGAACGACAAGAAGATCGACATCGAGGTGGCGGATTCGCGCTCGCCGCTGCAGGGCATGGATATGCCCGGCATGCCAGGCGGGAACATGGGCGTGCTTGATCTCTCCAGCCTTTTCGGCAAAGGCCTTCCAGGCCGCACGCGCACTATCTCCACCACTGTCCAAGCGGCCTATGAGCCGCTCATCAATGAGGAGAGCGACAAGCTTCTCGATGATGAGCAAATCACGGCGGAGGCTTTAGAGAGCGCGGCCAATGACGGGATCGTCTTTCTTGATGAGATCGACAAGATCACCGCGCGTTCGCAACAAACCGGCGGGGACGTCAGTCGCGAGGGCGTGCAGCGCGACCTCCTCCCTCTGATTGAGGGCACCACTGTGGCGACTAAGCACGGCGCGGTGAAAACCGACCATGTTCTGTTCATCGCGTCAGGCGCCTTTCATGTGGCCAAACCGTCGGATCTCTTACCGGAACTTCAGGGGCGCTTGCCCATTCGCGTTGAGCTCAAAGCGCTGTCGCGGGAGGATTTCCGACGCATTCTGACCGAACCCGAAGCCAGTCTCATCCGCCAATCGGTGGCGTTGATGGCGACTGAGGAAGTGACCTTGGACTTCCAAGAAAGCGCCATCGACGCCATCGCCGAAATCGCCGCTGATGTGAACGCCAGCGTCGAAAACATTGGCGCACGGCGATTGTCGACCGTGGTGGAACGCGTTCTGGACGAGGTGTCCTTCTCAGCGCCGGACCAATCGGGAACCACCATCGTCATCGACGACGCTTATGTCCGCGACCGGGTCGGCGATCTGGCGAAAAGCGCGGATTTGTCGAAGTTCATCCTCTAAGCGCTTTCCATGCCCCTCCCCGTCCGCATCATTCCCTGTCTCGACGTTAAGGATGGCCGCGTCGTGAAAGGCGTGAACTTCGTGGATTTGCGTGATGCGGGCGACCCGGTCGAGCAAGCGCGGCTTTATGACGAGCAAGGCGCCGACGAGATTTGCTTTCTCGATATCACCGCTAGCCATGAAAACCGGGCCACGCTGCTCGATGTGGTGGAGCGGACCGCGAGCGTTTGCTTCACGCCGCTGACCGTCGGCGGCGGGGTTCGGACGGTTGAGGACGTCATTGCGTTGCTACGCGCGGGCGCGGACAAGGTGGCGGTCAACACCGCCGCGGTGCGGGAGCCCGCGCTCGTTTCTCAGATGGCCGAGGCCGTGGGCGAACAGTGCATTGTCGTCGCCATCGACGCTCGCTCGGTCGGAGACAACCGGTTCGAGGTCTACACCCATGGCGGCCGGACCCCGACGGGGGTGGACGCATTGGCGCATGCTCAAGACATGGCTGCGCGCGGGGCGGGTGAAATCCTGCTGACATCCATGGATCAAGACGGGGTGGGCCAAGGATACGACCTCGCGCTCACCCGGGCGGTTTCCGAATCTGTGCGCATCCCCGTGATCGCCTCTGGCGGCGTGGGCGCGGTTCACCATCTGGTGGAGGGCGCGCGTGCGGGAGCTTCGGCGGTGTTAGCCGCTTCCATCTTCCATTTCGGCGCGCACACGATCGCGGAAGCGCGCGCGGCGATGGCCGAAGCCGGCATGCCGGTTCGCACGCTTTAGGGGGCCCGCCAATGAGCCGATTGGGTGAGGTGATGGACCAGCTTTACGACACCGTGCTTTCCCGCCGCGACGCTGACCCTGACGCGTCCTACACCGCGACCTTGCTTCACGCGGGTCCGGCCAAGATCGCCAAAAAAGTCGGCGAAGAAGGCGTGGAGACCGCGCTTGCGGGCGCGGCCGCCGATACAGCGGCCTTACGGGCGGAATCCGCTGACTTGCTCTATCATCTCAGCGTCTTGTGGGCGGCGTGCGACGTTACCCCCGATGAAGTCGCCGACATTCTGCGCGCGCGAACGGGGGTCTCGGGACTGGCGGAGAAAGCGTCTCGCGACAGCGATGCTTAGCGCTCAGCTCACCCGTTTGAGAAAAATGTAGAACGCGCCGTCACCGCCATGGCGGCGGTTCGCCGTTGCGTATTGGGCGACGATGGGTCGGATGTCGGGCTCGTTCAGCCAATCCGGCAAGCGGCGACGAAGGATGCCCGGAGCGTCATGCCCATAGGCGCGTTGGCGGGGGTCGCCCTTTCCGGTGATGACGAGAGCGCAGCGAGCGCCCTGCCCATGCAGGTGCAGCAAGAAGCCCCGCAAAGACGACCGCGCTTGGATTTGCGTCATGCCGTGAAGGTCAAGCTTGCCGTCAATCTCCACCTGGCCGCGGCGGGTGCGTTTGTCGGCGCGTTTGTCGAGCGCCGGCGTCGGCGGCGGCTCGCGCTTTAAGGCTTGGCGCTTCGGGAGCGGCGCGGGACTTTTCTTGGCCGTCGTCGAATGCGGCTTGAGGGCCTTTTCCTGCGCCGGCGGGGTCTCAGCTTCGATTTTGGGGACGGTCTTATTCTTCAGTGGCGTGACCGTCGCAGCCACATGCGCCCAAAGGCGGTTTTCGTCAGCGCTCAGCCGTCGTTTGCCCATCGAACGCCTCCTGTCCGCCTCGCTCTTGAGCCGCATCGAGGGGCAACAGCGCCCACCAACGAACGGTGTGGTTGACGTTATCCGCCGCCGCGCCGGCGCGTGCGCCGGTTCCGAGAAACAAATCCGCCCGCAACGGCCCGGTTATGGCGCCTCCGGTGTCTTGCGCCACCGTCAATCGCGGGTCGGGCGCGGTTTCGTCGTCCGAGGCAAGCCAAAAAAGCGTCCCGTATGTGTGGTGGTCGGGATCCACGGCGATGCTCGCGCCGGGCGCAAGCGGCTGGCCGGCCGCGCCAACCGGTCCGATAAGGCGATTGCTCAGCGGCTGTTCGGTGAAAAACACATAGCGGTCATTTTGATTGAGCGCGGCGCGCGCCTCCTCCAGGGGAACGGCCCCAAGCCACGCCCGGACGGCGTCGTTGTGGGCTTGATCCTCAGCGATTGCGCCTTGGTCCAAGAGGATACGCAGGATGGACCGATAGTCTCGCCCGTTATGGGCGGCGTAGGCGGCGCGAACGACCTCGCCGTCGGGAAACCGAAGCCGCCCGGAGCCTTGAATCTGAAGGAACGTGACATCCGACACCCGGCCCCAGGCAAGGGGCTCGTGCTCTGCCGCATAGATTTCAGAGCGCGTCGGATAGGCTTCGCGCACGCCGTCGGGCCGGCGCCGCCATCGCTCTGCGAGCACGCGCCCGCCCTCCCCGACCGAGAGCTCCACGATAAGATCTGCGGGAGGGGCCAAAATCGGTTCGACAAATGGCGGCTCGCGCTCGCGTCGGGCTTCGATCTCAGGCTCGAAATAGGCCGTCAGACGTCCCTCGGTTCCTTCCTCGAACGTCAAGCGATAGGCCCGAAATCGGCTCTCGAAAAACGCGCGCGCGCTGAGCGGGTCATGCCATGTTTCAGTCCATGCCGCGGCGCAGGCGTCCCGCCATGCTTCCACATCACCGGCATAGGCTGCGGACAAAGGACCATCGGGAAGTTCGGAAAAGCGGCCGCAGCTCTGTCGAAATGCGACAAGCGAGCTGTTGAGAGGACGGTCCCGCCATCCGGGCAGGTCCGAAAACGTCACTGGGCTCAACAAGACGCCGTTTCTGGCGATTGGTTCTGGGGCGTCGTCGTCGCTCAGCGCCGCTGAGGCCATGACCAACGAAAATAGAGCCGGAACCGCTTGCACCGTCCGCGCAAATCGACATCCGTGCTTAGCGCCCATGGGCGCGCTCAGCCCTTGCGAACTTTCGCCAGCCGCCAATTGGGATCGTCAGCGTCGACCATACGCTGGAACGTCCAGAGTTCTTCGATGCGGTGGATTTGGTTGGGGTCGCCCTCGACCACGTTCTCTTCGGCGTCGAGCGTGGCGCTCGCCAAATCCACCGTGAAACGGACCGTGACTTTCGCCATCCGATCGTCGAGTTCCGCAGTCTCCACCTCTGCGGCGTCAATGCGCATGATGTCGCTAACTTGCTTTTGGTTAGCGGCTTCGCGCGCGTCTATCGCGCTCACATAACGCTGATAAACGGTCTCGCTGAGGAGATTGTTCAGCGTCTCCCGGTCGCCTTCGGCGAAGGCGGTGACGATCATTTCATACGCCCCCTTCGCCCCGGAGACGAACTCTGTGGGTTCGAACACGCCGTCCGCAGCACGAATAGCCTCCATGCCCGCAGCCGCGGGTCCGGAAAACGCCGGTCGCAATTCGCCGCTACGGAGATCCCCAGGGGCCCCGTCCCGCCGAGCCGTGCTGACGGTCGGCTCGTGCCCGGTCCGCTTGCCGAGGTGACGATAGAGTTGGAGGCCGAGAAATGCGGCGATGCTGGCGAAAAGAATAATCTCGATCACGTGTTCGGTCTCCCGGGGGTCAAACAAGACTTATACAGTGCGGAGGCCTTCGCGTCAGCCCGACCGCTTGCTCCGCCTGCGGCCGCCATGGTACTTCGCCCTCGAATCGGTCGCTTCAGGCCGCAACCCAGCAGGACAATCATGACCGACGACGCTCCCGCGGCACCGCCGGCGGGCGGACAAGCGGCGGCCGAAGCCCCGCAGATCCGCGTTCTGGCTCAATATATAACGGACAGTTCTTTCGAAAATCCCGGCGCGCCTGCGTCTTTGCGCGCCGGTCAGCCCGCACCCAATATCGATTTGGCGATCGACGTCCGGGCGCAGCGCGGCGAGAACGACACGTATGAAGTGACGCTTCATATTGAAGCGAAAGCCATGCGCGAAGATCAGACCGCGTTCTTGGTCGAACTCAAATATTCGGGTTTGTTCGCCTTCGCCAACATTCCTGAGGCTAACCTTGAGCCGGTTCTCTTAGTCGAGTGCCCGCGGATGTTGTTCCCGTTCGCTCGTCGGATCGTGGCGGAGCAGACCCGTGACGGCGGTTTCCCGCCGCTTTACATCGATCCCATCGACTTCATGCGCATGTACATGCAGCAGCGCGCCGCCCGTGAGGGTGCTGCGGCGAACGGCGGCGCAGCGTCTGCGACCCAAGGCGACGGGGAATTAAACTGACGCTTCGCGGCGGCTTGAAAAACCGAGGGCGCTAAACGCGCACGCGGCGCGCTGCGCGGGCGCGTCGCCGATTACGGCGTTTAAGCGCTCGTGCGATGCGGCGAACTTGTCGACGCGCGGCGTTCTTCCCTCGGCTCGTGTCAACGATGAAGTCAGCACCTGCGCGCTTCTGCGCATCCGGTGTTTGACGCGCGAGAATGGCTTCGAACGCGTTTGCGGTCATGCCGGGCCGGGCGAGGACGCGGCGCCGCTGAACATCGGCTGGCGCCGTCACCACAATGACCGCGTCCATACGCTCGTCCGCGCCGGTTTCGAACAACAGCGGAATATCGAGAATGACGAAGGGCGCTCCATGCCGGCGCGCTCGCCGCAAGAGCCTGCGCCGTTCCCGCGCGACGAGGGGGTGTACGATGCGCTCCAACCGCGAGAAGCCGTCCGTGTCAGCTTGCAGCTGATCTCTCAGCGCTGTCCGGTTTACGCCTTCCGGACCCGTCGTACCGGGAAAGGCTTCTTCCACTGGTCTCACCGCCGCACCCTTTGGCGCGTAGAGGCGGTGAACCGCGGCGTCGGCGTCGAACACCGGCGCGCCCAGGTCAGAAAACATCGCGGCCGTCGTCGTTTTGCCCATGCCGATCGAGCCGGTCAGCCCCGCCAACAGCATCACAGGGTTTCCAGGCGACCGACCAACAGCGCGCGCGCATCGACCGCTTGGGGAGGCTTTCGGCCGAAAAAGGCTTCAAAGCTCGGTGCGGCTTGGGCGATCAACATGGTTAGACCATCGACAGTCCGCAGCCCCCTCTTCCGCGCCGAGGCCAAGAGCGACGTTTCAAGCGGCGTGTAGACCACATCATAGACAACCGCGTTTTCAGCCAAACCTGACAGCTCGAACCCCAGCGGGGCGGCGCCGGTCATGCCCAGATGGGTCGCATTGACCAGAAGTGAGATCTCGCGAAGCGCCGCTTCGCGTTCGTCCCAGGGTAAAGCACGGCCTTCGCCTCCCCAGCGGGAAACTTCCTTCGCCAGAGCTGTCGCCCGATCATGAGATCGGTTGACGATTTCGATGCGACCATAGCCTGCTTCGACCAAAGCGGCGGCGGCTGCGCGCGCGGCGCCGCCAGCGCCCAGAATTCGCGCCGTTCTTGCTTCCTGGTCAAAGGCGTTATCCGGAAGTCCCGCAGCGAACCCGAGCATGTCGGTGTTGTCTGCGCGGATGGCCCCGTTTTCGCCGAATGTGACGAGGTTCGCCGCGCCGATCCGTCGTGCGGCTTGCGTCGCGTCATCAGCAAGAGCAAGCGCCTCTTCTTTATGGGGCAAGGTTACATTCAACCCTGCGAGCCCCAAGGCCGATGCGCCCCGTATGGCTTGCTCCAGACCATCTGGTCGAACCGGAAAGGCTGCATAGCGTGCTGCGAGATTAGCCGCGGCGATCCAGGCGTTGTGCAACACAGGCGAGAGCGAATGGCAAATCGGCCAACCCATGACGCCGGCTAGCCGTTCAATCTCACCCGTCATGCCTGCAACACGTTGACGCTTCGCAGTATGCGCAAGACCGGCGCAAGCGGCAGACCGAGAATGGCGAAATAGTCGCCCTCCACCCGATCGAACAACTGAGCGCCGAGGCCCTCATATTCATAACAGCCCACGCTCTTCAAAACGGCGTCGCCCACTTTATCGAAATAGGACGTCAGGAATCCTTCCGAAAAGTCTCGCATATGCAGCCGAGACACCTCCAAGTGGCGATGAAGCACATCGCCGTTTTGCGCGACCGTCACCCCGCCGATCAACTCATGCGGCGCGCCCCGCATCCCCCAAAGGCGTTCACGGCCCTCCTCGCGCGAGAGGGGTTTGTCGAACAAACGGCCCTGAAACCGCAAAATCTGGTCGGACCCAAGAACGATGGCGTCCGTCCGGCGGGACACGTCCAGCGCTTTGGCGTCAGCTAAGGCTTGCGCGATCGCTTCGCCCGGCTGTCCCGCCATCCGGGATTTAAGCGCCGCTTCGTCGACAGTTGCGGGCATGACTTCGAAAGACACGCCCGCATCGCTCAGAATCTTCGCGCGGATCGCGCTGCCTGAGCCGAGCACCAGCCGTTCGGTCATAGCGTGGCTTCCCCCTGCCGCGCATTGAGGAGATTGATGATTTTCGCCGCCGTCTCCTCAACCGACCGTCGGGAAACATCGATCACCGGCCAGCTGCGTTGTTCAAACATGCGTTTGGCGAACAACACTTCGTCCCGCACGGCGCGCTCATCAACATAACTCGTGTCTCGGTCCTCCTTGATGCCGAGCAGGCGACTTCGCCGGATTTGCAAAAGCCGGTTCGGCGACGCGGTCAGCCCCACCACGAGGACCTCGGACAGTGCGTCGATCTCCCGCGGGATCGTCGTGGTTGATACCAACGGGACATTGGCCGCCTTCACGCCGCGGTGGGCGAGATACATGCATGTGGGCGTTTTCGACGTGCGGCTAACGCCGACCAAGACGACATCGGCTTCCCTCAGCTCATGCAAGTTCTGGCCGTCATCATGGGCCATCGCATAGTTCACCGCGTCGATCCGCCGGTGATACTCAGCGTCCATATGATGTTGCGCGCCGATGCGGTGGCTCAGCGGTTCATCGAGATAGCGGCTGAACAGGCTCAACGCCGGATCCAACACCGGCATGCAGGGCGCGCCCAATTCAGCGCAGCGGGATTCCAGCGACGCCCGGAGTTCTTCGTTAAAGATCGTAAACAACACCAAGCCGGGCGACTGCTCGATGGAGCGCACCACGCGATCGAGTTGACGTTGGGATCTCACCAGCGCGTAGAGGTGATCGATAGGTATGACATTATCGAATTGGGCCACGCAGGCCTTCAGCACGTAACGCAACGTCTCTCCGGTGGAGTCCGACACCAGATGGACGTGAAAATACATGGGAAGGCGCTGTGCCGTCATCGTGCTGCGAGGTCCTGGGGATAGGAAGGGGGGAGACTGTTGATTGAGGGTGGGCGAACCGCGTGTGACACACAAGTCGACATGTCCGACGCCTCCCCTCCCCTCTCGGCGCCGCAACCGGGCACAGGGTCATCCACAGAGCCTGTCTGTGTACGACGTCCACGCTAAATTGGGCGGCGCTCGGCGTTAAGAACGCAGAAACAATCGTTTCACCATGTTAACGAGCTGGGAGCGGTCTGGGGACCATTCCGGCTTCGCAACGAAACCCCCAGCATCCCCAGGCTAAATAAGAGTCTTCTAGAAAAGAGTCTTTTGATGAAAGAACGCTCGTCCGGCCTCAGACACGGAATTCGACCGTGAGCCCGCCGCCCCTGCTTCAAGCGCTCAGCGGACAAACGCTCGCGACCCCGCCCCTATGGCTGATGCGCCAAGCCGGGCGCTATCTGCCGGAGTATCGCAAGCTGCGCTCGGACGCGCCGTCGTTCATCGATTTCTGCCTCACCCCGGAGATGGCCGCCGAAGCTACGTTGCAGCCTTTGCGGCGTTTTGGTTTCGATGCGGCCATCGTGTTCGCTGACATTCTCCTCATCCCGCACGCCGCGGGCGTGAACGTCCAATTCGTCCAGAACGAAGGCCCCCAGCTCGAGCCTGTCGCCTCACGCGAGGATATTGAGCGGCTTGATTGGTCGAGAGCCGCTGAGCGGCTGAGCCCGGTCTATGAGACCCTGGGGCGGGTTCGGAAAGCATTGCCGGCGCCGGTGTCGCTTATCGGCTTCGCCGGCGCGCCGTGGACGGTGGCGCTTTACATGATCGGCGGTCGCGGCGGAGATGACGCCCGAAACGCGGCGCGGGAATGGGCCTGGCGCAATCCTGAGGCGCTGGATGCGTTGCTCATGCATTTGGCGGACGCCACCGCGGAATATCTCATCGCCCAGGCGGAAGCTGGGGCGCAGGTGCTTAAGATTTTTGAGAGCTGGGCTGAGGGCTTGTCGGAAGCGTTTTTCGAACGGGCGGTCGTAAAACCGACCAAGCGCATCGTCGAACGCGTCAAAGCCGCCCAGGTCGCCGCCCCCTTGATCGGGTTTCCGCGCGGTTCCGGGCCTGCAGGTTTAAGTTATGCGCAGGCCACGGGCGTGGACGCCTTGGCGATGGACACCGGCGTGTCGGGACGATGGATGGCGGCGACGGCTCCGGCGAGTTTGCCTTTGCAAGGCGGCCTGGACCCTGCGGCGCTCGCGGCGGGCGGCGCTGCGCTGGACGCCGAGGTCGACCGGCTGCTCGCCGTGTTCGCGGACCGGCCCTATGTGTTCAATCTCGGGCATGGGATATGGCGCACCACGCCGATCGAGCATGTCGAACGTCTCGTCGCTAGGATAAAAGGCCGGAATGACCCCGCCCTCACCCAATGACCAAAGACGCCGCGTCGCGGTGGTGTTGTTCAATCTCGGCGGTCCGGACGGGCCTGATGACGTCAAGCCGTTTTTGTTCAATCTGTTCAATGACCCGGCGATCATCTCCGCTCCCGGTTTTGTCCGAACGCCGCTGGCGGCGTTCATTTCCTCGACCCGCGCGAAAGAAGCGCGGGAGAACTACGCCAAGATGGGCGGCGGCTCCCCCTTGCTGCCTGAGACGCGCAAGCAGGCTGACGCGCTGGACGCCAAATTGGCGGACGCGCTCCCAGAGGCTGAGTGTCGGACGTTCATCGCCATGCGCTACTGGACCCCGTTCGTGGAGCAGGTCGCAGAGGAAGTCCGCGCCTGGCGGCCGGACGAGATTGTGTTATTGCCGCTCTATCCGCAGTTTTCCACATCGACCACAGGGTCCTCGTTTACGGGATGGAAAGACGCCGCGCCGGATTTGCCCGCGCGCGCCATCTGCTGCTACCCGCTTCACGACCGGTTCTTAGCCGCCCATGCCGATGTGGTTCAGTCCGCTTGGGAAGAGGCGGGCCGGCCGGACAATATCCGCGTCCTATTCTCAGCGCATGGCTTGCCGGAACGGACGATCAAGCGAGGCGACCCTTATCAGTGGCAAGTCGAAGAGACCTGCGCCGCCGTCGCGGCTCGGCTGCCGGATCTGCCAGACTGGTCGGTGTGCTACCAGAGCCGTGTCGGGCCGTTGAAGTGGATCGGTCCGTCGACGGAAGAAGCGATCGACCGCGCCGCTGAAGACGGCAAAAACATTCTGCTCTCCCCTATCGCGTTCGTGTCTGAACACATTGAGACGCTGGTCGAACTCGACGAGGAATATGCCGAACGCGCGGAAGAAAAAGGGGTTGGTCGTTATCTGCGCGCGCCCGCGCTGGGCGTGAACGCGCTTTATATCGAGGCGCTTGCGCAGTTGACCGCTGACGCCCTCACGGGTCCGACGGGGTTAAAGCCGCCCAATGGCGAGCGGATCTGCCCGGCCCTATTTGGGGCGTGTCCGAATGCGATCCGGGGCTGATGCAGGATCTCCTGAACCAACACTATGTGTGGCTGAAGGCGTTCCACATCATCAGCGTCGTCTTCTGGATGGCGGCGATGCTCTATCTGCCGCGCCTCTATGTGTACCATTCGACGGCTGAGCCCGGGGGCGAGCTCGAAACCGCTCTGAAAACGCAAGAGCGCAATCTCCTCAAAATCATCATGAACCCGGCGTCCATAGCGGTCTGGTTGTTCGCCGTGTTGATGCTTTGGGCGCGCCCGCAACTTTTCGGGGCTGGATGGTTCCACATTAAGTTGGCGTTAGTGATCGGACTGACAGGGTTGCATCACTATTACGCCAGCGCTTTTAAGCGGTTTGACCGTGGAGAGCGTCCCCGTTCTGAACGGTTTTGGCGTATAATCAACGAAGCGCCGGCGTTGACGACGATCGGCGTGGTTATTTTGGCTGTGGTCAAGCCGTTTGTTTGAGCGCTCATCGGTCGGGGCGCGCTTGACCGTCCCGGGCGGATATGGTTCTCAGCATCCACGCGGGTATCGCAGCTCCCTGAGAAGCCTATCGGCGGTTCCACGCCGCCCACCGCTTCTTGCTTGATCCGATTTCATACGCCTCGTCCTTCCGGCGACGCCGCGCGCGATCCCTCCTTCGCTCCTGTCTCGTTTAAGAAACGCAAGATGACCGACGCTTCCGCCACACCGCCCTTCGACTCTCTGGAGAAAATGACTCTTCAGGAGCTGAAGAAGGAATCACCCGCGACGCTTCTGAAGTTCGCTGAAGAGCTCGAGGTCGAGAACGCCTCGTCCATGCGCAAGCAGGACATGATGTTCGCGATTCTCAAGGAGCTCGCTGAACGCGATGTGGAGATCGGCGGCGGCGGCGTGTTGGAGGTTCTGCTCGACGGGTTCGGATTTCTGCGATCGCCAGAAGCGAACTACCTCCCCGGGCCGGACGACATTTATGTCAGCCCCTCGCAGATCAAGCGGTTCGGCTTGCGTACCGGCGACACGATCGAAGGTCAGATCAGGGCGCCGCGCGACGGGGAGCGATATTTTGCGCTCGTCAAAGTCGCTGGGATCAACTTCCAAGATCCTGAGCGGTCACGCCATAAGGTTCACTTCGACAATCTCACCCCGCTCTATCCCGACGAGCGCTTTCTGCTGGAGCCTAACGACCCGACGGTCAAAGACCGCTCAGGTCGTGTGATCGACATCGTCTCCCCTCTCGGCAAAGGCCAGCGCGCCCTAATCGTGGCGCCGCCCCGGACGGGTAAGACCGTGCTCCTGCAGAACATCGTCCACTCGATCGAATCGAACCATCCCGATTGCTACGTGATCGTGCTGCTCATTGATGAGCGGCCCGAAGAAGTCACCGACATGCAGCGCTCAGTGAAGGGCGAGGTCATTTCCTCGACCTTCGACGAACCAGCGACCCGGCACGTACAAGTCGCTGAGATGGTCATCGAAAAAGCCAAGCGACTGACCGAACACGGCCGCGACGTGGTGATCTTGTTGGACTCGATCACCCGCTTAGGCCGGGCCTACAACACAGTAGTCCCCTCTTCTGGCAAGGTGTTGACCGGCGGCGTCGACGCCAATGCGCTCCAGCGACCCAAGCGCTTTTTCGGCGCGGCGCGAAATCTGGAGGAAGGCGGATCGCTCACCATCATCGCGACGGCGCTCATTGAGACGGGCTCGCGAATGGACGAAGTGATCTTCGAGGAGTTCAAAGGCACCGGCAACTCGGAGATCATCCTTGATCGGAAAGTCTCCGATAAGCGGGTCTTCCCCGCTATCGACGTCACCAAGTCGGGCACCCGTAAAGAGGAACTGCTCGTCCCACGCGAGACGCTTCAGAAGATGTACGTGCTCCGCCGGATCCTCAATCCGATGGGCACCCAAGACGCCATCGAGTTCCTGCTCGACAAGCTGCGTCAGACGAAAACGAATGACGAATTCTTCCAGTCGATGAACACGTGAGTCAGGTCGAGACCCGCCGCCGCCAACGCTGGTGACGGCAGGTCCCGAGGATCATTCTGCGCAGGCTGCAAGTCCGGCCTCATAGGCTGGATCCCTCGCCAGCACGCCGAAGGCGGAAATCGGCCGATCCGTCGCCAATATGTCGACGCCGGTTTCCGCGATGTCGACATAGCGGAAGATGTCGCCGCTGCGGTCGATCTCCCCGTCGATTGAGCGGTCGGTCGGACCTAACGTGCCGAAGATCACGAACGAGCCGCGACGGCGGATTTCTGCGAACAGCGCTGCATCAGGCGCGTCGGTCCCCGTCCAAGCCAACACGCGGCTCAAATCGACGCCGGCGTTCTCTAACCGGTCCAGATCGGAGACCCGGTCGACACTGGCTGAGATCATGATGTCTCTGTCCAGTCGCGCGACACGCTCCGCGGCGCGCGGGGTGTACGTGATCAAAATGACGTCGTTTTCCGCGTCCGCCGCGCGCACCGCATCGACAACGTCTTCCATGAGCGCGAGCTCTTTGACGTCGAGCTGTAAAATCGTACGGCCTGCCGCCCACGCCAGAGCGTCGTCCAGCCGGCCGATGCGCGCCGGCGTCTGCGTGCCCCGGAAGTCCCTGAGGCTGCACTCGGCCAAGGAGGCGAAATCGCGGTCTTCAAGGTCGCCGGTGCAAGTGGATCGACGAGACAGCTCAGCATCGTGGAAGAGCACCAATTCTCCGTCGGCCGTCGCCCGGACGTCCGCCTCGATGACCACCGGCGCTGCGGCGAAGGTCGTGCGGAACGTGGAAAGAGCGTTCTCGGGCGCGCCGCGTCCTGGGCCGCCGCGGTGGGCGGAGACGACCGTCACCCCCTCCTCCTGCAGACATCTCAGATAGGCGGGCAACGGACGGTCGCCCGGGCTCAATCGATCAACCGACGCCGTCTCGGAAGCCGCCGCGGCAGGCCCGCTCAGCGCCGTCTCTTCGCCGCCGTCGCAGCCTGCCAGCGTCACCGCGCCGGCGAGGCCGAAGATGATGCGACGACCGATCACGCCAGATGTTCCTGGAAAAAGCTCAGCGTGCGCGCGTTGGCCGTCGCGGCGGTCTCCTCGTCGAAGTGCTTGCCGCCGACGCGGGCGAAGGCGTGATCCATGTCTGGATACTGATGCAGCGAGACCAGCGGATGGTTATGCAGCGCATCGGTGATCGCCGTCTGAGCCTTGGGCGGCACGTATTCGTCCTTGCCCGCGATGTGGAGCATCAGCCGAGCCTCCATGCGCTCGATCTCCGAAAGCCGGTTTTCGATCCCGACGCCGTAATAACCCACCGCCGCGTCAACGTCGGTGCGGACGGCCGTCAAAAACGCCAGCATGCCACCCAGGCAATAGCCCACCGCGCCGACCCGGCCGGTCGTGGCTTCATGGTCGCGCAACGTCGCCACCGCCGCGCCGATATCGTCGACGCCTTGATCGACGTCGAAGGCTTGGAAGAGCTCGAACGCACGACCCCATTCCGCCTCGGTGTTGTCTGTGAGCATGATCTCCGGCTCAATGCGCCAGAACAGATCGGGGCACAGAGCGACATAGCCCTCACGCGCAAGCTCGTCGCAGATACGGCGCATCTCAGTGTTGATCCCGAAAATCTCCTGGATCACCACCACGCCGGGGCCGCGCCCGTCCAGGCCGGGCCGGGCGAGATATCCGGTGAAGCTCCCGCCAGTCGTCTCGATGGTGATGTGCCGTCCGCTCATGGGGCGTCCTCCCTGAAGATTGGGCGGCCACGCTAGTCCGCTTAGCCTCCCCCTGAAAGCCGCATCACGTCAGACTGCCCGACAGCGCCGGTTGGGCTATCCTGTCCGGCTCAGACCCGAAAGGCCTCGCCCGTCATGAAGATGAACATCACCGTGGAATGCACGCCCGAAGAAGCCCGCGCCTTTTTGGGTCTGCCTGACGTTTCCCCGATCAACGAGCTGATGGTGGAGACGGCCCGGGAGCGGATCGAAAAGAACGTCGAGATGGTCGACCCCGCCCAGCTGATGAAGAACTGGACGGCGTTCGGAGGCATGGTCGCGGACCAATTTCTCCAGGTCATGTCCGCCGCTGTCGGCGCGCCGGGCGACGGGACTGACCCCGTCGACCCGACGTCTCGGCGAGCCGGCAAGGAGTGAGCGCGGCCCAGCCCACGATCTTCGCGCCCGCCACAGGCGCCGCCCGTGCGGCGGTGACGGTGTTGCGGGTGTCGGGACCGCTCGCGAGGGCCATCCTGGGGCGGCTGATAGACATCATCCCAGCGCCGCGCGAGGCCGCGTTACGCGCCGTCCGTAGCTCCGACGGCGCGGTCATCGACCGGGGGTTGGTGTTGTGGTTTCCCGGCCCGGGCAGCTTCACCGGCGAAGATCTGTTCGAACTCCAGCTGCATGGCGGCCCCGCCATCATCGCCGCGACCAGTGAGGCGCTTTTGGCGGCCGGCGCCGTTCCCGCGGAGCCCGGCGCCTTTACCCGCCGGGCGTTTGAAAACGGCAAGCTCGACCTCACTCAGGCCGAGGCTATCGCCGACTTGGTCGACGCCGAAACCGACGCTCAAAGACGACAAGCGCTGCGCCAGCTCGACGGCGGCGTCAGCGAAATCTACGACGCGCTCCGCGCTCAGCTCACAGACGCGCTCGCCTGGATTGAAGCGGCCGTGGATTTCCCGGACGAGGGCGACGTGCCCGGCGCGGTGGCGCTGGAGGCGCGGTCTCCGCTCGCCGCCGCCCAAGCCGAACTCGCCCGGCAATTGGCCGCGGCTGAACGCGGCGAACGCATCCGAGAGGGCTTCACCGTCGCCATCATCGGCGCGCCGAATGTCGGCAAGTCGACGCTTTTGAACCGGCTTGCGCGGCGCGAGGCGGCCATCGTCGCTGACGTGCCCGGCACCACCCGTGATGTGATTGAGGTGCGTCGCATCCTCGCCGGCCACGTGGTGGTGTTCGCCGACACCGCGGGTCTTCGCGGAACCGACGACGCTGTTGAGCGCGAAGGCGTGGCCCGCGCCCGACAAGCCGCCGCCGACGCCGATCTTCGCATTGGCGTCGTCGACTTGGCGCGGAACGCGGAAACCGCCGCGGCTCTAGACGGGCTCAGCGACGGCGATCTCATTTGGCTGAACAAGCGCGATCTCGCGCCCCAGACCGCAATGGCGCCATTAACCCAGTTCCACGTGGAACAGCTTGGCGGCTCCGCCTTAGAGGGGTCCGGCGTCGAGGCGTTGGAAGCCGCCGTCGCGGCGCGGGTCGCTCACAAACTCTCAGCCGACGAGGGCCCGACGCTGACCCGCGCGCGCCATCGCCAAGCCGTCGCCGCAGCGCTTCAGGCGCTTGCGCGGGCGGAGGGTCGATTGGCTTCAGACCCGGAGCTCGCGGCGGAAGACGTGCGCGCCGCCGCGGCCGCTCTGGCGCGGCTGACCGGGCGCATTGATGTAGAAGATGTGCTCGACCGCATCTTCGGAGACTTCTGTATCGGGAAGTAGCGGTTAGAATTCGTTAACCCTGTTCCACGTGAAACACGGGGCTGTTTTGAGACAAGATAGGGTTATCGCAGAAACTGCATTGGGCTTCTTTCTAAGGGCCGCGCCGTCGGGCTTAGCATGCCCGAGACGCTTCCCGTTTGGGCCGGAGGGGACTATCTCAAGGCCCTCCTGGAACGAAGGTTAGAGCCCAGCGCCATGTGGGATGTGATCGTGATCGGCGGCGGCCATGCCGGCTGTGAGGCGGCGGCGGCGGCGGCCCGGGTCGGTGCGCGCACTTTGCTGCTGACTCACAAGCGCGCCACCATTGGCGAGATGTCGTGCAACCCGGCGATCGGCGGGTTGGGCAAGGGCCACCTCGTGCGGGAGATCGACGCGTTGGACGGCGTGATGGGACGCATCGCGGACGCCTCCGGCATCCAGTTTCGGCTGCTCAATCGCTCTAAAGGACCCGCCGTGCGCGGTCCCCGGACCCAGTCGGACCGCAAGCTCTACCGCGAGGCCATGCAAGCTGAGCTGGCCGCGACGCCGAATTTGGAGATCCTCGAGGACGCCGTCGAAGACCTCATCCGCAAGGACGGGCGCGCGGTGGGCGTCCTGGGCGCGAGCGGACGCAGCTATGCCGCGCCGCGCGTGGTTCTGACGACCGGGACGTTTCTCAAAGGCATGATCCATATCGGCGAGCGTCGCATTCCCGCAGGCCGCGTCGGCGAGCGCCCGGCGATCGGATTGTCGGACACGCTCTACAGCCTTGGCTTTGCGATGGGTCGGCTCAAGACCGGCACGCCCGCACGGCTCGACGGCCGCACCATTGATTGGGAGGCGCTCGAGACGCAGCCCGCCGACGATCCGCCGGTCCCGTTTTCGTTCCTCACCGGCAAGATCACCGTGCCGCAAATCGCCTGCGGGGTGACCCGAACGACGCCCGAGACCCACGCCGTCATCGCGGACAATCTCGACAAGTCGGCGGTCTATGGCGGCGCGGTCCAGGGACGCGGCCCGCGTTATTGTCCGTCGATCGAAGACAAGGTGGTGCGGTTTGCGGATCGCGAGGCGCACCAGATCTTTCTCGAACCCGAGGGCCTGGACGATCACACGGTCTATCCCAACGGCATCTCCACCTCATTGCCCGAAGCGGTCCAAGAAGCGTTTCTGAAGACGATCCCGGGCTTGGAACGGGCCGCCGTCATCCGTCACGGCTATGCGATCGAATACGACTATGTGGACCCGCGCGAGCTGCGCGCCACGCTCGAAACCAAGCGCGTGCCCGGGCTCTATCTGGCGGGTCAGATCAACGGAACGACCGGCTATGAGGAAGCCGCCGCCCAGGGATTGGCCGCGGGCCTCAACGCCGCGTTGGCGGCGGGCGGCGGGGAGCCGGCCACCTTTGACCGGTCGGAGGGTTATATCGGCGTGCTGATCGACGACCTGACCACCCGCGGCGTGAGCGAGCCCTATCGCATGTTCACGTCGCGGGCGGAGTATCGTCTGACCTTGCGCGCCGACAACGCCGATCAGCGGCTTACCCCGCGGGGCGTCGCGCTGGGCTGCGTGGGCGGCGTGCGAGACCGTCGCTTCGCAGCCAAGGCCGCCGCGCTCGATGAGGCCCGCGCCCTGACGGAGCGTCTGAGCCTGACGCCGCCCGAAGCCGCAGCCCGAGGCTTGGCTGTCAATCAAGACGGCCGCCGCCGGACGGCGCTCGACTTGTTGGCCTATCCTGACGTGACGTTTGATCACTTGGCTGAGGTGTGGCCCGACTTGCGTGAGCTGTCCGACGCGGTGCGAGAGCAGATCGAAATCGAGGCGCTCTATCGCGGCTATCTCGATCGGCAGGAGGCCGACATCATCGCGTTTCGGCGCGATGAGGCGCTGCGCATCCCGCACGACCTCGACTATGCCGGGGTCGGCGGACTGTCCAATGAGGTGCGCGAAAAACTCGAAGCGGTGCGACCGGCGACGCTGGGGCAGGCGGGGCGGATTGAGGGCGTCACGCCGGGCGCGCTGACCGCGCTGCTGGCGCATGTGAAGCGTGCGGCGAAAACGCGGGCCGGCGCGTGAGCGCATTTGGACCTGAGGCGTTTTGCGAAGCGGCGGGCGTTCCACGTGAAACTGGCGAACGCTTCGAAACCTATCGCGCGCTCCTGGAACGGTGGAACCGCCGGATCAATCTGGTCGGTCCCAAAACTCTGCCGGACTTTTGGCGCCGGCATGCATGGGACAGCGTGCAGCTCTTGCGGCACGCGCCGGAGGGCGCGCGGCGTTGGGTCGATTTCGGATCCGGGGCGGGGTTCCCCGGTCTCGCCGTCGCCACCGCACAGCCCACGCTTGAGGTGTCCGTCATTGAGTCGAACGCCAAAAAAGCGGCGTTCCTCCGGGAGGCTGCGCGCGCCGTCGGGGTCGACTTGGCGGTCTTCGGTCGACGCATCGAAGACGTGACGCCGTTTGAAGTGGACGTCATCTCAGCCAGAGCGTTCGCGCCGTTGGACCGGCTCTTCGACTACGCGGCGCCTTGGTGGCGAGACCGCGTCACTGGGCTGTTCCTGAAGGGGAGAGACGTCGAGAAGGAAATCGCCGACGCAAAGTCGCGATGGGCCTTCGATATCGAATTGTCGGAAAGTGAAACTGACGACCACGGGCGGATCGCCTGCGTGTCGCGTTTGCGCGCCGCGGGCGAATCTTAGCAGGCCAGGCGAGCGAAGAAGAATTGGTCCAGAGGGTGACTTGCGCAGGCCCGTGGGCGATCGTATCGTCCACAAGCGCGCCAGAGCGGACAGAACGTCCCCGACGCGCGGGCCGAGAAAAAAATCGGCCGATGGGGTTCCTCAAGGGCTGGTGAGACTGGAACTGACGCGCAAATCAGCGCGGTTTAGGGCCGTCGAACACAATGCCAGAGGTCGGATGATCGCCGACCTGGCGGGAGAGGAGCTGGCCAGTGTCTGAAACGACTGACCGACCCATGAAAATCGTCGCGGTCGCCAACCAAAAGGGCGGCGTCGGCAAAACCACCACCGCCATCAATTTGGGTACGGCGTTGGCTGCGGCCGGCGAACCAAGCCTGGTGATCGACATCGACCCTCAAGGCAACGCCTCCACCGGGCTCGGCGTCGAACGCGCCGAGCGTAAGACCACGACCTACGATCTGTTGATGAATGACGGGTCGGTCGTCGACGCCCTGATCGAAACGCCGGTGCCGGGCCTCGACATCGTGCCTTCGGTGGGCGAACTCGCGGGCGCCGAAGCGGAACTCCTAGATCAAGAAGGCAAGCAACACCGCCTCCGCCGCGCCATCGAGCAGCTCAAGGCGGACGTCGCGGTCGGCAAGGCGAAGAACTACAGCTACGTCTTTATCGATTGCCCGCCTTCGCTGAATGCGCTGACGATCAATGCGATGGTCGCGTCAGATTCGGTGCTCGTGCCGCTGCAATGCGAGTTCTTCGCTCTAGAGGGTCTCACCCAGCTGATGCAGCATGTGAACCTCGTGCGCACCAGCTTGAACCCGGCCCTGCAAATCGAAGGCGTCTTGCTGACGATGTATGACGGGCGGAACAATCTGGCCAAGCAGGTCGTCGAGGACGTCCGCGAGCACTTCGGCGACCAGGTCTACGACACGGTGATCCCGCGCAATGTGAAGATCTCCGAGGCGCCGTCCTTCGGCCAACCGGTGCTCCTGTATGACCAAAAGAGCTCCGGCAGCCAGGCCTATATCAAATTGGCGGGCGAGTTGTTGCGCCGTCACGGCGTGGCGGAAGCCGCCTAACTTAAAGAGGAGCGCGCATGTCGGCGGCGAAACCCCGTTTGGGCCGAGGTTTGTCGGCTCTTCTTGGCGACCTTGATCCCACCGTGCAACGCGTCGGGCCGAACACGCCCGCCGCGGCGCGCGCTCAGGATCAGACTGCAGCCAGCGTAACCGCGTCCGGCGCCCTTACCGCGCCGATCGGGCAGCTTCGTCGCAACCCCGACCAGCCCCGCAAGCGCTTTGACGAGGGCGACCTCGAAGATTTGGCGGCGTCGATCCGATCGAAGGGCGTGTTGCAGCCCATCGTCGTTCGGCCGATCAAAGGCGAAAGCGACGCCTTCCAAATCGTGGCCGGCGAGCGGCGCTGGCGTGCGGCGCAAAAGGCCGGCCTGCACGAGGTGCCGATTTTGGTGCGTGAGCTCTCGGACCAAGAGGTCCTTGAGATCGCGATCATCGAAAACGTTCAGCGTGCGGACCTCAATCCGATGGAGGAGGCCAAGGCTTACCAAGCGCTGATCGACCAGTTCGGTCACAAGCAGGAGGACATCGCCAAAGCCGTCGGCAAGAGCCGGCCGCATGTGGCGAACACCCTGCGCCTCCTGGCTTTGCCGGAACGCGTTCGCGACCTGGTCGCCGAACAGCAGCTCTCCGCGGGACACGCGCGCGCGATCGCCGCCGCGCCCGACCCCGAAGCCTTGGCGCAGAAAATCGTCGATCTTGGTCTGACCGTGCGCGAAGCCGAGGCGCTCGCCCGGAAGGCGCATGAGGACGCCGGCACGCGACATAGCGCGCCGGCCCGCGCCAACGGCCCGACCAAAGACGCCGACACGCTGCGCTTGGAGAACGACGTCGCCGAGGCGCTGGGGCTTGAGATCGACATCCGCCATCGCGGTGACGCCGGGGGAGAGCTTCGGATCCGTTATGGAAAGCTGGACCAGCTTGAGGATGTCTGCCGTCGGCTTCGGCGGCGAGGCTAGGCCGGTCGCCGCGGTCCCCGAGACAGGGCGAGCACAAGCCGCCCCAGCACGGCGGCGTCGGCGGCCCCCGTCGTTTTCAGCTGTCGCTCCGCGCTGAGTGTTTGAGACAGCGCGCGCTCAAGCGCATCGGCGGGCCATCGTCGGAGTTGCGCAAGCAGAGCGTCGCGAGCGGGTCCGAACAGGGGAGGGCCCGTCATGGCGATCGCGCGATCTTGGGCCGCGCCGGTTTCGCGCTTGGCGTGAATGGCGGCGAGCCGGGCGAAATGGCGTTGCAGGCCGCGACACAGTCCCACCGGCGAAGCGCCCGCCGCTAAGGCGGAATGCAGCAACCGGTCCGCGCCCGCCGCGTCGCCTGATGCGACGGCTCCGGCGAGGTCGTAAACCGCCGCGGCGGTCGTTTCCACGCACGCCGCCGTAACATCCTCGACGGTGATTTGCGCGCCATCGGCGTTCAGCATGTAGAGAGCGAGTTTCTCGACCTGGGCTTTGGCGAGCATGCGGTCCCCGCCGATCAGCGGTCCCAGCGCAGCCCGGGCTTCGCGGGTGAGAGAAAGTCCGTCCGCGGCGAGCCAATCATCGGCTAATCGCTCGAGGGCTTGCGCAGTGTCGGCGTAGCAAGCGATCGCCGCGGCGCCGGAGGACGCTTCCACAGCCTTTCGGAGTTTTGAGGTCTTTTTGAGATCGCCGGCTTCGACGACGAGCTTGGCGGCGAAGACGCCCCGGTCCTCTTCGGCGGCTTCCAATGCGGCGAGCACGGGCGCTGCGCCGGCGTCGCCCGTCACCCGCAGGCGCACGGCCCGTTGGTCGCCGGTGAGCGATAAAGCGCGCAATTCATCATCGAGCCTCAGAGGGTCGGCTTTGAGGTCGTCCTCGGTCAGGGCGGCGAAGGCGAAGGGGTCGTCGACTTGGGCGCCCCAGGCGGTCAAGAGCGCCGCGCCGCGCTCGCGCACGAGCCCGCGGTCCGGGCCGAAAATCAGCGCGGCCCAGACCTGGCTGTCAGGCGTGCGAAGAAACCGGTCGACCGACCGGGCGTCGACCTTCAACCCGCGGTATCGAGGTCTGCGAAGTGAAGGCTGATGTCGAAACGCATGCGGTCCGCAGCGTCGCTGACGGCGCGTTCGCGTGCGCGCTCTTCGGTCGCAATGTCCGCATAAGGTGCATTTGGCGAGTCGAAGACCGAAACGCCTTCAGCGGTATCGCGCAAAACCACAGCGCCGGTCTCTGTGCGCTCGATCACGTAGTTGACCGTGACGGCGACCTCAAAACGGGTGGCGACATTGTCCGCGCGCACGCCGAACCCGGAGCGGCGCTCGGTGATGTCGGCGCGAAGGACGTAGTCGGCGTCCGCTTCTCCGGAGCGCGCGTTCAAGTCGTCGAGCAGTTCTTGGCGCAACAGATAGGCGAGGCGCCCGCGCCCGGTCTCAATTTGGAAACTGGACAGCGCTTGAGGGACCCCGCCGCTCTCGGCGTAAATCGGTCGAAAGCCGCAACCCCCGACGAAGAGGGTGAGGAGGCAGAATGTGGTTCCGACGAGCGCGCGCATGAGATCACCGTGCGACGATATTGATGATGCGATCTGGTACCACGATGACCTTCACCACGGACAGCCCTTCTAACGCGCGGGCGACGGGATCGCTTTCGCGCGCCCGATGCTCGGCGTCTTCGGGGGAGAGCTTGTGGCCGCGGGGGAGGGCGATTTCATCTCGCCGCTTGCCGTTGACTTGAATGGCGACGATGGCGGTGTCTTCGGCGGTCAGGGTGGGATCGGCTTGAGGCCAGGCTGCGTGGCACGCCAAACCTTGGCCGCCCAGACGGGCCCAGCATTCTTCGGCGAGATGCGGCATGAATGGGGCGAGCAAGCGCGTCAGCACGCCCATCGCCTCGGCGCGCGCGGCGGTCATGCCGTCCGCGTCCGAGGATTGCTCAGCTTTGCGCAAGGCGTTCGCGAATTCGTGGATTTGCGCCACCGCGACATTGAAGCGGAAGTTCTCCACGCCGTCGGTCACGGCGTTGATCGTCTTGTGGGTGGCCCGCCTCAGGTCAAGAGCCGGCCCCGTCGCCTCGCCCATCTCGGCCAGGGGGGGCGGGGCGTCTTCCGGCAGCGCGTCGACAATCGTCCACAGGCGCTGAACGAACTTCCAAGCGCCTTCCGCGCCGCTGGCCGTCCATTCGACGTCCCGCTCGGGAGGGCTGTCTGACAAGACGAACCACCGCGCCGCATCCGCGCCGTAGTCGTCTACGAAGGCGTCAAGGTCCACCACATTGCGCTTGGACTTCGACATCTTCTCGATGGGGCCGACGGCGACGGGCGCGCCGGCAAGCGTTTTCGCTGCGCGGGTTTTGCCGTCTTCGAGGGTTTCAGCGATTACGTCCGCCGGCGACAGCCAATCGCCCTCGGGCGACTTGTAGGTTTCATGCGTCACCATCCCTTGGGTGAACAGGCCAGCGAACGGCTCGCCGTCTTCGCCGTCCAAGAGACCGCAATCCCGAAGCGCGCGCATGAAAAAGCGTGCATAGAGGAGATGCAGAACGGCGTGTTCGACGCCGCCGACATATTGGTCGACAGGCGACCAATATGCGGCGGCCGCTTTGTCCACAGGCGCATCGCTCAGATGCGGGTTGCAGAAGCGCAATTGGTACCAGGAGCTGTCGACAAACGTATCGAGCGTGTCGGTTTCCCGCTCCGCATCCGCTCCGCAATTCGGGCACTGAACATATTTCCAGCTGGGATGACGGGCGAGCGGATTGCCCGGTTCGTCAAACGTCACATCGTCGGGCAATGTGACGGGCAGTTGGTCGTCGGGAACATCCACCGCGCCGCAGACAGGGCAATTGATGATGGGGATCGGACATCCCCAATAGCGTTGCCGCGACGCGCCCCAATCGCGCAGACGATAGGTGACGGACGCCTCGCCCGCGTTCAGCTCCTCAAGCTTGTGAATCGCGGCGGAAATCGCGTCCTCGGTCGATAATCCGTCCAGGAAGCGTGAATTGTAGATGACGCCTGGGCCGGTATAGGCGTCGTCTTCAATCGCGTGGCTCTCCGCGTCTTCGCCGGGCGGCAGCACCACGGGCGTCACGGGCAAGTCGTATTTCCGGGCGAAATCCAAGTCGCGTTGATCGCCGGCCGGAGAACCGAAGATCGCGCCTGTGCCATAGGTGGATAAAACGAAATTCGCCGACCACACCGGAATCTCCCAGTCCGGATCAAACGGGTGCCGGACGCGGTATCCCAAATCGACTCCCAATTTGGGGGCCTTCTCAATGTCGGCTTCGGAGGTTCCCAAGCGCGCGCATTCCGCGGCGAACGCCTCGATCTCCGGTCGGCCCGCGGCGCAATGCTTCGTGATCGGATGGTCGGGGGCCAATGCGATGAAGCTCGCGCCGAAAAGCGTGTCCGGACGGGTGGTGAAGACCTCGATGCCGTCCTCAAATCCCGGCGGGGCGTCGCCGCTGAAGCGCCATTTAATCTGCGCCCCGCGGCTTTTGCCGATCCAATTGGACTGCATGGTCCGGACTTTGTCGGGCCAGCGGTCTAATTCGTCGATGGCTTCCAGCAAATCATCGGCATACTGAGTGATTGCGAAAAACCACTGCTCGAGTTCGCGCGTCTCCACTGGCGCGCCGGATCGCCAGCCGCACCCGTCGATGACCTGTTCATTGGCTAAGACGGTTTGGTCCACCGGATCCCAATTGACCTTGGCGAGTTTCCGGATGACGAGACCCTTGCGCCGCATCGCGGTGAAAATGCGTTGCTGTTGGGCGTAGTATTCTGGGTCGCAGGTGGCGAATTCCCGATCCCAATCAATCGAGAGGCCCAGCAATTTGAGCTGGGCGCGCATCGCGGCGATGTTGTCATAGGTCCACGCCCGGGGATGCACCCCCCGTTGCATGGCGGCGTTCTCCGCCGGCATGCCGAAAGCGTCCCACCCCATGGGATGCAAAACGTTGAACCCGCGCATCCGTTTGTAGCGGGCGACCACGTCGCCCATGGCGTAGTTTCGCGAATGCCCGACATGAATTTTGCCGGACGGGTAGGGGAACATCTCCAAAACGTAAGCCTTGGGCGCATCGCCGGCTTCTTCGGGCGACAGCGCCCGGAACGCACGCGCGTCGTCCCAAGCGGCGCGCCACTTGGGTTCGACTTCTTTGGGGTTGTAACGCGACATGAGCGTCGGCGACGAGGTCGCCGCCTTCTGCGAAGAAACGGTCCGGAGCGGTTTTAGTCTTCCAGCGTCGCAATCCGAAGCTGGCGCGCCCGCGTTAGGATGGCGTTTTCGATCTGGACCTCGGTCCCGCTGTCCACGCCGGCGTCCTGCCAACCGCGCGCTTCATCGAAGGTCTGGCGGTGAATGCTGACGTTCAACCCGTCCGCGCGAAGGCGCGTGTCGAGGATATAGACGGTGGCCTTAAAGCGCTCGTCGGGCTCTTCCGGCGCGGAGTACCAGTCGGTCAGGATCACGCCGCCGAACGGATCCGCGGAAGCGAGCGGCATGAAGTCCAGCGTCTCAAGGCTCGCGCGCCACAAGAAGCTATTCACGCCGATATCCGCGGGCGGGGCCTCTCCGCCGGAAAAGCCCGGCAGAGAGAAGCCGCCGCCTTGCGAGGCGGCTTGCTCTTCCGCGGCGTCGCGGGAGCCGCCGCAACCGGCGATCAGGAGGGCGAAACTGGCGGCTGCAAAGAAGGAAGCCGAGCGGAAGCCATGCGACATAGAATTAGCGCTCCACGCCAAAGCGAAAACACGAAAGACGGAGGCACGTATACCACGCGCCTGCGCTCTGGCTAGCGTCGCGAACGCCCGGATTGTCGTGACTTTTGCAGCACAGCCCGAGAAGAAAGTCGGTCCGAGGCGCCCAGCGGGCGTTCCCGGAAAAGCCTTACGATAGTACCAAACTCCTCGGCCGAACCGGGGGGGCTGGCCGGCGAAGCGACCGCGGCGAATCGATTCGAGGGGATGCGCCGCGGTCGCCAGTCCGCCATATTCTTGGTGTTCGGTTCACGCGTGATTAGATTGTTTCAGATACGGTCCGACGATCTGAGACGGAACGCGACACGGAGAGGGAAGATGCGGGGGCATCTCGCGGCGATTGCGAGCATAATGGCGGCGGTGACGCTGACCGTCGGCGCGCGCGCGCAAGAAGCTTTCACCTTCGGCGAACAACTGTTGTTCGACGTCGCCTCTCCCAGCATCGAATTGGGCGAACTCAGCACCCCGCCTAGCTTGGCGTGGCACGAGCGGTTCAGCTTCGGCGTCGCGCCGGAGCCCGGCTTCTCTTTATCTGCGCCGAATTCGCTCAGCCCCGATTGGAACTTGTTGGAGGACGACGGGGTCGCCCTCGCCCGGGGCGGTCGGTGGTCGTTCACGCTGGATTTCGATCTGGAGAATGACCGGCTGCTCGATTTCTCGACATTGCGCGCCGGCGCGTTTTTCGACGTCACGCCGCGACTGACGCTTCGCGGCGCTGTCGCGCTGACCAATCAGGACGAGCTTCTGAATGGCGGCGAGCAGGGCGAGGACGTTCCGAGCATCCGGCTCGAATCGGCCTTCCGCTTCTAAGCGCCGTCCTCGGCCGCACCGCAGATCCCCAAAAACAGATCCACGCTTGCAACGCCGGCGACGCCGTCGGTCATGGCGCGCTGAGCCAAAAGAGGCGTGGTGAGCCCGCCCAAAGCGATGCTCGGGACGGGCGCGCTGCGCGCCATGGCGGCCAAGCGCGGAAATCCCAGGGGTTTTCCGCCCGACGCGCTGCGCGAGGCCGCGATAGGGGAGAGGAAGACGGCGTCGGGGCGCAAGGCGGCGGCGCGCCGAACCGCCCCCGGGGAATGCGTCGCGATTGTCATGACGCGGTGTGGGAATTTCCGGCGCCAAGCCCGCGCCGTGTCGAGACAGCGCTCCGCCCAATGCACGCCCGCCGCGCCGACCCTCTCGGCGAGAACGGGATCGGACCCGATAAGCAGCGTTTGCCGTCTGTCGCGGGCGATACTGGCCAGTTTTTTGGCCATGTCCGGGGCGTCGGGGCGCCCGAAATGCCGGTAAATGACGCCGATGCCTTTCGGCGCGGCCCGGGCGATGGCTGCAGGGTCGGGCATGCGCGCAGGGTCGGTCACCAGCCAAAGCGCCGGCGGCCCGCTTTGCGTCCGCCGCTTCGCGCGCAGTCGCGCGTGCAATCTTGCAAGCCTGTCTGACACGTCGTACGCGGCGTCGGACATGTCCGACCCGAGCCTTTCCATCGCCGAAACCCGCGACGCGGTGTTGCATAAAATCGCCCGCGCCGCGCGGGCGGCTGACCGAGACCCCGACGACGTCGCGTTGGTCGCGGTGTCCAAGCAACAGCCCGATGCTCGCGTGGACGCGATGCTCGCCGCCGGTCAGCGGACTTTCGGAGAGAATAGAGTGCAGGAGGCCCAAACGCGATGGGCCGAGCGCCGGTCAGGGTTTTCGGATCTGGAGCTGCGCTTGGTGGGCCCGCTGCAAACCAACAAGGCCGCAGCGGCGTGTGCGTTTTTCGACGTCATCGAAAGCCTGGATCGGGAAAAGCTCGCCAAGACGCTGGCTGATATCGCTCATGGCGAGGGCGTTCTGCCGCGCCTTTATGTACAGGTGAACACCGGCGAGGAGCCGCAAAAGGCGGGCGTCCCGCCGCGCGAGGCCGACGGCTTCATTGCGCGTGTCCGGGATGAATACGGGCTTGCGGTGGAGGGTCTGATGGTCATCCCGCCCGCGGAGGAGGAGCCCGCGCTGCATTTCGCGCTTCTCGCGGACATCGCCGCCCGCAATGGGGTGGCGAAACTCTCCATGGGCATGAGCGCCGATTACGAAACCGCCATCCGCTTCGGCGCCACCTCGGTGCGGGTGGGCAGCGCGCTGTTCGGACCGCGGGGCTAGCCGGAACAGCCGGCATTCATCCCAAGCGCAGCCGGGGGGAGCGTAGGGCGATTAAGCCGTCGGCGCGCTGACGCAGGCGCAACCCCATTGCCATTTCCGCGAAAGCTTGGGCATCATCAGCCCATGTCCGCTTTGAAAATGATTCTTCTGGTCGACGACGACGACGATCTGCGCGGCGCCCTGCGCGAGCAGTTCGAGCTCTATGACGGCGAATTCTCCATCGAAGACGTGGGCCTCGCCGCCGACGGCGTGAAATACGCTAAAGACAATCGGTGTGATTTGGTGATCCTGGACGTGGATCTGCCTGATCTCGACGGCCGGGAAGCCTGCAAGCTGATGCGCAAGAACGGCGTGCGCGCGCCGATCATCATGCTCACCGGTCAGGACACCGACGCCGACGAAGTGCTCGGTCTAGAAGCCGGCGCCAACGACTACGTCACCAAGCCCTTCAAATTCCAAGTGCTGCTCGCCCGCGTCCGCGCCCATCTGCGCAGCCATGAAGCGTCTGAAGACGCGGTCTTCCAAATCGGGCCGTATGAGTTCCGGCCGGCCATGAAGCTGTTGGTCACCACCGACGACAAAAAGATCCGGCTAACCGAAAAAGAAACCAACATTCTCAAATATCTCTATCGCGCCGGGCCCAAGGCGGTCGGCCGTGACGAGCTCCTCCATGAGGTGTGGGGCTATAATTCCGGCGTCACCACCCACACGCTGGAAACCCACGTCTATCGCTTGCGCCAAAAAATCGAGCCCGACCCGTCCAATGTCCGCTTGCTTGTGACTGAAAGCGGCGGGTATCGCTTAGCGCCGTAAGTCCGCGCCTGGGATCGGCGCGGAAAAGGTGCAAGCGGCCGAAGAGGGTGGACGCCATGAAATCACAATTCGCGACCGGCTTGGCGCTGGCCTCTCTGGGTTTCGCCGCGGTGTCGGCGCAAGAGTTCACGCTGGGCGTCGGCGTCGGCGCCATCACCGAAACCCAGGGCTCTGACGGCGTGCGGGCCATTCCCCTCATCTCGGCGCGTGCGGATTGGCGCGACGGGCGCTACGCCGCCTTCGAAGGCATTTCGGGCCGCATCAATTTCGTGCCCTCTCGCGCCATCCAAGCCGGCCCTGTCGCGCGGGTTCGCTTCGGTCGAGACGACGATGTGGACAGCGCCGCGGTGGCCGCGCTGCCGGAAATCGACACGACCGCGGAGTTAGGCGGATTTTTGAGCCTCGGCCGGCCTGCGCTTGGCGGCGTGGTGTCCGCCACTCTCGAAGCCCGCCATGACGTGGGCTCGGCCCATGACGATTACGTCGTGGACCTTGGCGTGAGCTACGCCTGGGAGGCCAGCGAAGCGACGCGGTTCTCGCTGGGCGTCGGGACGTCCTTCGCCGGGGAGGACTATTTCGACACCTATTTCGGGGTGGACGCTGCGGGCGCACTGGCGAGCGGTTTGCCGGTCTATAATCCTGACGCCGGCCTTTTGGATGTGAGCCTAAGCGTCAATGCGCTGCACCAATTCAATGAGCGTTGGTCGGCCTTCGGCATCGGCAGGGTCGGTCAATTGCTCGGCGACGCCGCTGACAGTCCGATCACCGATGAAGGGTCGGAAACCTCGGTCTTTGTCGGGGGCGCGTTGGCGCGGCGCTTCTAGGCGGTCTTAGACCGACACGCGCATGACCACTGGCGCGTGGTCCGACGGTTTTTCCCAATCGCGGCAATGATCGTGAATGGCGAAGGCGTCTCTGCCGCCGGCGAGCGACGGCGGGGCGAGGGCGGGGGAGAGCCAGATATGGTCGAGCCGCCGGCCGCGATTGGAGGCGCGCCAGTCCCGGGCGCGATAACTCCACCAGGTGAAGAGCTTTTCCGGCTCAGGGATCAGCGCCCGACCCGCATCGGCGAACCCCCCCGCGTCCATGGCTGAAAGCAGCCGTTGGGTTTCTGCGGGCGTGTGGGAGACGACGGTGAGAAGCTGCTTGTGGCTCCACACGTCATTCTCATAGGGCGCGACATTCAGATCGCCGGTGATGACCACCGGTTCGCGCGCGAACCGGTCCGCCTGGTCGCTGAAATGCGCGACCATGCGATCGAGAAAATCGAGCTTGTGGGCGTATTTGTCGTTGGCCAATGGGTCGGGATCGTCACCGCCGGCCGGCACATAATAGGTGTGGATCTCAACGCCTGCGACTTTTGCGACGGCCGCTCTGGCTTCTTCCCGGCGGCAAAAGGCGGGCTCGGCAACCGGCTCGACCGGCGTTCGGGAGGCGATCGCGACCCCGTGATAGCCGCGTTGCCCGCGGATGTGCAGGTGAGGGTAGCCGGCCTCCTCAAAGACCTTGCGCGGAAAATCGCCTTCACGGCATTTGATTTCCTGAAGGCACAACACATCGGGCGTGGTTTCGCTCAGATAGCGCCGCACTTGCTCGGCGCGCAGCCGGACGGAGTTGATGTTCCAAGTCGCAATGCTCAGCGCGGCCATAACGCCCGTCAAAACAAGTTAAAGGTCAAGCCGGCGAGGCCGACCGGCCAGCGGCCGCGCGCAAACAGGGTGAACAACGCGCTGAGCGGATGATGCTCCGCTTCGTCGTCCTCGTCATCCCTCGCCATAACCGCCAAGAGCGAAGAATGCGCCGCCCGGGCCGCTGCGCCGGCGGCGGCGGTCTGCAGCGCGTCATCGCGCATGTCCCACAAAGCCGCGGCGTGGGCTGCGCCTTCTTGAGCGGCCTGGGCCACGGCTTCGCCGACAGCCTGGACCGCGGCGTCGAGCGCGGCGGGCTCCAGACGCGACAAGGCCGCATCCGCCAAACCGGCGCGAAGCATTTCCTCGGCTTCCCAGCCCTCGGGATCTTGGTCCAGCGACAAAGCCGCGTCGGCGGCTTCTTGCCAGTCGGCGAGAGGGGCGACCTCGGCGTGCGGAAATCCGAGCCCGTCCAAATACGCACGGGCGGCGACGCGGTCGCCTTCATCGAGCGGTTCGCCGAGACGCCCGAAAAACGGGATATGCTCGAGAGACGCGATGAAGGCGCGGGCGCGTTGCAGACGCGGGATTTCGTCGAACAGCGCGGCGAGGTCGTGCGGCAGGTCGCTCATGCGTGCGGAACCTTGGTGGGGCCAAAAAATTGACGCCCGGCCGAGAGGGGGGTCGGCCGGGCGTCTGCAGCGCTTCGGTCAAGCGCTTGCGCCGGGAGGGGATGGTCCGGCGCGGCCATGATTTCCGGATCAAGCAGCGGGGGGACGACGCTGATCCAGACGTTTCTCACGGCCTGCATGTGTTAGATTGGCCACATCAGATTCGAAAATCAAGAATTACCGGCATCAAAAAGTTGTGCGTGATTCCGGAGTCACGTCCGGGCCGGGCGTTCAGCCGCCCCGACGCCGGTCCGACGGTCTGCGATCGTCTTCGATTTCAAAGAGATCGCGGTCAAAGTCCCCGCCGCGTTCGATGTTTGTGAGCGTGATGATGGTGCGTTGGCCCAACCCATCGAGCACGATCCATTCGCGCAATTCCAACACCGGGGTTGTGAACACAAGCGTCAATTGGCCGTCCACGTCGCCGGTTGGGTCGGCCGCGGTGACATATAGCGCACCCTCAGAGCGGGTGACGTCGAGAATGTCGGCGTCTTCCGCAACGTCGACATTGCGGCCGAGCAGCAGATGCAGCGGGGTTTGCCGCAGCGGAATCCGGTCGATGGTTTCCAACTCGCGGTCGAAATGGGCGACGCTGTCGCCATCGGCGACGATGAGGGAAGGGTGGGGTTCGTCATATTCGAACCGCGCGCGGCCGGGACGGTCGATGTAAAGAGAGCCCTCCGCGATCGAGCCGTCCGCGGCGATTTGGATGAACCGCGCGCTCATGGTGTCCAAGTCGTTGATATAGGCGCTGACCCGCGCGAGCTCGCCTTCAGCGTCCTCGGCGGTGATCGAGGCTTGGGGCGGCAGCTCTTCCAGGTCGCCCTCCAAAACCTCTTCCTGTTCGGTTTCTTCTGCGGGCGGCAATTCGCCCGTGGCGAACCCGCTCACGCCGTCGTCATCCGCGGCGTCTGACGGCTCGGACATGGCCTCGGCCAGGCCTGCGGCGAGGTCGTCTGTTTCGGTTTCCGATTGGGCGAAGGCGGACGGGGCGGCGAGCGACGCCGCGGCGACCGACAAGAGCAAGAAGCGAAGCGTTGTCATGCTCACTCTCATACGCCCCAGAAACGGCGAGATCGAGGCGGAACCGCGCCTCCGCTCCGTAAACCCCTAAACGCCCATGCCCATGCCGCCGTCGGGGCCGTCGTCGCTCATGGCGGGATCGCCGACCGGGGGAGGGGCGAGCACCTCGCGTTTGCCCGCTGCGTTAGCGGGGCTGACAATGCCGTCCTGTTCCAGCCGCTCCATCAACGTGGCCGCGCGATTGTAGCCGACCTGAAGCTTGCGCTGCAGATAGCTGGTGGACGCTCGACGATCACGGGTGACGACTTCGATAGCGCGGTCGTAAAGCTCGTCGCCGGTGCCGCCGCCGGCCGCGCCGCCTTCGCTCGCTGCGCCGTCCTCAACATCCTCGTCCATATCGTCGGTGAGACCGTCGATATAATTCGGCTCGCCTTGCGATTTGCAGACGCCGGCCACCCGATCGACCTCTTCATCGGACACGAAGGGGCCGTGCAGGCGGCGAACCCGGCCGCCAGCGGCCATGAACAACAAGTCGCCCTGGCCCAATAGCTGCTCGGCGCCTTGCTCGCCGATGATGATCCGGCTGTCGACTTTCGAGGTCACCGCATAGCTCATGCGCGTGGGAAAGTTCGCCCGGATGGTGCCGGTGATGACGTCCACCGACGGGCGCTGGGTCGCCATGATGAGGTGGATCCCCGCCGCACGCGCCATTTGCGCCAGGCGCTGCACGGTCGCTTCGATCTCTCGGCCCGCGACCAACATCAGATCGGCCATCTCGTCGATGACGACGACGATGTAGGGCATCGGCTCGGGCGTGATGTGTTCGGTGGCGAAAATCGGCGCGCCGGTATCTTGGTCGTAGCCGGTCTGAATCTCGCGCTCGATAGGCTCGCCGCGTTTTGCCGCCTCAGCGACTTTCCGGTTGTAGCCGCCGATATTGCGCACGTTGAGCTTGGCCATTCGCTTGTAGCGATTCTCCATCTCACGAACGGTCCATTTCAGAGCGACCACCGCCTTTTTCGGATCCGTCACCACCGGCGCCAA
>CAZABJ010000018.1:0-24938 GCA_964483375.1 uncultured Caulobacterales bacterium
ATAGGGTAGGGCGGCGTGGTGTTTGCCCGGCGCGACCTTGCGCGGCGCGGGCAGCAGCGCAGCGAGATTGTCGCGCCAGGCGGCGGGATTGGGCGCGGGTCGTAAACCACGAGCGATGGCGCTCGCGAAAACCCGTTCCATGCGCCCTCTCAGACGCGACGCGGTTTCGGTTTTTGTTTTCCAAATCGGCTGCAGGACGTGAAGAACGTCTTCGGTTGTAATCTCGCTCACTGGCCTGTCGCCGATGAACGCGCACGCCCAGGCCAACGTGCTTTTCCATTGCGCGGCATGTTTGGGGTTACGCCAGGCGCTCGCATGCGCGGACAGGTATTCCTCGCACATGTCGCGGAATGCAACGCGCCGAGCAGCGTCAGCCGCCGCCTTGGCCTGATCGGCTTCAATCGCCGCGTCGCGCGCTTTAAAGGGGTCAACGCCCCTCTTAGCAAGACTGCGCATGTCCGCGGCGATGTCACGCGCGGCGGCGAGCGATACGGTGGGATAGCCGCCGAGCCCGCCTTCTTTCACCCCCAGGCCCTTGACTGTCACACGCAAGGTCCAGCGGCGCGAAACGGCCATTGTGTCATCGCCCGACGAGCGGTTCTCGACGCGCAAGCGCAGCCCCCCGCCGTCAATCAAAACGCCCGGCGTCTTTCGTTGCCGGATTTCTCGGTCGGTCAGCGGTCTGGCTCGTTTCGGCATATCGCGCCCCCATTAACGCCCCCAAAAAATCACGACTGGCTATGAACGGCAATAGTCGCCCCTGAACGCAGTAACGCAAAAACAATTGATTTATCAACATTATAAAAAGATTGTCAGAATGGTTCTGGACGATTTCGAACGGCCTTGAACGCGGTAGAATGGCGGTCACCCTCACCGCCACTCAGACCGGCAGGTCTCGTCTCATTCCATGAACTGGCAATTTCTTCCGCAAGTTTCCGGGGCTTGCGAAGCCGTGTCTGGAACCGAGACTCGTCCAACGGGCCCCAATACCCCCGAAAACCCCGAAAGTCTCAAACCGCCAAGTTCGTCGGTCCGAGTACTCACCCTGACAGCACCACTTTCGGCGATGCGGTGACTATACGGCGTCTATCGGCGCCTGTTTCAGGGCTTCAAGATTAGCCGAGCCGGTCGCAAAACAGGCGAGGCGGAGCCCGTCGATCACTGTTTCGAAGTGCGCAATGACCTCGTCGACGCTCTGCGTTGAGCTGCGAAACACCGCGCCGGCTTGGCCGACAAGGTCGGCGCCCAGCCTCACCGCTTTGGCGGCATCCAGCCCGCTGCGAACGCCACCGGACCCGACGACCGGCGTGTCCGGGCACGCAAGGTGGGCTGCCGCAATCGCCTGTGCTGTCGGAATGCCCCAGTCGCGATAGGTATCGGCTAGCCGACGCGTTTTTGGATCATCGCTGAGCGCGCCTTCGACCGCGCTCCAGCTGGTCCCGCCAGCCCCTGCGACATCGATTGCGGCGACGCCGAGATCCGCCAGCTGCCGTGCGATCGCCGCGGACAGGCCAAAGCCGACTTCCTTTACAATCACGGGCACATCGAGCGCCTCGCAAGCATGGCCGATCTTCGCGCGCAGGCCCGTCCAGTCGCGATCGCCGTTTTTCTGCAAAGCTTCCTGAAGCGGGTTGAGGTGCAGGATCAATGCGTTCGCATTAATCATCTCAACGGCGCGCTGAAGCTCTTCGATGCCGTAGCCCTTGTTGAGCTGCGCTGCGCCGATGTTGGCGAATATCGGGATGGAGGGCGCGCGCTGCCGCAAGCGCCGGTCTAGGCCGTGACTATCACCGGTTTCCAGCGCCACACGTTGCGATCCGACGGCCAGCGCAATTCCCAAGGTCTCCGCCGCTTCTGCAAGAATAGCGTTGATCTCTTGGGCACGCGCCGGACCGCCGGTCATCGAGCTGATGAGGAGGGGAGCCTTCAGCTCGAATCCCAGGAAACGGGTTGTGAGGTCGATATCATCGAGATGCAGCTCCGGCAGGGCGCAATGCTCGAACCGGATGCGTTCGAAGCCGGTCGTAACGCGATAGGCGTTGACTGTGCCGGATAGAACGGCGTCGACATGACGGTTCTTGCGATCGACGATCTCATTCATGGGGGCGTCTTTCTGCGTATTCCAAGACGAGCATGTGCGGAACAGTCAGCGCCGCGAGCCCGACGAAAATGAGCCGGAGCAAAGCCTCGTCCAGGGCGATTTCGGCGGCGCGGAGGCCGAGAAAACCGCCGCCGAGCAGTACGAGCGCCCCGGCCGTGTAGGCGACGGCATAGAGCGCGAGCCGGCTTAGTCTAACCGTCGCGGATAGCGATTTCACATGCTCCAAAAGGTGTCGCGGGCTGTGCAGGGCGCAGAAATAGACCAAGAAAAAGACGAGCGGCGGTAAGAGCAGGGCGGCCAAGAGGGCGACCCCCATTTCAACGACGGGCCGCCATTCGATCGGCCGGGCGACGATAGAGAGCGTAATGCTGGCCAAAACCGCTGGGCCGGCGATGAGCTGTTGGGTAAGGACGAGCTGCGTGCCGCCCGGCCCAGCCAACGCTCTGTAGATCTCTGTAACTACGGCGCCGTGAAGAAGTGTTGGCAAGGATAGAAGTGCCAAACCCGTCGCCAGGCGTGCGACAACAGCCTCCCGGTCAAACCAGTCACCTGCGAAGTGCCAGGCCGATATAAGCAAGAAGCCCGCAAGCGCGATCGCAGGTACAAGCAGCCAGATTGCGACGGTCAGCGCCGCGATCGCAATGTATGCGGTGTTGAAGGCGATGAAGCCAAGCGGCCCCGTCCATAGTTCGGCGCGCTGTGCAATCAGCGGATCAAGCGCGCCGTGCGGGAGGCCGAACAGCGATACGCCGATCAACAGCGCGATCAAAAGCGGGAGTGCCGGCAGATCTACGGAAGCGGCCAAAAACACTCCGGCGAGAATAGCCGCGGTGGTGAACAGGAGCGTCTCGGGCGGAAGGCGCGTCATGCGGCCAGCTCTCGAGCGCGAAGCGTTGCCCAAGCGGCTTTAAGAAACGGCACCGGGGGTAGGGCGGTTACAACGTTCATTTTGTCGCCGACTGTCGCCGCATCGCTCATGAAGCGTACGAAGGCGTCTGGGCTTAGACGCTTGGCCATCGCCATAAAGAAATCGGCCCCGCGTTCCGGGTGCGCGCGTAGCGCGTGAAGAAAGATGCGGTCCATGAGTGCGCGAATTTTCGGTTCAGGCGGATGACCAATTACTCCGTGACCTGACGCGATTGAGGCCGCGCACTTATCTGCCCAAGTCTGGATACGTTGGAATGCATAACCCGACGCCGGTCGAAGCGCGCCGCCTGGGAGGCCCGCGAATACATGTTGCGGACCAGCTGGTTTCGGGACCGAATGCGTCAATCCCATCGGCAACACGCCGGCCTCGGTACGTATGACCTCCGTCTCGCTACCTTGCAGCCGGCTGATCTCCGCGGTCAGCTGATCATTGAGGGTCTTCGGATCGATGCGGCGCTTGGCGAAGCGCGTGACTTCGATCAGGGAGCGGCCCGGTGCGAGAGGCAGGACATAGAGAAAGTTGAATCCGTCGGCATCGCTGGCCATCGCTTCCATCAATCCCGCAATTTCGGCGTCTTCCGGTCGCATGCGCGGGTGCGTGACCTCAGCACCGAGGAAGCATTGATAAAGCAGGGCGGGGCTGTCGGGCGGTAACGGACGCGTGTCGATGACCGCATTCGCGCTCAGCGCGCCTTGATCGGTCTCAATCCGATATTGGTTGGCGAGTTTGGAGACGCTGTGGGCGCGTGTGCCGGTTTCCAGGTGGACTCCAGCATGCCTTCCGATCTGCTCGCGTGCGTCGTCATAGAAATCCAGACTTCTGACATACTGGTAGCGAAGCCCCGCACGCTCGTGGGTGGCCGATCCGCC
Source organism: uncultured Caulobacterales bacterium (assembly GCA_964483375.1). GTDB lineage: Bacteria > Pseudomonadota > Alphaproteobacteria > Caulobacterales > Maricaulaceae > JAUIEH01. Next base: position 3,899 of record CAZABJ010000018.1, read on the forward strand.
AGATTGCGTTGAGAAGCGCCAGCGCGGCCAGGCGTGTGCAACCATATGGGAATTGGCATGCGTCAGACCGGCCCAGAAACACCAGCTCCGGTCATCGGTGTAAGTCTCGCGCGGCTCGAGGACGACCACGCTGTCCGCGACCGGGGAAGTCGCAAGGCGCCGGGCAAGCGACAGGCCGGCACAACCACCACCCAGGATCGCGATATCCGCATCGGGCCTAGCCATCTTCACCGCCGCGAAAGAGGGCGCGAAGCGATCCATGCAGGTTGGTTTCATGGCGAGAAGCGAGACGCTTTAGTTGGTCTGTTGCGAAGAATGCCCGCGCAGCATCGAGTGCGATCGCAATCTTCTTTGGACCTGTGACGTGGGCCCGGCGGTCCCAGCTCCGATAATCGTACGCAGCGATATTATCGCCGATCGCGCCGTAGACACGGCTCGCGACCAGGATTGCGAGGCGGGCCCGGGGTGGAAGGGAGTGCAGGCCGGCTTCACCGCTTGCGTAGTAGCGATCAGCAAGTCGCAAAAGGCGTTCTGTCGCCGCCTGGAGCGTGATCTGCAAACCCGGTGACGGCGCCGCGATTGCCGACGCAGCGGCATCGTCAACCCAAGGGGCCGGGAGATAGCGACGCCCCATGCGCGCATCCTCACCAACATCCCGGGCGATATTCGTCAACTGCATCGCGATGCCGAGATCGATCGCATGCGGCATGGCCTCGGCTTGGTGGGTGTCGAGCACGGCACACATCATGAGGCCGACCGTACCGGCCACCCGATAGGCATAACGAACGAGCTCGGCTTGTGAGGTGAGAGCGACCTCTTTGAGGTCTTGCTGTAGCCCGTCGATGAGGTGCAGAGCCGGCTCGAGCCGCATGCGCGTTTCAGACGCCAGTATGATGAAATCCATGACGACCGGATCGCTGGAATAACCCGCGTTCAGTGCGAACCGCGTCGCATCCAGCGCCGCAATGGCTTCGTCCGGATCGGTTGCCTCGTCCGCGAGATCATCGAGGTGGCGGCAGAACGCATAGAGCCGCGCGCCGCGTTCTGAATGGCGCTTGCCGAGGAGATGGCTGGCGAAGTGAAAGGAGCGGCCGTGTGTCTTCAGCACCTGGCGTGCGGGAATGGCCGCTGAGGCCGGGATGGCAAGGTCTGCCGTCATTCTGCCGCCACGGGACAACGTTCGGCGGGAAGTCCAGCTGCCGCCGGCAAAATGTGCTCAAGCACTTTGGCGGACGAAATCACCCCAGGTAATCCAGCGCCCGGGTGTGCGCCCGCACCGACAAGATAAAGCCCCTCGGGGCCTTCCGCCTTGTTGTGGAAGCGGAACCAGGCCGACTGTGAGAAGACCGGCGCAATGGAGAAGCCGGCGCCTGCGGGCGACAAGTAGTCTTGCTCGAAATCAAGCGGTGTCATGTAGAAGTCTTCGCGGATCGAGGTCTTCAGGCCGGGCAAGATCGATTGATCAAGAGCCTCGACGACACGCTCTTGAAGCCGCGGCGCTTCAACCTCCCAATCGATATCGGCATGGAGATTGGGAACCGGAACGAGGGCGTAAAAACTGTCATGGCCCGGCGGCGCGAAACTTGGATCGGTCGCGGTTGGGCGGTGAAGGTATATCGAGAAATCGTCGGCCAGCGTCTTCTTGTGGAAGATGTCCGCGAGCAATGACTTGTAGCGTGGGCCCAGCCAGATCGTGTGGTGGGCGATGTCCGAGTACTGCCGATCCGTTCCAAAGAACAGAACGAAGAGACCCATGGATTGCTTGTGATGGCGGGCCTTGAGCCGCGCCGAGGTTTTCACCGAGCTCGCAGGCAGCATCTTCGAGTAGAGGTGCACAGGATCGGCGTTCGAGATCGCGGCGTCGGCGGCCACGTGCTGTCCGTCCTCGGTGCGGACGCCAGTCACGCGGTCGTCTTCAACATCAATTCCGCTAACCGTCGTGTTGAGCCGGATCTGGATGCCTTGCTCGCGCATCAGCCGTTCGAACGCATCAACCAGCGCGCCGGTTCCGCCCATAGCGAAGTGAACGCCGTGCGCTCGCTCCAGGAAGTGGATGAGCGCGTAAATGCTGGTCGTGTCGAACGGATTGCCACCGACCAAAAGCGGCTGGATCGAGAAGGCCTGACGGATCTTGTCATGTTTGATGTGTTTGGAGACGAGATCCCAAACCGATCTGTAGGCGCCGAGCTGTAGGAGATTGGGCACTTGGCCCATCATCGAGCCGAACTCGTGGAACGGGCGGTCTGAGAGCGTTTCAAAACCGACCTTGTATATCGCGTGCGAGGCCTCCAGAAGGCGGTCATAGCCGTCCGCATCTTCAGGGCTGAAACGCGCGATTTCCCGCTTGGTGTCTTCCGCGGTGCCGCCATAGTCGAAGGTCGTTCCGTCCATGTAGCGGAAGCGGTACCAAGGCGCCAGAAGGCGCAGGTCGGCATAGTCGGACAGGTTCTTGCCGAAGAGCGCAAACAGTTCTTCGAACAAGAACGGCGCGGTGAGAACGGTCGGCCCCGCGTCATGCCGGTAGCCGCCGCGTTCGAAGACTTGAGCCCGGCCGCCGAGGCGTGGGCAGCGATCGATCAGGGTCACATCGTAACCCTTAGCGCGCGCTCTAAGCGCTGCAGCGATCCCGCCGAACCCGCCGCCGATGACAATTGCGCGGCTCATGCGGGTAGCCCCTCGCGCACGCCAGCGCGGTGCAGCAGCATATCGATATAGCCGGAGACAATATCGGGGATGGTCGCGGGCAGGGATTGTGCGATGTCGGCCGCGCGATCGAGATGGGCCAATGCGCGATCGCGTACGGCGCGCTTGGGGTCGGCCGCGCCGGCGACGGACATAATCCTGACAGCGTTGACCTCACCGGCGATGGCATCTGCGTCGGCATCGGCGATGTCGTCGAGCATTTGATAGCCGAGGGCGAAATTGTTGATAGCGCGCAGAGCGGTGCTGACCTGATCACCCGCTCCAGCCAAGCGAAGCGCAAGCTCAAGCGGGAGGCTCAAGAGCGGCCCGGATTTGCCGGCCGCGATCGCTTCGTACTCGGGAAGAGATAGGTTGGCGCGCTTGGCGCAATCGAGATCCTCGGATTGTCCGTGGATGGTAATCGCGACCCGGGCATGCATGTGGGCGATCATGGGCGCAGCGGTTTCACCGAGCGTTGCGAGCGCCGCGTACGCCGCTGACAACAAGAGATCGCCGGCACAGATCGCGGCGTCAGGTCCAAACTTTGCCCAGACTGCGGGCTGGCCGCGCCGTTCGGCATCCCGATCCTGAAGGTCATCGTGAATGAGGGACGCATTGTGAAGGAGTTCACACGCTGTCGCGATGGCGATCGCATCACGCTTTGGAAGGTCGAGTGCCCAACTTGCGTCAAGCGCCAGGCGGGCACGAACTCGACTTCCACCGGAGCGAAGATGGTGTTCGACTGCGCTTTGAAGCACGCCGTCCGGGCTATCGCATAGCGCGAGCATGCGCCGTTCAACGTCTGCCAAGAGGGTGTCGATCTGCTGTGGCATGGCCCAACACCTAGATCAAACAGAACAGAAGGTCAGCGCCCCCCGCTAAGCGGGAGGCGCCACGAAGCGAACGGTTAGGCCGATGCGCCTTCTTCTTCGGACTTGCGGACGGCGATCATGTAGATCAGCACGCCGAAGCCAGCTTTCGCAACGATGTCGGCAATCGTGTAGCCGACCTCGATGATCGTTTGCGCGCCACCACCGTCGACGGGGAGGACAAACGGGGCGAAGTAGACGATCGGGTAGAAGAACCAGGCCAGAACGGTCACGTTCCGCGCCAGGCCCACCAGGCTACGCACGCCCTCAGGCTGGTTCTGGATTGCTTTCCCAAGGCCCACATACAGCGTGTAGACGATGTAGAGGAATGGGATCATCGACAGTGCGCCCCACAGGAAGCGAGTGCCGTCAACGCCGCCCGAGACTTCGCCCGGGTAGCCGAGCAAGATCATCAGCGCAGCTGCGCCGCCGAGCGTGATCGACTTTGAGACGGTCTCGGAGCGGGTCAGGCGCATCACGAGGATCAGCTCGATCAGCAGGAGCGGGACAGTGAGCAGCCAGTCAACGTAGCGGTACTCTTGGTTGAAGCGTTCGCCGGTTGCTTCGATCACGCCGTTGGTGACGGTGTAGGCGTCGCTCCAGCTCTCGAACATCCGAAAGTAGTGATAGAAAGCAATGAAGGTCACCAGTCCAGTGATCGTCAGCGCAGTCTTGTATGCGGGTGCGACTTGTGAGCGACCAAACCAAAAGAAAATGGTGGCGGCAGCCATAGTAGCGATAGTGAAAGAAAGGGCGTTGTAGACCAGATAATACTGATCCGCCGTGATGATTTCCATTTTGGTTCTCCCAGCACGGAAAGAGCCGGGCAGGACACCCGGTCAAATAGTGACGACGCCCCTCGCGTCGCCTACGTGGACGCGACATGTGTCAAAATTACGAGAGGTCAAGAAAAAAGGTGCGCAAAAAAAATTGAATAATTGCGAATGCGTATCAGTAAGTATGTGAGCGCACGTATTGTGCGGTGCAATATTTGTCTCAAAAGGTTGCGCTAACGCGCTGAGGCGTCGCAAGAAAGTTGTTTGTTGCTTGGCAATATGCGCTGGGCGCGAGCTCGGATCGATGGGGCATGCATTTTTTGCAGAAAGTTTGCGCAGCTTGCCCTGGCTCATCGACGGAATAGGTCCGCCGGCGTTGTCAGAAGAAAAACGGTTTGAGCGGATTGGCTTGAAACCGTAGCGTTTTCTGATGCGTAATCCGTTTCGGTATTTCAAGGCGTCGCCTGAGATCATCCGCCTTGCCGTGATGACGCACATCCGCTTTCCATTGTCGCTGCGGAACGTTGAAGATCTGCTCCATGAGCGGGGCATCGACATCACCCACGAGACGGTGCGTTTCTGGTGGAACCGGTTCGGTCCGATGTTCGCGAAGTCGATCCCCAAACGACAGGTCGAAAACCGCTTCTACTCGAACTGGTCCTGGCATCTCGACGAGGTTTTCGTGAAAAAACGGCGAGCTTCACTATCTTTGGCGGGCCGTTGATCACGAAGGCGAAGTACTCGAAGCTTTCGTCACCAAACGCCGGGATCGCAAGTCAGCATTGAAATTTCTGCGTAAAGCAATGAAGCGATATGGCTGTCCGGAGGTCGTTGTGACGGACCGGTTAGGCTCATACAAAGCCGCCATGCGAGAGACCGGAAATGCGAGCCGCCAGACAACCGGGAGGTGGCTCAACAATCGGGCCGAAAACTCACACCTCCCGTTCCGGCGAAGAGAGCGAGCGATGGCCAGATTTCGACATATGCGAAGTTCACAAAAGTTTGCCGCCGTCCACTCATCCGTTCACAGTCTTTTCAATCGGGAACGTCATCTAAACCGACGGGGAATTTTCAAGGAAAACCGATCCGCCGCCCTGGCCGAATGGCGTCAGCTTGCGGCTTGAGACAGGTTCAATCCCGGTCCTTCGAGACCGATCCGATTTTGTCTGACAGCACCACCATGGATTTTGAAAAAGTCGTTTAAAGCAAAGATTTAAGTTGTATCGGCCTCCGTCATTGAGGCGCCTGCGCATCAACGTACCCACGAAACGGTCGCCGTTGGAGGCCAGGCCATCATCCTGGGGCAAGTCGGGTGTTTCGTGACGTTGGGAGCGTAGGGCCTCGGTGCAACGCCGTTCGCCAGCGCTTTCGACATCGCTTGTCAGGCTGACCTCGTGTTCGCGCCCGCTTACTCCCGCCGCAGCGCTTCGATGGGATCAAGCTGAGCGGCGCGCCGGGCCGGGTATGCGCCAAACGCCAGCCCCACAAGCGCGGCGAACGCTAGCGATAGCGCCACCGAACTGGGCGTGAGCACAAGCTCCCATGCGCCAATCCGCGCAAAGCCCAGCGCCCCGGCGACGCCGATCGCCGCGCCAATCAGGCCGCCTGCGGTGGAGAGCGTCACCGCCTCCAAGGAAAACTGCGCGAGAATATCGCTGCGCTTGGCCCCAAGCGCCATGCGCAAACCAATCTCGCGGGTGCGCTCGGTGACCGAAACCAGCATGATATTCATGATCCCGATGCCGCCCACCAAGAGCGACACCGAAGCGACTGCGCCCAAGAGGATGGAAAACGTCTGCGTCGTCTGGGCGCGCGAGTTCAGAATTGACGCCAGGTTGCGGACGCGGAAGTCATCCGTCTCGCCTGGTCGAATGCCATGCCGGCGGCGAAGCAGCTCTTCGATGTCCGCCTGCGCCGCTTCGACCCGGTCGTCGTCCAGCACCTTGATGGTGATCCGGCCCACCGCGTCAGGCCGGCCGCCCTGGCGACCGGTGAGCCTTGCGCGCGCGGTGGTGAGGGGTACGAACACCACGTCGTCCTGGTCTGACCCGAACGCCGACTGTCCCTTTTCAGCCAGAACCCCGACAATTTCGAACGGCGCGCGATTGATGCGGATGGAGCGCCCGACCGGGTTCTCCGCGCCGAACAGCTCCCGCGCCACCGTCGCGCCGACGACCGCCACCGTCCGCCGCACGCGCACGTCCGCGTCCTCGATGAGACGCCCCTCGGCCAAGTCCCACTCCCGGGCGATGAAATTGTCCGGGGTGACGCCTTCGACGGTGGTGGACCAATTGGCCCCCGGCGCGACGATTTGCGCGCCCGTGCGCACGCTGGCGTCCACCGCGGCGAGGCCGGCGATTTCCTCCTCAATGGCTTGGCGATCACCATCGGTGAGGCTGGAGGACGCGCCGAACCCGGCCGACGCGCCGCTCGATCTGTTGTCCTGGGGCACGATGATGAGGAGGTTGGAGCCGAGGGACCGGATGAAACCCTCGACCGCCCGCTGCGCGCCTGCGCCGATGGCGAGCATGATGATCACCGCGGCCACGCCGATGATGACCCCCAAAGCGGTCAGCGCAGAGCGCAAGGGATTGGCGGCGATGGCGCGCCCGGCGGCGCGTACGGTGTCGGCGGATTTCATGGGGACTTGGCCTCGTCGGACGTCAATCGGCCGTCTCGAAACCGCATGATGCGGCGCGCATGCTCGGCCACCTCTTCATCGTGGGTGACGACGACCACGGTCACCCCCTCGGCGTTGAGGCTTTCAAACAGAGCAAGCACTTCCTCGCCGGTCTTGGTGTCGAGGGCGCCGGTGGGTTCGTCCGCCAACAAAATAGCGGGGGCGTTGGCGAGCGCGCGTGCGATCGCGACGCGCTGCTGTTGACCGCCGGAAAGCTGGGTAGGCCGGTGATCCATGCGATCGCCGAGGCCGACGCGGCGGAGGATGTCCGCGGCTCTGGCGCGTCTCTGCGGCGGGGGCGTCTCGGCGTAAATCAACGGCAATTCGACATTCTCCGCCGCCGACAACCGCGGCAAGAGATTGAACTGCTGGAAGACGAAGCCGATGGTTTGATTGCGAAAGCGAGCGAGCCCCGGTTCGTCGAGCGCGCCCACGTCCTGGCCGGCGCATAAGCAGCGGCCGCGCGTGGGGCGGTCCAGCCCGCCGATAATGTTCATCAGCGTCGACTTGCCCGAGCCCGACGGGCCCATGACGGCCAAATGCTCCCCCGCCGCGACGGTGAACGACACCGAGTCCAGCGCGCGCACCACGCTGTCGCCCATCTGATAGTCCTTGCCGAGGCCCTCCGCGATGATGGCCGGGTCCGTCATGGAAAGCCGCCCCGGCGGAAGCCGCCGCGACGACCGCCGGTTTGCGCCGGCGCGGCCTGGTCGCCCCCGCCGGTGATGACCGCATCCCCGTCGGCGAGAGGTCCTTGCAGCACCTCAAGCACTTCGGAGCGCTCCGCGTCCTGGGCGCCGAGCGAAACCACCACCCGCTCCAGCCGGCCGCCGGCCCCCTCCACCCAAACCACGCCCCGGCGCGCCTGGTCGCCGCGGCGCTCGCGCGCTCGGCCTTGCAGCGCATCGAGCCGTTCGCGCTGGGCCTCGGTCAAAAGCGGGCGGATTTGCGCGAGTGCGGTTTGCATGGCCTGGCCGGCCCGCCCGCGCACCGCGCTCATGTCGCCGCTGGCTTGGGCTTCTTGGAACGCCGCGCGCATCGCCGCGCTCGCTTCAGCGACGATGGGCTCGACTTGGGCTTGCTGCTCTTCGGTGAGCTCAAGGGCCGCGGTCAAACGCGCAAGCCGCCCCCCACCGCCGCCGCCGCGACCGCCAAAGCCGGCGCGGGCGCCGGGCCCGGCCGGGCGCGCGTCCTCGCGGGGTGCGTCGGCCGGCGTCCAGCGCAGCGCGGCGTTGGGCACGCGCAAGACATCAGTCCGCTCCTCCAGAATGATTTCGGCGTTGGCGGTCATCCCCGGCAACAGCGACAGGCGCGGATTGGGCGTTTCGGCGACCACCGTATAGGTAACCACGCTTTGCTCGACGGTGGGGTTGATGCGCACCTGAACCACGTCGCCTTCAAAAGTCTGGTCGACATAGGCGTCAACGGTGAACCGCACCGGCAGACCCTGGCGAACCTCGCCGATATCGGCCTCATCCACGCGGATCTCGACGCGCATGCGGTCCAACCCCTCGGCGATGGTGAACAAGACCGGCGCTTGCAGGCTCGCCGCGACGGTTTGGCCGTTTTCAACCGTCCGGTTGATGACCACCCCGTCAGTCGGCGCGCGAATGCTCGCCCGCTCCAAATCGATGCGGGCGTTCTCCAGAGCCGCTTCGGCCTGGGTGACCCGCGCGCCGGCGACCTCCACATTGGCTTCGGCGGTGTTGACCGAGGCGCGCGCGCGGTCGCGGGCGGCGAGCGCGGCGTCCAAGGCGGACACGCTCGAGACCCCGCGGGTCTCCAAGTCTTGTTGGCGCTGGTGCTCTCGCTCGGCCGCCCGCAAATCAGCGCGGGCAGCGGTCAGCTGGGCCTCGGCGGCGGTCAGATTGGCGCGTTGGACGGCCAGATCGGCTTCGTCCACCAAGACCCGTTGCGCAAAGGTGGAGGGGTCCAGCCGGGCGATGATTTGACCCTGTTCGACAGGGTCGTTGAAATCGACCAGCACCTCGGCGATTTGGCCGGAGAGCTGAGAGCCGACCTCAACCGCGCCGACCGGCTCAAGTCGACCCGTGGCGGCGACGGACCGGACAACGTCCCCGCGGTCGACCAACCCAAAGCGCAAAGGCGGGGCGTCGTCGGGGGCCTGCCCGCCAAATACGCGCCAGGCGACAACAACAACCGCAAGGGCGGCCGCGACAATGATCCAACGACGCACGGCGTCTCTCCGCCCCCGCTGCCATCGTCACCAGCGACGACGAAACCACTTTAACCCAAGGCCGGGGCGCTTTCCGTCGCCAAATGCTGCGCCAGGAGCAGCATGAACGCCGCGCCCTACTCAAACTCGGAAACGGCGATGAGCTCATCTGGTTGAGCGCGCCCGCAAGCCCGTCATGACGCGTCGGCGCGGTCCGCCCGGGCGCCGCTTGCCGCCTGTTTGCGCCAGGCCCCGATTTGGCGGCCGATCACGTCAAGCGCGCGGGCGGCGTGCTCGTAGCGGCGCTCGTCGAGGTGGGCGAGGTCGAAGGTCAGGCGCAGAAGGTGGCGGAGGTTTTCGGGAAGCGGGCCATTCTGAACGACGTCGTACGGCCATGAACGCGGCGCCATGGCGGACGCCCTCACCGCCATGGCCTGAGCTTCGCACGACCTGAACCGCTTTTGCGCCGCCGGCAGGGCTGATTGGCTAGGCCTCGCGGTATCCGAAGCGAACTGGCGTCGCCGGAGCGCGGGCGAGCTGTGTCCGCTCTTTCTTGATCGCGGTTCTTGACGCAACGCTCCGGGACGTGCGTCTGGCGGATTGCGGATCGGTGCGGGCGGAATTACCGTTCCGCGGCGCGTCACCGGGGCAATGGCGGATCCATCCTTGACCAACTTCAGGAAGTCTTTGCGCTCCTCAGGCTGCGCCGCGGCGCTTGTCGCGGCGGTCCTGAGCCCAGCATCGGCCCAGGAGCTCGAAACGCGAGCCGGGGCGAGATACCAAGCCCCTTACGACGACGCGCGCGGCGTGAGGACCTACGCCGACATGGTCGCCGATGCGAGCCGCTCGGTCGTGAGGGTGCGCGCGTTTCGACGCAGCGATTCGAACGAAGGCGACGTGGTGGTGACCGGGGCGGGCGTCGTCACCGACGCCGAGGCGGGACTGATCCTCACCAGCGCTCATGTGGTCGAGCGGGCGGCGATCATCACAATCACAAATCCCGACGGGGAGGAAACCGACGCGGTTCTCCTCGGGGCCGACGAAAGCACCGATCTGGCGCTTTTGCGGGCGGATGTGGGCGCGGCGCGCACCGCGCGTTTCGCCGATTCCGAATTGGTCCGGCCTGGCGACGTCGTTTTCGCCCTGGGCTTCCCTCGGGCGCTTGATCTGACCATCACCAGCGGCATCGTCAGCGGCGTCGCGCGCCAACGCTTTCGAGCCTCCATGGGCGACACGCGCGGATTGGACGAGTTCATCCAGACCGATGCAGCGATGCATCCGGGCAATAGCGGCGGGCCCCTCATCGATTCCGCAGGCCGGGTCATCGGCATCAACACCTTCATTCTGTCTGAAAGCGGGGACGACAGCGGCCTGAATTTCGCCGCCCCCTCGCGCTTCGCCGTCGCCGTGGCGCGTCAATTGGAGCGCTACGGCGCTGCACGGCGGGGCGTGATCGGCGTGCGGGTGGACACCCTTCGCAGCGACAGCGCCCAAGCCTTGGGCGTCGATGTCGCGAGCGGGGCGGTTGTGCTGGAGGTTTCGCCCAATTCCCCCGCGGAGGCGGCGGGATTTCGCGCGGGCGACGTGGTGACCGGCGCCGGGGGCGAGCGCATCGACAGCCGAACCGACTTCATCAATTTCTGGCTGCTGGCTGAGCCCGGGCGGCGCTACGACGTGTTTGCGCGGCGGGGCGATCAAGTCCTGCAACTCAGTTTGGTGCTGGACGCCGCAGAGGACGCCGCCCCTGTCGCCGAAGCCGACGCGATCGAACAGCGCGACTATATTATGGGGGCTTTATTCGTCGACCTGCCGCGCCGTTTGGATGTCGCCGAGCCCGCCGTCACGGGGGTCCGCGCCGCGGTCGTTCCCGAAGGGTCGCTCGCTCACCAGCTCGGTCTCCGCACAAATGACATTGTCGTGGCGTTGGATCGAGCGCCGGTGACGTCGACGCGCGGATTCCGCGATGCGTTGATCGCCAGCGCCCCGGTGCCCGTCGCCCTCTCGGTCCAGAGAGGCGGGGATCGAGAGTTCATCGTGCTTGCGCCGTCTGACGGGCTGCGTTTGCGTTAGGTTGGGAGTGGAAGATGTCGAGCATTTTGCATCGGTCGTTCTGGTCGACCGTCGCGGTCAGCGCGTTGGCGGTCGCCGCTTGGGCCCAGGACGGCGACAAGCCAGAGGACGAAGTTCCCGCCGAGGAGCCTGCGTCGTCTTGGATTGACATGCAGCCGGCCGGTCCGGGGGAAGCCTTCACGCCGGCGTCGGGAGACGAGCCCTCCAACGGCGTTCCCATAGTGGAAGATATCTTGTTGGAGCCTCCCCTAGGCGGTCCCCCCGCGGGCGAGGAGGACATCCTCTTAGAATCCGCGCGCGACGACGCTCCGGGCGAGGAAGACGTGCTCTTGGAATCCGCCCGCGACGATGCGGTCGCGCCGCCTCCGACGGATCTCGTCGCTCCCGCGCAAGCCGACGAGGGCGTTTTGACGGAGGTTCTGCGGGAGCCCGGTCGCGTTATCGATGCGATGGAGAATGTAGCCGGCGGCATCACCTGCTCTGACGGCGCCGCGCCTTGCATGGTGGACGCCACGGGCCAGCCGTTCCGCGTTTTGCCGCGCTCGCTTACGGCCATCTATGGCGGGCCGTCGGAGACCGCTGAGATCATCAGCAACGAAGTGCGCCCGTTCCAGCCCGCCTTCGTTTTCGCCCGGCAAGACTTAGACTTCTCGGACGCCGCCTCCCCACAGGGCTGGTATCAGGTCGGATACGCCGAGGCGCTGCCGCTGGGCTGGATGCGTGCGCGCGACGTCGTCGAATGGCGTCAAGCGCTTCTGCTCGCCTACACCCACCAGGGCTCGGGCGCGAATGCGCGCAACCCGGTCTTGATGTTTGAAACGCGAGAAGACGTGGAAGCGGTGGTCACCGCGCCGGATCGCCGCGAAATCACCGACACGCTGCTGACGATCATCCGCCAGGGGGACCAACCCGCCGGGGTGATCGCGCGGGAAAGCGATCGCTTCCTCGACATTGACGAGCAGCTTTACTTCCTGCCGGTCATTCAGTGGGAACGCGAAGAGCTCTTCGAAGAGCCCTCGTTGTATTTGCAAGTGTTCGCTGCTGCGCCGGGCGACCGAGCGACGGAAGGCGAAGGAACGCTCGCGGATGAGGAAGTGCGCGCGCGCGGCGGCGACCCGGACGATGGTCTTCCCGAAGGCCCCCTCAACATCGACGTGAAGTTCGTCATCGACATGACCGGCTCGATGCAGCCCTACATCGAAACGGTGACCGACGCGCTTGAGGACGTTGTCGAAAGCCTGGAGGAGAGCGCCAGCGACAACGCACGCCTGAGCTACGGCTTGGTGGGGTACCGCGACAACCCCGAGTTCACGCCGGACTTGGAGTGGGCGAGCAACGATTTCACGCCCGAACTCGTCGACGGTCGTCGCATGCTCGAGATTCTTCGCAATCAAGGCGCGCCCTTGGCCGCGCAAGTCTCAAGCGACGAGTGGGCCGAAGACGTGTTCGCAGGCGTCGACACGGCGCTTGAAGGCGATTGGACAAGCGAAAACTCCGTGCGCTTGGTCGTCGTCATCGGGGACGCCTCGGCGCACGAGCCGGGTACGGCGCGCGACAACAAGAGCACCACGGGCTACACCGCCGAGGCGCTGCGCGATCTCGCCGATCTGACCAACGCCTACGTCATGGCCGTGCACCTGCGGGATGAAGCGGCGGCGTCTGACTGGGACGGCGCGTTGCGCCAATTCAGCGCTCTGGCGGACAATCCCGGCGGCGGAAACAGCGTCTATCAGACCGACGCTTATGACCGCGCCTCCATCGAGCGCGTGTTCAACCAGTTCATCGACGACATCGCCAACTACGTCCTCCCCGCCGCAGCCAGCGAAGGCGCCGCAGGGGTGCAGCAATTCGTCGAAGACGAGGCGTTCGAACCGCCGATGGAGACGATCCCTGACGTGTCTTCGACCCCCACCGCGGAGGCCGGCATCGAGGTCGCCCGGGGTGTGATCCGCGCCGCTTTGGTCGACTATCTGGGTGACGACTCCACGCCGCAGCGGGACTTCCTCTCCTGGGTGCACGACTACGATTTGGCCGATCCGACCCGGCCGGCGTTCAACGTACGGGTCTTGGTGACCCGTGAGCAGCTGGACACGATCTTGCGCCGCACCGAGGCCATCCAACAGGCGAGCGCGGTCGCGATCGGCGCTCGGGTGGACTTCTTCCAACAATTGCGGAGCCTCGCCGCACGCAGCTCTCTCGGCGTGGATGTCGTGGCCGGCGAAACCCTCGCGGATCAAGACTTCCTGCCGCGTTGGGTCGAGGCGTTGCCCTATCGCAGCGCCGTTCTGGGCATGTCCCCGGACAACTTCGCCAATATGTCGCCGAATGAACAGATCCAGTTCGAGCGCGCCTTGTTGGGCAAAGTGAACGCGATGCGGGAAATCCTCGGCAACGCGGATTTGTGGATCCGGCTCGATGAGAACGATCCCGACTTGCTGGAGGTCACGGCGCTGCAGCTTTCCTTGCTGCCCTAGTTGGGCATGAGTGCGCCATCGTCTGATCCGATCGTGGCGATCGAAGCCCTGTCGCACGGCTATGCCGGACGCGACAGGGCGTTCGAGCTTCGCGTTCCAAGCCTTCACATCGCCCCGGGGCGATTTCATGCGCTGGTCGGGCCCAGCGGGTCAGGCAAAAGCACGCTGTTGGACATTCTCGCGCTGGTGCGTCGGCCCCAAAAGGCCGCGGACTACTTCTTCACGCCTGCGCCGGGCGCCAGACCCGCCGACGTGAACGCAGCGTGGCGAGCCGGCGATGATGCGACGCTCGCCGATCTGCGCCGCATTGGGGTCGGCTATGTGCTGCAGTCCGGAGGTCTGTTGCCCTTTCTCAGCGTGGCCGAGAACGTCTCTTTGCCCATCGCGCTCGCCGGCGCGCGGCCGGACCCGCGCGCGACGCGCCGGCTTTTGGGGGAGTTCGGCATGGAGGCGCATGCGGATAAACGCGTGGAAAGGCTGTCGGGCGGGGAGCGGCAGCGCGTGGCGATCGCCCGCGCGCTTGCCCACCGGCCTGTGATGGTCTTGGCCGACGAACCCACCGCCGCAGTCGACCGGGATTTGGCGCGGGCCATCGTCGAAGCGCTGGCGACGCGCGCGCGCCAAGCCCAAGCGGCGGTGGTGATGGTCACCCATGACGAAGCCATCGTCGATGGCGTGGCGGACGTCAAAATCCGTTTCGTGCGCGCCGCCCATGGCGCGCGGAGCGTGCGCTATGAAATCCGTGAGGAACGACGATGAGGCGACACGCCGCCGCCGCGCCGCCGCCGCGTCGGTTCCTGGTCTTACGCATTGCGCTACAAGATCTCCGGTGGGACGGGCTTCTGACCGCCTGCGTGGTGGCGAGCCTTGCGGCGGCGATCGCCCCGCTTCTGATTTTGTTCGCCCTCAAATCCGGGGTCGTGGACGCGCTGCGCGCGGACCTCACCAGCGACCCCGCTTTCCGCGCCGTCTTGCCCACCGAAACCCGCGACTATGGGCCCGCGTTCTTTGAGCGTTGGGGCGCGCGCGAGGATGTCGGCTTTTTGTCGCCAAGCATCACGCGGGGCGCTTCAGCGGTGATCGCCGAGCGGGGCGAGGCGCGTGCGATATTGGACATGGTCCCCACAGGGGAGGGCGATCCGGTCTTCCTCACCTATGATTTGCGCCCGCCCGGCGAGAATGAAATCGCGCTGAGCGCATCGGCGGCGGACGAATTGGGCGGGGTAAGGGCGGGCGAAACGGTGACGCTCTCCACCACCCGGACCTCGGGCGGGCGTCGCCAAAGCGCCGAGGCGGAGCTGGCGGTGTCCACGATATTGCCGACCCGCGCTGATGAATTGCCGCGGGTCTATGCGCCGCTTTCCCTGGCGACTGACATAGAGGCCTTTCGCGAAGGGTTCGCCGCCCCGGCGCGCGGTTGGTCGGGCGAAACCCCCTATGTCCGTCCAGCGTTCGACGGGGTGTTCCTCAGCACGCCCTCGCGGCTTTCCGCGGTGCTGCGCGCTGAGCTTTCAACCACCACCGGGTTTTTCCTCATCAATGACGCGACGACAGAGGACCTTGCGGCGCGCATAGTCCTCCCAGAACCGCCGGACGGCGAGCTGTTGCAGCTCAGCGTCATCGACCAGGGCGCAGATTCATCCTCGGTTGACCGGGTGCGCGATCGATTGGCTGGTCGCGAGCATGCGCTGTTCCCCTATGTGGACGGGCTGCGTTTGAGACTGACCCGGGTGGACGCCGGCGCCTTAGCGGATCGGGAACGCGGGATCGTGCTTACCGATCTGACCCCGCCGGACGAGGACGCCGCCCAGGATGTCGGCGCGCGGGCCGGCGTTTTCGCGCCCGCCGGATCCGGCTTCGCGCCGGGCGATCGCGCTGTGCTGCAAGCCCCCCATATGGCCGGGGTCATCGCGGTGCCCGTCACTGTGTTGGAGGTGCATGACCGCGAAACCATCGGCTTGCCGCTCTGGCTGGCGAGCCTTCTGCGGCGCGGCGCCGACCGGGCTATCGGCTATGATCCGGAGGCGGACCGATTGGTGGTTCCGCGCACGGGGTATCGCGGCTTCCGTCTATATGCGCGCAGCATTGATGACGTGGCGAGCGTGGCGGCGGGGCTTGAAGCCGAAGGCGTTCCCGTCGTCGCGCAGGTCAGGGCCATCGAACGGGTCAGGGTTCTGGACCGCGGTCTGTCGACCTTATTCTGGCTCATCGCGTTGATTGCGGGCGTCGGAGCGGCGGTGGCGGTGCTGGCGAACCTCTATGGCGCGGTGGAGCGCAAACGCAGTCAGCTGGGGCATTTGCGCTTGCTTGGCTTCAGCAAACGCGCGCTCGCCCTGTTTCCGCTCTATCAAGGCGGCGCCATCGCGGTGGCGGCGAGCGCAACGGCATTCGCGCTCGCTTTTATCGGTTCGGCGATCATCAATTGGAGCGTGGCCGACACTCTCGGCTTCGCCGAGCGGGCCGCCGCGCTATCGGGTCGCGCGGGGTTGAGCGCTTCGGCTCTTGCGTTTTTGGTCAGTCTGGCGGCATCGTTCGCGGCGTCCGCGCGAGCGATGGCGATCGACCCAGCGGAGGCGATACGCGATGAGTAATCCCTGGCGCGCGCTCGGCTTGCGCGTTGCGGTCGGCTTGGGTCTCGGGCTTTTCGGCGCCGGCGCTGCGCAAGCTCAATATTTCTGTCACGACCAGGCTCCAGACCCTCAAGGGGTGGATGTCACCGTCAATCCCTGTCCCGCGGACGATGACGTGCTGCTGCCCATGCCCGGGGGTCTGGCCATGGCGTTCCGCGCGGCGCCGGTGCCGGGGGACAACTTCTGGTGGGCCCCGGAGCGGGCGGTGGAGTTGGGACACCCTGACGCCCTGATCTTCGAGGTCGCTCAGACGACGACGGTCGGCGGTTCGTTTCCCGCCGAAACAGGCGAGGGGTGGGTCATCCTTCTCGCCAAATACGAAACGAGCGTCGCCCAAATGGCTGCGATCCTCGGGGACGGCGATTTGGAGGCCGGATACGCTGTATTGGCCGAACAAAGCGGCGGCTATCAGCCTTACGTCCAGCTCAGAGACGGCGGCCTGTCCGGCCGGGCTTTGACGCGCGAGTTGGCGCGGCCCGTCACCGGTCTTCCTTTGCATGTCTATCAGGAGGCCGCGGATCGCTACACCGATTGGTGCTATCAGGACGAGGCCTGCTTGGCGGCTCTGCCGCGCTACGGGGTGATGCCGGGGTTCTTTCGGCTGCCGACCGAAATCGAATGGGAATATGTCGCGAGGGGGGGACCCGGACGCTACGTCGACACGCTGCCCTTCGAACCCGCCGCAGCCCCGGACTATGCTTATGTTTCAACGACCGACCGGCAGCGACACCAGCCCACGGTGATCGGACGGCTCGCGCCGACCTTCGCCGGCCTCCACGACATTTACGGCAATGTCGCCGAACTCAGCGATGACCGTTTTCTGGCGTTGATGACCCAAGGCAAGCCGGGCGAACGGGTTGCGCGCGGCGGCCATTACGCGACCCCGGCCAATCGGCTGCGCGCGTCGCTGCGTGAGGAGCGGCCGCGCTATCAGCTCGGCGAGAACGGCGTCCCGGAAATGCAGCGCAACCGCTCCACCGGCATGCGGCTCGCCATCGGCAGTCCCTCCATCCCGGACTCCCAAACCTACGCGCGCATCGAAGCCGACTATGAGGAGTATCGGCGCACCGACCTCACCACCAGCCCCACCGGACTTTCGACCCGCGCCGATATTCTGCGCGCCGGCGACCCGCTGGTGACGCTGGAGGCGTTGATCGAGGAGCTTTCCGCGGAAGCCCCAGGCTCGCCGCGATCGGGGCTCTTGCTAGAACGCATGCGGTCGCAAACAGAGGCTGCGCGCGGGGAACTGGTTCGCACCTCCCAAGCGCTGAGCCGCCAGCTCGCGCGCTCGACCATCATCGCCGCGGCCGAGGCGGGGCGGGCCAACCACCAAGTGCGGGTTCGAGAGGAACAACTCGAGCGCTTCCGGGACACGCCCACCGGCGACCGGATCCAGGCCGACCTTCCCCGTTTTCAAGAGGCGCGGCGCACCTCTGAGGCGATTTACTTTGAATATGTCCGCAGCCTGGCCGCTTATCGCGAGTTCGCGCTTGAAGCCTTGGAGGCCTTTGGCGAGAATGAGCTAAATCCGAGGGATAGGGTCGGGTTCGAACTGACGTCCTCGCATGTGCGGCAGCTCCTGGATGACGGGGGTGACCCGGAAGAATGGCGCGACGACTTACGGGAGCGCTACAGCGATGAAACGCTGTTCCAGCGCTAGCCGGTCGTGCGTCCTGATTGAAGTCATGTTGTGGTGAAGAGCTCAATAATTGGGGGACCAAATGAGCAAGAGAAACAGCTTGCGTGCCGTCTTGGCCGCGACGGCGGCGAGCGCCGTCCTTGTTTCTGGTTGTGCGACGACCAGTGAGAACCTCGGGATTTCTCCCACCGTGGCGCAGGCGTGCCTCGCCGGCGCCGGCGCCGGGGCGCTGATCGGCGCGCTTATCAGCGATGAAAACCGCGGCCGCAACGCCCTCATCGGCGCCGCAGCGGGCGCGGCGGTGGGCTGCACCGCCGGCGGCATCCTCAATCAACGCCGCCAGCAATATGCCGACACCGCGCAATTCTACGACGCGCAAATCGCTCTGACCCAGCAAACCAACGCCGAGCTGGCGCAGATCAACGCCCAGACCCGGACCGAAGTCGCGGCGTATCGAACCGAAATCGATCGTTTGGCGAGCCTCGAAGCGGCGAGCCAAGCCGATCGCGACAGCGCGCGCCAACAACTCGCCGCGATCCAAGAAACGCAGCGCCTGACGGAGCGTCGCATCGAGGTGATCGAGCGCGAAATCGAAGTCCAGGATGCGGCGCTCGCGTTACCCGACGCCCCGGCCCAAGGCACCGAAGACTACGACCAGCTCGCCGCCGAAGTTTCGGAAATGCGCACCTATGTAGAAGAGCTGCGGGACTATGCCGAGACCTTGGCTGGTCAGCAAGAAGCCATCGGTCAATTCATCTAACCGAGACGGGCGCCGCACAAGCGGCGCCCTTTCTTTTCCGGTCACTAAGGAGATGACCATGAAACGCGCGCTTTTGGCGTCCTCGCTAGCAGCGTTCTCCGCGGCATGTGCGACGACCGGATCGGTCGACCCGACCCAAGACACGGGGCTGTTCGACACCATCGCCGGCGTGTCGGGGGGGTATGAGAACCACACCCTGGACCAGCTTCGCGCCTTGGAGGAGGAACAAGCTGAGGGCCGTGCGCTGGAGAACGAACGGCGCGGATTGGAAGCTGAGCGAGAGTGGTCCCGGCAGCAGGTCGCCAGCCTTCAGGGCTCAATCGCCAACTTGCGGTCGGATATCTCGGGCATTTCCGCACGCTTGGCGGCTGCTCGCCAGGCCGGCGCGGCGACCGACGATGAACTTGCGACCCTTGAAGCGCGCATCCGTGCGGCTGAAGCGGCCAGCGCGCGCCTCGACACCGGCGCCATGTCGGCGTCCGCCAACTACGATGCGTTGGAGCGGGAACGGCAACGCTTGGCTGAAGAAGCGCGGGACTTGGAGCTTCTCACCGATCAGTTGAGCTTCTAAAGCGTCAGCGCGGCATGACGCGATCTGGGGGCGATCGCTATGGAGCGGCTTTGGACGGAGTGGATTGAGAAAGGGCGCTTAGTCGACCTGGCGGTGGACTTTGCGCTCAGCCACCCGATTTACCAGCTGCTTCACGTCAACACGTTTCAAATCGCGGCCGTCTTGTTCGCGATCACCGTGTTTATGGCGCTGTTGAATTTCGCCGCCGTCAATATTCCCTCCGAGCGACGCGAGCGGGAAAAGGCGGAGGGGGAAAACAGGGACGATTTTTCTGAGCGCGATTTGCGCCGCAACTGGCGCGATAAGGGCCTTTTGGCGGCGCGGAACCGAAAACGGGAGAAGCGCGGAAAGTCGCCCTTGTCGCCAGACACCCGCCTGCAATGGGGAGAAGTGCTCCTCAGATTTCCAGAACACGTCGCGGGCGGCTTTGAGCGCATCATCGACCTGCTGCAAAAGGCGCTTTATTGGTCGAATGTCGTAATTGTGGCGGCCGCTGCCGCTTCTCCTTTCTTTCTCGACGGTATTGTTCGCCGGATCTATGCGCTTTACCCGAATTTGCCGCCGCCCTCAGGAAGCTTTCAGGCCGAGATTGAAGCGTTTCAAGCGCAGCTAAGCGCGGATTTCGTGGGGTATCTCGCTTGCGCGGCGGTTTGGGCGGCGGCGGCTTTTGTTTTGGTGTGGGAAAGCCGACGCGCCAGGCGACGCACGGTCATGCTCGGCGCAGTCGCGGTTCTGGCGGCCGCGTCCGTGCCGCTGGCGTTCTTCTTTCAGCAAATGCTCGGCCACTATATCGCGTTTTTCAATCCGGCCAGCGAGGCCAACGCCGGCTATTCCATTTTCTACATATCGACGTCGGGCGATATGGCTCAGAACGTTCAAGCGCAGCTTTGGCTGTCGCCAATCTACGCGCTGCCCATCGCCGCTGCGCTCGTCCCCGTGATCGCCGCGGCGTTGGTCGCGATCACCATTTTGTTCAAGACCCGCAGCGCGCAATCGCGGTGGCGGCGAGTGTTTCGCACTGTCGCCGCGCCCCTTGCCCCGGGACTGGTGCTCAGTTTTTGCGTCACCATCGTGGCGGCGGGGTTGGGCGATCAGTTCGCCGGCGGACAATCTATGCGCCCCGCTCCGGCGTTCTTGGTGCTCAATGCGGCCGGAGATGCGTTGACGATCCTGTCCACCTTCGTCGTGTTGTGGCTGGTCAAGCTGATGATCCGCCGCGCCGAGGGCACGAGTTTTTTCAAGATCTTCACGAGCGTGCCGCTCATGGCCGCCACGCTGGGGCTGATCGTCATCGACTTGCTGATCGCAGGGATCGTGGCGGTATTCGTGGTGCATTGGGGGGCCGGCACGTCAGGCCAAGTCGTCTCGCTACAAGAGGCGAGTTTGATTTTGTTCGGACTGTCTGAGAGTGGGGCTCAACGGTTCGAGTTCGATTCGCTCTTCTGGGTGATGCACACGACGTTCATCCCGACGCTCGCCTTTTTTAGCGTGCTCGGCATGTCGATACTGGTCATGCCGATGATGATCATAAAAGTGGTGTATGCAAAAATACTTGGTGTTTATGAGTGGATTTCGCGCATCCTCGAAATATTTTTGATTTTTACTCTGCCTGGCGTCAGCGTGCAGATCATGTGGTGGCTGGCCACGCAAGTCTTCGGCGAAGTGACGCTCGACGATTATTATGACTTTGTCCAAAATGTCATCGCGGCGCTG
>CAZABJ010000018.1:25038-44732 GCA_964483375.1 uncultured Caulobacterales bacterium
TTGACAATGCGCCGCATGGGGACGGCGCGGTCTGCACGGTTCCCAGCGCGGCGCTACTGCCCCGGCGGGACGTAGTAGGTCGGCGAACCCGGTCCGACCGGGAGGTCGAGACCGAAGGTCCACAGGAGGAAGAAGCCCGACCACGTCATCAGGAAGAAGATGGTGTAGGGCAGCATCATCGCGATCAGCGTGCCGACGCCGAGCTGTTTGTCATACCGCGTCGCCCAGGCGAGGATGAGCCCGAAATAGCTCATCATCGGGGTGATGATGTTGGTTGAACTGTCGCCGATCCGATAGGCGGCTTGGATCGCCTCCGGCGCGTATCCGATCAGCATCAGCATGGGCACGAAGATCGGCGCGGTCACCGCCCATTGGGCGGAAGCCGAACCCAGCGAGAGGTTGATTACCGCGCACATCAGGATGAACAGGACAAAGACGAACGGTCCCGTCATGCCGGTGTCCTGGAGAAACTGCGCGCCGGCCACCGCACTGATGGCGCCCAAATTCGTCCACCCGAAAAACGCCACGAACTGGGCGGCGAAGAACACCAAAACGATGTACAGCCCGAGCGATGACAGGGCCTGTGCCATGCCGTCGATGACGTCGCGGTCGTTCTTCATGGTGCCGACCGTGCGGCCATAGGCGAGACCGGTGGCCAAAAAGAAGATGAAAATCCAAACCACGAAGCCGTCGAAGAACGGCGACCGCATGCGGTCGCCCGTGTCGGGGTCGCGCAACACGCCCCATTCCGGCGCCAGCGTGAGCGCCATCAGCGCCAGCACGCCCAAAAGCGCTATGCCCGCCCACAAAAGGCCTTTCTTCTCCTGGGCGGTCACCTCGTCCATCATGGATTTGTCGAGAATGGTCGGGTCGGCGCGCGCGCTGTCATAGGGGCCGAGCTTCGGCTCCACGATGAAGATGGAGACCAACGACCCCACGATGGTGATGAGGAAGGTGGAGGCCACCATGAAGTACCAATTCGCCGTGGCGTTGACGGTATAGGCGGGGTCGATGAGCTGGGCGGCTTCCTCGGTGATGCCGGCGAGCAGCGGGTCGATGGTGCCGATGAGAAGATTGGCGCTGTAGCCGCCGGAAACGCCTGCGAAAGCGGCCGCCATCCCGGCGAGCGGATGCCTGCCAAGCGCGTAGAATATGGCGCCCGCAAGCGGGATCAGCACCACATAACCGACCTCTGAAGCGGTGTTTGAGAGAATGCCGGCGAAGACGATGGCGACGGTCACCAGGTGGCGCGGCGCGCCGAGCACCATGCTGCGCACCGCCGCTGAAAGGAGGCCGGACTTCTCCGCAACGCCTACGCCCAGCATCGCGACGAGCACCACGCCGAGCGGGGCGAAGCCGGTGAAATTGTCGACAAGATTGGTGAAGATCCGTCGGATGCCGTCGCCGTTCAGCAGACTGACCGCGCGGATCATGCCGTCCTCGGCGACCCCCGCCGCGCCGGCGGGCCGGGGGTCTTCCACGGCGAGGCCCATCCACCCTAAGAGCCCCGAGAGCAGCACGATCCCGAACGCCAGATAGGCGAACAGCGTCACCGGGTGGGGGAGGAGGTTCCCTAACCACTCCACCCCGTCGAGGAAGCGGGTGAAGGCGTTGCGCTTGGCGCGGTCGTCCAGCTGGGGCGCGTCGGCCATGCGGGCCTCCCAATTTGGTTATGGCGGTTGAGCGGCGGAGAGTGGAGACGTGATCGGGTGTCGGTCCTGACTGTCGCTCAGCGGGCGCTTGAATCCTACCGCGACTGTCAGCCTGCGGCGTTCAAGACCCTGCACAGGTTGCGGCTTCGCGCCTACTCCTTCTGTCGCAACGTCTCTCTGAGCAGCGTCAACTCAGCGCGGATCGCCTTTATCTCCGCCATCATAGTGAGACGTTCGTCATGGGCGACTTTTTCGATCTTTTCGAGGTCCTCGCGATGTTCGGCGTCGTGAATGGCGTTCATCGAATTGACGATTAAGGCGATGAACAGGTTCAGCACCGCGAAGCTCGTCACGATGATGAACGGAACAAAGAAGATCCACGCCCAAGGATGCTCGTCCATCACCGGCCGAACAATGCCCATCGACCAGCTTTCCAGCGTCATCACTTGGAACAGGGTGTACATCGACCCGCCCACCGACCCGAACCAATCCGGGAACGTTTCGCCGAACAGCTTCGTCGCCATCACCGCAGCGATGTAAAAGACCAGGCCGAGCACCGCCACGATAGCGCCCATGCCCGGCAGAGAAGTCAGAAGCGCGCCCACCACCGCACGCATCTGGGGGACGACCGACACCAAACGCAGCGCCCGCAGCACGCGCAGCGCGCGCAGGGCCGACACGGCGTCCGACACCGGCATGAGCGCGACGGCGACGATGATGAAGTCGAAATTGTTCCACCCGCTGCGGAAGAACCGCGGCCCGAAGGCGAACAGTTTCAGCGCGATTTCGGCGACGAAAAAGGCGAGCGCCGCGCCGTCCAGAAAGGTGATGAGCAGCCCCGCCGTCGCCATCGCCGCGGGCCAGGTCTCAAGGCCGAGCGTAACGGCGTTAAGCGAGATCACCGCGATGACGAGTTGCGCAAAGCGCGGATGCTCGACGAGCCGCGCCGCCGCCGCGCGCGTGCGCGCCAGCCGTCTAGTCGCCGCCGCCGCGTTGGCCTCGACGGCGGTGTTCTCAGTGTCGGTCGGTTCCATCGTCCCTCAAGTCGTCCCGCTTTGCGAAGACCGACATAGGGGCGAGGGGTCGTTTACTCCAGTCTTTAGCGTGCGCGGACTTGGCTAGGCGCCGATGAAGGCCGGGTCGCGCTTTTCGATCACGGCCGCGACGCCTTCTTGGAGGTCCTTTGAGGGGCTGATGCGGCTCACCCCATAGGGCCGAATATGTTCAGCCGCGCCAAGGGCCCCTTCGTCCCGCGCGCGATAGGCGTTTTCCAGCACGCCCTGGACCCCGAGCGGGGCGGCGGTCACGATCCGCTCCGCAATCTGCATCGCGCGTGCGAACGCGCCGCCAGCCGGCGTGACGTCTTGGACCAGCCCCAGGCGTTGAGCCTCATGGGCGTCAAACGCATCGCCCGTCAGCAGGTAGCGCATCGCAGACCCCCAGCCGGCCCGGGCCACCAGACCCTCAATCGCCCCGCCCAGCGGCATCAGGCCGGCACGGACTTCGGATTGAGCGAAGCGCGCGTCTGCGCCGGCCACGACGATGTCGGTCGCGAGCAGCAGCTCGATGCCGGCGGTAAAGCAAAGTCCGTCCACGGCGCTGACAACCGGCTTGGTGCGTCTACGGCCGACTTTTCCGCTCGCAGACGCCCAGTTAAAGGGGTCGACCTCGTGTTCTTGGGTGAAGACGACGCCTTGGCCCTTCGGTTGGTCGGCCAACACCGGGGCCATGTCGATCAGATCAAGTCCGGCGGCGAATATGTCGCTGGTCGAGTAGAGCAGCCCGCAGCGCAGCGCGGGTTCGTCGCACAACGTGGCGTAAGCCGCCGACAAGCTCCGCATCATCGCGGTGTTGATGAGATTGCGCGCGTCGGGTCGGTCCAGTCCGATCGTGAGAATGTGCCCGTGGCGTTCAAGCCGGATACCATCACTCATCGCCATCCTCGTTGGTTGCTTGAGGCAACCAAAAAGCATTCAGTATCGAAACGCAACTAAAATACGATGAGACTCGCCATGCCGAAACCGTTCCATCGTCTCTGCTCCGTCGCCGCCGCGCTTGAGGTGTTTGGAGACGCCTGGACCCTGCAAATCGTACGGGAGGCGCTTTATGGCGCGACGCGTTTCAGCGAGTTTGAACGGCATACCGGCGCGGCGAAGAACGTGCTGGCCGATCGACTTGCGCTCCTTGTTGAGCATGGGGTGTTCGAGAAGGTCGACATTGGCGAGCGAGGGGTGCGTTACGCATACAGGCTCACCGAAAAGGGCGAGGCGCTCGCGCCTGTCTTGTTGGCGGTCATCCAGTGGGGGGATCGTTGGATCTACGGCGAAGGCCGAGAGCCGGTCGTGTTTCGCAACGCAGAGACTGGCGCGCCGCCGGCCCCGCTAACGCCGCTCTGGGCGGATGGGTCGGAGGTGAAACTGTCCGAGGTGGCGGTTGCGCCCGGCCCCGGCGCCGATGACGCCGTCCGACGGCGTTTCAGCGGGACGGGAGGCTAAGCCGCCGCGCCCTTCGTCTCGGCGACATAACCCCAAACGTCGACATATCGCGCTGCGCCGTCCTCATTCGCAAAACCGCGATACGTCCTGCGCTTTATGTGGCCGCGACGTCATGGGTTTCAGCGTTCCGCGACAGGGCGTCTGCAAACCCATGATTGGCGTCGCGATGTCCGGCCTCGTCAGCTCGGACGACCTCAACGACGTCGCGTAGCCGCGCATCCGGCTGCAGCCCCCAATACTCAATCGCGATATCCGGCGCGGCGACGTTCTCCAAAAGCCCTGTGTCAATCGCCTCGAGATATTGCGTGTAGCTGGTCACCGCCTCTTCCTCGAGATAACCCACGATCCGGTGGGCGGTGCGCGGGAAGAAGAGGTAGGTGAAAAAGTAAACATTATAGAACAGGAACTGCGCAACCACGACCAGCCCTCGCTCAAACATTGAGGGTTTGGCGATATGGATGAACGTCATCAAATGCATGCGTTCGTTTTCCGCCTCGGCGAGCAACGCGGCGATCCAGCCTTGGTCGTCACGGATATGGCGAAGCGCTTTGAGGTGTTGGAGGAGCCCGCCAACCATGCCGGGCACGGCGGCGACAGTCTCCAAAACAACCGCGCGGTGGCCATAGCGTTTCCGGAAGAACAAATCGGCGAAGAACCTCATAAACTTCACCACCCCAAGCGCTATGCGGTCGGCGAATGATTGAGGTGCGAAGTGCCGGTGTTCAACGGCGGCCATCTCTTTGCTCCATTACGGGCCCTTGTTTCCCTCACAGAGATAGGTCTTGGAGGCAGCGCCGGGATGCGACCTTTTCGCGGTCGCAGGGACGTCGCACGCCCCTCGGCGCCGACGTTGCGGCCATTCGTGGCCGCGCGGCTGGAGCGCGCTAGCTCCCCGTCCATGGAAAGTCTCGAAAACGGATACCGCGCGGTTGTCATCGGCGCGCGTGGGGGCATCGGCGCCGCGGTCGCAGCAGCGCTCGAAGCAGACCCACGTTGCGGAGGCGTGTCGACCTTGGCGCGGGGCGACGGCGCGCTTCCATTCGACGTGACTTCGGAGGCGAGCGTGGCTGCGGCGGCGGCTCGGCTAAAGGGGGAAGTCGGTGAAATCGACTTGGTGTTCATCGCGACCGGCGCTCTCACCATAAACGGGCGAGGGCCGGAGAAGAGCTTTAAGGAGCTCGACCCGGAGGTCATGCAAGCCGCCTTCGCGATCAACGCGCTCGGCCCCGCGCTCGCCATCAAGCATTTCGCTCCGCTCTTGGCCCGCCGGCGGCGCAGCGCAATCGCGGCTCTGTCGGCGCGGGTCGGGTCGATTGGGGATAATCGACTGGGCGGATGGACGTCCTATCGGGCGTCTAAAGCGGCCCTCAATCAGATCCTCCGCTGCGCGGCGATTGAGCTGTCCCGCACCCATCCCAAGGCGGTCTGCGCCGCCCTTCATCCCGGCACCGTGGCCACGGCGTTAACGGCGCCGTATGTGGGCGACCGGCCGGTGGCGACGCCGCAAGCCGCCGCCGACCGGTTGTTGTCGGTGCTTGACGGGTTGGGCGGGTCCGACAGCGGCGGGTTTTTCGCCTATGATGGTTCGGCGATAGACTGGTGAGCGCGGCGGGTCGCCGCGGGATTTGACCGTCTTGCTGGGCGTACCTAGAACCGCCACGCCGCATCGCCGACGGCGAGCCGCGACGCCCCGCCTCATCCGCACCCCTGTAAAGAGCCCTGGTTCAATCCGCCTATGCCCGTAGAGACCAAAAGCCCCGACTTTAAGCGTCACGTCACTGAGCGGATCGACGTCGCATTGCGTGAGCTTGGCGTGGACGTCCCCGCGCCTGGGCTCGTCACGCCGCCGCGGGAAGACTTGGGCGACTTGGCCCTGCCGTGCTTTCCGTTTGCGAAAGCGCTGCAAAAAAGCCCCGCCGCCGTCGCCGAAGACTTGGCCGAACGCATTCCGCCCGACTCCGTCATCGAGACGGCGAAGGCGGAGGGGCCCTATGTCAACGTCACGGTCCGCACGTCCGTTTTGGCGGACGCTGCGCTCTCCGCGTCATCAACTGAGGGCGCGCCAGCGTCCAATCGCGGCCGGTTGTTGATCGAGTTCAGCTCGCCGAACACCAATAAACCCCAGCATCTAGGGCACCTGCGGAATAACTTGTTGGGGGAATCCGTTTCACGGGTCCTGTCGGCCGCGGGGTATGAGGTCACCAAGGT
This sequence comes from uncultured Caulobacterales bacterium, assembly GCA_964483375.1. Classification (GTDB taxonomy): domain Bacteria; phylum Pseudomonadota; class Alphaproteobacteria; order Caulobacterales; family Maricaulaceae; genus JAUIEH01. Next base: position 31,394 of record CAZABJ010000018.1, read on the forward strand.
GAACCTCATCAATGACCGCGGCATTCACATCTGCAAGTCGATGCTCGCCTACACCAAATTCGGCGAGGGCGAGACCCCGCAGTCCGTAGGCGTGAAAGGCGACAAATTCGTCGGCGAGTACTATGTCCGTTTCGACGCGGCCATGCGGGAGGAATACGCTGAATGGCTTGAGAGCGAGGCGGCCCAAGCCGCCTTCGAAGCCTGGAAGGCGTCGCCCGCTGGAAAAACCGCTGAAGCCAAGCGTCAAAAGGCGATTGAAAAGGCCGAGAAAAAAGGAGTGACGGCGGATCCGCCCTCGCTCTGGAAGACCTTCACCAGCGAGTATAAGGACCCGTATTTCAACGCAGAGTCAGCATTGGGGGCGGAAACCCGCCAGATGCTCGTCGATTGGGAAGCGGGCAAGAATGACGTCAAGAACCTTTGGCGGACGATGAACAGCTGGGTCTACGAAGGCTTCAACGCAACATACGGCCGGCTCGGCGTGTCCTTTGACTATATCGATTATGAAAGTCAGACCTATCTGCTCGGCAAACAGATCGTCGAGCGCGGTCTGGAGCGCGGCGTTTTCTATCGCGCCGGCAATGGCGCGGTGATGTTCGACCTGACCGAGATTGGTCTGAAGGGAGAAAAGGTCGTGCTGCGTGAGGATGGGACGAGCGTCTACATCACCCAAGATTTGGGTAATGCCTATACGCGATTTGAAAAATTCGGCGCGCAAAAGATGGTCTATGTCGTCGCCGATGAACAACGCTATCATTTCGAAGTTTTGTTCGGCGTTCTTGCGACACTCAACCCGGACCTGCGTGACTGCTGCCATCACCTCGCCTACGGCATGGTCAACTTGCCAGAGGGCAAGATGAAAAGCCGGGAGGGCACGGTTGTCGACGCGGATGACCTCTTAGATGAATTGCGCGCCATGGCGCTCTCGGAGACCGCTGAGCGCTGGCCTGACTTGCCGGACGACGAACGTCTCCGCCGCGCTGAAGTGATCGGGCAGGCGGCGTTGAAATACTTCATTCTCAACGTGTCGCCGACGACATCCATGGTGTTTGATCCGAAAAAGTCGCTGGACTTCAACGGAAACACGGGCCCGTATTGCTTGTACGCCTTTGCGCGCGCGCGCAGCATTTTTGAGAAAGCCGGCGAAGATTTCGATGCTTTCGCCGCACCGGAGAGTTTCTCCAAACTTGCGACGCGCGAGGAGCATGCGCTTCTGATGGCGCTGCACCACTTCGACGAGGCTGTCGCGCGCGCGGCGGAGGATTATGACCCCTCCCAAGTGGTGCGAGCGGTATACGCCGTCGCTAAGGCCTTCAGCGCCTTTTATTTTGACCGCGACAAGCACCCCATCGTCACGTGCGAGGACGCCGCGTTGCGGCGAGAACGCTTGGCGCTCACGCGCGCGGTGGGCCGAAAACTCGAGCGCGGCCTCACGCTGTTGTCGATTGAGACCCTTGATCAGATGTAAGCCGCGTCCGGCCGAACGCGTCAGGACCCGGCCGCCGGGCGAGGGTGATGCGCGTGCGAATTGGTCGCAGACCGACAGTCGGACGGGATGGCGACTTAACGCGTGTTTGTCGGCGGTAAACTGCTAAGTGACTGGCGCTTGCGCACGCTTGTGGGGCTGAGAGGAACTGCCGTGACGACCACGATGGCTAAGGCCGCCGACATCATCGAAAACCGCACCTATGACGAGCTCAAGGTAGGGGACGCGGCCGAACTCCGGCACACGCTGAGCGAAAAGGACATCGCGTTGTTCGCCGCCATGTCCGGCGACGTGAACCCCGCCCATATGGATCCCGACTACGCTCGCTCCACGCAATTTCACGACATCATCGGCCATGGCATGTGGGGCGGATCGCTGATCTCCGCGGTGCTCGGCACGCTCCTGCCCGGACCCGGCACGATATACGTCTCCCAGACCTTGGCGTTCAAACGGCCGGTCAAAGTGGGCGAAGCGCTGACAGTGAAGGTCAGCGTCCGCGAAAAGGGCGAGCCGCCTTACGTGACGTTGGATTGCGCGTGCCTCAACGATGACGGGCGACCGGTCATCAAGGGCGAAGCGGTGGTCATGGCGCCGCAGGAAAAAGTCCGGCGGACGAAACTGCCCGCGCCGCGCGCGCTGTTGATGGAGCAGGGCGATCGCCTAAAGGCCCTCATCGAGACCGCCGCCGCCTCGGGGCCCCCGCTCAAGGCGGCCGTCGTTCATCCGTGTAACGATGTATCCTTGCTTGGCGCTCTGGCGGCGATGAAGGCGGGATTGATCGCGCCTGTCCTGATCGGGCCTACGGCAAGAATCGAACGCGCCGCTGAAGAGGCCGGCTTTGATCTGGGCGCAGCTGACATCGTTGACGCGCCTCACAGCCACGGGGCCGCCGCCGCCGCCGCCGCGCTCGCCCGGGAGGGGCGGGTGGACGTGCTGATGAAGGGCGCTCTGCACACCGATGAAATCATGGGCGCCGTGGTGTCGCGGGAAAGCGGTCTGAGGACCGAACGCCGCATCAGCCACGTCTATGTCATGGACGCGCCATCCTACGACAAGCTCATGTTCATCACCGACGCCGCGATCAACATCGCGCCGGACCTCGATGACAAACGCGACATTGTTCAAAACGCGATCGACCTGGCGCGAACGCTGGGGGTCGTGGCGCCGAAGGTCGCGGTCCTTTCGGCGATGGAGACCGTCTATCCCAAAGTCCAGTCAACCCTGGACGCCGCGGCGCTCTGCAAGATGGCCGATCGCGGTCAAATCAAAGGCGGGGTGTTGGACGGCCCGCTCGCCTTTGACAATGCGATTTCCCCCGACGCCGCACGGACGAAAGGCATCGTCTCGCCGGTGGCCGGCCAAGCGGACATCCTCATCACGCCTGATCTTGAGGCCGGGAACATGCTCGCCAAGCAGCTCGACTATCTGGCCGGCGCGGTTGCGGCGGGGGTCGTCCTCGGGGCGCGGGTCCCTGTGATCCTGACCAGTCGCGCCGAGGGGGAGCTGCCCCGCGTGGCCGCCAGCGCCGTCGCTAAGCTCTATGTCCAAAACAAAGCCATCACGGCGCCATGAGCCGGTCCGACGCGCCGGTCGTTCTGACGCTCAACGCCGGGTCGTCGAGCGTGAAATTCGCGCTGCATCCGGTCCTTGAAGAGAAGCCCAGCGAGACCCCGACGCTTTCGGGCCAGGTCTCGGGTCTGGGAGGGGAGGCGGCGCTCAGCTACGCCGCGCCGGATGAGCCGGCCCAACGCGTTGCGCTCGGTCCTGACGACGGGGATCACGAGGGCGCCTGGCGCGCGGTGTTCGAAATCGTCGAAGCCCGCTTGGGCGGTCACGCGCCGGCCGCCATAGGGCACCGTGTCGTGCATGGGGGGGCGGATTTCGCCGCGCCTGTCCTCATCGATGGCGCGATCTACGCCAAACTCGAGACTTTCGCCCCGCTGGCGCCGGGGCATCAGCCCCATAATCTCGCCGGCGTTCGGGCGGCGCGTTCGCGTTGGCCGAACGCGCCGCAGGTCGCTTGTTTCGACACCGCGTTTCATCGCACGCAAAGCCGGTTGGCGCAGGAATTCGCGCTGCCCCGCCGCTACGCCGAGCAGGGCGTTATTCGCTACGGGTTTCACGGCTTGTCCTACGACTACATCGCGCACGCCGCGCCCGCCATTATCGGGGAGGCCGCCCATGGCCGGATGATCGTCGCGCATCTCGGCCATGGCGTGAGCATGTGCGCCATGCGGGATGGGCGGAGCGTGTCGACGACGATGGGCTTCAGCGCGCTGGACGGTCTGCCCATGGGCAAGCGCTGCGGGGCGATCGACCCGGGCGTGCTTCTCCACCTCATGGCGGCGGAGGGATATGATCGAAGCCGGCTCGAACACCTGCTTTATAAGGAATCCGGCCTTTTCGGCTTGTCCGGCGTGAGCGACGACATGCGCGCGCTTGAAGCGAGCGACGCGCCCGAGGCGGCCTTCGCCATCGATTATTTCATCCATCGCTGCGCCCACGCCGTAGGGGGGCTTGCTGCGGATTTGGGCGGGCTCGACGCGTTGGTGTTCACCGCCGGCATCGGGGAGCATTCCGCGCGCGTGCGCGCCGGGGTGCTCGAGCGATTGGCGTGGCTTGGCTTGCGTTTGGACGACGCGGGGAACGCGTCCCACGGGCCGTGTCTGACCTTGTCCGACAGTGCGGTTTCGGCTTGGGTCATCCCCACTAACGAAGAGCTGACGATCGCTCGCGCGGTGGCGACGTTTCTCAGCGAAGCCGCGTAGCGCGCGGCTCGCCAGGTCAGGCGATCACGCCCTCGTCGCGCAAACGATCAAGCTCGTCTGAGGTTACGTCCAAACGTTCCTGGAGAACCGCGTCGGTGTCTTGCCCCATGCTCGGCGCCGCTCGGCGACCCTGGGCGGGGGTGGCGGAAAACGCCACCGGACAGCCTGGCGTCGCCACGGTTTCCCCGTCGTCCTCCTCGGTGCGCGGCAATCGCCAGACCAGGCCGCGGGCCTCGGTCTGTTTGTCTGCAAAGGCGTGTTCCAAGTCGTTGACCGGCCCGCAAGGCACGCGCGCGCGCCCCAACGCCTCCGCCCACGCCTCGCTGGGGCGCTGTTTTAAGAGTGGCGCGAGCAGCGCGATGAGCGCCGCGCGGTTTTCCACCCGCGCCGCATTCGTGGCGTAACGGGCGTCCTGGGCGGCGTCCGGGGCGCCGACGACCGCAGCGAACCGGGCGAACTGGGCGTCGTTGCCCACCGCGACCATCATCGCGCCGTCTGCCGTCTCAAAGGTTTGGTAGGGCACGATGCTTGGGTGGGCGTCGCCGCGGCGGCCTGGAGGAACGCCGGTGGTCAGATACGCGGCGGCTTGATTGGCGAGCATGGCGAGCTGGCAGTCGAACAGCGCCACGTCGAGATGCTGGCCCTCGCCTGTGGCGCGGGCGTGGAGGAGGGCCGCGAGAATGCCGGACGCCGCATACATGCCGGCGAATAGGTCCGTCACCGCCACCCCGACTTTTGTGGGCGGGCCGTCGGCTTGGCCGGTGATGCTCATCAAGCCGCCCATGGCTTGGATAAGCGCGTCATAGCCAGGTTCTTCGGCGCGCGGCCCGGTCTGGCCGAAGCCCGTGAGCGAACAATAGACAAGGCGCGGATTGACGGCGTTCAGGCTCGCAAAATCAAGCCCATAGCGTGCAAGCCCGCCGGCCTTGAAATTCTCCAAGAACACATCGGCCTCTCGCGCCAGGTCGCGCACCAGGCCGCGGCCCTCGTCATGGGTGATGTCGATGGCGACGGCGCGCTTATTGCGGTTGGCGCAAGCGAAGTAGGCGGCGTCCCCATTCTCGAGGAACGGCGGACCCCAGCCGCGGGTGTCGTCGCCGACCAAAGGGCGCTCGATCTTGATGACGTCCGCGCCCAAATCGGCCAAGAGCTGGCTCGCCCATGGCCCGGCGAGGATGCGGCTCATGTCGATGACGCGAACGCCGGCTAAAGCGCTGCGCGAAGAAGGGGCGGAGGTCATGGGGCGGCTCGATTCGCGGATGATCGGAGCGCCATACCTAGCCTGCCATCCGCGCCGGCGCGACCCGCGGGATGTTGCGGCCGAGCCGGCGAAGCGCCAGCATAGATAAAGCAGTATTTAACTCTGGTCTTGGAATTGCATCGCTTTCATCGTTGCGGTCTCGTAGCATGCAGGCGAGCTGAAACAGACGCATTGGATGGGTCGAGCGAGATATAGTTAAGGTAACGTGTTGTGTTTTCCCGAGGGCGCAAAACTGACGAACACGCCGCGTTGAACGCGCGGATGCGTCGCGTCACGGGCAAGGGCGATCCGGAGCGTTTCCCCGCCGCGGCGCCCGCGCCGAAACCGCGCCGGGCCGTGGCGCGCTGCGCTGAACGCGAGGAGCGGCGTCCGGTGTTTAAAGAAGGCGTCATCCGTTTCGCCAGCGGCGCGACTATTCCCGTTGTGGTCAAAAATACGAGCCGCGGCGGCGTGCGCATCGATTCCGCTCAACGCATTCCCGCCGATGAACGGGTGCTGCTCAGCGTTCCCGCGCTGTCGCTGAAATGCTGGTCTCGGATCGTTTGGCGCGACGAGCGGGTCGCCGGGCTCGCTTTCGACCCCGCCTGAAGTCACGCGGCAAACAGCCGTCAGTCCAGCGTGCGGCGATAGCGCGCCATAGCAATCACGCCGGCCGCGACGGTGAAGGCGAGCATCGCGTAAATCTCCGTCGTCACATCTGCGAGGCCCGCGCCTTTGAGCATCACGCCGCGAATGATCCTCAGGAAGTGTGTGATCGGCAGCGCTTCGCCGATGAATTGGGCCCAATCGGGCATGCCCCGAAAGGGAAACATGAAGCCTGACAGCAGGATCGACGGCAGAAAGAAGAAGAACGTCATCTGCATCGCTTGAAGCTGCGACTGGGCGATGGTGGAGAACGTGAAGCCGACCGCCAGATTGGCGACGATGAAGACCGAAATCCCCAGAAACAACACCCAAGCGGGCCCAGAAAACGGAACGCCGAACAAGTAAATCGCGGCCAAAAGAACAATCGCCGTTTGCACCGCGCCGATCGCGATATAGGGACCGATTTTGCCGATCATCACTTCGATCGGACGCGCCGGCATTGCGAGCAGGTTCTCCATGTTTCCTTGCTCGACTTCACGGGTCATCGCCATTCCGGTGATCATCACCATCGTCATGGTCAAGATCACCCCCAACAGCCCCGGCACGATGTTGTATTGGGTGACGGCCTCGGGATTGTAGCGGGCATGGATGATCGCTTCGAAGGGCGAAGGCTCGGGCGCGAGGTGTTGAAGCGGCCCCTGAAGCTCGCGCGAAATCGCGCGTTCGATGATCTCGTCCGCCCGCGCCAGCGCGTTTGAGGACGCCGAAGGATCGGAGGCGTCGGCCTCTATGAGGAGTTGGGGGCGCGCCCCGGCGATCAGGTCTCTGGTGAAGCCGGCGGGAATCGTTATGACGAAGGCGGCTTGGCCCCGCTCCAAGAGGCGCTCGCCGGCTGCGGGGCTCTCGACGGTCTCGAAGATGTCGAAATAGCCCGAATTGTCGAAGCCCTGAAGGATGGCGCGGGTGAGGGGCGTGCTCTCTTCGGCGCGCACCGCGGTGGGCAAATCCCGGGGATCCATATTGATGGCGTAGCCGAACAAAACCAGCTGCATCACCGGCATCAACAGCGCGATGGCGAATGTCAGCCGGTCGCGCCGCATTTGAATGAGCTCCTTGCGGAAAATCGCATCGATGCGGCCCAGCGATCGGGACAAGGCTGACGTCATGCGGCGAACCTCTCGTCCAGGGAGCGGGCGGTGAGCTCGACGAACACGTCTTCCAAGGTCGGGGCGATGCGCTCCATCTGTTCGCGGGGGGCGCCGGCTTGGGTCAGAGCGGCCTCGACAGCCCCAGCGTCGGGGCCGCTGACATGCAGCGCCGCGCCGAAGAACGCCGCATGCGCCACGCCCGGCGCGTCGCGAACCGCCTCCAGCAAGGCGCGGGCGTTGGGGCTGCGCACCTTCACCGTCACCAGGTCAGAGGCGGCGACGATGTCCTGAACCGGGCCTTGAGTGACCAGTTTGCCGTGCGCGAGATACACGATTTCGTCGCAGCGTTCGGCCTCGTCCATATAGTGGGTGGAGACCAGCACCGTCAGCCCGGCTGACGACAGCCGATGGATCTCATCCCAAAAGTCGCGTCGCGCTTGGGGGTCGACCCCCGCTGTCGGTTCGTCCAGCAACAAGAGCTGCGGTTGGTGCATGGTCACCGCGGCGAGCGCGAGGCGCTGCTTCCAGCCCCCAGACAACGCGCCGGCGAGTTGCTTTTGACGATGGGCGAGGCCGAGTTTTTCGATGGTGTCGTCAACCCGCCGCTTGGCGTCCGCAAGCCCGTAGAGCCGCGCGACAAGCTCGATGTTCTCGCGGATCGAAAGATCCGACCAGAACGAAAACTTCTGGGTCATGTAGCCGGTGGCGAGCTTGATGCGCCGGCTTTCGGTTCGGATGTCGTAGCCAAGGCAGGCGCCGGAGCCCTCGTCAGCGTGCAGGAGCCCGCAGATCATCCGGATGGTGGTGGTCTTGCCCGAGCCGTTCGGACCCAAAAACCCCCACACCTTGCCGCGCGGCATCGCCAGGTCGACCCCGTCCACGGCGGTTTTGTCGCCGAACCGTTTGACCAGCCCCTTTACGTCGATGGCGAGCATCTCGCTCATTGGGGCAACCTCACATCGACGGGTTGGCCGGGACGGAGGCCCGCGCCCGCCTCCGGCCGCGCCTTCACCAGGAAGACCAGCGACTCCCGGCTCGCCTCGGAGAAAATCACCGGCGGGGTGAACTCAGCGGTTTGCGCAATGAAGGTGATGCGGGCGGAAATCGGCTCAGGGCAGGCGTCGCAGGTCGCTTCAACGTCATCGCCGAGCGAGAGCCGGCTCAACGCGTGCTGAGGCGCAAAGAAGCGCACCTCTAACCGGTCCGGATCCAAAACGGACAACACCGGCTGGCCGGGCGTGGCGTATTCGCCGGCCCGCAGAAACACGTGCTCCACCTGTCCTGACACGCGCGCGGACACGTGGCGCTGGTCGACCGCCCATTCGGCTTGGTCGAGCGCGGCTTCGGCGGCCGCCCGTGCCGCGCCGGCCGCATCGCGCGCGCCTGCGCGGCCGCCCAGCTGTGCGACTTCGATTTGGTCGGAGAGCGCATTGACCCGGGCGCGGGCGCGGTCTCGGTCGGCGCGGGCTTGGTCGAGCCGGGATTGGGCGGCGATGTTGCGCTGCACCAATTCTGCGGCGCGCCTCGCCTCGGTGATCGCGAGCGACAGCGCGGCTTCGGCCTCCTCAAGCTCGGACTCCAGAACCGCGATTTCCTCTTGTCGCGCGCCGGTCTCCAGGTCTCGCGCCTGGGCGTCCGCCTGCGCCACGCGGCTGCGGGCTTCTTCGCGTCGCGCGCGCTGGCTGTCGTCGTCGAGGGAAAACAGCGCATCGCCCGGGCCCACGGCGTCGCCTTCCGCCACGTTCATGACCGTTATCCAGCCAGCTTCCGGGGCGGCCACATAGGCCAAGTCCGCCTCCACATAGCCGGTGAACGCGGGAGGCGCGTCGGCGTTCAAGGCGCCGCAGGCGGCCAGCGCTAAGGCAAGGCCCAAACAGGCGAACGGGCGGGCGGGCATCAATCAGCCTCCGAAGGGGCGAGAGCGCGCCTCATGAGGCGGGCGTGCTCGGCCATGAGGGCGGGGATGTCGAGTTCGGTGGTGTCGTCGGTTTCAAAGGCGATGCGCCACACGCCTGCGAACAAAACCGGTGCGATGAACAGGCGTGCGGTCATGGCGGGGTCGGGCGCTTCGATCGCGCCTTCCGCGGCGCCGCGGGCGACGAGGGCCTCCAACATTCCAAGGCCCCGATCCACGATACGCGCGCGATAGCCGGCGGCCAGCGCGGGGAAGGCGCGCGCCTCGGCGATGATGATCTTGATGAACTTGGTCACCGGCGTTTCGCGCACGATGTGCGGGACGAGCGCGACCAGAGCGTCCAAGGCGTCGAGCGCTGAGGGTTGCGCGGCGGCGACGGTCTCGACTTGGTCGAGGATCGGCGCGGCCACGCCGTCGATCAGGGCTTCGAACACCGCCTCCTTCGAGCGGAAGTAGAGATACACCGCCCCTTTCGACATGCCTGCGCGTTTCGCCACGTCGTCCATGCGCGCAGCCGCAAACCCCTTCTCGAAAAAGATGTCGAGCGCGGCGGTCATGATCCGCTGGCGGCGTTCGTCTTTGGCGTCTGCGGAAATGGCGGGCATCAGACGGCTCAACAAAAAAACTGACGAGTCAGTCATTATCGGATCGCCATTGATGGCGCAAGCGAAATCGCACTCTTGGCAGGGTTAAGGGGGATCGGCGCCGGCCAAACGGACGTCGGCGCCGGCTACGGGCGTGTCGCGCGCTTTCCCGCTTGCTCCGTGGCGAGCCGCCCCGCCATCATTCCGAAAGGGCAAAAAGGGGAGCCAAAGGGATGCAACGTTCGATCGCTGTGGCGGCTGCAGCGCTGGTCGCCGTCGGATGCGCCACCACGCCCGAAGCGCCGTCCGCAGACCTCGATCCGTTGGCGGAACGCTTCGTGCGGTTGACCCTAGGAATCGGCGTGCACGACCCGGTGCATGTGGACGCCTATTATGGGCCGGAGGCCTGGCGGGATGAGGTCGAAGCCGCCGCGCCCGATATCGCGACACTGCAGGCGGAGGCCGATGCCCTACGCGCCGCGCTCGCCGCGGCCGCGCCGTCAGAAGAGGAGGCGGGGCGCCGGGATTATCTCATGGCGCTCACCGTCGCAGCGGACACCCGGCTCGCCATGCTGGCTGGTGAGGCGCTGTCCTTTGACGAAGAGGCGGTCGGGCTCTACGGCGCCACCGTCGCTCCCTTCGACGCGGCGCACGCTGCGGCGGTGTTCGCCCAACTCGACGCCGCTCTGCCCGGCGAGGGCAGCCTCTCGCAGCGGCGCGAGAGACTGCAAGACCGGCTCGCCATTCCAGCCGACCGGGTGGGCGAGGTCGTTGCGCTCGCCATCGACGCCTGCCGCGCGGCCACTGCAGAGCATATCGCTTTGCCCGAAGGGGAGCGTTTCGATCTCGAATTGGTCGAGGGGCATCCGTGGTCAGCGTACAATTGGTACGAGGGGGACCGTCGCAGCCGCATTCAAATCAACGTCGACCGCCCCGTGACCGTGGACACCGCGATCATACTGGGCTGCCATGAAGGCTATCCCGGCCACCACCTTCAGGGGCTGCTCGCCGAGACGGTCTTGGTGGAGCAGCGAAACTGGTCCGAATACACCGTATTGCCGCTGTTTAGTCCCGCGGGCTTTCTCGCCGAGGGGCTTGCCGATTTGGGCGTGGAGTTGGCGTTTCCCGAGCCGGAGCGCCGCGCGCTGCTGACAGAGACGCTCATGCCCGCCGCCGGCGTCGACCCCGCGCTGGTCGATTCGGTGTTCCTCACAGCCGCTGCGGGCGAAGAGGCTGCTCTGTCGGCGCTGTCGATGGCGCGGGAGTATCGCGACGGTCGTTGGACGGCGGAGGAGTATGTCGCCAATCAGGTCCGTTATCTCGGCGCGCCAGAACAGCGCGCCCGATCCCGGGTCGCGTTCATCGACGCCTATGGCGCCTATGTCGTGAACTACACGCTGGGGCGCAGGCTCGCTCGGGAGTATGTCCGCGCCCGGGCCGGCGAGGATAGGGACCAGGCCTGGGATGTGTTCCTCACCCTGACCCTGGAGCCCGTGACGCCCGCAGCGCTTTCAGAGAGCTGACCGAGCGCGCGGCCTCAGCCCGCGCAGAACGCGCCGAGGCGTTGGAAGTCGGCCTGGGCCTCGCCGATCGTCAACGTTCCTTCATGGCCGCCGGCGGCGACGCTTACGCGGTCATCGGTGTCGAACACGGCCCAAAGCGCGTCTTGTTCTTGGATGATGGCGGTGAAGCTGGTCGCGCCGGGCGCGGCCGTCGCCATGTCCAGAAGAAACCGGGCCTCTCCAACCGGGGAGGCGAGGATGAGCTGGGCCGGCTCACCGTCCTCGCCGGGCGACCCGGCGTCGGGCGCGAAGTCGTGCAGCGTGATTTCCGCTTCTCCGCCAGGTTCGCAAAACACCTCCGCCAAAAGCGCGCCGGAGCCGGGCTCAGCGTAGATCGCCGCGCCGAACGGACCTTCGAGGTCGAACGTCCAAACCGCGGTTGGCGGATCTCCCTCGCCCTCGTAAGGCGTTTGAGCGAAACCCGGAGCGGCGGCGGCGAGCGTGAGAACGACGCCCGCAAGACAGCGTGCTGACATGAATGAAGCCTCTTTCAGCGCTTAGTCGGTCTCGCCCGTAAAGGCGTCGAAATTTGGGAACGCCGCGCAGGCGACGCGGGGGCCGGCGCCCCCGATGGGCTGGCTGAGTTGGTCGTCGCGCCCGCTGTGAATGATCATCGCCGCACTATCGTCGTCAATCACCGATGGCGCGTGCCCGGCAAGCGCCAAGCGGTCGTTATAGGCCTCATACATCGCGGAGCCGTCGGCATGCGCCCAGATATTGGGCATATCCCCAGCCTCGGGGCCCTCAGGGTTCAACAGGCCATGCTGAATCCCGGCGAAGGGACCGCTTTCGTCGTCGGGGTCGGGATACCCGACTTGGCCCCCCGAAAGCGTAAAGGACCGAATGTCGTCGCTTAGGCCGGTCTCATGGATCTGGAGCCCGTGCCAGCCAGGCTCCAAGCCGCCCGCCCCGATGGAAACGCGGATGAGAACGCCCAGGCCAGCGCCAGGATAGAGCTGCGCTTCGCCGATCTCCGCACCCGAAGCGTCGATAATCGTTGACACAATGGCGGGCTCGGCTTGCGCGCCGGCTTCGCGCGCGGTGGCATGGGGCTCTTGCGCTTGCGCGCTGTCAGCAGCTGCGAGCGCTGCGTCGAAGGCGAAAAAGGGTGCACGCATGACATCGGTCTCCCAAAGAAGCTGCCCGGCCGAAACGCGTCGGACCATGGCGAGGAATACCCGTTTCGCCAAGTCGCATCTCGCCTTCGCCTCACCATGACCCGCCGCGACCGCGCCGATCGCGTTTTGGTGGCTCGGGGCGTGTTTGCGACGCGCGCTCAAGCCCAAGCCGCGATCGCTGCGGGCGGGGTCGTCGCGGACGGGGTGGTGGTGAGCAAAGCTTCGCAGTTCATCGCCGCGGACGCGGTCGTCGATGCCGCGCCCGCCCATCCCTGGGTGTCGCGCGCCGCGCTCAAGCTCGCTCACGCGCTCGACGTGTTCGCCATCGACCCTGCAGGGCGGCATTGCCTGGATGTGGGCGCATCGACGGGCGGGTTCGTCGAGGTGCTGCTCGCCCGCGGGGCTGCGAGCGTCGCCGCAGTCGATGTCGGCCGGGATCAACTCGCGCCGTCTCTGCGCGCCGACCCCCGCGTGCGCAATCTTGAACGCACGGACGCACGCGATTTGACGGCGGCGCTGATCGGCGCGCCGCCGTCCCTTGTGACCTGCGACGCGAGCTTCATCAGTCTCGCCAAGGTGCTGCCCGCCGCCCTGGCTCTCGCCGCGCCCGAGGCTGACCTCATCGCGCTGTTTAAGCCGCAATTCGAGGTGGGACCGCGTCATGTCGGCAAAGGCGGGGTGGTGACGGACAGCGTTGCTGAGGACCGTGCGAGGCGCGCGGTCGAGGCATGGCTCGCCTCAGGCGCTTGGACCGTCCACGGCCGAACGCTGAGCCCGGTCAAAGGCGGCGACGGCAATCAAGAAACGCTGATTTGGGCGAGGGGGGGCGCGCCCGCCCGGGGGGGGGGGTGGATGGCGGGGGGTAACGTGGGGGGCCGGGCGGCGCGCCGCGTGCGGGTGGGTATTTGGGGG
>CAZABJ010000019.1:0-43616 GCA_964483375.1 uncultured Caulobacterales bacterium
CGCTCAACTTTCTAACGATTTGTCTTAGTGTTCACGATTGGGCCTGCGCCCTCGCATCGGGCCCGCGCTCGCAGTACTCTTCAATAACGTTAACCGTCGAAGAACAGGAGAAATCTGATGGGTGGGCGTTTGTTCTCAGCCCTTGAAGCTGCTTGCATGTATACGGATGCGAGCCTCAAAGACGACGACGAGTCGAACGAGCTTCAAACTGCCGACGACGAGCATTCGGACGATTAAATAGCTGCGTCCAACGGTTCGGCGGCAAGCAAGGCGTCGATAAGCGCGCGAATGGCCATGAGATCATCGCGCATTGCGAGCGCGCGATCCTTCTGCGCCATCGGTCGAAACATTGAGCCTGGTTTGAATAGATCGTCGCCCTCTATCGCGATCAGCAGCTCGCCACGCGCGAAGGCCGCCCGGATTTTGCCGCCTTGAAAAATCTGCTCTAGCTTGAGCAGCCGCTCCATAAATGTCGGGGTCAGCAGATAGCGCGCTTCGACCTGATCGGAGCCGAATACCTCGAACGTTTTCTCAAAGGCTGGGTCGACCAACCCGACGCGCTTGAGATCCGACCCCGCCCCCAGAGCGAAGTTGAACAAGCCCGCGTCGCGCAAAACAAGCGTAACACCGTGAAATTTCCTGGGAAACCCGATCCGGATCAGCTGGCCGCGAAACACGGTCACGGTGCGCCGCCGGCCCTTGCTGTCGCGCCGGTGTTTTCTCAGGGTCGCTTGGAAGAGCGAGAACCCAGAGCCATGAACCATCCCTTGCAGGTGGTCGTAGCGCTTCGCCGTGTCGTACCCGCCGATCAGGCGCCGCTCGCGAAAGTCCGCAAGGCCCACGCTTTGCGGCGCATCCGCCGTGTAGTCGACGCCGAGGCTCGCCGCGAGCGGCTCGATGAGCGCGGCTTTCGCGCGGCGGCGGAGCGGCGTCATGCGCGCTTCCGCAATCCCGAGCCCGACGACGGCAGCGAGCGCGACGAGGAACAACACCGCCGGCTGACCGGTCGCCGCCGCGCCGACCACCGCGGCGAGCGCAACAACTCCGCCAATCCCGGCGACAATCGCATAAAGCCGTACGGCTGAGCGCCGCTCCGCCTCGTACCGCTCAAGGGTCGGGGCGATCTCTGCGTCGAACAGCGCAGAGAAGGCGGCTTCATCGCTCAGCGCATCAAGGCGCGCGCCGTCATCCATGGACGTTCCCCCAAAGCTCAACCGGCCCAGCTTAGGCGCAGTGAACCCGCTAGGCGCTTAACGCCCGGTAGCCAAAGACGTCGAGGAGCGTTAGTGGCGGAGAACGGGCGTCTCTTCGAGCAACCGACGGTAGGCCAGTCGTTCCTGGAAGGCGGCGTCTTGAACAGCGAAATCGGTCAGCCAGCTTTCCGCCGCGATCCGGTCGCCCTCCGCCACCATCTCTGTTTCCACGACGACTTGATCGTCACGGCGGAGCATCCGTCGACGCACGACGGCGGGATGGGCGGCGTGGCCGGGATTGGTGAAGAAATAGAGCGTGCGGTCGCTTTCGACTTCGACCTGCGTGACGCCTGCGCCTGGGCGGATCACCGCCCCGTCAAGCGCGACAATATCAGTCCAAGCCTCGAACACGGTCTCATAGGGAAATGCGACATCCGCATCTTGGGCCGAGGCGACTGCGCCCGACAGCGCCCACGCCAGCGCCGCCGCGATCCCCCGAAACAGCCCCATGCCTCTCACTCCTCCTCGACGACCGTCCCGTTCTGAGGAGGCGTCGCTTCGGCGTCGCTGCGGCAACCAATCGGCCACACGTCGAACACCGGATGCTCGAGCGGATTGAGGGCGGGATTCGAGCCGAACATCCAGCCGGAGAAAACCAGCCGAAGCCCGGAATCATCGCCGGCGCCGTCGCTCTCGCGATCGTAAATCTGCATCGCCACATAGGTTTCCGGAGGCTCCTCCGGCGGGCGGGCCCGGCAATACAAGACCGAAACCGTAAGCGAGCCGAACTGCGCCCGCTCGCCCACGCGAATTTCGAAATCCCGGGTTTCAGCGGTGACTTTGTCTAACCCGCGGAGGACGGCCACATCGCCGGGGTTGGAGCTTAAACGGTCTTCCAGCTCGCCCCCAGATGAGGGGAACTGGGCGTTCGCCGCCACAGAACCGCTGCAAGCGCAGGCGACCGCACAGGCGAGGGCGCGAAACCTTCCGCTCATTCTTGCGCGCTCAACACGAAGTCGGCCAACAGGCGAACCACGTCGATCGCCCCCTGACCAAACGCCACCTCGTCATTGGCGGCGAGCAGCGTCTCCTCCCCGCCGGGTTCGACGGCGAGGTAAACCCCGCCCAACAAACCCTCATTGGCCAGAGACACGCTGGTGTCGGTGGAAAGTTCGATGGCGGGATCCACGGTGAAACGCACCTGAGCCTGGTAGGAGACCGGATCGATTTCGATGGAACGCACCGTTCCCACCTTCACGCCCGACAACCGCACGTCCGCGCCCACAGAAAGCCCGGAGACCGACTCAAATCGCGCATTCAGCGGCATGCCGCCCGCACTGGCCCCGCCGGTGATGGTCAGCGCGTAGAACATGAACGCGCCGGCCACGGCTAAAACCAAGGCGCCCACTATCGTTTCGGCGATCTGGTCTCGCATCGGTTCAATTCTCCTCAGGCGACCAGGCTTCATAGTCGCCCGTCGCTTTGGCCCGCTCGCCGCCGCGCGAAAGACTGCCCTTGGGCCTGTAAGCATGGACAGTGCCTGTCAGATTGGGCTGATGGACTTTCTCCCACGGCCGGCGCGCCATGACCTTCGCGCCGTCGTCGCCCTCCCCCTGAGGAGGCTCTTCGAACGTGTGGTGCAGCCAGCCATGCCAATCCGACGGCACCCGGGAGGCGTCCGCATAGCCGTTATAGATGACATAGCGGCGTTTCCGGCCTTCCGTGGAGGGCCGCCGCTCCTCGAAATATTTGTTGCCGAACTCATCGACGCCGACTCGCCGCGCGCCGAACCGGAACAGGGTGAGCTGCGCGCCGAACGTCGCGCCGTCCCACCAGGCGAAAATGCGTTTGATGAACCCGAGCATCGGCGATGGCCTCACGGCGCTGGAAGAATTGCGCGGACGATAGTCGAGGCTGGCTCGCCAGGTAAAGCCGGACGCGCGGCTTGGCGAAACGGCGCGGGCCGCCCGACGCGCACAGCGCCGGACGACCCTCCAAATACGTGGCTCTTGCTATTGCAGCATATAGGTCATGCTGGGACCGGGCCGGCCGATGAAGCAGGACCGCGTGAAGCCGTAATGGCGAATGATCTCAGCGATCCGGTTCGCCTCGGCCTCATTGGGAGCCGAGAACGCGGCGTGATTGCCGTTGGAGAGGATTTGGTACAACGACCCGCCGCCGGTGACTGTGATGGCGTCAGGGTTGATGGACACGCAGTCTTGCCCCGGAACAGACCCTGTCCCCACGCCATTCGGGGTGAGGTAATACATCAGAGAAGGATCGGGGCGACCGACAAAACACTGGCGGTTAAAGCCGTGATACTGGATGACTTCCTCGGCCATCTCCATTTCGGACTGACCGCCGGGGCCGGCGTCGAGCATCCACATCGAGCCGTCGACAAGCTTCCAGCTCCCTGAAACGAACGAAGCGGCGACATTTCCGGTGTTGAAGGGGATGCAGTCCTCCGTGAAGCTCAAGCCAGCCGGCGCAGGCGGCGATGTGGGCGCGGGCGGGGAAGTGGGCGCGGGCGGGGAAGGCGGCGCGCCGCGCGCGATGTCGCCGATGGCGCGCAGCGTCCAATTGCCGCCGACCGGGGAATGGATGTCGCGGCCGTTCTGGCGGTTGCCGCCCAGCATGGTCCAATAGTGCACCTGACCGTCATTGCGCCGCCACACGATGTCGTCGGTGCCGTCGCCCGTCAGATCGCCGGCGCCCTCAAGCGTCCAGTTCGACCCCACCGGCGTGTGGATGTTGCGGCCGCCTTGACGCTGGCCGTTCAGCATCGGCCAGTAGTGCACTTGGCCGTCATTGCGCTGCCAAATGATGTCGTCTGTGTTGTTGCCGTCCACGTCGCCGATAGCCCGCAACGTCCAGTTGGCGCCGACCGGGGTGTGAATGTTGCGGCCGCCCTGGCGTTGACCGTCGCGCATCGGCCAGTAGTGCACCTGTCCGTCATTGCGCTGCCAGATGATGTCGTCGGTGCCGTCGCCGTTTACGTCGCCGACCCCAGCCAGGGTCCAGTTCGCACCGACCGGGGTGTGAATGTTGCGGCCGCCTTGGCGCACGCCGTCGCGCATCGGCCAGTAGTGCACCTGGCCGCTATTGTGTTGCCAGACAATGTCGTCGGTGCCGTCGCCGTTCAGGTCTCCGGAGCCGACGAGGGTCCAGACGCCGCCGACAGGCGTGTGGACGTTGTAACCGCCCAGGCGCTGACCGTTTTGAACGGGCCAATAATGGACCTGACCGTCATTACGCTGCCAGATGATGTCGTCTTCGGCCATGCTCGGCGCGGCGGACAGCGCAACCGCGGAGGCGGACAGCGCCAGTGCGGCGGCGAAACTCGAAAGTCGTTGCATTGGTAGTCCCCAATCTAGCTTTCTGCTCGGCGTCCGAATGACCCCGTGTGAGCAAGTCGCATCAAATCCTACTCGGTCTAAATCGCACCGGTACGGCGAGTTCATTACCCGTTCATCGGAGAAATTCTCGCCGCTTTGTAAGCCTTGGAGCAAAAATTCGCCCTCGCCGCGCGCGACGGCGAGGCGGCTCGGAAGCGCATCGGCCGTCCGCCGAATCAGGGGATAGGTTCAGATCGTGATGATGGCTCTCTCGCCATACATCTTGAAGAACATCGTGCGAACAGTCACATTATGTCGTGCTTCGGCTCCGTTTTTTTTGGAGCGAGGTCAGCGCCGCGTTGAGGGAGTGCAAGCCATGCGGATCGAACGTCGTTACACGACCCAAGGCGCTGATCCTTACGCCACACTGGCCTTCGCTGAGCGCAAAAGCGAAATACGCGGACCAGACGGCGCGCTGGTTTTCGGCCTCGACGCCGTTGAGGCGCCGGAGGCTTGGAGCCAAGTCGCCGTTGACGTGCTGGCGCAAAAGTATTTCCGCCGCGCTGGCGTGCCGTCCGCAACAATTCCTGTGGACGAAGACGGCGTACCCGACTGGCTTCGTCGCCGGGACCCCGCGCCCGGCGCTGCGATTGGCGGGGAGACGTCGGCCAAACAAGTCTTCGACCGCCTTGCGGGGGCTTGGACCTATTGGGGCTGGCGCGAAGGCGTGTTCGACGAAGAGGACGACGCGGCGGCCTTTTACGACGAACTCCGTTACATGCTCGCCGCCCAAACCGCCGCGCCCAACAGTCCGCAATGGTTCAACACCGGGCTCAATTGGGCGTACGGCATCGACGGCGCGCCTCAAGGCCATTGGCGCGCAGACCCTAAGACCGGAGAGGCCGCCCTTTCCGCCTCCGCTTACGCCCACCCCCAACCCCACGCCTGCTTCATCCAGAGCGTCGAAGACGACCTGCTGAAGCAAGGCGGCATCATGGATCTGTGGTTGCGCGAGGCGCGGCTGTTCAAATACGGGTCGGGAACCGGCACCAATTTCTCCGCCATCCGGGGGGAAGGCGAACCTCTCTCCGGGGGCGGACAGTCCTCCGGTCTTCTGAGTTTTCTCAAAGTCGGGGACCGAGCGGCCGGCGCCATAAAATCCGGCGGCACCACGCGACGAGCGGCGAAAATGGTCGTCGTCGACATCGACCATCCCGACGTCGAGCGCTTCATCACTTGGAAAGCGGACGAGGAAGCGAAGGTCGCGGCGTTGGCGGCGGGCTCAAAGCTGTTGAAACGCCGGCTCGACGCCATCGTGAAAGCCTGCCTGAATTGCGAAGGGGCGGACGAAGACTGCTTTGACCCGACGAGAAACGCCGCACTCTCTCGGGAAATCCGCCAAGCGCGACGGGAGGGGGTGCCGGACGGCGCCATCGCCCGGGCCCTCGCCCAAGCACGGCAGGGCGACGCGGATCTCGGCCTGAAAGAGCTCAATCTCGATTGGGACTCCGAAGCCTACTTCACCGTGTCGGGCCAAAACGCCAACAACTCGGTGCGCATCTCCGACGCCTTCATGAGCGCGGTGGAAAAAGACGCGAGCTGGGACCTGGTGCGCCGCACCGATGGATTGGCGGCGAAATCGGTCAGCGCGCGCGGCCTGTGGGGGCAAATCGCCAAAGCCGCCTGGGCCTGCGCGGATCCCGGCGTTCAGTACCATGACACCATCAACGCCTGGCACACCTGCGCGGCGGACGGCGACATTCAGGCCTCCAATCCGTGCTCAGAGTATATGTTCCTCGACGACACCGCCTGCAATCTGGCGTCGCTCAATTTGATCCGCTTCTTGGATCAGGACGGCGGGTTCGATGCGGATGCGTTTGAGCACGCCGCCCGGCTGTGGACCGTGGTGCTCGAAATTTCGGTGGCGATGGCGCAGTTCCCGTCCGCCGCGATCGCCGAGCGCAGCTGGGCCTACCGCACCTTGGGGCTGGGCTTTGCGAATCTGGGCGGGCTCTTGATGAGCTGTGCGATACCCTATGACAGCGAAGAAGGCCGGGCGGCGGCGGGCGCGATTTCAGCGCTGATGACCGCGGTGAGCTACCGCACCTCTGCGGAGATGGCTAAGGATCTGGGCCCCTTCCCCGCCTTCGCACGCAATGCGGCCCACCTCACCCGCGTGCTCCGGAACCACGCCCGCGCCGCCTATGGCGTTGAGGATGATGCGGAGTATGAGGGCCTCAACGTCCTTCCCGTCGCTTTGGACGGCGCCAATTGTCCCTTTGACGGCGTGGCCGAGCGCGCAGGCGACGCCTGGGAAAAGCTCCTTGAGGACGTCGAAGTCTATGGCGTGCGCAATGCGCAAGCGACGTGCATCGCGCCGACCGGCACCATCGGGCTGGTGATGGATTGCGACACCACCGGCGTCGAACCGGATTTCGCGTTGGTGAAGTTCAAAAAGCTCGCCGGCGGCGGATACTTCAAGATCATCAACCGGGCGGTCCCGCGCGCCTTGGCGCGCCTGGGTTACGCCCCCGATCAAATCGCCGAAATCGAAGCCTATGCGGTGGGGCGCGGCACGCTCAAGGGCGCGCCCAGCGTCAACCATGAAACGCTGCGCGCCAAGGGGTTCACGGATCATGAACTCGGCAAAATCGAGGACGCCGTCAAAGACGCGTTCGACATACGCTTCGCGTTTAACCGTTGGACCTTGGGCGACGGGTTTTGCCGGGACGCGCTCGGCCTGAGCGACGAGCAGCGCGACGCGCCTGGGTTCGATCTCCTCTCCGCCATCGGCTTCACGCCGGCCCAAATCGACGAAGCGAACGCGTTTTGTTGCGGAGCGATGACGCTGGAAGGCGCGCCCCATCTCAGCGAAGCCCATTACCCGGTATTCGACTGCGCCACCCCTTGCGGCCGCCGCGGCGTACGCGCGCTGTCGGTTGAGGCCCATTTGGCCATGATGGCGGCGGTGCAGCCCTTCGTGTCCGGCGCCATCTCAAAAACCGTCAACATGCCGAACGCCGCCACGGTGGCGGATTGCGGGGACGTGTACGCCAGAGCCTGGGATCTCGGACTTAAGGCGGTGGCGCTGTATCGCGACGGCTCAAAGCTCTCCCAACCCCTCGCCGGCGCGCTTTACGAAGACGAAGATCTCGAGGCCCTTGAGGAGGCGCGCGAGCGGCCCGCTGCGGAAGCGGCGCGCCGGGTGGTCGAGCGCGTGGTCGAGAAAGTCATCTACGCCGAGACCGAACGCCGGCGTCTGCCTGACCGGCGCAAAGGCTATATCCAAAAGGCCACCATCGGCGGGCACAAAGTCTATTTGCATACCGGCGAGTTTGACGACGGCGAGCTGGGCGAGATCTTCATCGACATGCACAAGGAAGGCGCCGCCTTCCGCTCTTTGATGAACAACTTCGCCATCGCCATTTCGATCGGACTGCAATACGGCGTGCCACTGGAGGAGTTTGTCGACGCCTATGTGTTCACCCGCTTCGAGCCCGCGGGGCCAGTGACCGGGAACGACCGGATCAAAAACGCCACCTCCATCCTGGACTACATTTTCCGCGAGTTGGCGGTGTCCTATCTCGGCCGTGACGAGTTGGCCCATGTCGACCCCAACGCCGCGCGCCATGACGGCTTGGGCGGGGGCGTGCAAGAAGGCCGGTTGGAGGACGCTGCGGAAAACAATCCCGCCGCGCGTTTCATCTCAAAAGGCTACTCGCGCGGGCGTGCGCCGGAAAATCTCATCACGCTGGCTGACGCCGCCGCGCGTCTGCGGCGGGGCATGGACGAAGACGCCGAGGAAACCCATGACGCGGAGACCGGCACGCATGGGCAAAGCGAAGCGCGCAGCCGAAACCACCTCGCCCATGACCGCGTGGTCGGCGGCGACGCCGCCGATGAAGCCCGCATGAAGGGCTATACCGGCGACCCTTGCGCGGAATGCGGATCCTTCACGCTGGTCCGGTCAGGCACATGCCTGAAATGCGACACATGCGGGGCGACCACCGGCTGCAGCTGACCGGAACGGCGGGGGCGCAGAGGCGAAGCCGCGAGGCCGCGCTTCGCAGGGCGTGACTGCGCCCCGGAGCGGGGGCTCGCAGCGGGGCGGTCCCGGTCTTGCTCGCGCGACAGGCGAAGCGCGCACCCGCCCATGGAGCCCGACCCAACATGAAACGCCTCGCCTACGCCACAGCCGCCTCCGTGCTCGTCAGCCTTTTGGGCGCGCTGCTCTCCACATTCGCCGCCATCGCTCAGGACGCCGGACAAATCGCGAGCGTAAGAGCCGGAGCGTCCTGCCCGGGCTGCAACCTATTTCAAGCCGAACTCAGCTATCTCGACCTGCCCGGTCTTGATCTCTCCGCAGCCCGCCTCCGCCAGGCCAATCTGTCTCTAGCGACAATGAACCGAACCAATTTCGCCGGCGCGGATTTGTCCGTCGCAAACGCCTTCGGCGCCCGTTTCAGCGGAGCCGATTTCGCCGGCGCGGACCTCTCCCGGAGCGTTTTCGTCGGCGCCTATGTGGGCCATGCTGATTTCTCAAATGCGGATCTGACCGATGCGAATTTCGCTGGCGCGGACTTCACCGGCGCGCGCAATCTGACCCAGAGCCAACTCGACCAGGCGTGCGGCGACGGCGCGACCATTCTGCCGGCGGGGTTCACCTTGCCGCCCTGCGGGTGAGTGCGGTCGGGGATTTCCGTAGACCCGAAATCCCTCCGCCTTTCGAAGGCGTTACGGCGAATTAAGTCGGCGCAGCGGTCAGAGTGCGGTACACCGCCGCCCATGATGAAACGCCCTGCAATCCGCCCCGCCCTTCTCGCCGCCGTCGCCGCGCCTGCGCTGCTCAGCGCCGCCGCTTGGGCCGGCGACGTTCATCGACAAGACCAAGTCTACGGCCCTTGCGACGAATGCGACCTGTCGGATCGCTCGTTTCGCGAGACGCCGTTGAGCGGGGTCTTCGCCCGCGCGGACTTTTCCAATTCCGACTTGTTTCAAGCGCGCCTCAGCGGAAATTTCGTCGGGGCGGACTTCACCGGGGCGGAGTTGCACGGCGCGCAAATGAACGGCTCGGATTTCTCCGGCGCTGAGTTCACCGGCGCGGATCTTTCCGACGCCCGGCTAAGCGGCTCCCATTTCATCGACGCGGAGTTCACCGGCGCGCACATGTCCGATGTCCACGCGCAGGGCATCATGGCCGCCAACGCGGAGTTCGTGGGCGCGGAATTGCGCGACGCTCGCTTTGAAGGCGCTCAGCTCAACGGCGCGGATTTCGCGCGGGCCAGCCTTTACGGCGCGCGGTTCTCCGGCGCTGCGCTGCATGAAGCCGAATTCGAGCAAGCCGAAGCAATCGGCGCGCGCTTTGAGGGCGCCGGGCTTGCCGGGGCCGCATTCGAAGGCGCGCAGCTCCAGGACGCGCGGTTCGACTACGCATCGCTCCCCGGCGCCGATTTCTCTGGGGCGTCCTTGCGCGAGACGTCGTTTCGCGAGGCGAATTTGTCGGACGTCGATTTCAGCGGCGCAGATGTGAGCGGCGCGGTGTTTCATGGCTCGGTTCTCATCGACGCCGATTTCGACGGCGCAGAAGGGCTGACCGCTGCGGCGTTGGAAGGGGCGTGCGGGGGACCCGACGCAGACATGCCCGACGGTCTCTCCCTGCCCTTGTGCGGCGCGCGCGGGGAACGACGCGGCGAGGGGGCCCGGGGCGACGTCAACGACAACTACACCTATAGCTATCGGTATGATGGCGACGGCGCGGCGTTCGAATTCTCCTTCAGCTTGGATGACGACACCGTCGTCGATGTGAGAACCGAAGTCGCATCCGCCATGGAAGAAGCGCGCGTCGCCCTCCGCGAGGCCTTCGATGCGGCGCATTGGGAACTGAACCCCCATTTGCGCGGCGAAGTGGAGAATGCGCGACGGGTCTTCTCCCAAGCCCGCGCGCGATGCGCGGCGATGTCGCGCGAGCATGACGACCTGAATGACGCCGTCGAAGCGTTGGAACGGGCCGTTGAACTGTCGAGCACAGGCTTTGTGCGCGATACGCTCAGCGAGGTGCGCGACGCGCTTGAAGAAGCGTCCGACGAAATCCGCCACGCCTGCGAAGAAGCGGAAATGGAAGCCGAAGCGTTAGCCCGGGAACTCGCGGCGGCGGAGGCCGCGCGCGCCGCCGAGCCGCCGTCTCCCGCCCTGCCCTTAGTGCCGCCCGCCCCACCGCTTCCGCGAGCCGGGGAAGACCAAGACGGCGGCGGCAGGATCGCGCTTAAGCGCTGACCGCCCGACGCGCGCGCTTGGTCGCGCCGTCGCCTGAGCGCTCTGATCACGCGCGCATCAAACCGAGCGCCCCGCGTCATCAAGCCAGACGCCCGCCCGTTTGAGACGACGCGCTCGACTTGTTTCTAACGCGCCCTATTCCTCGACTTTTTCCGGCGTTTTGGCGGTTTTCGGCGGCTCGACAATGCGGATGGACAGCTCATTGAGCTGTTCCTTAGACACCGGCGCGGGGGCGCCCATCATCAAATCCTGGGCCTGCTGGTTCATCGGGAACAAGGTGACGTCGCGAATGTTCTCCGCGCCCGCAAGCAGCATCACCATACGGTCCACCCCCGGCGCGATGCCGCCATGGGGCGGAGCGCCATAGCGAAAAGCGCTGAGCATGCCGCCGAACTCCGCCTCGACGACCTCAGGGCCATAGCCTGCGATCTCGAAGGCCTTCAGCATGATGTCGCGCTTGTGGTTCCGGATCGCGCCGGAGGAGAGCTCCACCCCGTTGCAGACGATGTCGTACTGATACGCCAGGATGTCGAGCGGCTCTTTGGTCTCCAACGCCTCCAGCCCGCCTTGCGGCATCGAGAAGGGATTGTGCGAGAAATCGACCTTCTTATTGTCCTCGTCCCACTCATACATAGGGAAGTCGACGATCCAGCAGAACTTGAAGACGTCGGGCTCGACCAGATCGAGTTCACGCCCGATCTTCACCCGCGCCGCGCCGGCGAGTTTGAGCGCGTCTGCCGCCAATCCCGCGGCGAAGAAGATGGCGTCCCCTGCGCCGACGCCTGCATGCTCGGCCATGCGCGCGAGCGTATCGTTGGGGACGAACTTGGCGATGGGACCTTTGCCCTCAAGCCCGTCCTCGCCCTGGACGAGAATGATGTAGCCTAAGCCCGGCGCGCGCATTTCCTTCTGCGCCCATCCATTGAGCATGTCGAAAAAGGTGCCGCGAGGCTTGTCCGCCGCGCCCGGCGCGGGGATGGCGCGCACGGTGCCGCCCTTGGCGATCACATTTTGGAACGCTTTGAACGTCACGCCCTCTTCTTCGAAGAACTGCGTGACGTCGCAGTTCACCAGCGGAATGCGCAAGTCCGGCTTGTCCGAGCCGTATTTCAACATCGCCTCGGCGTAGGGAATGCGCGGAAACGGCGCAGGCGTGACGGTGCGATCGCCGGCGAATTCGGCGAACACGCCGTGCATCACCGGTTCGATCGCGGCGAAGACGTCTTCCTGCGTGACGAAGCTCATCTCGATATCGAGCTGGTAGAACTCGCCAGGGCTGCGATCCGCACGGGCGTCCTCATCCCGGAAACACGGCGCGATCTGGAAGTAACGGTCAAAGCCCGCAACCATGAGGAGCTGCTTGAACTGCTGGGGGGCCTGCGGCAGCGCATAGAACTGCCCGGCATGCAAGCGTGAGGGGACGAGAAAGTCGCGCGCACCTTCGGGACTTGACGCGGTCAGAATGGGGGTTTGGTACTCGACAAAGCCTTGCTCGACCATCCGGCGACGGATTGAGGCGATGACCTGGGATCGCAGAGCGATGTTTCGGTGCAGGGTTTCGCGGCGCAGGTCGAGATAGCGGTAGCGCAGGCGCAGGTCTTCGGGATAGTCGGGCTCGCCGAAGACCGGCAGGGGCAGCTCTTCCGCTTCGGAATGCACGTCCAGCTCGGCCACGCGAAGTTCAACTTCGCCGGTGCCGATATTGGGGTTCACGAGATCGGCGTCGCGCGCCACCACGTCGCCGGTGACTGAGATCACGCTTTCCGCCCGCATATGGTCGAGGCGGTCGTAATGCGGGTTTTCGGGCTCCAACACGCATTGGGTGACGCCGTAATGGTCCCGCAGATCGACGAAGAATACGCCGCCGTGATTGCGCTTGCGGTGAATCCAACCGGACAGCTTCACAGTCTGGCCCACATGTTCGGGGCGCAGCGCGCCGCACGTGTGGGTGCGATAGGCGTGCATGGGGTATCTCAATTCCGTTGCGAAAGTCGACGAACTCCGGACAGGGCCGCGCTTTCACCTCCGTGTCAAGCGATGCGGCGCGGCGATGATCAAAGGCGCCGCGCACTTGGACGACGGCGCCGGCGCGCGCTACACGGTCGCGATGAACGTCATCACCGACACCCAAGCGCTCGCCGAAGCGTGCGAGGCGCTCGCCCAGGCGGATTTCGTCGCCGTCGACACTGAATTTATGCGGGAAAGCACCTATTGGCCGGTCCTGTGCCTCATCCAGGCGGCGGGCGGGGAGACCGAGGCGGTCATCGACCCCTTGGCGGACGGATTGGACCTCTCTCCCTTTTTCGCGCTCATGGCCGACGAGACCGTGCTCAAGGTCTTCCACGCCGCACGCCAGGACATTGAGATCTTTCACCATCTGGCCGGTGCGCCGCCGCGGCCGTTGTTTGACGCCCAGGTCGCCGCCTCGGCTTTGGGATTAGGCGATTCCATCGCTTATGACGGTTTGGTGCGTGCGCTCCTTAAACGCGCGATCGACAAGTCCTCCCGTTTCACCGATTGGTCCCGACGGCCGCTGAGCGACAAACAACTCGCTTACGCTTTGTCCGACGTCACCCATTTGCGGGATCTCTTCCCACAGCTTCGCGCGCGTTTGGCCGAGAGCGGGCGTGAGGGGTGGATCGCCGAAGAAATGGCGGTTCTGGCCGATCCCGCGACCTATGTGGTCGAGCCGGACGAGGCCTGGCGTCGGCTAAAGCTGCGGAAATCCACCCCCGATTTCGTCGCCGTGTTGAAAGCCGCCGCGGCCTGGCGGGAACGGGAGGCGCAAGCCCGCGACGTTCCCCGCGCTCGGGTGCTCAAGGATGACGCCTTGGGGGAGATCGCGATGCAGCGTCCGCGCAATGAAGAGGATTTGGCGCGGTTGCGCGCCGTTCCGCGCGGCTTTGAGCGGTCGCGCGCGGGGAAGTCTCTGCTCGAGGCGATCGCGCCTGCGCTCGCAGATCCCAAAGCCCATGCGCCGCGCGTCGAGAAATCCAAACCGCCCCCGCCTGGGCTTGGGCCGACGGTGGACCTGTTAAAGGTGCTCTTGCGATTGAAGGCCGAAGAGCACGAGGTCGCCCCGCGTCTCATCGCAAATGTCGCGGATTTGGAACGGATCGCCGCCGATGACGACGCTCAGGTGCCGGCCCTGCAAGGCTGGCGACGGGAGGTGTTCGGCGATGCCGCACTCGCGCTGAAACGCGGGGAGGTGGCGCTGCGGCTGGCGGGAGATCGGGTCGTCGCTGAGCCCGCCCGAGCGACGCACGGCGCTGACTGAGCGGCGCTAACCTATCTCAACGCGTTGGGAGAGCCCGCACGCATCGGCGAACTGGGTCAGGCGTTTGGCGACGCTTTCCTCGAGCAGATCGGCGTCGTGCGCCTGAACGCTCAGAACCACGGCGCCCTTTTCCAGTCGCGCTGTCACCACATCGAGCAGTTTCGCCGTGCGGCCGCAGACCGCAAAGGCGAGACGAAGCGCGAGACCAAGCCGCAGCGCGGCGTCTTGCTGGAGCATGTCGAGAAGGCCGCAGGCCAACTCGCTATCGCCTGCATTCCGCTTGCCGCCATAGCGCGCCGCCACCGCACGTGCGAGAAACGCCCGCTCGGGATGGCTCACCCCCGCGACAGGCGCGGCCAGCACGTCGTGAAAGCTGATCGCAGCGCGATTGTCGGGATGACGCCAGGCGGAGATGTCAGCCAAACGGCAGGCGGTTTCGCGCAACCGCGCATCGGCTTGCGCACCAAAGGCGTGACCGAGCGCCGGGCCCAGCGGCCGCAACCAGGCAGCGAGCGCGCGACCGAGGGAGGGCTCTGCGCCCATGCGCCGCGCCACCGCCTCCGCCCCGGCGATCAAAGGGTCTCCGGCACGCTCCGCCTCTGTCATCGCCTCGAAGACCAACCCCTCTCGCAAGCCATAAGCCGACACCACCACATCGGGGATGGGCGCTGCGGCGAGCAGTCGGTCGAGGGTCAGAGCGGCCAAGGGCATGCCCGTAATGCGACGGCGCGAAAGGCCTTCCAAAGCCGCCGGATCCACCCGTCCGGAGGAAGACCGCGCGCATAGACTGCGCGCCTCGTCTCGGCTCATGGCGAAGCCGTGGGTCACGGCGACAGGGTGATTGCGCCGGCGCATCTCGACCCGAGCCAGGTTTCGCCAAGCGCCGCCGACCAAGTAGAGCGTCCGCGCAGACCCGAAACGGGCGATCTCCGCGGCCTCATAGGCTGCATCAAGCCGCTTGCGGATCGCGCGCAAATCGCCTGCGCCGGCGGGGTCGAGCGCATGCGGCCCCACCGACAACGTCACGCCCGGCCCGATCACGCCCTCAGAGAGGGGCGCCAACTCCAAGGACGATCCGCCGAGATCTCCTATGACGCCCTGTGCAGCCGGGTCGCCGGCCAAAACCCCCATCGCCGCATAACGCGCCTCCTCTTGCCCCGAGAGCACCCGAACCTCGCGTCCAAGCAGCCCCGCGACTTTGTCGGCGAAGTCCGGCCCGTCTTCGGCGTCCCGCGTCGCAGCGGTCGCGGCGATGATGACGTCGGACACCCCGCGGTCGTCCAAAAGGCGCGCGAAGCGCCTCAGCGCCCGCTCAGCGATGGCGACGCCCTGTTCGGACAGTCGGCCGGTTTCGGCGACCCCTTTGCCAAGCCCCGCATCCACCCGTTCATTGAGCATCGGAACGATCGCCCGGCCTTCAAGCTGGTAGAGCACCAAGCGAACCGAACCAGAGCCGATGTCGACCACGGCCAAATCGCGCAGCGTCGCGCTTTCGCTAAGCGGCCGGCCGAAACCGATCGCGCGGGCGGCCCGCTGCAACACGTTGGGCGGCTCAGTTCCCAGGTCCGGCATGGGCGAGCTTTGGCGGCAGGTCATCTTGGGACGCCGAGCCGCGACCCGATAGGCTGGGATGAACCATGAAATAGGCATGCAGATTGAAAGGCTCTTCGACGCCGTCGGTGTCGAACCGCCGATAAGAGCCGTCGGGCTCCAAATACCAGCTCTGCATTTCGTCGTTGATGTTCGCGACCATGATTTGGTTCAGCACCTGGCGGTGCACCGTCTCATTCAGCACGGGCGCGAGGACCTCGACGCGCCGGTCGAGGTTTCGCGGCATCCAGTCCGCAGAGGAGATGAAAACCTTGTTGCCGGGACTCGGCATCGGTTCTCCATTGGCGAAACAGGCGATGCGGGAGTGCTCCAGAAAGCGGCCGACAATGGACTTCACACGGATGTTCTCTGAAAGCCCTGGGACCCCGGGTCGCAGGCAACAAATCCCGCGAATGATGAGGTCCGCCCTCACGCCCGCCATGGAGGCGCGGTAGAGCGCGTCAATGATCTCGGGATGAACCAGGGAGTTCATTTTCGCCCAGACCATAGCGGGCTTGCCGGCTTTGGCGTTCGCGATCTCTTGGTCGATAAGCGCCAGGATGGTCGACTTCATGTCGATCGGGGAGACGGCGAACCGCTCCAGCCGCGAGGGGCGCGCATAGCCGGTGACGAAATTGAACACCCGGCTGGCGTCGCGACCGAACGCCGGGTCGACCGTGAACAGCGACAAATCGGTATAAATTCGGGCCGTCATCGGGTGGTAATTGCCGGTGCCGACATGGGTGTATGTGCGCAGCCCCCCGCCCTCACGGCGCACGACCATCGACAACTTTGCGTGGGTCTTCCACTCGACAAATCCGTAGACCACCTGAACGCCCGCGCGTTCAAGGTCGCGCGCGAAGCCCAGATTGGCCTCTTCGTCGAACCGCGCCTTGAGTTCGACCACCGCGGTGACGTTTTTGCCCGCCTCTGAGGCCTCGCACAGCGCCGAGACGATCGGAGACCGCGCCGAGGTTCGGTAGAGCGTTTGCTTGATGGCGACCACGTCAGGGTCGGCGGCGGCTTGTTGGAGGAACTGCACCACCACGTCGAAGCTCTCAAAGGGGTGGTGCACGATCATGTCTTTTGCGCGGATGGCCGCGAAGCAGTCGCCGCCGAAATCGCGGACGCGCTCAGGATAGCGCGGATCGTAATTGGGGAAGGTCAGGTCCGGGCGGTCTTTCGGGATGAGCTGGGCGATGTCTTTCACCCCAATGAGCCCATCCACCAGCACCACGTCTTGGGGTTCCGCCTCAAGCTCGCGCAGAATGAAAGCGCGCAGCAGCTCGGGCGTCGACGCCTCGAACTTCACCCGGACGATTTTGCCCTTCCGGCGCTCCTTGATGGCGATTTCGAAAAACTTGACGAGGTCCTCCGCCTCCTCAGCGATTTCGATGTCGCTGTCCCGAACCACGCGGAAGGCGCCTTGCGCCTCGAGTTCATAGCCTGGGAAGAACACGTCATAGAGCAGACCGAACACGGTCTCGATCCGCACGAAGCGCCGCATCGGCAAGCCTGCGCCGTTCGCCTCGCCATCGGGAAGCCGCACGAAGCGCGGCGCGCCGCTGGGCACGGGGACAAGCGCATTCATCAAACCCCGGTCGGGCGCGCGCAGAGCGAGCGCGACGCTGAAACCCAAATTCGGAATGAAGGGAAAAGGATGGGCGGGGTCGACCGCAAGCGGGGTGATGAGCGGGAACAACGAGGCGAGGAAATCCTCGCGCAACCACTCGATGTCGTCTGAGGACAACTCTTCGCCGCGCAACACCGCAATGCCCGCGCCGCGCATCTCTTCTTTCAGGGCCGTCCACCGCCTTTGCTGGTCGACCATCAACTCCCCAGCCAGCGCGTTCAGCGCGACGAGTTGTTCGCCCGGCGACAGCCCCTCCATGCTGCGCGCGCCCACTTCCGAACGCACCATGGCGCGCAGCCCCGCCACCCGGACCATGTAAAACTCGTCCAGGTTCGAGCCGGATATCGCCAGAAAGCGCACGCGCTCCATCAGCGGATGGGCCGGGTTGGCGGCTTCCTCCAACACGCGCCGATTGAATTCGAGCCAAGACAGCTCGCGGTTGATGAAGCGGGCGGGGTCGTCAATCGAAATGGGCGTCAAGGGGCTCGTCGTCTCCTCTTCCAGTCAGCGCCGCCCCCGCCAAACGACGGGTGAGCGGAGCCTGTTTCTCCCACACCAGCCGGTCAATGGCCTCGACGACCGCGACCGCTGCGGGCGTCGCACGCTCGATGCGCGCGATTAAATAATCCGTCAACGCCGCATCGGCGGGAAGCCCGCGATCGGCGAACAACTTATGTAAGATCTGGCTTAACTCCGCCTCGTCGGGCGGATCGAAGGCCACCGACGGCACCACCGAAAGCCGCGACGGCAAATCCGCGCGCCGGCAGATCCAAGATGTCGGCTCGCGACGTGCGAATAAGGCGACGGGCGGGCCTCGCCGGTCCCGAGCCGCATCGAGCACCGCCATCAACCCTTCATCGTCGACTTCGCGCTCGCCGATGCCGTCGATGACAATCGGGGCTCCGCCCAGCTTCTCGCGCACGGCGTCCGCTGCGCCGCGCAGAGCAAGCGGTCCGCGCACCACCGCGCCCGCTTCACGCGCCCAGACCGCAGCCAGATGACTTTTGCCGGAATCGCGCGGGGCCACCACGGCGAGCGCCCCGGTCGGCCACCTCTCCCAATCGGCGAGCACCCGTCGGACCGCAGCAGTGCCCGGCCCGGCGACGAAGGTTTCAACCGGGTCCCTCGCCAGCGGCGGCAATGCGAGCGCCGCTTGGCGCGGGTTCATCGCGGCGGCGGAAGCGGGCTCACATAGGGCTGCGGCGCGGCGCCCAAGCGCGCGACCCAACCCAAACCCGGCTCGTCAAACAACGCCACCCCGCGTTCGGCCAATTCTGCGGCGAGTTGGTCAGGCCGCCCTCGATGGCTGACCGTCATCGCCGCGCCGGAGTTGGCCAGGGCGTCCAGGCGCGCGTCGGTGATCAGGGAAGCCCCGCCCAGCGTGTCGCGCAGGCGCACCCATTCGTCCACCGAGCCGTACAACACTGTGAGCGGCAATCGAGACACCGTGCCGCCACGCACGATGGCGACGCGTTTCCATTCTTCTTCAAGCAGCTGAACGCTGCCGGCGATGAGCGCTTCGAACCCGTCGGCCTGGAACCGCCCCAAGCTGTTGACCGAGCCGTTGATGAGGTCGAGCCGCGTGAGCCGCACGACTGCGCCGGAGGCGCCGTCGCCTCGGGGCGTTGCGGTGGCCACCAAGACGCGCTCGGCGCCGTAATTGGCGGCGAGCGCACTCAACGAATCCACGTTGACAGCCTCCGCAGAGGGGGCCCGCACGGCGCGAATATCCGCCAAATCGCCGGTGGGCAGGATGACCGGCGCGATCCCGTGCTCAAGCCGAGCGTCGCGCCACGCCTCCGCCCAGGGATTGTTCTCCCAAAGCCGCGGCTCGCCGTCGAAGCGGAGCACCGGCACGACTAAGGTCGGCCGGGTCGGACTATCGACGAACGGCACCCCGGCGGCGCGCAGATAACCGCGGGCTTGGCTTGGGTCGAACGACACTGTGACCACGCCGCGGTAAATCGTACCGCGCGCGGTTTCGTCGTCGATCTCAAGACCTGAGACCATCAATTGGGCCTGGGCTGCGTCGATGGGCGGGATCGCGGCGCGATCCTCAGGCAGCGTCAGCCGCTGGAACAACAGCCGCGCAGCCGTCAGCTGCCCTTGAGCCAAGGCCCGGTCCCGCGCGGCCACGGCGTTTTCGGCCTCAGCGCTCACAGGAACGCCGGCCACGGTGAACACGTCCGCACGCGCAGGCGCGGCGGCGGCGAAAAGCACGACGATGAAGCAGGCGAGCGCGCGCATGGTCTCTCCCCAATGAAAGCGCGGGGACTATAAGGGCGCGTTGCGGGCGAGGGAAAGGCCTACTCCGGTTGCGCGAGCCCGCCGCGACATGCAACGACGCGTCGAGGGCGAGGAGCGAGCAATGGCCGAACCGAAAGATCGCGGGCTTTCATATGCCGACGCCGGGGTCGACATCGACGCCGGAGACCGGTTTGTAGACCGCTTGAAGCCGCTCGCCGCCTCGACCCGTCGCCCAGGCGCGGATGCAGTATTGGGCGGGTTTGGCGGGCTGTTCGATTTGAAGGCCGCAGGCTTTGACGACCCCATATTGGTGGCCGGCGCGGACGGGGTCGGCACCAAGCTCGAAGTCGCCCTTGCGACCGGGCGGCACCATGGCATCGGCGTCGATTTGGTCGCCATGTGCGCCAATGACGTCCTGGCTCAAGGCGCAGAGCCGCTGTTTTTTCTCGACTATATCGCCACGAGTTCGCTGAAAGGGGACGCGCTGAACGACGCGGTGGCGGGGGTGGCGGAGGGCTGCCGTTTGGCGGGCTGCGCGCTGATCGGCGGGGAGACAGCGGAGATGCCGGACATGTATTCCGGCGGGCGGTACGACATGGCGGGCTTTTGCGTCGGGGCCGCGCCGCGGGATGGGTTATTGCCGAACCACCACGCTATGGCCGCAGGCGACGTTCTCATCGCCTTGGCGTCTTCAGGACCGCACGCCAATGGGTTTTCCCTGATCCGCAAAATCGTCGCGCGGGCGGGCGTCCGCTGGGACGCGACGGTCGCAGCGTTATCCAAAACATTGGCTGACGCCGTATTGGAGCCGACCCGGATCTACGTCCCCAGCGTCCTGCCGCTCATTCGCGACCGCCTTGTCAAAGGCGCCGCCCACATCACCGGCGGCGGTCTGATCGACAATCCTCGGCGGATGATCCCGCCCGGCCTTTCGATCCATATCGACTACGAGAGTTGGGGCAGACCGGAGGTCTTCGATTGGTTGCAGGAGACCGGCGGCGTCGCTGACGAGGAAATGCGGCGCACCTTCAATTGCGGCGTGGGGTTAATGCTGGCGGTGGCGCACGACGACGCAGAGCGCGTTATCGACCGGCTCACTGGGGCGGGCGAAACCGCATGGGCGTGCGGAGAGATTCGCGAGGTCGCAGCATGAACCCCGCTCGGGTCGCGATCCTGGTGTCGGGGCGGGGCAGCAACATGCAGGCGTTGATCGATGCGGCGAGCGCATCCGACTACCCTGCGGAAATCGCGGCGGTGGTTTCCAATCGGCCCGACGCCCCTGCGCTTCAGCGTGCGAGCGACCATGGCGTTCCGGCGGTCACCGTTGACCACACCGCGTTCCCCGACCGCACGGCCTTCGAAGACCAATTGCAACGCGCTCTCGTGGCCGACGGCATCGAAATTCTGTGTCTTGCGGGCTTCATGCGCATCCTCTCACCGGCGTTTGCGAGCCGCTGGTCAGGACGGGCGATCAACATCCACCCCTCGCTTTTGCCGGCCTTTCCCGGGCTGGACACCCACGCCCGCGCGCTTCAGGCCGGGGTCGCCGTCCATGGCTGCACGGCGCACTTCGTGACCGAAAAACTCGACGCCGGTCCGATCATCGGCCAGGCCGTCACGGTCGTGCGTGAGGGAGACGACGCCGAGACCCTCGCCGCGCGCGTCTTACGGCTTGAACATCAGCTTTATCCGCGTTGCCTCGCCGACGTGGCCAGCGGCGCGACCCGCTTGGAAGGGGATCGCGCCATTGGCGTCAAGCAGACGATGTTCGACGCGAACGACCCGCATTTTGCGTAGCCCGTTCGCGCTTATCCGAACTCAGCCGACGATTTCTTCGGGGCGGAAGAAGAACGCGATTTCGCGCGCTGCGGATTCGGGGCTGTCCGAGCCGTGGACCGAGTTTTCGCCGATGGACGTGGCGAATTCTTTGCGAACTGTGCCCGCCGCGGCGTCCGCCGGGTTCGTGGCGCCCATCACCTCGCGGTTCTTCAGCACCGCGCCCTCGCCTTCCAACACCTGCAGAACCACCGGCGAGCGGGTCATGAATTCGCACAGCTCGCCATAGAACGGACGAGCCTTGTGCTCTTCGTAAAACCCTTCGGCTTGGGCTTTGGTGAGGCGAACGCGTTTTTGCGCGACGATGCGCAAGCCGGCGTCTTCAAATTTGGCGTTGATCTTACCGGTCAGGTTCCGCTCGGTGGCGTCCGGTTTAATGATCGACAAGGTGCGCTCGACGGCCATGGGTCGGCTCTCCGCTCTGGTTTTTGACGGGGGAGGACGGGACAGGAATGTCGCCGCTCTCTAGCCCCGCCGCGCGCGCGGAGCAAGGCGGCGCGCGCCGCCTTGAGCGGGGTTGGTTCAGAGCGTGGCCGCGGACGCCTGCGCCGCAGCCGCCAAGGCCATGGCGAACACAAGAATTATCGCTGCAAACAGCTTGTCGCCGGATTTCATGACAGCCTCCGTTAACCCCTAGTCTTATCGTGAAACACGAATTGGGCTCGAAACTGGCGCAAATCGCGGGAAATGGGGCGAAGCGGGGGCCATCGTGAGACGAGAGCCTCTGGCGAGCCGGCCCAAGCCTCGGCATAACCGCGCCCAGCCATGCTTCATATCAACGACCTCTCTTACGCCATTGAAGGGCGCCCGCTGTTTGACGAGGCCACCGTGGCGTTGCCGGACAAGACCAAGGCGGGCCTTGTCGGCCGCAATGGCGCGGGGAAAACGACCCTGCTGCGCTTGATCAAGGGTGAGATTTCGCCGCAATCCGGCGCGGTTTCCCTCAGGAAAGGCGCGCGCCTGGGCGCCGTCGACCAAGAAGCGCCGGGCGGCCCGCAAGCCTTGATCGAGGTCGTCTTATCCCATGACCAAGAGCGCGAGGCGCTTTTGGCGGAAGCCGACACGGCGAGCGACCCTGACAGGATCGCGGAGATCCAAACCCGGCTGGCGGATATCGAAGCGCATTCGGCGGAGGCGCGCGCGGCGGAAATCCTCAGCGGGCTCGGTTTCACCGCCCATGATATGAGCCGGCCATGTTCGGACTTTTCCGGCGGCTGGCGCATGCGCGTGGCGCTCGCAGGCATGCTGTTCGCCCGCCCCGACCTTTTGCTCCTCGACGAACCGACCAACTATCTCGATCTCGAAGGCGCGCTCTGGCTTGAGACGCATTTGCGCAAATATCCCGCCGCCGCGCTGGTCATCAGCCACGACCGCGATTTGCTCAACACCGCGGTCGACCGGATCATTCATCTGCGAGAGCGAAAGCTGTTTCTGTACGCCGGCGGGTATGACCAGTTCGAACGCCAGCTCGCCGAGCAACAACGCCTCAACCTAAAGCTCAAAGAACGCCAGGAGGCCGAACGCCGTCGCCTTCAAGCCTTCGTCGACCGCTTCAAAGCCAAGGCGACGAAAGCCCGGCAAGCGCAGTCGCGGGTGAAACGGTTGGAGAAGATGGAACCGGTGGCCACCATGGTCGACAATCCGGTCCCGCCGTTTCACTTCCCCGCCCCGACGCGGGTCATCGCCCCGCCGCTGATGCGGCTGGAAGGCGTGAGCGCCGGATACGACGCCGCTCGCCCGGTGCTCAAAGACCTCAATCTGCGGCTCGACGGAGACGACCGCATCGGCCTTCTGGGCCGCAACGGGGCGGGAAAGTCCACCTTCGCCAAGCTCTTGTGCAACCGGCTGGCGCCGCTTGCGGGGCATTTGCGCAAACACAAGAAGCTTCAGGTCGCCTATTTCGCCCAACACCAAATCGAAGATCTCAACCCCAAAGAAAGCGCCGCGGACCATGTGCGCGCGCGGATGCCGGACGCCACTGAAGCGGAGCGCCGGGCCCGGTTGGGGGCCTTTGGCTTGCCTCAAGCGCGGGCGGACACCGCGGCGGGCGAACTCTCGGGCGGGGAAAAGGCTCGGCTCTTATTGAACCTCATCACCTTTGAGGGCCCCCACGTCCTCATACTCGACGAGCCGACCAACCATCTGGACATGGATAGCCGCGCCGCCCTCGCCGATGCGATCAACGCCTATGACGGCGCCGTGGTGCTCATCAGCCATGACCGTCACCTCATCGAAAGCTGCGCGGACCGCTTATGGCTCGCCGCGGACGGCACGGTGGCGCCCTATGACGAGGACATGGACGCCTATCGCCGGCTCACGACCGCCCGCACCGAGCCGACTGCGGGTCGCCTTGTGCGTCCAGACCAAAAAGCCGAGCGCCGGCGGGAAGCCGCGGCGAAGCGCGCCGACCTCAAGCCGCTTCAAGCCGCCGCGGCCCGCTGGGAGAAGGAGACCGAGCGCCTCAACGGGGTCATCGACGTCATCGACAAAGGCCTCGCCGCGCCAGGCCTGTTTGAAAAAGACCCCGACACTGCAGCGGAGCTAGCGAAAAAGCGCGCCAAAGCCGAAGACCTCCTGAGCCTCGCTGAGACGCGTTGGCTGGAGGCGATGGAGGCGCTGGATGCGGCGAGAGCGCAAATCTAACTCCACGCCCCACCCTACGCTTGCCGCAATTTGGGCGTCTGCTTGGCCTCTTGATCGCTTTGGCGGCGTGAACAGCACCAAGGCGCTTGGCTGTGAGGAGAGGGACATGGCTCGAGTGACACTGGCCGCAGGCGCGGGGCTTGCGGCGCTTTTGGCAGGATGCGCGACGACCCCGCCCAGTGCGCCGGCGCCGCTCCCAGATGTCTATGACGACCCCGCCGTCGCGCGCCTCGTCGCCCCGCGCTTAGAGACGTTTGAAAGCGACGAGGCTTTTATCGCCTATCTGAACGCTGTCAGGGACACCCGCAATCAACGGGACGAGCGCGAGCGGGCGCTTTCGTCTCAACAAAACGAGGGAAATGCGGTTGTCGTCCCGGCGCCGTCCCCAACCGACTTTCTGGTTCCCGAGCCGCTCCCCCCGTCCCTCACTGACGCTGCGTCCAACGGATACGCCGCCGCATCGGAGAGCGACGACCAGGTGACCGTCACCGGATCACGGATCGCCGCCAGCGAGACCACGCCGAACACGCCGCTCACTTCGCTTGATCCTCAAAACATGGCGGAAATTTCTGAAGAGCTCATCACAAACGTCCAAACATTGGGCGTTGATGAGGGCGATATCGTCAAGCGTATCGGCGATTATCTCGTTGTTTTGCAGGACGGACGGCTTTTCTCGATAGACCTCCGCCCTGACGGGGAAGAGGGCCTTGAATTCGCAGCCCGGACCAACGTCTATCGCGCCGATAATGAGGACACGTGGTACGATGAAATGCTGGTGTTCGGCGATCGCATCGTCATCACCGGTTACTCCTACCGCGAATACGCCTCGGAATTTTCCGTTTTCACATTAAACGAAGACGGGTCCTTTTCGCGAGACGGCGTGTTCTACATGTCATCTGACGACTATTACGACGTCGAAAACTACGCCACCCGCATAATTGGCGACACGCTTGTCATGCATACGCCAATCTACCTCGATACATACACCCGTTATGACCTGGAAGACTTCGACTGGCCGACCGTCCGCGTTTGGCGGGAAGAAGACCCGCAAACGGGTCGCGACGATGACGAAGCTCAGTTCTTCAACGCCACCCAGATTCACCGGCCTCTGACGCCGACGCTCGAGCCAACCCTGCATACGGTCTCGTTTTGCTCGCTGTCGCCGGTTGGAGACGGCGAGGGCCCGGCCTGCGAGGCGACGGCCTTTGTCGGTCCCTCGGCCTACGAGTTCTACGTGTCCGCGGTCGACGCTTGGATTTGGACGGGACCTCATGACGAAGAAATCGGCGGCCCGCCGACCGCACCGACGACCGACTGCGAGCGCTCGCGGGGCGTGTCTCCGCGCGAAGGGCGACCGGGCGCGATTTATCGCATCCCGCTGACAGGCGGGGAGATGTCGGTCGCCGCAAGCTACGGCGACCCTCAGGACCACTTCGCCTTTCGCGCCGATGAGAACGTCTTCAACGCCTTGCTCGCCGGACCCTCCGACGTCTGCGACAAGGACACTGGGCCGAGCATGTCGTTGGCCCAGATCCCTTTGCGTCGCTTTTCCAACCGCCTGCGATCGCCCGTCCTTCGCGACTATAACGCCCTGCCCCCCTCTGGCGCGTACATCTATGAGAACCGCTTTGTCGGCGACTATCTCGTCTATGCGGGACGGGACAATTTTCAGGGGTATCCGCCAGAGCTCGGCGCGTCGCCGCAAGCCGCCCGCTTGATCGTCGCTCCGCTGGAGGCCCCGCGAGACGCCGCGACGCTCGAAACCCCGCATGACGTCATCCGGATGGAACGGCTCGGCGGGGACGTGCTTGTCACCGGCTATCGGGACGCCAACGGCCTTAGCCTGTCGACGATCGCCCTTTCCGACGACCCGCGTGTAGCGGACACCGCCGTGCTTCAGAACCGCTACGAAACTGAGGGCCGTTCGCACGCCTTCAACGCGCGCGTCCATCGCGACGGCTCAGCGCTGATGGGCCTGCCGACCAGCTATCAGATCGCGGAAAGCGGCCGCTGGTGGTGGCGCTCGGACCAGTCGGATCTCAGCTTTCTCACCACCGAGCCGGATCTGTCTCTCGACCATGTCGGCGAACTCGTCGGGGTCGCCGAAGAGCATGAAAGCTACCGCTGCGAAGTGTCCTGCGTGGACTGGTATGGGAACTCGCGCCCGCTATTCCTGGACGGGCGCATTCTGGCCCTGTCCGGAACCGAGCTTATCGAAGGCCGGCTGGCTGACGGTCGCATAACCGCCATACGCCGGGTGAACCTGACCGCGCCGCTTGGCAACCAAGACTGACGCCGAGCGCCGCCGTCCCTGCCGGGCGGCGGCGCCTTGGCGTACGCTTAACCGCAGGTGATCCGCTCCACGCGGCCGTCCGCGCCGAGGAAGAAGTTCAGCCGGCCGGGTTCATAGTCCTGCGTGAACAGGCACTCGTCGCAGATTATCCGGTTCGGCTCAGGCGGCTCTTCCGCGCGCACCTCATCTTCGGTGCGGCCGATAAGGAAGGCGAACTCATTGGGATCGCACAGCTGTTGGGCCCGCCCGCCCACATTGCTGTCCGTGCGCTCCGGGATCCGCCCTTCAGCGACCCGCCAGGGTTGCGCTAGGAACTCGTCGCGCGCGGCGGGTCCTGCGACCGGGGCCTCTTGCAGTTCCCGATACGAGCGGCCCCCGTCGTCGATTTCTTGGCCTGACGAAGTACACGCACCGACCATCGCGGCCGACGCGATAAAGAGGATAAATCGTTTCACCCTTTAATCTCCCAGCGTCCTTGAGCGTCTTGGCGCCGATAGGACAGCTCCCGCCCCTCGGCCTTCAGCGATTTCCATCGCGCCCGGGCGGCGGCCACGGCCCCCCCGTCCCCGCCGTCGAACAAGATGACGGATCGCTCCACGCCTGCAAGCGGAATCGGGTCGGCGTCATCGAGCAAGAAAACGACCTGTGCAGCGTTCTCATTTTCCGCCCCCGTCGACAATAAGACCGGTTGACGCGCGGCGTTCGGCTCGCCGCTGCGGCCGTGGGGCAAAAACCCGTCATCGCGGTAGGTCCACAGATGGTCATCCAGCATTTGAATGCGCTCCGGCGCGGGGGAGCGCACGAAAGCGCGTTGTCCCCTCCCCAAGCAGGTCTCGAGCATGCTGGGCAGGGCCTGGTCCAGGCTCAAACGCTCGAGGTGGAAGAACCAAAAGGGCGCGCTCACGTCTCGTAGTGCTTCGCCACCAGCATGTTCAGAATGCGCACGCCCCAGCCTGTGGCCCAGGTCGGGTCGCGCGGATCATCGTTTTTCGATTTCCAAGCCGTGGGCGCGATGTCGAGATGCGCCCAGGGCGTGTCGTTCACGAAGCGCTGGAGGAATTGCGCCGCCGTGATCGAGCCGCCCTCCATACCGCCGATGTTTTTCATGTCAGCGATGGTGGAATCGATCATCCGATCCCACTCTGGTCCCAGCGGCATGCGCCAAACCGGTTCGCCCGCCGCCGCGCCGGCGCCGAAGATGCGGGCGGCCAGCTCGTCATCATTTGAGAAAAGGCCGGCCCGGTGATTGCCCAACGCAACCACCATCGCCCCGGTGAGCGTCGCCAAATCCACGATAGCCTGGGGTTTGAAGCGGTCTTGGGCATACCAGAGGGCGTCGGCGAGAACGATGCGGCCTTCCGCATCCGTGTTCAGCACTTCGATGGTTTGCCCCGAGGCTGAGGTGAGCACGTCTCCGGGTCGATAGGCCTCCCCGTCAGGCATGTTCTCCACCAGCCCCACGACGCCAACCGCATTGACTTTGGCCGCCCGGCCCGCGAGCGCACGCATCAAGCCGGCGACGGCCCCCGCACCGCCCATATCGCCCTTCATCTCCATCATGTTGGTGTAAGGCACCTTCACGTTCAGGCCGCCCGCGTCGAAGACGACGCCTTTGCCCACAAAGGCGATGGGGCGCGCCCCATCCTCTCCGCCGCTCCAGCGCATCACCACAAGCTTGGATTCCCGCACCGAGCCTTGCCCCACCGCAAGCAGCGCGTTCATCCCCAACTCGCGCATTTCCGCCTCGCCGAGCACGTCCACCTCAACGCCCAGCTCCGTCATTCCGCGACAGATTTCGGCGAAACTCTCAGGATAAACGGCGTTCGCCGGCTCGTTGACGAGATCACGAGCGAGCGCGACCCCGTCGGCGACCGCCTCATGCTTTTTCCATTGGTTTTTCACGGCGCGCTGGCGCTCGGTGGCCACGGCGAACGCGGTCAGCGTCGGTTTCTTCTTCTCAGGCAGCTTGGTGCGGTATTTGTCGAACCGATAGCTTGCGAGCCGCGCCCCTAAGGCGGCGCGCGCGATCGCAGCGGGGTCGACCTCCAGCCCATCCAGACGGAACGCCGCTTTCTCGGCCCCGGAGGTCAATAGGGCGCGCACGGCCGCTGCGCCGGCGCGCTCCAAAACAGCCCCGTCAAGTTTGTCCCGGTCGCCTGCGCCCAACAACACAATGCGCTCGGCATCCACCCCCGCCGGGGCGAGCAGCTCAAGGCGCTCCCCGACTTTTCCCGACAAGCGCGAGCGCTCCATCGCCTTGGTCACGGCTCCGCTCGTGGCTTCGTCCAGCGCAGCGGCGGCGGGGCTCAACTCGCCTTCGGTGAAAACAAGCGCGACCTGGGCGGCGGAGGCGATGGCGGCGGCGCCGGGTGCGACGAATGACACGTCCATGGTCGGGGGCTCCAAAATCTTGGGTATGTCGGCGGCGAAACGCGGCGCCGAGGGGGGAAAGGCGGGTGTTGAGCTTGGGTGGCTCTGTGATCTGGTATCTGATAACTCGCCTTGAGAGAAGTCGACCGCCCCGGCGCACCCGATCGGAGCCGCCCCCTTGCTTCAGCGTTATGTCCTTCGCCAGGCCTTCTGGCCGTTGATCGCGTCGATATTGGTGCTCGGCGTTCTGGCGCTCTTGGTCTCGAGCCTGTCCTCTTTGGACCTCATCATCGACCAGCGCCAAAGCGTGCTCACCTTCTTGCAAATCACTTTGCTGGCCTTCCCCCAGGTGATGGCGCTCATCATGCCGCTGGCGCTTTTCTTGGCCGCGGCCTACGCCACCAACAAGCTTCAGAGCGACAGCGAAGTGGTCGTGTTTTCGGCCGCCGGCATGAGCCGTTGGCAAATCGCCGAGCCGATCTTCAAGCTCGCCGTCATCGCCACGGTCGCGAACCTCGCCATCAATCTCTGGGTCCAACCCACGACCTATCGGGAAATGCGCGACCGCCTTTACGAGGTGCGCGGGGACTTGGCCGCTCGCTTGGTGCGGCCCGGCCAGTTCCGCTCGCCCGCCGACGGCTTGACGATCTACGCTCGGGACCTCTCGCCGAACGGACGGCTGAGCGAACTCTTCATCGAAGACGCGCGCGATCAGGATGCAAATCCCATCGTCTATTACGCCCAGTCGGGATTTTTCCAGGAAGTGAACGGCGAGCCGGCGCTGCAGATGGCGAACGGATCCGTTCAATCCATCGACGCCAATAACGCGCTGACATATCTGGAGTTCGACAGCTACACCTTTGAACTGTCTACGTTTCTCGATAGCCCTGGCGACGTTTTCTACAAGCTGTCAGACCGTTATCTGCACGAGCTTTTGTTCCCCAATGTGAACGGCCTTTGGGATTGGCGCCATCGCGAGGAGCTTTTGGCGGAGGGGCACTACCGATTGTCCGCGCCGCTCTACAACATCTCGCTGGTGATGATCGCCCTGGCGGCGACCATGGGCGGCGGCTTCTCCCGGACGGGCTATGGCCGCAGGGTACTCATCGCGTCCGGCGCCGCGATCAGCCTGCGCCTGGTCGGTTTCGCGGTTCAAGCCGCCTGCGCGGACGAGCCGGCGCTCAATGTGATGCAATATATCGTGCCCGTGGCTGGCGCTGCGGTCGCATTCCGCTTCATCGCGACAAAACCGCTCTCCCCGCCCAGACGCAGCCGTCGCGAAGCTCTCGCAAGCGGCGCTGAACCGGCGACGGCCTGATGCTACGCACCCTGCAACGATACGTGTTTTTGGAGGTCGCCCGCGGGGTCGGCATCGCCAGCGGCGTGATCTTGGTGATGATCCTGCTGGTCGACTTCGTGTCCTTGACCCGGGATCTGGGCGACGTGCCTGGCGCCACCCCGCTCTTGCTGTTCGGGTTTTCGCTGATGCGCGCGCTGACGCTGGTGGAGACCACCCTGTCATTCATCGTGCTGTTCGGCGCGATGTGGGCCATGTTCCGGCTCAATCGGCGCAGCGAACTGGTGGTGATGCGCGCGGCGGGCATGTCCGCCTGGCGCTTTATCGCGCCCGCAATGGCGTTTGCGCTTGTGTTCGGGGTGTTCGCGACCGCGGTCATCAATCCCGCCGCGGCCCGCCTCAATGCCGAGTTCGAGCGCCGCCAAGACGCGCTCTCCAATCCCCTCGGACGCGGGCTCGACATCGCGGGCAGCGCGGTCTGGCTTCGGGAAGGCCGCCCCGACGGGCAGGTGGTGCTGCGCGCAGGCTCGTCCCAGTCGGGGGGGCGAGAGCTCGAGCACGTCACCGTCTGGCAATATCAGTTCGACGACGAGAACCGTCCCGTCTTCCGCCGCCGCTATGACGCAGCCTCCGCGACGCTGGAGGCGGGGTTTTGGCGTCTCCGCGACGCTTGGGAAAACGCACCCTCCGCCGCGCCGATTCCCCATGATGAGATTTCGATTCCCACCGCGCTCGACCCCAGCCGAATCGTCGACCGGGCCGGCGCCCCTAGAAATCTGAGTTTTTGGGAGCTGCCCGGTCAGGCCCGACGCCTCCAGCAAGCGGGCTTTTCGCATTTGGCCTACACCTTGAGATGGCAGCAGCTGCTTGCCCTTCCCCTCGCCTTGGCGGCGATGACCGTGGTCGCCTCGGCCGCTTCTCTCACCCACGCCCGGCGCGGGGGGGCGTTTCGATTGGCCGTCCTGGCCGCGGGGGTGGGTTTCATCGTGTATTTTGGGGACACGTTGATGGGCACGTTGGGGGTCAGCGGCGTCTTGCCGGCCTTCGTCGCGGCCTGGGCGGCCCCGTTCTTAACGCTCTTGGCGGGATTGTTCGTCATAGCCACAGTGGAAGACGGTTGATCCCCGGCGCGTCAGCGGATGGTGGACGCGCGCGGGCGGGTCAGCTAACGATCATGTCCGGGGGTGAGTTGGGGTAGCTGGGGACGACGCATCTCATGGAGCAGCGTATGGACGGCTCGGATCGCCGCCGCCTAAGCGCCCTTGTGGCGGTCCTCGCCGCTGTCTGCGTGGCGTCCGGCAAGGTCGGTCACGCGGTCGCGCAAGACGCCGCCGCGGTCGATCCTTTTGAGGAAGGCGTCGTTTACGTCGAAGCCGACGA
Source organism: uncultured Caulobacterales bacterium (assembly GCA_964483375.1). Classification (GTDB taxonomy): domain Bacteria; phylum Pseudomonadota; class Alphaproteobacteria; order Caulobacterales; family Maricaulaceae; genus JAUIEH01. Next base: position 31,368 of record CAZABJ010000019.1, read on the forward strand.
AGTCATCGAAGACGGCGAAAACAACCGCTACATCGCGCGCGGCAATGTGGAAGCGCGCTACGGGCCGCGCACCGTCCGCGCCGACGAAGTCATCTATTTCCCTCAAACCGAGCGCGTCGTCGCCCGCGGCTCGGTGGTGGTCTTGGAAGACAACGGCGTGGCCACCTTCGCCGACGAGGTGGAGCTCGCCGCTGACCTGACCGAAGGCCTCGCTGAAGATTTCTCTGTGCGCCTCCCCAACCGAGGTACGATCGGCGCAGCGTTCGCGGTGCGACGGTCCGAGGAGCGCACGGAATTCACCAGGGCCTTCTACACCGCTTGCGAAGTCTGCGAGGAAGAAGGCTCCGACGCGCTTCCGACCTGGCGGCTGCGGGCGCGCCGGGTGGTGCAAGACCGAGGCGACGAGGTTATCTATTACCGCGACGCGGTGCTCGAAGTGTTGGGCGTCCCCGTGCTCTACACGCCGTACTTTTCCCACGCCGACCCGTCGGTGGGACGCCGGACGGGCTTTTTGTTGCCGACCTTGTCGGAATCCGATGTTTCCGGCACCGCGTACGAACAACCGTTTTTCTGGGCCATCAACGATAGCACCGACCTAACCATCGCCCCGCGCTTGATGACGAACGTGAATCCGCTCGTCAGCTGGGAAGCGCGGCGTCGGTTCTTTTCCGGCGCGGTGACCCTGCAGGGCAGCGCGACCTATGAGCGTCTCGTTGATCGCGACGGCGAAGTCGACCTGGATAGCGACGAAACCTGGCGAAGCCATATTTTCGGCGAAGGCGTGTTTCGGATCAATAACGATTGGATCTGGGGCTTCGGCCTGGAGCGGGTCTCAGAGGACCTCTATTTCGAGCGCTACGAAATTGACGATAGCGACCAGCAGCGTGGTCTTTATTCGCGCGGCGGACGCCGTTACTTGAGCCAGCTCTACGCCCTTGGGCAAGACGACGACTACTATATCTCCGCAGCGGCTTTGGCGTTTCAAGACACCCGACGGCTCTCCGCCGGCGAGGCGTTGCCTGGGCAAGACCGCAACGACATCACCCCTACCGTGCTTCCGTTGATCGAGGCGCGCGCCACATTCGCCGAACCGATCACCGGCGGCCGAGTGGAGGCGCGCGCTTCCTCCGCCTTCATTACCCGGAGCAGCGGGGCGGACAGCCGCCGCGTCAGCGCGGAACTGGATTGGCGGCGTCCGACCGTCTTTGGCAACGGCATCGTGGCGACACCCTTCGCTTTGGCGCGCGCGGACATCTATGACGTCGCCGAGTTCGCTCGGTTCGACGAAAACGGCGTCCTGATCGAAACGGTGGACGAAACCTTCGCCCGCGCGCTTGGGTATTTGGGGCTAGACGCCAGCATGCCCTTCGGTCGGCGCGCCGGACCCGCCAGCATCGTCATCGAGCCTGTGGCGAGCTTGGTCTTGGCGCCGGACGACGGCAACGACGAACGCATTCCCAATGAAGACAGCGTCGTCTTCGATTTCGACCAATCGGTGCTGTTCGACCCGAACCGCTCGCCGGGTTACGACGTTTGGGAAGACGGCGCCCGCGTGACCGTCGGCGGCCGCGCGCTCGTTCAGTGGAACGGCGGCGGGGAAGCGTCGGTGTTTCTCGGTCAGTCCTACCGGTTCGACGAAACCGACGTCTTTCCTGAAATCTCAGGTCTCGCCGGAGACAATTCTGACGTCGCAGGCTCGCTGACATTCGCATTGAATGCGCGCAACAGAGTGAGCGCCAGCTTCCGGTTGGACGACGAGGATTTGGACATCCAACGCCTGGATCTAAGCGCGCGAGCAGGCCTCGGTCCTTTGAGCGCCAATGCGCGTTACCTATCTTTTGAAGAAGAGCTCAATTCAGGACGCCCGCGCGAAGAACTGACGCTTGCCGGTACTTTCCGCTTCACTGACAACTTCAGCGCGTTCTACAGCCTCGTCCGCGACCTGTCTCCCGCCGCGTCCGATGAGGATTTCATTGATCGTTTCGCGGCGGCAGGATTTGTTTATACGGACAACTGCACGCAAGTGCGATTGGTTTACGAGCGTGAAAATCGCGACCTCGAAACCTTCGGCCCGAGCGAATCCCTTCGCCTGCAATTCACGCTGGCGACGCTGGGCACGTTCGGTCAGAACTAGGCTGTCGCTTCGGATTGCACGTGGGGGCGAGAGCGGTATCTTGCTCCCTCAGCCGTCTGTCTGAGCAGACGACGTCCATCAACTTTATCATCGACGAGGTCGCCCCGTGCTGCTTCTCCGCCTCGCGCTGTTGACGCTACTTCTCTCGTTCGCGCCCTTGGCGTCGCCCACGGCAGCCTCCGCCCAAAATGTCGAAGGGGTTGCGGCGATCGTTAATGACGAGGTGATCTCGACCTATGACGTTCGCCAACGGATGCGCCTGATTTTGATCTCCACCGGCATCCGCCCTGACCAGAATGCGCTCCGCCGCATTCAAGCCCAGGCGCTCAGCTCCCTGATCGACGAGCGGCTTCAGCTGCAAGCGGCGGCGGAGTTTGAAATCGTCGTGGAGGAGGACGAGGTGGAGGACTCGCTGTCTAGACTGGCACAGCAAAACAACGCGACTTCGGAAGACATTCGTCGCGACCTCGCCGCCCAAGGCATCGACCTTGAGACGCTCGAACAACAGCTCCGCTCCGAGATCGCCTGGCAAATCTTGGTCGGCGGCCGGTTCCGCTCCCGCCTGCGGGTCAGCGACGACCAAATTGACAACCGGCTTGAGCGGCTGGCGGCGAACGCTGACAGCTCCAGCTACCTGGTGTCGGAAATCGTCATCGAACCGCCGCCCGGCGCTGAAGAAGCCGAAGTCGTTGAAGCCGTTGAATCCGTGATGGCTCCGCTCCAACAAGGCGCGCCGTTCCCCGCCGTCGCGCGGCAGTTTTCAGCCTCCCCCACCGCGGCGACGGGCGGCGACATGGGGTGGGTCTTGGCCGGCGAACTCCAACCGGAATTGGAAAGCGCCTTGCAGCAAATGCAGCCCGGCCAGGTTTCTCCGCCGATCCAAACCAACGAAGGCATCTACATCATCGCCCTGCGCGACCGGCGCGCCGGCGTGAACGCCGAACGCCTTCGCCTCAGCCAGATCATCGTGCCGCTGCCCGCAGACGCCTCGGAGAGCGCGATTGCCGAGGCGGAACAAGCGTTGTCGCGTCAGCGCGACCGCGTCGATAGCTGCGAAGACCTCCAAGACGCCGCCTCGCGGATCGACGGCGCGATAGCCAGCGAATTGGGAGCCGTCTCGCCTGGCGACTTGGCGCCTGACTTCCGCGACGCCATCGAGGCTCTTGAGGAAGGCGAAACCAGCGAGCCAATCCGGGTCGGCGGCGGCGTCGTCGTGGTCGCGATGTGCGGCCGGGAGATTGCGGCCGGCGAGATCTTGCCGTCGCGAGAGCAAATCGAAGACCGGCTTTTGGATGAGCAACTCTCCTTGCTCGCGCGGCGGTATCTCCGCGACTTGCGCCGCGACGCCACGATTGAAACCCGGCTTCGCTAGCTGACGCTCCGGCGATGGCGGCCACCGCGCTGACGCAAGGCGACCCAGAAGGCGTCGCGCCGGAAATCACAGGCTTGGCATGGGCGGCGCTCCGAGACGACCCGGACGCGGCGTTCTTCGTGATTGGCGATCCGGGGTTGTTCGATTCCGGCGCTACTCAGGTCATCGACGAACCGGCCTCCGCGGCGATGGTGTTTCCCGACGCTTTGCCGGTTTTGCCAGGCCCCCCCGCGACCGATCGCGCTGGAGGGGTCATCGCCTCCATCGAAACAGCCGTGAGGCACGCCTCCACAGGTCGCGCTCGCGCCGTGGTGACGAACCCCATCTCCAAGGCGGTTCTCTATGAGGCCGGGTTTCCCTTCCCCGGCCATACCGAAATGCTCGCCGACCTGACCGACGCGCCAAGCCCGCCGGTCATGATGCTTGTTGGGGGCGGACTGCGGGTCGCGCTGCTCACCATTCACCTCCCGCTGGCGGACGTCCCCAAAGCGTTGTCTCGGGAGCAGGTTCTGACGGTTTCCCGCACGGTTCGCGCCGCGCTTGTCGAGGATTTCGGCGTCTCTGCGCCGCGCCTGGCGCTTTGCGGTCTCAACCCGCATGCGGGCGAAGGCGGCGCGCTGGGGCGGGAGGAGATTGAGATCCTCAACCCCGCCGCCGCCCAGCTCCGCGCGGAGGGTCTCGTCATTTCCGACGCCCGCAGCGCAGACACGCTGTTCCACGCCGAAGCCCGGGCCGGCTATGACGCCGTAATCGCGTGCTATCACGATCAGGGTCTCATCCCTGTGAAAACGCTGGATTTCCACGGCGGCGTCAATGTGACTTTGGGACTGCCGATCGTGCGCACCTCCCCTGACCATGGCGCGGGTTTCGACATCGCCGGCAAGGGCGCAGCCCGCCCCGACAGCCTGGTCGCCGCGCTAAAGCTCGCCGCGGAAATCGCCGCGCGCCGCGCCGCAGCGCCATGAGCCTCGCTTCCCTGCCGCCCTTGCGCGAGGTGGTGACGGCGTTTGACCTTCGGGCGCGCAAGAGTTTCGGTCAGCATTTTCTGTTCGACCTCAATCTCACCGCCAAAATCGCACGGCTGGCCGGCCCCCTTGAAGACGCCGCGGTGATTGAAGTCGGCCCCGGCCCGGGCGGGCTGACCCGCGCTGTGTTGGAGGCCGGCGCCGCCCATGTCGTGGCGATTGAGAAGGACGCTCGTTTTTTGCCTGCGCTGGAGGCCATTGCGGCGGCCGCGCCGGGGCGGTTGACCATCGTCGAGGCCGACGCGTTGGAGGCGAACGAAGCCGACCTCGCCCAGGCGCATGCGCCGGGACTTCCGCCGATGATCGTGGCCAATCTGCCTTACAATGTGGGCACCCCGCTTCTGGTGAAGTGGCTGACCCGACCGCGTTGGTGGTCGCGGCTGACGCTCATGTTCCAAAAGGAAGTCGCCGAGCGCATTGTCGCGGCGCCGGGGTCATCGGCCTATGGCCGGCTCAGCGTCTTATCCCAGCTGCGCGCGCAGCCCCGATGGGGAATGGATGCGCCGGCCCGGGCCTTCACCCCGCCGCCGAAAGTCGATTCCGCCGTGGTCGTATTCGACCCTCATCCGCGACCGTTTGACCATGTCGGCGCGCTGGAGCGCGTGACCGCGGCGGCCTTCGGGCAGCGTCGCAAGATGCTGCGAGCGAGCCTGAAGGCGATCGCACCGGCCATCGGGCTCGAGACCTGGCTGGAGACCGCCGCCGCCTCGCCGCAAGCGCGTCCCGAGACGCTCACGCCGGCGCAGTTCGCCGAGCTTGCGCGAGGCCTTGCAGCCGACGGCTAAAACGCCAACCGCGTGGACGTGAATATCGTAAATCCGCCACATTTCGATGAAATTCTTTTCATCGTGAGAGACGGCAAGGCAGGGGATCACCATGCAACGCAAACTGTTCGCGGCGGGTTTGGCCATAGCCGCGCTCACCGCCGCGCCGGCGGCGGCCGAGGAGACGTTCGCCATCACAGTGCCGATTGAGGCCAGCGACATACACCCATCCGTCACCGGCATAGGTCCGAATTGCTCAGTGTTCGCCATGGTGGACGGACGCCCGCGCGCCGTCGCCAACGGGCAAGGTGAAATTGTCACTTTGACTGCGGCCGATCGCGCGTCTTTCGCGCGCGAGTTCACGCTCACGCTTGACCGGCGAGCTAATGCGCCTGCGGGCGCGGCGGTGTCGTTCACGTGCGCCATCGTCATGCGCGTCGACGGCCAAAGCGGCATGCGCTCTCCGGTGAACGCGGCCAATCCGGGTCGCTATGCCGACGTGACCGGCTTGCATCACGCCGGCGCACCGAACGCCTTCCGCGCCGTCCTTCAAGACATCCAGCAGTGAGGTCCGCAATGCCCGCAAGAACCCTAGTTGCGGCCTTCGTCGCGCTCGCCGCCGCCGCCCCGGCCGTCGCCGATCCCGATTTCCGCTTCAATGTGCCGGTCGCCATCTCCGGATTGACCAATGAAGGGTCCAACTTTGGCGAGATCGAACAAGCCGGCGTCGCCTGTTCGGTCAACTTCCGCGAGCCCAACCGCATCACCACGATAGGCCGCGGCGAGGTCATGTTGGACGCTTCATCCGGCACGATTGTCGGCGATTTGGCGGTCGACGTGTTTGTCGATCCCGAATACGACGCAGCCGACGCGACCAACTATCGCTGCGTCATCATGATTAAGCCGCGGGGCGTCGACGCTCTTGCCGCCATCGACGCCGCCGCCGTGCTCAATGCGAACTCCGCCTTCATGGCCGGTTCGGGTTTCCGCGCCCATTACGGCGCCGAAAACAGCTTCATCCATGAAGGGTCTTTGCCATGAGCAGACATGTTCTCGGCGCTTTGGCGGTTTGGCTTTGCGGAGCCGGCGGCGCGGCGGCGCAGCAAGGAGAGCCTGTCGTCGTCGACCTGCCGCAACTGACCTTCCTTGGCGCTGCAGGCTATGTGGACGTCGGGGAACCCGGAGCGGCCGGCGACGCCGTCGTCATCGACATTCCGCGGCTTGTGTTCATCGGCGCGCCGACGCCGGCGCAGCCGTCCGGTCCGATACGCCTTTCAAGCCCGGCGCTTCGCTTTGAGGGCGTGAGCGAACCGTCTTCCGCCGCCGAGGCGCCTGCCGCGCCGAACGGCGATGGTGCGGGTTCGCCCGCATCCGGCGAGGTTGTGCGCCTTGTCAGCCCGACGCTGCGCTTTGAAGGCGTCGACGACTAAACGCGTCCGCGCGCGGCCGACGGCGGGGCGCGGCGCGCCGCCGTCAGTCGCACGCGCCGCCGGAGATGTCGGCTGCGGGCAGACAGGCAACGTCCGGCGCGCGCGCGCAGCAATTCTCAGTCAAGAACTGAACCAGCGCGCTGGTGGCGCGCATATCGGCGGCGTAAATGATCTGCCGACCGTTCCGGGTTTGCCGCACCAGGCCCGCCCGCACCAGGGCTTGGGTGTGGAACGTGAGCGAGGAGGGAGAGAGCCCCAGGGTTTCGGCGATTCCGCCCGCAGACATCCCTTCCGGCCCGCGCTCGACCAACAGTCGGTGGACCTTTAGGCGATGCTCATGCGCCAAGGCGCCGAGCGCGGCCACCGCTTGGTCGTTATTCACGCGCGCCTCCTCTTTTCGAGCAACGTCGAAACATGTCGCCCCGCAAGGCGGGCAGGTCAAGGTGAGGGCGAACCGCGCTTAGGCGTCGGCCATCAAATCACCGACGAAGCCGGACAGCCAAGGCTGCCGGGTGCGGCGCAAGCGTTCGGCCCGAAGAATGGCGTCCAAGGCCGCCGCGGTGATGTCCACGTCGTCATTGACGAGCACGTAGTCATACTCGGCCCAATGCGTGATCTCATGCCGCCCGCCCGAGAGCCGCCGCTGGATCACCTCTTCTTCGTCTTTGGCGCGGGTGCGGAGCCGGCGTTCCAGTTCGACCATGGACGGCGGCAGAATGAAAACCGACACCACGTCTTTGTCGCGGTGCTGGAGCAATTGCTGGGCGCCTTGCCAGTCCACGTCCAAGAGCACGTCTTGGCCGTCATTGAGGATTTCCAACACCGGTCCGCGCGGCGTCCCGTATAAATTCCCGTGGACTTCCGCCCATTCATAGAAAAACCCCGCCGATCGCCGACGCTCGAACTCGGTCCTGGTGATGAATTGATAGTCGATCCCGTCGATTTCGCCGTCCCGAGGCGGCCGGGTCGTGGCGGAGATGGACAGGGTCAGATCGTCATGCCCCTGGCGCAGCCGATTGGACAAGGTGGTCTTGCCCGCTCCTGACGGGCTGGAGATGACGAACAGCATGCCGCGCCGGCGGCGAGCGTTATTGGACATTTTGAACCTGCTCGCGGAATTGTTCGATCGTCGCTTTCAAGGCAAGACCGATTCGCGTCAAGTCGATGTCGGCGGATTTAGAACACGTCGTATTCGCTTCGCGCATGAATTCCTGGGTCAGGAAATCGAGCTTCCGCCCCACCGGACCGTCGCTTTGGAAAAGCTCGCGAGCCTGCCCGACATGCGCGGCCAGCCGATCGAGTTCTTCACGAACGTCGGCCTTGCTCGCCAACACCGCCGCTTCCGTCGCCAGGCGGTCTTGGTCGACGCCGCCTTCGATCAGCTCATGGAGTTTGGCGGCCAGCCGGTCGCGAATCGCCACGGGCTGCGCGCCCGCTGAAGCTTCCGCCTCCTCACGCAGTGCGTCGATACGGTCGACGGCGGCGCCAAGCAGCGGGGCGAGCGCGGCCCCTTCATCCAAGCGCGCCTGGTGAAGCGCGGCCAAGACCTCATCGAAATCGGCGAGCACCGCGGCGTCGAGCGCGGCCTGGGCGGCTTCATCTTCCCGCGCAGCCTCCGTCGCCACCACGCCACGCAACCCCATCAGCCCGTCCGCGGTCAGCGGCGCGGCCAAACCCCGACGAACCAGCGCACGCGCGGCGGAGGCGTAAGCGGCGGCCTGCCGTCGGTCGACGGATAGGCCCGCCTCCTCGGTTTGCCGGCGCAACTGAAGTCCCGCTGACACCGAACCGCGCGCGAACCGCTTCTGGACCCGGTCCCGGACGTTTTGCTCCAGCCGCTCCATGCCTGGAGGCAGGCGCAAGCGAATGTCGAGGCCCTTGCCGTTCACGCTGCGCGCCTCCCACGTCCAGGCTGCAGCGTCATGCGCGCCGTCAACGCGCGCGAATCCGGTCATTCCGCTCAGCGGCATGGCAGCTCCTAAAGGACGAGATAAGCGGCTTAGCGGTCGGCGCGTTCCGCCGCGATGCGTTCTTGCTCGATTTGCCGCCAGCGGTCGACATTCTGGTTGTGCTCGCTCGCCGTTCTTGCAAACGCGTGCCCGCCGGTGCCATCGGCGACAAAGTACATCGCCTCTGTCTGGGCGGGATTGAGCGCCGCCTCAAGCGCCGCACGGCCCGGATTGGCGATCGGTCCCGGCGGCAAGCCGTCATGTTCATAGGTGTTGTAGGGGTTGTCCGCATTGCGCAGCTCCGAGACGTAGAGCGTGCGTCGCTGGCCCTGGGCGTTGAACAACGGCTCGCCGCCATTGACCCCGTAATGGACGGCCGCATCGACCTGCAGACGCCAGCCGCGACCCAGGCAAACGCCGTTACCCCCCGGACAAAGCAGGCGGTTGACCATCACCCCGGCGACCAAATCATGCTCGGATCCGCCCGCCTCGCGCTCCACGATCGAGGCCAGGATCACCGCTTCCTCTTGGGTTTGAATGGGCAGACCTTCGGCGCGGTCAGGCCAAACCTGGTCCAAAAGCGCGCTTTGCGCTTCGGCCATTCGGTCCAACAGACCTTGGCGATCGGCGTTGCGCTGAACGCTGTAGGTCTCAGGAAGCAGCGTCCCTTCCGCGGGGATGTCCTCAATCTCCCCTGAGAGAAACGGCGTTTCGTTCAACTGCCTCACGATCATGGCGGAGGTCAGCCCCTCGCGGATCGTAACGGCGTACTCGATGACATCGCCTTGGCGCAGCTGGTCGGCGATTTCGTTCATGCTTGCGCCTGCTGGGATCTCATATTCCCCGGCGCGCAAATCGCGGGACGCCCCTTCAAGGGTGACCACCAAGCGGAAATGAAGGGCGTCGCGCACGAGACCCGCGTTTTCGAGGCGATTGGCGATCGAAATCAGTCCTGATCCCATAGGCAGTTCGACCACGGTGGGCTCCACCGAGGGACCGGCGCGGTCGGCTTCGTTCATCAACCACGCCCAAGCCGCCACCCCGGCCCCAGCGATCGCCAAGGGAATGAGCAGGAAAAACGCGATCGCCGCGCCCCAGGACAGTCTCGCCGTCGACGCGCCAAACAGAAACCGCCGCATGCCCTCGCCCACCTTCTGCCCCGCGCCCCTTCGCGATCAGGACGCCGTGAACACCACCGAAGCGTTTGTACCGCCAAACCCGAAAGAGTTCGACAAAGCCGCCTTCACAGGACGGCGCACGGCTGCATTGGCGGCGAGATTGATCGGCGTCTCGACGGAGGGATTATCCAGATTAATCGTCGGCGGCGCCACGCCGTCTCGCATTGCGAGGATGGAGAACACGGCCTCGATCGCGCCGGCGGCTCCCAGGAGATGGCCTGTCGCCGATTTTGTGGAGGACATCACCATGTCCGCCGCGGCGTTGCCGAACAGGCGCTCAACCGCGCGAAGTTCAATTTCGTCGCCCAAGGGCGTGGAGGTGCCGTGAGCGTTGACATAGTCGATGTCGGACGGGGCGAGATCCGCATCCGAAAGCGCCGCCCGCATCGACCGATAACCGCCGTCTCCGTCTTCGGCGGGCGCGGTGATGTGGTAGGCGTCGCCCGACAAGCCATAGCCGGACACATAGGCGTAGATCTTCGCGCCGCGCGCCCGAGCATGGGCCTCGTCTTCCAGGATCACCGCCCCGGCCCCTTCGCCCATGACGAAGCCGTCACGATCCTTGTCATAAGGCCGGGAGGCGCGTTCGGGCGTTTCGTTGAAGCCGGTCGACAGCGCCTTGCACGCCAAGAACCCGCCAATGCCGAGCCGGCACACGGCCGCTTCCGCGCCCCCGGCGAGCATCACGTCCGCGTCGCCCCGGGCGATAAGCCGTGCGGCGTCGCCGATAGCGTGCGCGCCGGTGGAGCATGCCGTGACCACCGCATGGTTCGGGCCCTTAAAGCCGTAGCGGATTGAGCACTGCCCGGAGGCGAGATTGATGAGCATCGCCGGGATCACAAACGGGCTTAGCCGGCGCGGGCCCTGTTCGTTCAGCGTGATTGAGGCGTCGTAAATCGTCTGCAGGCCGCCGATGCCCGAGCCGATGAGGACGCCGGTGCGCTTGCGCGCTTCTTCGTCCTCCGGCCGCCAGCCGGCGTCGGCCACAGCCTGGTCGGCCGCCGCGATCGCGTAGATGATGAACTCATCCACGCGCCGCCGCTCTTTCTTGTCGAGCGTCGCGTCGAGATCAAAGGCGCCGGGATCCTCGGCGTCGCCGCCTCCCCGCCCATCTTTATACGGAACCAGGCATGCAATTTTGCACGCCATGTCCGACACGTCGAAATGCTCGATGTGATTCGCCCCGGAGCGGCCTTCCAAAAGGCGGCTCCAGGCGGTCTCGATCCCCACGCCCAGCGGCGTGACGAGACCGAGACCCGTGACGACGACCCGACGGGTCATGAGGTTAGGGTTGACGCTCAGCGATGAACTTCACGGCGTCGCCCACCGTCTGGATGTGTTCGGCGGCGTCGTCGGGGATTTCGATGCCGAACTCTTCTTCGAACGCCATGACGAGTTCCACGGTGTCGAGCGAATCCGCGCCGAGGTCGTCGATGAAGCTGGCCTTTTCGTTGACCTTGTCGGCTTCAACGTCCAGGTGCTCGACGACGATTTTCGAAACGCGATTTAGAATTTCAGTAGCGTCCGCCATGGAGCCCTCGCAATGTCTTGGAGCGCGACGCCCGCGCGCAGGTGGTCAGAGAGATAACGCACGCAAGGCTTAGCACTTACGCTGCGTCAACAGGGTCGGGGGTCGGTAGCACACTTCATCCGGGGTGCAAAGCAGGCGCGCAGGCCCGCGGTCAGAGCATGGCCATACCGCCGTTCACGTGAAGTGTTTGGCCTGTGACATAAGACGCCTGCTCGCTGGCGAGATAAACCACCGCGGCGGCGACGTCGTCGCCTGCGCCCAGGCGGCCGGCGGGGATCCGCGAGAGTATCGCTTCGCGCTGCTGTGGGTTGAGCGCGTCGGTCATCGGCGATTCGATAAAGCCGGGCGCGACGCAATTCACCGTCACGTTGCGACTTGCGATCTCCTGCGCCAGCGCTTTGGAGAAGCCGATCATGCCGGCCTTGGAGGCTGCGTAATTGGCTTGGCCCGGATTGCCGGTGACGCCGACGACGGAAGTGATGCCGATGATGCGGCCCCAACGGGCCTTCATCATCGGACGCACCGCGGCGCGGGCGAGCCGGAAATAGCTCTCGAGGTTGACGCGCAGGACCGTTTCCCAATCCTCGTCTTTCATCTGCATCAACAGCTTATCGCGGGTGATCCCGGCGTTTGCGACGACGATGTCGAGCCCGCCCAAGGCCTGGCTGGCTTGTTCGAAAAGAGCGTCTGTCGCGGCGGGGTCGGACAGGTCGCATGCGACGACCGCGGCCCGGTCGCCCAAGGCTCCGGCGACCTCGCGCAGGCGTTCTTCGCGCGTGCCGGACAAGGCGACATGAGCGCCGCGCGCATGCAGCGCCGCAGCGATGGCCCCGCCCAGCCCGCCCGTAGCGCCGGTGACAAGGGCG
>CAZABJ010000020.1:0-5831 GCA_964483375.1 uncultured Caulobacterales bacterium
GAATGGCGCCGACAGCGTATTCATCGAAGTCGCCGGCAAAGTGCAGCGCACCGGCATCCGGTTCCGCGACAACGCCCAGCTCATGAATATCTGTCAGCGGATCGTCAGCCAGGTGGGCCGGCGCGTTGATGAATCCAGCCCCATTTGTGACGCGCGTCTCGCCGATGGGTCGCGCGTCAACGTCATCGCCCCGCCGCTGGCGTTGGACGGGCCGACGCTGACCATCCGGAAGTTCAAAAAAGACAAGCTGAAGATGAACGACCTGGTGAACTTCGGGTCGATCACGCCCGAAGGGGCCCAGGTGCTCGGGGTCATCGGCGCGTGCCGCTGCAACGTCTTGATCTCCGGCGGCACGGGGTCGGGCAAGACCACGCTCCTGAATTGCCTCACCGGGTTTATTGACGTCGGCGAGCGCGTGATCACCTGCGAAGACGCCGCGGAGCTTCAGCTCCAGCAGCCCCATGTCGTGCGTTTGGAAACCCGGCCGGCGAACTTGGAGGGTCAAGGCCAGGTGACGATGCGGGACTTGGTCAAGAACTGTCTGCGGATGCGGCCCGAACGGATCATCGTGGGCGAGGTGCGGGGACCGGAAGCCTTCGATCTTCTGCAAGCCATGAACACCGGTCACGACGGATCGATGGGGACGCTGCACGCGAACTCCCCGCGCGAGGCGCTGTCGCGGCTGGAATCCATGATCACGATGGGCGGGTTTTCGCTGCCGTCGAAAACCATCAAGGAGATGATCGTCGGGTCGATCGACGTGGTGATCCAAGCCGCGCGGATGCGCGACGGTTCCCGGAAAATCACCAAGATCACGGAAGTCCTCGGCATGGAGGGCGACGTGGTCGTGACCCAAGACCTGTTCGTCTACGACATCGAAGGCGAAGACAACGACGGCAAGATCATCGGACAGCACCGCGCCACCGGGATCGCCCGGCCGAAATTCTGGGATCGCGCTCGGTATTTCGGCTTGGACAGCGACCTCGCCGACGCCCTCGACGCTGCGGAGGTCTAGGCGCTATGGACGGGGAGTTCATGCCCTTCATCGTGGCCGGCGTCGCCTTTATCGGGGTGGCGTGCCTTGGCTGGGTTCTGGCCGGGGGCGACAATGGGCGGACCTCGCGCAAACGCGTGCAAAGCGTCGCAGGGCAGGCCAAGTTCGCCAGCAGCCGCAAGGGCGGTACGTTGGACGCCGCCGCCCAGCGCCGCAAGCAAGTCCAAGAAACGCTCAAAGAGCTTGAAGAGCGTCAGCGCAATCAGCGCAAACGCACATTGACCCTAAAGGCGCGGATCGCCCAGTCGGGCATGGCGATTACGCCCCAGCAATTTTGGGTGTTCTCCGCGATCCTCGCCGTGGCCGTTTTCGGCCTTCTTTATGTGGCTGGGCGAGGGCTGCCGATCGCCGCGGCTGGCGCGTTCGTCGCCGGGCTTGGGCTGCCGCGCTGGTTTTTGGGCATGCGCCGCAGCGGCCGCATGAAAAAGTTCTCCGCGGAATTCGCCAACGCCATCGACGTCATCGTGCGCGGGGTGAAGTCCGGCCTGCCCTTGGGGGACTGTCTGCGCATCATCGCCACTGAGGCCCCCGAGCCGTTGCGCAGCGAGTTTCGCGAACTCACCGAAAGCCAGGCCATGGGCGTGCCTTTGGAAGAGGGCTTGCGGCGCATGTTTGAGCGCATGCCGCTGCCGGAGCTGAATTTCTTCGGCGTCGTTTTGTCCATTCAGCAAAAGACCGGCGGCAATTTGGCGGAAGCGTTGTCCAACCTCTCCACCGTGCTTCGTTCCCGGCGGATGATGCGTGAGAAGATCAAGGCGCTTTCCTCGGAGGCGAAGGCCTCGGCATTGATCATCGGCTCTCTGCCGCCGGGCGTGATGGCCATCGTGGCGGTGACCACCCCGTCATACATGTCGCTGATGTTCACGGAAAATCTCGGGAAGATGATGTTGGTCGGCGGCGGTCTTTGGATGGCCACGGGCATCTTCGTCATGAAACGAATGATTAGCTTCAAGATTTAAACCATGAGCATCGGCGAAATATTCAGCTTCCTCCTCAGCCCGGAAAACTTGGTGATGATCGTCGCCGGCGTCGCCGTGTTCGCGACGGTCGTCACGTTGGCTTCCCCCTTGATGGGGTCGGACAAATTCGACAAGCGACTGAAATACGTCGCCACCCAGCGCGAAGAGCTGCGGCGGCGGAACCGCGAGGCGATTAAAGGGGAGGCCGGCCGGGGCTTGCGGACGGAAAGCAAAGGCTTCATGCGCGACGTGGTGATGCGCTTGAACCTGGCGAAGCTGCTGGAAGACCCAAAGCTCAACGACAAGCTCATGCAGGCGGGTTTGCGGGGCAAGAAACCGGCGGAAACGTTCTATTTCTTTCGGTTTTCGCTGCCCATCATCTTCTTCTGCGGCGTGCTGGCCTATCTCTTGTTCGTCAATGACTACGGCCTCAGCATGACGCTGAAGCTCGCTGCGGCGATGTTCGGCTGTTTCATCGGGTACTACGCCCCGGGTCTGTATCTGGCCAATCTCGCCCAAAAACGCCGCGAGTCCATCGTCGCGGCATTCCCCGACGCCTTGGACTTGATGCTCATCTGCGTCGAGGCCGGCATGTCCATTGAAGCCGCCTTTCACAAGGTGGCGGGGGAGATCGGCACAGCCTCGATTGAATTGGCCGAAGAGCTGTCGCTCACGACCGCTGAGCTCTCCTACCTTCAAGAGCGCCAAAAAGCGTATGAGAACTTGGCCAAGCGGACCAATCATCCCGGCGTAAAGGCGGTCGCCACCGCGCTGACCCAGGCGGAGCGCTATGGCACGCCGCTTGGCTCAGCCTTGCGCGTGATGGCGAAAGAGAACCGTGATCTGCGCCTCTCGGCGGCTGAAAAGAAAGCCGCCGCGCTGCCCGCTCAGCTGACCGTGCCGATGATCGTGTTCTTCCTGCCGGTTCTGTTCGTGGTGATCCTGGGCCCCGCCATCATCCGCTTCCAGCAGATGAGCGGTTAGCCCTCCGCGCGCTCAGTCTTCGCTCGACCCGCGAAGGCTCGCGGCTTCCCAACGGCGCGGCCCGCTGAGCATGGCGCGGACATAAGCGATATTGGCCGCAGCCTCGTCAGCGGAGAGATCCTGCTGAGCGATGGCCTCGGCTTCCTGGAACCGCCCTTGAACCGCCACCGACAGCGCCAGGTTGGCGCGCACCCGTGCATCGGCGCCCGGCAGCTCCGCGGCGCGGCGCAGGTGACGCTCGCCCTCCGCGGGGTCCCCCGCGAGCACGTAGCTGAGCCCCAGATTGGTCAGCACCGCGACGTCGTCAGGCGATAGCCTCAACGCCTCGCGATATCGCGTTTGAGCGTCGCCGTGACGTCCGGTGCTGTCGAGCGCCGCGCCCAGCACGTTCAGAGCATGAGCGTCGTCGCGACTGCGGGCGACCAAGCGCTCCAGGGGACCGACCGCGGCCTCCGCCCGTCCGTCTTCGATGAGCGCGGCGCCGAGGATGCGCAGCAAGTCGGGGTCTTCGGGATGGAGGGTGAGCGCTTGGTTGGCCACGGTTGCGGCGCGGGCGGGATTGCCCAACCGACGCGATATGTCGGCGAAGGCGACGGCGGAGTCGCGGTCGGCGGGATTGTTTTCGTATTGCTCCGCCCAAAATGCGCCTTGGGCGACCAAGCTCTGTTCGGCGATCGCACGGCGTTCGGCGCGGCTGGCGGGCGCGATGTCCCGTCGCTGGGCGGTGTCCAAGAGCTCGCGCTCGGCGTCGGTGTGAGCCGGCGCAAGCGCGCAGCCGCTGGTGAAGGCGAGCGCAATGGCGGCGGCGGCGATCGGGAGGCGCATGTCGAAACGGTCCTTGCAAGCGTTGGAGGGAAGGCTCGCCGGGCTCGGTCAACAACGTCTTAACGAAGCATGGTCCACATGCATGGGGACGCGAAGATGAGGAGCTCGAAACGCGATGACGACTTGGTTTGCCGAGGCGGGGAAAAAGGCGACCCCCTTGATCGCGATCGCCGCCCCGTCCTTGGACGCCGCGTTGTCCGCTCTGCCCGCCGCCGTGGCGGCGTTCGCCAAGTCCGCCGGCTTCACAGGCAAATCCGGTGAGATCCTTCTCGTGCCCGGCGCGACAGGGAAGCTCAAATGCGCGCTGTTCGGCTTAGGTGCGGGAACGGACCCTTATGTCTTCGGCGCCGCCCCGCATGCGCTGCCGGCGGGGGTTTACGAAATTGAGGGCGCGCCCGAGGCGCTCGACCCGACGCTGATCGCGCTTGGCTGGGCGATGGGCGCCTATGTGTTCGACCGATACAAACCCGCCAAGCGGGAGCCCGCCCTGTTGGTTCCGCCGGACGGCGCCGATCGCGCGCGCGCCGAGCGTTTCGGCCGCGCGGTGCACCGCGTGCGGGACATGGTGAACACCCCCGCCGCCGACTTTGGTCCGCGCGCCATGGAGGATGCAGCGGATCGGTTCTTGGACGACTACCGCGCGAATGTGCGCGTCACCGTCGGCGAGAGCCTGAAGGAATACGGCTACCCGCTCGTCCACGCCGTGGGGCGCGCGGCGAGCGAGGAGCCGCGCGTCATCGAAATCGAATGGGGGCGGGAGGACGCGCCTGTCATCGTGGTGGTCGGCAAGGGCGTGGCCTTCGACACCGGCGGTCTCAACATCAAGCCCGGCGACTACATGCGCTTGATGAAAAAGGACATGGGCGGGGCCGCGCATGCTTTCGGGCTCGCCCAGCTCATCATCGAATCCGAACTTGATTGTCGGCTGCATGTCATCATCCCGGCCGTCGAAAACGCCGTTTCCGAGCGAGCCTTCCGGCCGGGCGACATTTTGAAGAGCCGCGCGGGGCTCACGGTGGAGGTGGAGAACACCGACGCCGAAGGGCGGCTCATCTTGGCCGATGCGCTAACCCGCGCCTGCGAGCACGACCCTAAGCTCATCATCGATTTCGCGACGTTGACCGGAGCGGCTCGCGTCGCTTTGGGTCCTGAGCTCGCCCCCTACTACGCCAATGACGACGAACTCGCGGCGCATCTTGAGGCGGCGGCGCGACGCAACGCCGATCCGATTTGGCGGATGCCGCTCTGGCAGGGCTATGCGCGCCAGGTCGAAAGCCCGATCGCGGATTTGAAGAACCTCGGCGACGGGCCGCTCGGCGGTTCGATTTTGGCGGCGCTGTTTTTGGAGCGCTTCGTGGGTCAACGTCCCTGGGTGCATTTCGACGTGTTCGCTTGGAACCCCGTCGCGCGGCCCGGGCGTCCGAAAGGCGGGGAAGCGCAAGGCCTGCGGGCCGCTTTCGGGCTTGTGGAGAGCGTGCTTGCATCCTGAGGCTTGCCGTCCAAGCCCGAAGCACCTGATGATTCTCTCCACAGGCAAAACGTCGACATGAGGAGCGCATCGTCGCGATGGGCGTGCAGATGGATAGGGAAGAGGCGCTTCGGTTGTGGCGCACGGTCACGCTGGAAAACGTGCGGGGGCGCGAGCCCGACCTCACTGCGCGGCAAACCGCGGTGCTTATGACGGTTTATCTGACCGAGCAGCCCCACACCGTTCGCGGCCTGGCCGAGACGCTTGGCGTCGCCAAGCCTGCCATCACGCGTGCGATCGACACCTTGTCGGGCCACGGCCTGGTGAAACGCGCCAAGGATGAGGCCGACCGGCGAAACGTGTTCATTCAACGCACGGTGAAGGGTTCGGTGTTCTTGTCCGACTTCGCCGAACGCATCGAGCGGGCGGCCAACACGGCGCCGGGACCCAGCACCGCGTTCAACAAAGCCGCCTAGCTGGGCGCCGCAGGACGCGCTCTTCGCCTTCACATGCTTCTGACAAGCTCTCGGGCCGGCTGTAA
>CAZABJ010000020.1:5931-31940 GCA_964483375.1 uncultured Caulobacterales bacterium
CAGGACGCGCTCTTCGCCTTCACATGCTTCTGACAAGCTCTCGGGCCGGCTGTAAGGTCGGTCGGTTGAAGGTCCGCTCGGTTCTTGGGCGGACCCAAGAAGCGGCTTTAGGGGGTGTGACATGGATTGGATCAACACGATTGTCGAAAGCGCCGGGGGCGGGGCGGCGGTTGCGGCACTGTTCACCGCACTCGCTGCTGCTGCGGCGGCGCTGGCGTCTTGGGCGGAAGTGGGTCGCGCCAAGACAAATTCACAAGTCCAAGTCTTTATTGAGCTCGCGCGCCACTGGAACGACGTTTTTCCTATCGTGAACGAAGTGGCGGCCATGCCGCTCGACACTGACGCTATTATCGCTGAGTATGGCGATGGCCGGCATCAACTCTTTCTCGTGAGCGAGGAATGGAAGAAGATTCGGCATGCGGCGGGCTTTTATGAGTTTCTAGGCGCGCTTATTGATCGCAAGTTCATCGACAAGGATATGGCGCTGGAGCTTGTGATGATCGACCGCGGACTTTGGGAGCGGATTAAGCCCCTGGTCGTTTGGTTGCGGGGCGTCCAGGAGCCGCTTTTGTACGAAAACTATGAGAAGTTGGTCGCGCGCCTGGGCTCCTTGTCCCAGTGCGATTAGCAGCGGGTGCGCCTGATCAGAGGTCGTCGAGGTCGAGGGCCTCAGCGCCATCGCATGCGGCGCGCTGATCCGCTGGGGGAGGAGAGCCCGACCTGTGAGTGAGCGACGGCTCTGCGTTTTCCGCGAAATCACTCATCGGTCGCGGTGCAAACAGCGCGCTCATCAGGCGATCGTAGAGGATGGCCGCGGAAACCGGCTTCACGATGATCTGGCAGGCGCCCGCATCGCGAAGCGCCACGACGCGCGGTCGATCGGCGTAGGCGGTGCACATGACGATCGGCATTCGGCGACGGCGTGATGTTCCAGAACGGATGTGCGTCAAGAGAGCGAGGCCGTCGACCGGCTCCATCAGCCAATCGATCACCGCACAATCGATTTCGCGATCCTCTAAAATGTCGGACGCCTCGGCAAAGCTGGAGGCCCGCAAGACGTCGCCGACGCCGATTGCACGGATCATTGCACAAAGGAGCTGTTGCATGAAGCGGCTGTCTTCGACGACGAGCACGCTGCGGGTTCTCAGCTCTCGCGTGTAATCCACGTCGCAAGCCAGAGCCGTCATTCGCTCGCTCCGTCGAGCGTGTCTTTGAGCGTCGCGAGGCGCGCCTCTAGCACGCGCCCATCCTCGTCGCCGTCTTCAATCGCCTTGTCGACAGCGAGATGCAGCGCTTGGGCGCAAGCGAGCATGCAAGCTCGCACCTTTGACGCCTTCGACGCGCCGGCGAGCAACGCCTCGCACACGTCTCGGGAGGCTGAGGCCAGACGCGACGCCAGAGGCGCATCGAGGGCGTCGGCTTCGCCGATGAGGTCATGGCAGAGCATGCGAAACGCGCGCAGATCGCCCGCCTCCGCGGTGGCGTAAAGCGATTGACACCGTTCTGCGAGAAGCTCGGGGAAGTCCGCGGCGACCGCGCGGCGCGCGCGCTCCGCGCTCCGCGCGCGCGATGGCGGTCTTTTGATGCGATGCGGGAAAGGTCACGGCGTCCGCCCCAAAACTGAATGCTCAGCTTAACGGCGCGGTCCTTTCCGCCTGGTTGACGCCGGAGGCTAGCGGCCCGGGGGGTCGCCCTCCGCATCGACGTCGGGTTCGCTGTCGGCCGGCGCGTCGGCTTCTCCGGTGGGGTCAGGGGCCGTGGCGCCGTCAACAGCCGGCTCGGCGTTTTCAGCCGGCGCGCCGCCGAATTGGTCGCCGCCGTCATCCGAGACTGCGGGGTCTATGGAGTCTGGGGCGGGTTCGCTTGCCGCGCTTGCGGGCTCCGCCACCGCGGCCGCTGCGTCTTCAGCCGCCGCACTGGCGGCCTCCATGGCGGCGAGCGGCGGGGGCAGCGGTTCGGGGTCGCTCGACTGTTCGCGGAGATAGGCGATCACGGAAATGCGTTGTTCTTGGCGCGACAAGCCTGCGAACGCCATGTTCGTGCCGCGGATGTAGCGGCGCGGGTTTTCCAAGTAGGCGTAGAGGTGCTCGTAAGTCCATTCGCCGCCGAACTCCCGCAAGGCTTGGGAGTAGGCGAAGCCCGATTGGCCCGCGACCGGAGCGCCCACGATGTCCCAAAGGTTCGGGCCGGTCAGCGCGCCGGCGCCTTCCGCGATGTTGTGGCAGGTGGCGCATTGGCGAAAAATCCGCTCGCCCGCATCAACGGTCGCTTCAGCCAACAAGGCGCCGAAATCCGGCGGGCCTTCTTCGACGGGGGCGCCAGCACCGCCGTCTGTATTGATTTCGATGGGATAGGCCGCTTCTTCCAGCTCATGGGCGTGGAACACGACGTGCCCTGCTTCGTTGATGGCGAATATCACCAGAAACGTCGCCAGAACGGCGCCGGCGATTTTGTTCCAAAACAAGTCGCCCATGTCGTGTCCTCGATTCCCCAGAGCGTGACGGCTTCGCGGTATCCCGCGGGCGCGGCCGATATTCAAGCAATGATACATAGGCGGGCGCGGCCGGTGACGTCCTTGCGGCGAACCGTCGCGAACCCTCTGACGTTCGCCGCCTCGGCGACCGGCCTAAGCTGCACGAGGGCGAAAGAAGGACCAACGCACATGATCGCAAAAGTCGCCTATCAGGGCGAGCCCGGGGCCTATTCGCATTTGACCGCGCGGGATCTGTTCCCCGACGCTGAAGCGACCGCGTGCGAGACCTTCGATGCGGCGTTTGAGGCGGTGGAGCAAGGCGTCGCCGACCGCGCCGTCATCCCGATCGAAAACTCACTCGCCGGTCGGGTGGCGGACATTCACGGTCTTCTGCCTCAT
This sequence comes from uncultured Caulobacterales bacterium, assembly GCA_964483375.1. Lineage (GTDB taxonomy): Bacteria > Pseudomonadota > Alphaproteobacteria > Caulobacterales > Maricaulaceae > JAUIEH01. The sequence continues at coordinate 8,804 of CAZABJ010000020.1, forward strand.
GCGCGTCTGCATATCGTCGCGGAACACTTCGCGCCGGTGCGGCATCAGTTGCTCGTCCGTCCAGGCGTGGCGCTCAATGACGTGGACACAGTGCGCAGTCATGTGATGGCGCTCGCCCAATGCCGCCGACTGACCAGCGTGCGCGGATGGCGGGCGGAGCGCGATGTGGACACCGCAGGGGCCGCGCGTTGGCTCGCTGAGCGCGATGAGCCGCGGGTGGCGGTGATCGCCTCGGCGTTGGCCGCTGAAATCTACGGTCTTGAAATCCTGCTCCGCGACGTGGCGGACGACCCCACTAACACCACCCGGTTCATCGTTTTGTCCGCAGCGCCGGAACGTCCTGAGGGGGAGGGCGAGGCGGCGGTGACCTCGCTCATGTTCCGCGTTCGCAACGTGCCCGCCGCCTTGTTCAAGGCCATGGGCGGGTTCGCGACAAACGGGGTCAACATGACCAAGTTGGAAAGCTATCAGCCCGACGGGGATTTCAACGCCTCCCAATTCTACGCCGAGGTGGACGGACGGCCGGAAGATCCTCCGCTCGCCCGCGCGCTGGAGGAGTTGCAGTTCTTCTCCACGCGCACCCGGATCCTCGGCGTTTACGCCGCCCATCCCTTTCGCAAACGCCCCTAGCAGGCCGGCGAACCGCGCGCTTTCAGTCACGCTGCGCTCTCTTGCGATCAAACGCGCGCGAGCGCGTTTTTCTTGCCGGTCGAAGCACCCTACCTGGGGGTCAACGACGATGAACGCACCCGTTCATCGAGACCCTCAGGGAGAAGCGAAATGGCTGACTTCGCCGTGTATTCCGAAACCGATGCGCCTGAGGGCGCGCGTGACCGCCTGGCCGGGGCGAAAAAGAGCTTGGGCTTCGTGCCGAACTTGTTCGGGACATTCGCCGAAGCGCCCGTCGCGCTTGAGGCCTATCAAACCCTCGGCGGCATTTTCGACAAATCGAGCTTCACCGCGACCGAGCGTCAAATCGTGCGCTTGTCCTCGAGCTTCGTGAACGAGTGTCACTACTGCATGGCCGCCGAAGCGGCGGTGTCGAACCTGCAAAAGGTAGACGCCGATATCGTCGCGGCGCTGCGCGAAGGCCGGCCGCTGGCGGACCCCAAGCTTGAAACCCTGCGACGGTTCACCGCCCAAGTCACCGAGCGGCGCGGCTGGGTCTCGGACGAGGACGTTCAGACCTTCCTCAACGCCGGCTACACGCGTGCGAATGTTCTCGAGGTGATCGTCGGCGTCGCCCAAAAAGTCTTGTCGAACTACACCAATCACATCGCCAAGACACCGCTGGACGAGCCGTTCAAACCGCTGGCGTGGACCAAGCCCGCCACTCAACCCGCTTAAGCAATCGCTTTGTTTGGCGCCGGCGCGTCTTGATGGCGCGTCGGCTCATTCCTCCCTGTTGAAGGAATTTGCTCATGGCCCGTGTTCTCGCTGCGGTGATCGTTTCTCTCCTTGTGGCGCCGGTCGCGACATTCGCGCAGGACCGCCCAACGCTTTCTCCCACGGCCGCTGAGCGCGCTCTCGTGTTCGAACGCGCGCAAGAAGATATCGGCGCGGGCGCGTTGTCGCTGGCGCGTGATGAAACCGGGCGCTGGGCGGTGGCCGCGCGCGAAGACGCCGATCGTCTCGCCGCCATCGAGCGGGTCCGCTGGCGGGTCCAAGACCAGACCGCGGTATCGTTCTCGGACGCCGAGCTGGAAGGCTCCGCGTCCGCGGCGACCGTGGCGGGCATCGCGGGATTGGGCGGTCAGGCGGAGGTTCCGCCCGTCGCGCTCTCGGCGAGTGAGGGTGTTGGTCTGAACTAGGCGCGTTGGGGCCTGCGGGCGGTCACTTCGCCCAAAGCGCCATAAGATGATGGGCGATGGCGACTTTGGGCGGACAGCGCAAGGTCGCATGCCCGCCCGCCAGCAGCGTGCGGACTTCGTCGCGGCCGAACCAGCGGGCGTCCTCCAACTCGTTCGCATCAATCGAAATCGTCTCGCTCAGCGCGTCTGCGAGCACCCCGACCATGAGCGACGAGGGGAAAGGCCAAGGCTGGCTCGCGGCGTAGCGCACCGCGCCGACCCGGATGCCGGCTTCCTCATAGGTCTCGCGACGCACAGCCTGTTCTACGGTTTCGCCCACCTCGATAAAGCCCGCTAGGCATGACCAAAACTGAGGCGGCCAACCGGATTGTCGACCGAGCAACAGTTGGTCCCCGCGTCCCACAGCCATAATCACCACCGGGTCGACGCGCGGGAAGTGCGAAGCCCCGCAGGACGGGCACGCGCGCTTCCATCCGCCCATCTCCGGCACGCTGGGCGCGCCGCAATTGGCGCAAAATCCGTGACGCGCATGCCAGGCGATGAGCGAGCGGGCGCAACCCAGCAACATGGCGTCGCGCGCCGACAGCTGGGGCGCAAGGGCGCGCAAATCGGTGAACTCGCCCATGCCGGCAAGGGGAAAACTCGGCCCCGGCGCGCTGTCTGGCGGCAGGACGGCGGCGAAGGTGGGCGCGTTTCCGTCCATCCCCAAAAACAACGTGAACTCCGCATTCAATAGCGGCGCGGAGGCTGCGCTCAAGAAGCCCGCCTCAACCCCGTCAGCGGTTTTCAACGCAAAGGGTTCGCCGCGCCAGAACGGCGCGATGACCGCACGCGGGTCGGCTTTAAGCGCAGCGATTTTCTCGGCGTCTTTGCGCAGCGGGTCGGCGCGATCGAGCGCGTCATGGACAAAACCGAGCGCGGGGTCGGCGAAGGCGGAAGCGGTGTGGTCGTCGGCCATACCGGCTTTTACCGCGCAGGCGCTCTGTGGTCATGTCCTGTTCGTTTGAGAGGCTATGGTGGAGCGAAACGCCGCCCGGCATCTTGCATCCCGCGGCGCGGGCCCTGATATTTCGCGCGGAAGGCCGGCGCGGACGGGATCCTCGCCAACCCGGTCAGGTCCGGAAGGAAGCAGCCGTAACGAGTTTCTTCCCGGGTCGTCGTCCGGTCTTCCACCCGCTACGCCGACGCGGCCTCGCGCGCGGTTCGGCATGCAGTCACTGGGGGCGCGTCGCCCGTGCGCGGTCGCGTCTGTTGAAAGCGCCTTGGCGGCGCGGACGGCGATTGAGCTTTCTCGATGAACCCGGTAGGACTCGATTAACGATAAAATTCTGTCTCAAAGGGAAAGCTATGAAACCGGTTCTCTTGCTGAGCGCGGCGAGCTGCGCGCTGTTATTCGCCGCCTACGCGCCTACGCACATGGCCCAAGCACAAGACGAAGACGCGGCCGTCGCCGAAGTCGACGCCGCGACTGACGACGCAGCGACGGACGACGCCGCAACCGAGGCGTCCAATCCGCTTCTCGCCGACTGGGACACCCCGCATGGCGCGCCGCCCTTCGACCTGATCGAAGAAGCGCATTTCATTCCCGCCTTCGACGCCGCGATGGCGAGCCACAATGTCGAAATCGACGCCATCGCGACCAATCCCGAAGCGCCGACCTTTGAGAACACGCTGCTCGCGCTTGAAACTTCCGGCGAGAATTTGGGCCGGGTCAGCCGGGTCTTCTTCAACCTCACCAGCTCGGCGAGCAATGACGAAATCCGGGCCATCCAGCGGGAGATGAGCCCGCGCTTGGCCGCGCACTCCGCAGCGATCACGCTCAATGCTGACCTTTTCGCCCGTATCGACACGCTCTACGCCCAGCGCGACGAGCTCGAGCTCACCGACCAGCAGCGCCGCCTGCTGGAAACCAGCCATGAAGACTTCGTGCGCGCCGGCGCGCAGCTGGAAGGCGACGACCGCGCCCGTTTCGCTGAAATCCGCGCGTCGCTGGCCGGCCTCTACACCCAGTTCTCCCAAAACGAGCAGGCCGACCGGGAAAGCTGGACCTTGGCGCTCGACGCAGAAGATCTTGAAGGGCTGCCTGACTTCGTGGTCTCCGCCGCAGCCGGCGCCGCGGCTGACCGGGACATGGAAGGCCATGTGATCACGCTTGCGCGCTCCAGCGTCGAGCCCTTCCTGCAAACCGCGCCGAACCGGGAGCTGCGCGAAGAGGCGTGGCGCGCTTGGATGAGCCGCGGCGACAACGACAACGAAGTCAACAACCACGAGACCATTCGGGGGATCCTAGCCCTGCGGCTGGAGATGGCGAACCTCCTCGGCTTTGAGACCTTCGCCCACTACCGCACCGCAGGCACGATGGCCGGCACGCCCGACGCCGCTTTGTCGCTGATGGAGCAGGTTTGGTGGCCTGCGCGCGAACGCGCGCTCGAAGAGCAAGCGGACATCGAGGCGCGCATCGCCGCCGCAGGTCTGGAGCATGAAGCGGCTCCGTGGGATTGGCGCTACTACACCGAGCAGGTCCGCGAGGAGCGCTATGACCTCGATCCCAGCGAGGTGAAAGCCTATCTGCAGCTCGACAATATGATCGAGGCGCAGTTCTACGTCGCCGAGCGTCTGTTCGGCGTCACGTTCACCGAGCGCGACGACGTCCCGACCTATCACCCCGACGTTCGCGTTTGGGAGATGAACGACGCCGAGGGCCAAGTCGTGGGGCTGTTCTTCGGCGACTATTTCGCCCGGCCCGGGAAGCGCGGCGGCGCTTGGATGTCGAGCTTCCGCGTGCAAGACGGCGTGAACGGGGAAATCCCGATCATCATCAACAACTGCAACTACAATCGCCCCGCTGAAGGCGAACCGGCGCTGTTGTCGTTCATCGACGCCTCCACCCTGTTCCACGAGTTCGGCCACGCCTTGCACGGGCTTCTGTCGCAAACCGACTATCCGAGCCTGGCCGGCACGTCGGTCGATCGCGATTTCGTGGAGTTCCCCGCGCAAATCTATGAGCACTGGCTGGAGCAGCCGGAAGTTCTGGAGCGGTTCGCGCTGCACTATGAAACCGGCGAACCGATGCCGCAGGAGCTTCTTGAGCGCGTGCTCCGGGCTCAGACCTTCAACCAAGGTTTCGCGACGGTGGAGTTCCTGAACTCCGGCTTCGTCGACATGGCTTACCACCTCAACACCGCGCCGACAGAAATCGACGTGGCGGCGTTTGAAGCGGAAACGCTGGAGAGCCGGGACAACCTGGACATCATCCCGATGCGCCACCGTTCGACGCACTTCCTGCACACCTTCGCAGGGGAAGGCTACTCAGCGGGCTATTACAGCTATCTCTGGGCCGGCGTTCTGGACAATGACGGGTTCGCCGCCTTTGAAGAGGCCGGCGACATCTTCGATCCCGAACTCGCCCAGCGTCTGCTCGACAACGTGTTCTCGGCCGGGGACACCCGCCCGGCGATGGACGCCTATGTCGGCTTCCGCGGACGCGAGCCCTCCGTCGAGCCGTTGCTGCGCAATCGCGGCTTCGCCGAGACCGCCGGCTAAGCGGCTGGCGCGGACGTCTACGACCCGGGCGGCTTGGTCGCCGTCCGGGTCAGACGCCTGTCTTCTGCTGAACCTAGTCCCCGCCAGCCGCCGCCTCATAGAGGGCTTCGAGCACGGCGTCGGGACCGCCGGTGAAGCGAAGGCTCGTTTGGGCGTGGGTGATCACGCCTTCGGCGTCCACCACGATGTAGCTGGGATACCAAATGACCTCATAGAGGTCGCCGATGGCGCCGGCCGGATCCATGATGACCGGGAACTCGTGCCCGATTTCGGCGAAGTATTCGTCGACTGAAGCGTAGTGGCCGGTTTCGCCCACGTGAATGTCGAGCATCTCCGCGCCATCGATTGCGCCGATGGCGGCGCGCAGCGCCTCCACGTGACGTTCGTCGCGGAAGCACTCCGCACACCAGAGCCCCCAAAAATGCAACACCGTCGGCCCGCCTTGGGACGGCAGGGGCGCGGCTTCGTTCGCCAGCGTGAAGCTGGGGGCGGCGTCGCCAAGCAAGCCGTAATCTTCATAGAGATCGGCCGGGTCGGAGCATGCCGCCAGGGCGCCGACGGCGAGCAAGACCGAAGCCGACCACCGCCAAACGCCCATCAATCGCTCCCTTAGACCGCCTCAAACAGTCCTGCAGCTCCCATGCCGCCGCCGATGCACATGGTGACCACGCCGCGTTTGGCGCCGCGCCGCTTCATTTCCATCAGGATGTGGCCGGTGCAGCGCGCGCCTGTCATGCCGTAGGGGTGGCCGATGGAGATCGAGCCGCCGTTCACGTTGTACTTTTCAGGGTCGATGCCAAGCGCGTCGCGGCAATACAGGCACTGGCTGGCGAACGCTTCATTCAGCTCCCACAGGTCGATGTCACCGACTGTCAGCCCATGACGCTCTAACAGCCGCGGGACGGCTTTCACCGGGCCGATGCCCATCTCGTCGGGTTCAACCCCAGCGGTGGCGAAGCCCACGAACCGGCCAAGCGGTTCAAGCCCCCGACGTTCGGCTTCCTTGGCTTCCATCAGCACAAGCGCAGCGGCGCCGTCAGCGAGTTGCGAGGCGTTGCCCGCGGTGATGGACTTGCCTTCCTTCACCTTCTGACCGTTGGCGAACACCGGGGCGAGGCCTTTCAGGTCGTCGAGCGTCGTTTGAGGTCGGTTGCACTCGTCCCGATCGACGGTGTGTTCGACAACCGAGGTTTCCCCGGTGGCCTTGTCGAACTTCTTCCATTTCGCCGTAAGCGGGACAATTTCTTCCGCATAGAGACCTTTGTCCTGGGCCGCGGCGGTCCGCTTCTGGCTCTGCAAAGCGTAATCGTCCTGGGCCTCACGGGAGACCTTGTAGCGCTCCGCCACCACTTCGGCGGTCTCGATCATGGTCATCCACAACGCGGCGTGGGAGGCGAACAAACCCGGCTCGACGAAATGGTGCATGTTCAGCGCGGGCTTGCCCTCATCGGTCATGCCGCGCTCCACCAAGGAAATCGACTCCACGCCGCCCGCAGCCATCACCGGGCTATGGCCGTTGATGATTTGATAGGCCGCGCCGGCCACCGCCTGCAGACCGCTGGCGCAGTAGCGCGTCAGCGTCATGCCGCCGGTCGTCACCGGGCAACCGGCCTTCACCGCCGCGTTGCGGGCGAGATTGTGCCCGGTCGCGCCTTCGGGATAGCCGCAGCCCAGAACGAAATCCTCAACATCGCCGGGGTCGACATTGGCCCGCGCCATGGCGTTGGCCAGCGCATGCCCGGCGAGCGTCGCGCCATGGGTGTCGTTGAATGAGCCGCGAATGGACTTCGCGAGCCCCGTGCGGGCGTAGGACACGATGACGGCGTCGCGCATGGCGTTTCTCCCGGAAAAAAGAGCGTCCGCACGAAGGGCGGGCTTGGCCTGTAGCCTAGCGAGCCTGCATGCAGGCGCCCACCGCTAACCGACCCTTAACCGCCTCAGGGCGACAGCTGAACCATGGGACTGCGCGCTTGGATATTGGGAACGTGTTTGACGCTTGCTGGCGCGGCGCCGGCGGCGGCGCAGCTGCGTGACGTGCGCGTCGCCAGCGAAGGGGAACGCGCGGTCGTGACCCTCACCTTAGCCGCACCGCCGACCCACGCGGCTGCGATGCCCATTCTTGACGGCTTCATGGTGCAGGTCGCCGGGGTTTCCGGGGCGGATATCGCTTTCGAAAGCGCACAGACCGATCTTGTGCGTCGGATTGAGATGCGCGCCCAGCCCAACGGAGCGGCGCTGGCCCTATTCACGCGCACCGAAATTCTTGCCGCGCGCGCGCAACTTGATGGCGGCTCGGTGCGGGTTGAGCTCGATCTGGCGGAGACCGTTCAAACAAGCCCTTCAGCGTCGGCCGCAGCCGTGACGCCGCCGGCGCCCGTCGCCCCGTCCCAGCCCCCCCCGCGCGAAGACCCTGCGGCCGTCCTGGCGGGGGGGCCGCAGGACGAGCCTGAACCGCGCGCGGATCAAGCGAGCGCCGCAGCTGAAGTGTCCGCCGCGATCGCAGAAGCATACGCCCAGGCGGCGGAAGGGTCCGAGGTTCCGGCGGAGGAGGGCGGCGTTGCGGGTGACGTCACGCCGCTGGCTGAAGACCGCTCAGGCCACGCCGCCGACCCTGCGACCGAGGACACAGCGGAAAGCGCGCCCGACCCCGTTTCGCCCGGCTCTGACGGAGCGCCGGCGCGCCTGACCGGCGAGCCTCCGGTTGCGCCTGTGAGCGTCGGCGACGCCGCAGCGCTTTACGCCGCTCATCTGGACGCCGAAGCCTGCGAGGGGGCGGAAATGGGCGTGCGAACAGACCCCTGGGACCTCGATTCCTTGAGCGATTTCGGCGCCTGTCTCTTGCGGGAGGGGGATATCGGCCAAGCGACGCTGGTGTTTGAGCGGCTGTTGTCCATCGAGCCGGAGGATGTCGAAGCGCATCTCGGCCTCGGCGTCGCCAGCCAAGAGGCGGGCGAGGCTGAAGCCGCCCGCGTTCACTATGACGACGCCCTCGCATACGCCAGCACCGACGCCGCTGCGGCTCGGGTCCGCGCCTTAATCTCCACGCTCAACGCCCGCCCGCATTGAGGCGAGCCGGCCGGCGTCTCAGCCCGCAAGCTCACGCAGCCAGGGCACGTTCTCCATCACCTGTTCGACGATTTCCGGGCCAGCCTGTTCCCGGGCGAAGTTCGTGACCAACGGGATAAGGTCACGCGCCTGATCGAGAGAAAGTCCCGTGGACTGGAACGCGCCCATCACGTCGGTGACGGCGTCCGCCTGACCGCCGAGCATATCGCCGATGGCCCCCATCAGACCGCCTCCGCCGCCTTGCGCGGTTTCGCGCTGGGCGCCGGCGAGGTCCGCCGCGCCGGGCAGCCGATCAAACAGATTGCGGACGATGTCGCTGTCGCCGAACCGCTCCAACAGCGCGAACAACACGCCCGTTCCTTGTTCGGCTTGGTCGCGACCGAGGCCGAGACGGCTGACGATCTGTTCGATGAGGTCGTTGATCATGTGGCTCGCGCCCCCGCGGTGGTTGGTTTTCGTTTCCATACCGCAGGGACGCGAGATCAGCCAAGCGAACGGCGCCTATGCGAGGTCGCCGCCGCCCCATAAGACCGAAAAAGCCTCGCAGTGGATCAGCACGCTGGCGAAATCCTCCAACGATACGTCGGCGGGGATTTCGTACTCCTGCGCGCCGTTATTGTCGGTCAGCACGCCGAGAAGGATCGCGCCGTCGGTGGCGGTTCCGCCGGTCGCGGCGTCCACGGTTTGGGGGGAAAGGAAGACTTTCAGGTCCGGACCGTTGCGGGTGGCGAAAGCGTCGTCGAAGCGTAGGACGCGCACCCCGTCCGCACGGGTCACAATGTCCCAACCGCCGTCGATGCGGGCGCGTTCGCGTTGGAACGCGCCGGCGAACAAAGCGGTTTCAGCGGCGGTGTCGGTCGTGGCTGAGGCCGGAGCGGAAACGGTCGCGCCCGCGCTGAGGGCGAGCGCCGCCACGGCGATGGCGCTCAAAATAAGCGCGCGCGGCGCGGTGAAGCTGCGAATGGTCATGAGAACTCTCCAAGAGCGTCGTTTGGAACGGCTGCGTGCGCCCGGTCACATCACCGCGTTGGCGGCGGCCGCCACACAGGCGGCGAACGCCATGGCGGCGGCGTAAAGGGCGATCAAAGCGCCGTGGGCGGAGAGGGAAGTCTTGGCGTTCATCGGTTCGCCTCCATTTTGGCGCGCCTCGGTCCGGCGCGTTTCGTTGGGGCGAGTTTCCGGCTTCATGAGGGGCTTGGTCCAATCAAGGCGCGTCACGCTTCCCGGCGCGGCGCGCGCGTTAGTCTCACGGTTCGGGGAGGCGGGGCGTGATCGCTGGGGGCTAGAGCCCCGCCACATGGGCGGCGATGCGGCGGCGATGGCCGGTTGCGCGATGCTCGCAGACAAATATCGCTTGCCAGGTTCCCAGAGCCGGCGCGCCGCTGAGCACTGGGATCGCGCAGGACACGCCGGTCAACGCGCTCTTCACATGGGCCGGCATGTCGTCGGGGCCTTCAGCGTCATGCCGCCAGGGGGCGGTTTCAGGCGCCAACCGGTCCAGCGCGTCGATGAGATCGGCGCGGACGTCGGGATCGGCGTTTTCTTGGATCACGAGCGAGGCGGAGGTGTGGCGCAGGAACAAGGTCAAGAGACCCTCGCGCACGCCGCTTTCACGGACGAAATCCCGGACGTGGCCGGTGACGTCAGCGAAACGGCGGGACTGCGTTTCGACGATGATCTCGCCGACGTGCTGACGCATGCTTGCTCTCCCATGACGAATGCGAACTCTCCCAAGCCCGAGCGCAAGGCTCGGTCAACGCCGTTCTTCGCCTCGGTGAGCGCGCCGCGGCTCGATCCCGACGCTGAGGCAGACGCGCTCGGCTGGGCGGATGACGCCGCGGCGGGGTCCGCAGCACTGTCGCCCCAAGCCGGGGAGGCCGCGCTCGCCGCCTTTGAAGCCGCGCGTGATGGCCGCCCGGTGCATCTGAGCGACCCGCTCTTTGAGAGTTTGTGGCTTGAGGGACTGTACCTCAACGCCGGTCGAGAGGCGCCTGACATGCGCGATTGGATGTTGGCTCTGGCCCCGTTCGGCCAAGCCCGGGATCTCGCTGCGATCCTGCGCGCCGCCGCCCCGCGCGCGCCGTCTGAGGAGGGCCCGGACGCACGCGCCGCACGCATGCTAGAGGCTTATCGAGAAGCCAAGAAGCGGTCGGAAAAGCGATGAACGCGGAGCGCCACGCGCACGCAGAGACCGAACGCTGCAAGCCTCATTGGGATTGAGCGACTATGGCCACGACGCGCGAGCTGGATATCGATCTGCCCGGTAAGGGCGGGCGCGTCGGCGGATTGGATATCGGTCCTGATCCCAACGCCCCGCCACGGCTGATATTTCTGCACGCCAATGGTCTGCATGCCGGGGTGTATCGCCGGCTGCTCGAGCCCGTAGCGGGGGAAGCGCGCGTGCTTGCGCCGAACCTGCGCGGCCACGGGGCGCGTTCACTGCCCCCGCTCAGCCCGCCGCCTCGGGATTGGCTCACGAATCGAAACGACGTCCTTGCTCTCATGGACGCAGCGGCGACGGAGCCCGTGGTCTTGGCGGGCCATTCGATGGGAGCCGTGACGGCGCTTTTGGCCGCGGCGGCCCGCCCGCACATGGTGCGCGCGTTGGTTATGATCGAGCCTGTGATCACTGGGCGGCGGCTGCGTTGGGCGGTCCGTTTCCCCCCCGCCTACGCCTATCTCAAAGCCTCGGTTCCGATTGCGATCGGCGCGCGGAAGAGGCGGGAGCGTTTCGCCGATGTCAGCGAGGCGTTCCAATCCTATCGCAAGCGCGGCGCGTTCAAGACCTGGCCCGACGAGCTTTTGGCGGATTATGTCCGCGACGGATTTGTTGAGGACGGCGCGGGCGTGCGGCTTGCTTGCCCGCCGGCTTGGGAGGCGGCGAACTTCTTGGCGCAAGGCCACAATCCTTGGGCGGCGTTCCGCGCGATCGCCGCGCCTCTCAGCGTGATTGCGGGAGAAACGGGCTCCACGCTGCCCGATTGGGCGGCCGATCGGCTGACCGGAATGCTGCCCCAGGCGCGTTTCCGCCGGTATTCCGAGACAACGCATTTTCTGCCAATGGAACGCCCGGAAATCGTGCGCGCTTCGTTACGCGTCGCGCTGAAATCCTGAGTGTTTTTAGGCTTCAAGCCCAGCATGCAGCCGGTCTTGCAGGGAGGCGGAAACGGGTTTCGGCGGCGCCGCGGATTTCCGCGCCTTCAAATCGAAGAATGTCGCAGCCCCCTGCAGCGTACACCAGGGCTCGCCCGTTTCCGGATCTAGAATCCAATGCACCGCCTTGGCGATTTTCCCCGACAGCTCAGCGAAGCCGGACCGGATGACGAAGCGGTCCCCTGGGGCCGCCTGCTTGCGGAAGATAAATCGCGCCTCCAGGAGCGCGACGCTCATATGGACGTTTTCTAACAGCGCGATATCGGGCGTGAACAGGCGGATCGCGCCGTCCGATACGCGACCTTGGAACACCTCAAGGCGGATCAGCCCGTAAGCGTTGGCTTCGTCCTGCCGAAACATGCCGCGCCCGATTTCGATCAGTCCCAGCGCATCGGCCCGGTCAACCGAAACGTCGGCGGCCGGCGGGCCGGTCTCCACGCCGCGCGGCAGTGACTCAGTCGGCGGTTCGACCATGAACCCGGCCGCGCGGTCATGAATGCGCCGAGGGAAAGGAAAGGCGCGGCCGGTGCCGGGGTGGGCGTGATCGGCGTCGACACGGACAGTCGCCGCAATCGTTCCGCTCGGCCAATGCCGAATCACCAGCACGGCGCTCAGGGTCGCCGCGTCGAGCGCGACAATCCCGCCCTCAATGTTGAGCGCAGCGCCTGGCCGGGCCTCAGCGTGGTAGCGCACATGGAGTTCGCGGGTCCGAACGATGCTCGTCGTCGAGCCGGTTTCAGGCGTGTCTAAGCCAAGCTCGTCCAAGAGCGCAGAAAAGGCTTCCATCGCCTTCTGCAAATAGAAGCGGACGTTGAGATGCCCGAGTTCGTCGCACTCCCAAGCGTTGGCGTTGCCGCGCCACAAGTCGCGCATAGGTCCGGCTCCTTCGAATCGATAGGATTAAGGCTTATCGCTTCAGCGCTTCGAACAGAACCGCCGCGAGGGCGCGTTACTCTTGGGCGGCGTCCGCGCAGGCCGCACACACCCCGTAATGCTCCATCACCGACCAGCGCACCTGAAATCCCGACGGCGCCGAGGCGACGGCCTGGGAGCCGTCGGCGAACTCCTCCGCGCCGCCGCACTGTTCGCACAAGAACAGGTGGGTTTTATGCGCGCCGCCGCCGTGCGTGCACAACACGAATGCATTGAGGCCCGACACGCGATGCACCAGTCCGAGGGTCTGGAGGAACTCTAGCGCGCGATACGCGGAGGCCGGTTTCGCCGGCGCGTCGTCCTCGCTGAGGTCGGCTAACAAATCGTAGGCCTTGACGGGACGACCGGCCCGAGCCAGCGCGGCGATCGCGCGCCGCCGCAGCCCTGTCAGGCGCATGCCCTTGGCCTCGCAGAGCCGTTGGGCGCGCGCCATCACAGCATCGACGGAGTGCGGTAGATTCGTCACAGCCCCCATATACGCCGCCTCGCATCGCGCCAAAAGCCCTTCCGCCCGCGGGTTTTGATACGTTATCACGGCGCAACCGCAACATTATCACAAAAGCCGAGGGCATCATGGTGGGTCGTTTCCTGAAATCAAGCGCGTCGGTTATCGCGCTGTGCGCCGCCGGCGCTACTGCGGCGTCCGCGCAAGACAGCGACGCCGATGGCAATGACGTCGAGCGCATCGTCGTGACCGGCACGGGCATTGAGACGATCAGGGACGAAGCGCTTCAGGCCGTCGACGTAATCACCGCAGACGAGCTTCTCGCGGTCGTCTCAGGCTCTCTGGGCGATGCGTTGGCGTCTGAGCCCGGCGTTTCGTCCACGTTCTTCGGCCCCGCAGCGGGTCGGCCCGTTATCCGCGGCCTGGGCGAGGACCGGATCCGCGTGCTCAACAACGGCATCAGCATGCTCGACGTGTCGAGCTCCAGCCCCGACCACGCGACCGTCGTCGAAGTTTTCGACGCCGACTCGATTGAAATCCTGCGTGGTCCGGCCGCAATCGCTTTTGGCGGCAACGCCGTAGGCGGCGTGGTCAATGTGAATGACGGCCGCATCCCGCTCGAGCCCATGGACGAGCTTTTCGCCGCCCAACTTCGCGCAGGCGCTTCGAGCGTCGATGACGGACGCTATATCGGAGGGCGCGGCCAGTTCTCGATCGGCGCCTTGACCCTCCAGCTTGAGGGTCTGCATCGCGAAGCGGCGGACTACGAAATCCCCGGCTTCGCCGAATCCGCGCTTCAGCGTGCGCTCGAAGAAGCCGAGGAAGAGGATCACGACGACGATCACGACGAGGAAGAGGGCGAAGAGGCCTTCGGCTCGGTCGATAACTCCGACTTCGAATTCAACGTCATCGGCGGCGGCTTCGGCTTGACCGGCGATTGGGGCGCGTTCGGCGCGTCCATTCGTTCCCATGAGGGCGATTACGGCCTGCCGGGCGGTCACGGACACGAGCACGACGAGGAAGAAGAAGAAGAACACGAGGGCGAAGAGCACGAGGAAGAGGAAGAGGGCGATGTGCGCCTGAACATGGAGCAGACCCGGGTTGACGTTCGCGGCGCGTTCAATGTCGCGTTCGGTCCGTTCCATCGCTTCGACGTGTCGGCCGGTTTTGCGGACTATGAGCACCAAGAAATCGAGGGCTCGGGCGAGGTCGGAACGACTTTTGAAAACGACGGCTACGAGGCCCGTTTCACGCTGCGCAACGGCATGCCGGGCGATCAGCTGGCGGGATCGATCGGGGTCACGGTCCTGAACCGCGATTTCTCCGCTGTCGGCGAAGAAGCGTTCGTTCAGCCCGTCGAAACCAACGACATCGGCATCTTTGCTGCGCAACGCTACGACCTTGGCGATTGGGGCCTTGAGGGCGGCGCGCGCCTTGAGACGCGCAACCTTGAGCCTTCGGTTGGCGATGAGCGCGACTTCACGATGTTCAGCGCGTCAGGCGGCGTGTTCTGGCGACCCGCGCCTACAACGTTCCTGTCGGCGTCATTGTCGCGCACCGAACGCGCGCCGACCGACGTCGAGCTCTTTGCTGACGGTCCGCATTTGGCGACCAACCAGTTCGAAGTCGGCGACGCCAACCTCGACACCGAAACGGCGTGGTCGGCGGAAGGCGTCGCACGCTGGTTCAATGACCGCGCTCGGATTGAGTTCTCGATCTTCTACTCGGACTTCTCCGACTTCATCTTCTTGTCGCCGACCGGTCTGGAGGAGGACGAGCTGCCCGTCTTCGTGTTCGTGCAGGACGACGCGCGCTTGTGGGGCGGCGAGGTCCAGGCCGAAGCGACCTTCGCGGACTTTTCCGCCGGCAGTCTCGGGGCTTGGTCGTTCTTCGGCGACGCTCAGCTCGACATCGTCCGCGGCGAGACCGACAATCTCGGCGACTTGCCGCGCATTCCGCCTTACTCGGCCACGCTTGGGTTGGGGCTCCGCTCGAGCTGGGCCACCCTGCGGGGCGAGGTGGAGCATGTCGGCGAGCAAGACAGTGTCGCTGAATTTGAGCTGCCCACGGAGAGCTACACCTTCGTGAACTTGTCCGCGGCGTTCCATCCGCAAGAGGACATCCCTGCGCGGATCGTGTTTGAGCTCAACAACGCCTTTGACGAAGAAGGCCGCGTGCACTCGTCCTTCCTGAAGGACCTTCTCCCGCTGCCGGGGCGAAACGCCCGGGTGGCCATCGCCTACGACTTCTAAGGACAGGCCGGTGTCATGCGCCGTTCCTGAGGGATATCCCTTCGGGAGCGGCGCAGCCTCCTTAGATGACCGCAGTGCGGATGTGCGTCCTATTGGCGCTTCGCTTTGTTTTCCATTCTTCGGCGTTGTTCGCGGGCTTTTGCTCCGTTCCGGGGCGTCTCGCCCGCTTCTAAAACGTCATCGACTTTTCAAACCATTATGAGACAGCGGCGGCGAGGCGACGCTGTCGAGGCGGCGCGCACGCTCCATCACCTCTTGATTTGTTGGGAGAACACACGCTCTTGCTGGCGCTAGCGCGCGTTTGGGTCGCATCCCGTTGGGAGCCGAATGGCGCGAAACCAGCAAGTACTTTCCCCCGCTCGGTCAAGAGGGAGTTTGTGGGACATGCAACTGAGAACTATTCTTTGCGCGACGGCGGCCGTTGCTGCGTTCGCCGTGCCATCTTTCGCCGCGGAACAGGGTGACTTTCTGATTCGCTTCCGCGCGATCGGCGTTCTGCCTAATGAATCGGCTTCCATCTCTCCGACGGGCGGTGATGTGGACATCTCCGACCAAGTCGTGCCGGAGTTCGACTTCACCTATTTCTTCACCGACAATATCGCTGCCGAACTCATCGCCGCCGTGGCGCCCCACGAGGTGGACGCCTTGGGCACCGGTCTGCCGGGTCAAGTGGATCTGGCCGATGTGACGCTGCTGCCGCCGGTGCTGACGCTCCAGTACCATTTCGATACTGGTACGAACTTCCGGCCCTATGTCGGGGCGGGCGTTAACTGGACGCACTTCTTTGACGAAGACTCCCCGCTTGGAAGCATAGATTTCGATGACAGCTTCGGTCTCGCTGGACAAGCGGGCTTCGATTACTATGTAAACGACATTTGGTTTTTGAACTTCGACGTAAAATATGTCGATATCAATACCGATGTGACGATCAACTCAGCTACGCTCGGTACGATCACGGCTGACGTCGAGATTGATCCGTGGATCATCGGCATCGGCTTCGGCCGCGAATTCTAAGCGCGCTCGACAACGACAAGAAGCCGCGGGGCGTCTGAACGACGTCTCGCGGTTTTTTGCGCCTTTGTCCGTAGCCCGACGCCTTTGTCCCCTCGGCCTCTTGCCGTCAGGGGCCGATTGGCGTTTTGTGCCGGCAATCGCTTCAGACTTTTCCTGACATTGGAGACATGGGCCATGGCCGACACCCCGAATACGGGCGCTCAAGAACTCACCGGCAGCGTGCCGTTCTTTAAGAACCCCGAGCCCTTGGACCCGCAGCGTCATGGATCGTTGGGCTTAAGGCGCTCCGACAAGCCCTTCGCCTTCGCCTCTCAGGCGCATGTCTGCCCCATCACGGTGGGGGAATTCGGCTCGGCGTCCCTGGAGTATCCGGTGATTTTCATCGGTGAAACCAAGACGCCGGTCTGCGTGATGGGGCTGCGGGAAAACGAAAGCCTCTTCATCGAAGAGGACGGATCGGTCGACCCGGACGTCTATATCCCCGCCTTCATCCGGCGCTATCCGTTCACCTTCGCCGAGGACAAGCAGAGCGGCAATTTCATCGTCTGCATCGACGCTGGTTCCGACCTGGTCGGCGAGAACGCCGAAACGCCGTTCTTCGAAAACGGCCAACCCACGAAATACACCCAGGACGCCATTGAATTCCTGAAGAATTTCGAACAGCAGCGCCGCCTGACGCTGCAGCTCATCGAAACGCTCACCGAGCACGACCTGTTTGAAAACAAGGTCGTCAACTTTCAGCCGCGCGACCCGGACGGTTCGCTCCGCGACCCTGTCAAAGTGGCTGAGTATTTCGCGGTGTCCCAGGAAAAGCTGAACCAGCTGCCCACTGAGACGTTCATGAAGCTGCGTGACAATGGCGCGCTCACCGCCATTTACGTCCACGCGGTGTCCCTGTTGAACTGGCAAAAGATCATCAACAAGGCGCTGCGCAAAACGCAGCCCGTCGAAGGCGGCTCGACGATGGACGCGGCCCCAGCGAACTAACGCTGTGTTTGCGCCGGGGGAGGCGTGCGTCTTCTCCGGCTCACCGCTCCTCGCGGCGCGCGAGAACGGCGCGCGACAATAGCGACATCACCAATTCGCCATTCTGGTTCATGACCTCGTGCTCGGTGACCAGAACCCCGCGGTCGTCGTCTATGGCGTCGGCCGTCATGAACGTGATGCGGACATTCAGCGTATCGCCGGCATAGACGGTCTTGTACCAGCGCAATTTGTCCTGGCCGATCCGGGCGAGCACGGGCCAATCGGCGGTGAACTCCGCCAGCATGCGCGACCACAGCGCGTAAATATGCGCTTGAGCGGCGGCGCGTTGATCCTGAGGCGACGCGTCGCCTTTTTCCATTGCGAGCCGGGGCGCGTAACGTTGTCGAAAGTCCCGCACGTCTTCCTCAGCGACCCGGACTTCGCCGAACGTCATCACTGAGCCGACGACGATTTCGTCGAAAAAGATCTGCATCGCCCCTCCGCAAGTTCTCTGATTCTCTTAGCGGTGTTCGCGTGACAGGTCGCGCGGATTTCCGCCGCCCAAGGACGAACCGCGCGTTTCAAGCAAGCTCTCATGCGCTCACAATCGCGCGAAGTCAGTGATTTCGCAGGACACTGCGCGTATATCGCGTCCAACCGCTGTCGCATACACGTCAGGAGCCGCCAGCATGCTCAATCGGCTATTCGCCTTTTTCGCGCTCATCGCCGCCGCGTTTTCCGCCTCCGGCGCGTTCGCTGCGGAAGGGCCGGAAGTCAGAACCGATAATGTCGCCGCGCGGCTTGTCTCCGACGTTCAGGCCGTCGCGCCCGGCGAGCCCTTCAACGTCGCACTTGTCCTCACTATGGACGAGCACTGGCACACCTATTGGCGCAATCCCGGCGACGCTGGGGAGCCGACGCGCATCACATGGTCTTTGCCGGCGGGCTATCAGGCGGGCGAATTCGTATGGCCGACGCCGCACGCCTTGCCCTTTGAAGGCGTCCTGACGAATTACGGGTATGAGGACGAACTCGTTCTCCCCATGGCGATGGAGACGTCGCGCTCGGTCGGCGTGGGCCAGGAAGTCACGCTTGAAGCCGCGGTCACCTGGCTTGAATGCTATGACATCTGTATTCCCGGCTCAGCGGACCTGACGCTCACGCTGCCGGTTGTCGAGGCAAGCCCTGCTCCCGATCGCCGTTGGGCGCCGCGGATTGCTGAAACGCTTCAAAACGCCCCGCGCCAGGAAGGTCTGGAAGCGGGTCTCGAACGTCTCGAAGACGGCGCGGCGCGCTTGAGCGTAAGGGGGGACGCGCTCGCCGCCGCCCTGGACGCCGGCGAAGTCAATGACCCCTATTTCTTCCCCTTCGAAGGCTCCCATATCAGTCACAACGCCGAACAACCCGCGGTCTTTGGCCGGTCGGGCTTGGCGTTGACGCTGACGCCGGCTTTCGGGCTGCGCGACCAACTTGTGGCTTCGCCGGGGGTGTTGTCCTGGACGGATGCGGCGGGCGCTTTGCGTGGGGTCGAAATCACCGCCGAGCCGACCGGCGGGGTCGACATCGGTCCCATTCTAGCCAGCGGCGGTTCGGGAGGCGGCGGCGTCGTCGCGGATGGCGGCGTCTTTGCGGGGTCGGGCGATTTCTTCTCGGGCGGCGGCGGACTTATCGGTTTAATGATCGCCGGCGTTCTGGGCGGGCTCATCCTCAATCTGATGCCATGCGTGTTCCCGGTCTTGTTCATCAAAGCGCTGAGCTTGGTTCAGAAAGCCCATGGCGCCCCGGCCGTGGTTCGACGCAACGGCTTGATCTTCCTCGCGGGCGTGCTGTCGACCTTCGCGGTCTTGGCGGGCGTGTTGATCGGCATGAAGGCTTTCGGGGCCGCCGTCGGCTGGGGCTTCCAGCTGCAGAACCCTGTGTTCGTCGCGGCCATGGCGCTGTTGATGTTCGCCATCGGGCTCAATCTGCTCGGCGTTTTCGACGTCGGCGGTTCGGTGCAGGGGCTCGGTTCGGGCCTTGCGGATCGCGGCGGCAGCGTCGGGGCGTTCTTCACCGGCGTGCTCGCAGTGGTGGTGGCCACGCCCTGCACCGCGCCGTTCATGGCCGGGGCGCTTGGGTTTGCGCTCGGCCAGCCGGCCTATGTGTCGCTCGCGGTGTTCTTATCCATCGGCCTTGGCTTGGCGTTGCCGTTCTTGGCCTTGTCCTTCGCGCCAGGGCTCATGCGGGCGTTGCCCAAGCCCGGCGCCTGGATGGACACGCTCAAGCAGTTTTTCGCCTTCCCGATGTTTCTCACGGCGGTGTGGCTGGTGTGGGTGCTCGCTCAGCAAGCCGGGGAAACCGGCGTGTTGGCGGTGTTGGGCGCGATGACCGCGTTCGGCTTTATGATCTGGACGCTGAAAGCCGCGC
Source organism: uncultured Caulobacterales bacterium (assembly GCA_964483375.1). GTDB lineage: Bacteria > Pseudomonadota > Alphaproteobacteria > Caulobacterales > Maricaulaceae > JAUIEH01. The sequence continues at coordinate 28,393 of CAZABJ010000020.1, forward strand.
GGGGGTCGGGCCGCTTGATCGCGCTGGCGGGGCGCGCAGCGGCGGTGGCTTTGTTCTTATTGGCGCTGGTCGGGGTTGGCGCGACGCCGGTCCTGGCGCCGACCCCGGCCCAGGCCTCCGCCCTTGAAGAGGAGGCCTGGTCGCCTGCACGCGTGGCCGAGCTCCGCGCAGAGGGAAGGCCGGTATTCGTCGATTTCACCGCGGCTTGGTGCATCACGTGCCAGTTCAACAAGCGTAATGCCCTTACCCGGGCTGGGGTCCAGAGCGTGTTCGCCGAGAACGACGTCGCATTTCTGACCGCAGATTGGACGAATAACGACCCTGTGATCACCCAAGAGCTGGAGCGCTATGGACGTTCCGGCGTGCCGCTCTACCTATTGCTTCCGCCACAGGGCGAGGCGGTGATCCTGCCGCAGCTCTTGACGGAACGCATCGTAATCGACGCCGTTGAAGGCCTTGCCGGCTAGGCGTCTGGGACAACGCGACGGAGAACCGTAGGATGACCCGTATGACACGCCGCAATTTCGGCCTTGTCGCTGGTTTGGCGACCGCCGCCGCGCTGACGGCCGGCGCGCTTATCTCCGCCACCGCCAGCGCTCAGGACGCCGCGACAGGCGCCGTGGTCGGCGAGCCGGCTCCGGACTTCACCGCCACCGACCTGGCCGGCGTGACCCACACGCTGTCGGACTTCGCCGACCAGACCGTCGTCCTCGAGTGGACGAACCCCGGCTGCCCCTACGTTCTGAAGCATTATGACTCGGGCAACATCCAAGCCATGCAGGCGGACGCCGCCGAGGACGGGGTGATCTGGCTGACGGTCAACTCCACCAATGCCGACCATCGCGACTACCTCGCCGCCGATGCGCACGCCGCTTGGCTGGACGAGCAGGGCGCGACGCCGACCGCTGCGTTCTTGGATGAGAGCGGCGACATCGGCCGTCTGTTCGGCGCGGGCCGCACGCCGGACGTGTTCGTCATCGACCAAGGCGTGGTGGCTTACATCGGCGCTGTCGACGACGTTCGGTCGACCGATCCTGCGGACGTGGATGGCGCGACCAACTATGTCCGCGCCGCGTTGTCCGCCATCGCCGCGGGCGAGGCGGTCGATCCCGCCGAGACCGAGCGCTATGGCTGCACGGTGAAGTACAGCTGATCCAAGCCGCTCAAGTTCGTCGTCACCGCCGGACAAGAGATTTCCGAAGCCGGTCCCGCGGGGCCGGCTTCGTCATGTCGGCCCTGCGGCGTGATCACCGCCGCGTCGTCGAAGAGGGCGCGCAGCCGTTGAACGGCCTGCGCTCGGAGCGCGGCTGTTTCGGCCGCCTGTAATTGGTCCAGCGTGGCCGCGGCGTCCTCAGCCATGCCGGCGAAAATACAGGTGAGATCGGCGGGGCCCTCGTCTCGTCGGAGCACGGCGCTCGCTTCAGCGGCGACGCTTGCGAAATGCGCGGTGACGTCTGTGAGCGACGTCGTGCCAGCATCCGCCGACGGCTCTCGCAACGCGGCGTCCGCGCTGGCCCGCGCTTGCTGGGCGGTGTCTCGCAAGGCGTCGTAAGCCTGGTCAATCGCGCGGGGCGCGTCGTCGGCGGAGGCCGTCACGGGGACGGCGAGCATGATCAGGGCGATGAGCGCAGCGGCGGATTTGGTCACGAGGTTCTCCTCAGGCGCGTCTGGGGCGGGGGCGGCTCTCGCCTGGCGCGAAGCAAGAAGCGCGCCCGCTTGATCCCCGCCGCGTTCGCCCCGACAAGGATGGGGAGCGAAATGGGGAGCACTGCGCAATGTCGGTCTCGGAAACCGCGGAATGGGCCCGTTTGGGCGGCGTCGCTCGTGAGCAAGCGCAGACCTCGGCGCGAGACTTGTTCGCCGCCGAGCCTGACCGGCTGGGCGCATTGAGCCTAGAGGCCGCGGGGCTCTATCTGGATTTCTCCAAGCAGTCGGTCTCGGACGAAGCCCTGGCGGGGCTTTTGGCGCTGGCCGAGGCGCGAGGCGTGACCGCGGCGCGAGACGCGATGTTCGCAGGCGAGCATGTGAACGCCACCGAGGACCGTCCCGCTTTGCATGCGGCCTTACGCGGCGCGGTCGGCCCGGCGGAGGCGCGCGCGGACGCTGAGCGAACCGCCGCACGGACGCGCGCCTTCGCTGACGCCGTGAGGGCCGGTGAAGAGCTTGGCGTGACGGGGCGGCGTTTCACCCACATTCTTCACTTGGGCATCGGCGGCTCGGGGTTAGGGCCGAAGCTCGTTTCCGAAGCGCTTAAACGGCATGCGGACCCCGACATCACCTTGCGCGTGGTTTCCAATGTGGATCCCGCCGAGCTTAGCGATGCGCTTGAAGGGTTTGACCCTGAAGCGACGCTCGTCGTGATCGTCTCAAAGTCGTTCACCACGCAGGAAACGAGGCTCAACGCAGAGGCGGCGCGTTTCTGGCTGTCCCAAACTTTGGGCGATAGGGCGGGCGAGCATCTCCTGGCGGTCACCGCCAAGCCGGAGCGCGCGCGGGCGTTCGGCGTCAGGGATGAACGGATTTTCGGTTTTCGGGATTGGGTCGGCGGGCGTTTCTCGGTGTGGTCCGCGGTGGGCGTGACGCTTGAGATCGCTTTGGGACCTGAAGCATTTGCGCGGTTTCGGGGTGGCGCGGCGGCCATGGACGCTCATTTCCGCGACGCGCCCCTGTCGCGCAATGCGCCGGTCCTGATGGCGCTGATTGAGGTTTGGAACCGAAACTTCTTGAACAAGCCAGCGCGCGTCGTCGCGCCTTATTCGAGCCGGTTGGTCTCACTCCCTGGCTATCTCCAGCAACTGGAGATGGAGTCCAACGGCAAGGGCGTGACCATGGACGGCCTTCCCGTCCCCTGCGCCACTGCGCCAGTCGTTTTCGGGGCGCCGGGCGCCGACGCTCAACACGCCTTTTTCCAACAGCTCCATCAAGGTCCCGAAGCGCTGCCGGTCGACTTCATCGGCGTGTTGCAGGACGACGAAGCGCGTCCGGAAATGCACCGCGCGCTCTTGGCGAACCTCTTCGCCCAGCCTGAAGCGCTGATGCTCGGCCAGACAGAAGCGTCGGTCCGCGCAACGCTTGAGGCCGAGACCGGAGACCCCGCCGCAGCTGCGCAGGCCGCGCCCCATCGCACCTTTCCCGGCGGGCGTCCGTCCACGCTCATTCTGGCGCCGCGCTTGGACCCTGAAAGCCTGGGCGCGCTTTTGGCGCTCCATGAACACAAGGTCTTTGTCGAGAGCGTCATCTGGGGGATCAACGCCTTTGACCAGTGGGGCGTGGAACTGGGCAAGACGCTCGCCAAGTCGGTTCTCGCCGAACTCGAGGGCGGACCCGATGCAAAGCGCGATCCTTCGACCGCCGCAGCAATCGCCCGCGCCCGGGCTGTGTCGACAGAGCCGGCGGGTTAGCCGCCCCGCCCACGGCGGGTTCTTTCGTATTGGGCGAGCCTTGCGCGGGGCGCCGCCGCCGTTCTGCGTGACCGGGCCGGCGCGGCGATGGTTTGCGCCTCCCTATCCGCCGAGTTCGAGGTCCTCAATCCGGGAATTGACGCTCCG
>CAZABJ010000020.1:32040-43026 GCA_964483375.1 uncultured Caulobacterales bacterium
TTGCGCCTCCCTATCCGCCGAGTTCGAGGTCCTCAATCCGGGAATTGACGCTCCGTGGACGCGATTATCCGCGCAAAGAGCGAATGTAGGAGGTTGACAGAACTGCGGCTGGCGCCATGAAATCGACATGGCCGTTGGGAGCGAGCCCCCGACGGCGGGCGTTCTCGGGGAGGAGACGCCCCTCTTTCGACCGACCGAAGCAATCCTACGGGCCGGCGTTCGCCGTCGGCCCGTTCTTTTTTTCCTCACACGCCTCAGCGGACGAAAAAGTTTACCCTTCAAATCCGCGCATGCTTCCCTCCGAAAGGGACGGCGAGCGTTTGTCGCGCCCGCCGCCAAGGCGATTTCGAAGAGGTTCGCTCCCGGGGGAGCGCCCGGAGTTTTGGCGGTCGGGCATGACGGCGTCATGTCGCGGGCATGACAGTTCGGTGAGAACCCACAACCCACGCGTTGGGCGCGCAGTCTCGCTGCAGCCATATTCGTTGGTATTGTGCGACCCGCGGACGCCTGCGGGAGAGATGATGTTTCGGATCGGGTTGACCCTGTTGGGACTTGTGGTCTTCGCGGCGGGCGCGCGCGCGGAGGAGCGGTTGGCGCTCTTGATCGCCAATGAGGCCTATGAGGACGCTGTGGGCCGGCTCGAGCGACCGCATGAAGATGCGGAACAGATCGAAGCGGCTTTGCGCAGCGTCGGATTTGAGACCCGAATGGTGCGCGATGCCACCCGCGCGGGACTCTTGGACGCCGCGTTCGACTTTGCGCAACGGTTGCGGGACGCAGGCGACGGCGCGGTCGGCTTTGTTTACTACGCCGGCCATGGCGCAGCGGCTGAAGAGGCCGGCGCACGGCGCAATTACTTCATTCCCAGCGACGCGCGAGCGTCCGACCCCGCTCGCGGGTTCACCGAACGCGATTTGCGCCGCGACGGCGTGGCGGTCGATCGTGTGATCGACGAGCTGTCGGATGCGGTGAACGCCGCGAATGGGGCGTCGGTCTTCATCGTCACCGACGCCTGCCGAAACACGCTGCGCGGCATGCGCGGGGTCGGGGAGGGCACCCGCGGCTTCGCGCCGGTCCAATCCCCTGGCGGGCTGTTTCTCGCTTACGCCACCACCGATGGCGCTGAGGCCCCCGATGACGGCGTCTACGCCGAAGCCTTGGCCGACCAGATCACCCGCAGCGGCCAATACGCCTCCCGCGCGTTTTCGCTCGCCGCCCGAGCGGTCGCTGCAGAACGCGGCTACGGTTCTCGTCGTCCCGTCGTGTCCGACGCGCTCAACCAAGACGTCTGTTTCGTCAGCTGCCCGGGGGAGCACGCCGGGCTGACCGATGACCGTGAGCAACTGGCTGCGGGCGCGTTCTCGCTCGCGCTGGCGAGTGACACGGTCTATTCTTGGGAACTGTTCCTCCGGACTTATGCCGACACCAGTTTCGCCGAGGTCGCACGGCTGCGTCGGGATTTGGCCGAACAACGCGGCGCGCAACCGCCGCCCGAACCAGTCTCCGCGGGGGCGCTGCTCGCCAGTCTTCCGCCGCCATACAACACCGGAGATCCCGCCCTGGGCGAACGTGATTTCATGCTTTGCGCCTCGTGTCACAGAGCTGACGCCAGCGGCCGGAGGGGCGTGGGGCCGAACCTGTATGACATTGTCGGACAGCCGGCCGGCGCCGCGCCGGGCTTTGCCTATTCCGACGCGCTTGTGGCGGCCGACATCGTTTGGACGCCGGAACAGCTTGATGCATGGATCCAAAGCCCCAGCGCGCTCGTTCCCGGCACGACCGATGCCTTTGGCGGCCTTCGCGACCCTGAACGGCGGCGCGACTTGATCGCCTATCTTGCGCTGCAGTCAGCCCGGGTGGTTGCCGAGGAGGGCGCGGGTCCGCCGGTTCTCGACGCCCGCACGACGCCGGCCGCCACCCGCGCGCCTATCGTCGAGAACCCCGACGCCTTGCCGGACTTCGCGCTGTTTCGCGAGTGCGAGGCGTGCCCAGAAATGGTGGTTCTGCCGGGCGGGACGTTCACGATGGGCGCCCAGCTCAATCAAACCGATGACTGGGACGAAACGCCCGCGCGAGAGGTTACCGCGCCGCGCTTTGCCATCGCGCGTTTCGAAACAACGTTCAGCGAGTGGGATGCGTGTGTCGCCGACCGCTCTTGCAGAGCGATCCCGAGCGGTGACGAAAACGACCGACAGGGCGACCGCGGCTGGGGGCGCGGCGAAAGACCGGTCATTGAGGTGTCTTGGAATGACATCACCGGGGAGGACATTGAGGTCATCGGGTATCTCCGGTGGTTGAACGGCGCGTTCAGCGGCCGCCCCTACGCTTTGCCATCCGAAGCCCAATGGGAGTACGCCGCCCGGGCAGGCGGCGCCGCGCGGTACCCATGGGGCGAAGATTATCCGGCATGCAACGCGGACGCTCCGAACGGGGCGAACTTTGAACCCTGCGCCGACAATCGAACCCATCCCGTCGGAACCTATCCGCCGAGCGAATTCGGTCTGTTTGAGACGCAGGGGAATGTCGCTGAATGGGTTCAGGACTGCTACGCCGACACCTATCATTGGGAACAGCCGACCGACGGCAGGGCGTATCAGTTTCCCGACTGCGAGGACCGCGTCGTGCGCGGCGGTTCTTGGCGGTCTCAAAGAGGACATCTGCGTGCGACCGCACGGTATGGCGAGGCCGCCGAAGAGCGCGACGAGGCGGTGGGGTTTCGGATCGTCCGCAGATTATCCGAGGCGAGGGCGTCCTCCGAGCGCCCATGATCCCGATCGCCGGCGCGCCCGGCGTCGCCCTTCAGCCCCGAGGTCCCGCGCTGCGCTCGGGATGACAGGGTTTTTCTCACGAAACCAAAACTCTGTCGTCCTGGAGGCGCGTGGGGCGGCGCTGAGCGAAGCGATGCCCGCCAACGTCGCGGCGGGCGTCGGCCTGCGGCCTCAGCACCGCCCTACGGAGCCCGCCCCTCGGCGGCGAGGTCCCTCGCTGCGCTCGGGATGACAGGGGGTTTCGCTATGCCTGGGCGTTCTGCGGAAGCGCATAGGCGCTGTCCACATGGGGCTCTCCGTCGCACGCGACGCGGCCCTCCTCCACCATGTGGATAAGGTGGGCGAGCACGGAGTGGCACGCCGCCGGATGGAGCCTCCGGTCCACATCGGCGTACATTTCCGCGACCATGTCCTTGATGCGGGTTTTGCCGGCCTGCAATTGGGTCATGATCTGGTCATCGCGTTTTTGGCGATGGGCCACATAGGCGTCGATGAACGCGCCGGGCTCGGTGATCTCCGGTCCGTGGGTGGGATATAAAGTCTTGAAGCCACGGGCTCGGACTTTGGCGAGCGAGCGCAGATAATCGCCCATGCTGCCGTCGGGCGGACTGATGACGCTGGTGGACCAGGCCATCACATGGTCGCCGCAGAACAAGGCGTTTTCGTCCAACAGCGCGTAGCACATGTGATTAGACGTGTGGCCCGGCGTGTGAACCGCCTCCACCGTCCAGTCCGCGCCTTCGAATTTGTCGCCATCCGCGATTTCAACGTCCACGCGGAAGCCCAGATCATCCCCGGCCTCCATGCGGATTTCCCCACCGTCGGGCTCGCGAATTTGAACGCCATAGCCGTAGACGGGGCAGTTATGTTTTTCCGCCAGAGGCCGTGCGAGGGGGGAGTGGTCGAGATGGTGGTGGGTCACGAAGACGTGAGAAACCCGTTCGCCTTCGAGCGCCGCGTCGAGGGCGGCGACATGCTCAGGCGTCACTGGACCGGGATCGATGACGGCCACGTCGCCTTGGCCGATGATGAAAACGCCTGTGCCCGTATAGGTGAACGGGCCTGGATTGTTCGCGATGATGCGGCGCACGAAAGGCGACAGCCGATCGGGTCGGCCATATTCGAAGTCCATCTCGCGGTTGAACGGAATTCCCACGGTTTCAAGCCCTAGTCGATCGGCGGAAAGGCGCGGCGAAACGCGCGCGCGAGGCGTAGCGCAGCACGAGCCTGAGCGGCAAGCGCGAGCGCGGTTGGCGGTCCCATATCGGTCTTATTGACGTCGACCACATAGATGCGGCCGTCGCGACGATCACGCAGGACGTCAAGGCCGCCCCAGTCCAGATTCATCGCTTGAGCAAAACGTGCGAGGCGGTCGCGCTCATCATCGGAGAGGACGGATTCCGGCGCAACGAGCGAAACTTCGCTATTCCAGTTGGCGAAGCGTGCGTCCGCCGGCCGTCGTTTGATGAACACGACGGGAATCTCGCCGGCCACCGTGGGGCAGCGCAAATCCTCCATGATCCGCCCGTCATCGGTGTTTTCGATGACGCGCTGATAGACCCGATCGGGCAGGGGATCGCGCGGGCAGTCCACGATGCGCCCGTCATGAGCGCCGTTGATCTCGGACTTCTCCACCGCCGGGCCGTCCCAGACTTCGGGATCGATCGACAACGGATAGCCGAACACGTCCTCGAAAACGCGGGCGACGCGGCTCTTTGAGACGTCCGCGCACTCAAAGTTTTTGAGGCGCTGCGGGGAGAAACCGGCCGGCGCGGCCGGCGCCGCGGCGGTGGCGTCTTCAAAGTAGAACACGTAGTCGGCTTTGTCGGGCGCGGTGAAGCGGGCCCCGGCGACCCGCGCGACCGCCCATAGCAAGTACCAAGGGCGCGGCGGGGCGGGGGAAAACGCAATCCGCGCCCCGCGACGCCATCGCAGCCCGTTCCACGCCCGAATGGCGGTGACGAAGGCGTAAAACCCGAACCAGTTGAGAAAGTCGCGTACGAGCCCCAGCGTAAAGCGCACCTCGGCGCCGGTCTGCTTGACGCGAATCCGGCCCCCGCGCAGTTCGAAATCGCTGATCCAAAGGGCGCGAGACACGCGACGTTGCTCCTATGCGGCTTAGCGCGGAGTTTAGGCGGCGCTGAGCGCGCGCCAACTCACGACCGTTCACGAAAACTTACGTTCCGGTCGCCGGGCCTGGTTCTTGCGCGGGGAGAGGCGATGCGCAAGACGAAGCCCACGCTCCTGCGCGCCTTTGGCGCGCTTTCTCTCCGATTTCGAACGCTTGCCGTGGCGCTGATCGCCGTCGCCGCGCTAAACCTGGGGGAAGCTATTCAGACGCGCGACGCGGTTGACGGTGACGGGCGTGCGGTTTTGCGGCTCCCGCCGCAACAGTCGGCCGCTAATGAAACGCGGGCTGTGTGGCGCAATTGACACCTCCCGAAGCGCCGTGAAACCGTCGCCGCGCCTGAGGGGCAGTCCAATTTTTGCGGCAGGAAAATGCTCGGCTACGTCATAAGACGCATTCTGATTGCGATTCCGACCATTTTGGTGATCGTCACCGTTGCTTTTTTCATGATGCGCGCCGCGCCGGGCAGCCCGTTCGACCTGGAACGGCCGATGTCGGAGGAAATCCGGCAGCGGGTGCTCGCCGCCTACAACCTCGATCAGCCGCCGCATATCCAATACGTCTATTTTCTCGGCGATCTTGCACGCGGGGATCTGGGACCTTCGCTACGCAAACCGGACAAGACCGTCGTGGAGATGATCGGCGAGAACATCCATGTGAGCGCAGTCATCGGGGTGTCCTCGCTGGTGCTCGCTTTGTTGGTCGGCGGAACCTTGGGGGTCACGGCCGCCTTAAGGCAGAACCGCCCGAGCGATTTCATGGTGATGGCGGTCGCCCTGGTCGGGATATCCGTCCCGCCCTTCGTCGTCGGACCGCTGCTGCAGCTCCTCGTGCTGCAAGTCATCAATCCGCATGTGATCCCGTTTCTTGATCAGTTCACGCCGGACACCCTTCGGTCCTTCCCGACCGCGGGGCTCAGCAGAGGCCAGCTTGAGCCCCATCGGTTGTTTCTTCCCGTCGTGACGCTGGCGCTGCCTCAAATCGCGATCATCTCGCGTTTGGTGCGCGCGAGCATGATCGAAGTGATCCGGTCGAATTACATCCGCACCGCGCGCGCCAAAGGGCTGTCGACCTGGCGCATCGTCACGCGCCACGCCCTGCGCGCCGCGGCGCCGCCCCTGGTGAGTTATCTGGGGCCCGCCTCTGCAGCGCTCATCACCGGATCGTTGGTGATCGAACAGATTTACGACCTGCCCGGCATCGGCCAGCAATTCGTCACAAGCGCGTTGGAGCGCGATTACACCGTCGTGATGGGGTTGGTGATCGTCTTCTCCACGCTCATCATCATGATGAACCTTATCTCAGACCTTTTGCTGGCGGCGTTTGACCCCAAGGTGCGGCTGCAATGACGATCGCCCCGATCACCCAGAACGAACGGGGCGAAACCGCCGCCGCAGCAGCCCAAGGCCGCTCCTTATGGGCGGACGCGATCAACCGGCTTTTGCGGAACCGAGCGGCGTTAGCCAGCGCAGCGGTGCTTACGGTGTTGCTCATGATCGCGCTGGTCGGGCTTGTGGCCTGGCCCCACGATTACGACACGCTCTATCGCGACCGCACGGCATGGGCGCCGACCTGGGAGCATTTGCACATCTTCGGCACCTCCCTCGACGGGCGCGACATGTTCGCCAAAACCATCGTGGGGTTCTTAGTTTCGTTGTCTATCGGGATCGTGGCGACGGCGGTCAGCCTGATCATCGGCGTGGCTTGGGGCGCCACCGCGGGCTATGCGGGCGGGCGTCTGGATCAAGTGATGATGCGCATCGTCGACGTCATCTACTCGCTGCCTTACGTGTTCATTGTCATCTTGCTCCTCGCGGTGACGCAGGAATTCACGACCGGCCGGCCGTTCTTGAAGATCCTGATCATTTTCGCCGCGATCGGCGGGGTCGAATGGCTGACCCTCTCGCGCATCGTGCGCGGGCAGACCCTTTCGATCCGTCGGCGCGAATTCGTCGAGGCGGCGGAGGCGGCTGGGGCGACCTCGCCGCAGATCGTGCGTCGCCATGTCGTGCCCAACGTCTTGGGGCCGGTGGTGGTCTATATGACGCTTACTATTCCGGTCGTGATCTTGGCGGAGAGTTTTCTCTCATTTATCGGGCTCGGCGTTCAGGAGCCGCTGACGTCGCTGGGCAGCCTCATCAAGCAGGGGTCGGATAATGTCGAGACGATGCCGTGGACGCTTATGGCCCCGGCGCTGACGATGATGATCACGCTTCTCTGCTTCAACTTCATCGGCGACGGGGTGCGTGACGCCCTCGACCCCAAGGATCGCTGAGGCGTCGCACGGGAAATTACTCGACCCGGCGGACGCGAATATTGCGGCCGCGATCGTTCACCTGCAGCACGAAACTGCCGAATGAGGCTCTGCTGATCGAGGCGGTCAGCGTGTCAGTGCGCGGCATGCGGTACTCGCGATCGTCGATTTGAATCCACGTTTGTCCATTGGCGAGTTCGAACCGCAATTCGCCGCGGGGAGCCCGCGACCAATCGGTGATTTCCGACTGGATGGTTTCGATCGGTTCGGCCTCCCGGCCTCCGAGGCTCGGCAAGGTGAGCCGAGGCAGACTGGGCAGGGACAGGCCGAAGGCTTCCCGTTCGATTTCGCGCACGCGCTCACGATCGACGACAGCCACTTCACCAGCTTGTTCCCGAGCCTGCAAAGCGCCGACCGCGGCGTCATAGCAGGCGAGCCGTTCGTCCGCTTCGCTCACCGAGGCGCAGCTATACACCGCGTCAAGGACGCCCGTCGCATCCGCGCCTCCGTCCTGCGCGTACGCTGCGCCTGCGAACAAAGCTGAGGCCGCGATCGTTGGTATCCAGCGCATATGCCAAACCCTCCAGAGGGGCGAAGCGCGCATCGCGCTTCACCAGTTTGACCGAAACCAATCAGAGAAAGGGGCTTCTGTCGACGGCGCGGGACTGCATAACTAAGGGGCGAGTGGACATGGGCGGGCCGGGCGACAGCTTTTGGGGGCCTCGCAACAAAAAGGGAAAACGATGATGTCGCGTCATATGCGTTTCGGAGCCGCGCTTTCGGCCGCCCTAATCATGACCGCCGCCTGCGGCGGCGGCGGTCCGAGCGAGAACGCTGACGAGCTCGTCAGAATTCTCCACCGCGGGAACACCGCCGAGCCCTACTCCCTGGATCCGCATAAGGCGAGCGGCACGTGGGAAAACAACATCATCGGCGACATGTTCGTCGGGCTTTTCACCGAGAACGCTGAGGGCGACCCGATCCCCGGCATGGCCGAGGAATGGTTGGTGAGCGACGACGGGCTCGTCTGGACCTTCACGCTCCGCGAAGCGCAGTGGTCGGACGGCGAACCGGTGACGGCGGGGGACTTCGTGTTCGCCATGCGCCGCATTCTCAATCCCGATACGTTGGCCCAATACGCCTCCCTCTTGTATCTCATCGAGAACGCCGAAGCGGTGAACGGCGGGGCTTCGCCGGAAACGCTTGGCGTGCGCGCCATCGACGACCGAACGTTGGAAATCCGACTTGAACATCCCGCGCCTTATCTTCCCGGGCTGCTGACCCACTACACCTCTTTCCCGGTGCCGGCGCATGTGGTGGCCGAGCATGGGGACCGTTGGATCCGTCCTGAGAACGTTCAGGTGAACGGCCCCTATCGCTTGGTGGAGTGGCGCACCAACGACTATGTGCGCGTCGTGCGAAACGAGCTGTTCTTCGACAACGACAATGTCTGTCTTGACGAAATCTTTTACTACCCGACCAATGACGCGAACACCGCCGAGCGTCGGGTGCGCAATGGCGAGCTGGACTTAAACAACGAATTTCCCGGCCAACGGATCGACTTTTTCCGCTCGGAAATCCCTGACTACGTTCAAGTCAGCCCGGCTCTGAATACCGCCTATCTTTCGTTCAATACGCTCAATCCTCCGTTTGATGACCCTCGGGTGCGCCAGGCGCTCGCCATGGCGGTCGACAACGAGTTCATCGTCAACGAGATCCTCCAAGCCGGTCAGATCCCCGCGCACGCCATCGTGCCGCCGGGCATCGCAAATTACGGCGGCGAAGCGCGATCGAGCTGGGCGGACACCCCGATTGCGGAGCGGCGCGCGGAAGCCCGTCGTTTGTTAGAGGAAGCCGGCTTCGGCCCGGACAATCCGCTGCGGTTTGAATACACCCACCGCAACACCGCCGATAATCCGCGTGTGGCGCCGGTGCTCCGGGATGATTGGAGCCAAATCGCTGATTGGGTTCGGGCCGATATCGCCGGCATCGAAACGCAGACCCACTACCAAAATCTCCGGGCGCGGAACTTCCAGGTCGGCGACGCCGGATGGGTGGCGGACTACAACGACGCCCAGAACTATCTCTTCTTGTTCGAGAGCCGCACCGCGGAGCTCAACTACGCCAGCTATAACAGCCCCGAATATGACCGGCTCTTGAGAGAAGCCAACTTGGAGCTCGACTTGGAGCAGCGGGCGGAGATTCTCGCACAAGCGGAGCAGCTCCTGCTCGACGACGCGCCGATCGCGCCGCTGTGGTTCCAGGTCAACAAGTCCCTGGTCAATCCCCGCGTCACGGGTTGGGTTGAAAATCCGGTGCGGGTCAACCGCTCCCGCTACTTATGCTTCGCCGACGGCGCGACGGAGTAGGGTGCGCGGCGCGTCGTGATCCAAGAAGACGACATTGAACGCTTGGCCGGCGGCGTCACGGAAGCCGCCGTCGCCGACGCCGCGGCGGGGATGGCCGCCGGCCGCGCCCGCCGAGGCGGTGAGCACTGTCGTAATTGCGGCGCGCCGCTTACTGGGCGCTATTGCGGAAGCTGCGGGCAGCTGGCTGACGACTATCAGCGTCCGCTTTGGCGTCTCATCGCCGAAATCGTTGGCGATTTGTTCGCAATTGAGGGCCGGTTCGCGCGCACCGTGCCCACTCTCTTGTTCCGTCCCGGACGGGTGTCGGCGCGATATTTGGCCGGACACCGCGCGGATTACGTGCCGCCCTTCCGGTTGTTCCTGGTGGCCAGCGTCGTTTTCTTTCTCGCGGCTTGGTCCTTCACGCCGACACTCGACGCCCAGGAGATGAGCGCCGGCGCCGCGGGCAATACGCTCGACGCCGAAAGCGGCCAACAATTTCGAGACGAGGTGAAATGCGCCATCGCCGGCACGTTCATTCCCGACGTAGCGCCGTCCGAGACATGTGCGGCGCTCATCGATGCGGGCGAAATCGAGGTCCAGAGCGATATGGATTTCTCCGCATCGCTTTCGTTGGAGGATCGCGTTTGGATCACAGGGCAGCTGCAGACGGCGGTCGACCGTCCCGAGGATTGGGTCGCGGCGATGCAGCGTTGGTCGCCGCGGCTTGTTTTCGTGCTGTGCCCGCTCTTTGCGATCTATCTCGGCCTATTGCATTTCTGGAGAAGAAAGCTCTACTTTTTCAATCACCTGGTGGTCTCGCTGCACTTTCATGCTTTCCTGTTTCTGTGGGCGCTTTTGTGCATGGCGGCGACCGTCGTCATCCCCGGATGGCTCGCGTTCTTGGTTTTTCTCGCATGGGCGAATGTCGCGCTTTATCGCACTTTGCGCGAAGCCTATGGCGATGGCCGCGTCTTAGCGGTCGCGCGGGTCTTGTTGCTTGACCTCGCCAACGCCTTCACCCTCAGTTTCGCCGCATTGGCGCTGATGGCGCTCGGCGTCGCGTTTGTTTAGAGGGCCGTCGCGCGGGCTGACCGCATGGCGGCGGCCGCCAGGCTCAAACGTTGCCGAAGCCCAACTTTCATAATTGCTTAAGCCCTAGTCTGCTCGGCGACTCATCCGTTGCTATAGCGCCACACGTGGCCGCGAAAGCGAGAAGACGCCCTAGGAATACGCTTCTGAGATTTGACGGAAATTTGACGACGCGCGTAGCGTAGCGGTCGGTAGTGACGGGGGATAACCCTCGCGCCCGGGGGTTTGACCGCCTGTTCTTCAGAGCGGGCGGCCGCAAAACAAGACGATTTCGAAGGGGTTCAATCGTGAGCATGACGACGAAGCGGGAGCGCCTGCTGCGCTCCACGATTCTAGCGGGTGTAGCGAGCGCCGTTGCCTTTACGGGCTTCACGCCGGCTTTCGCCCAGGATGAAG
>CAZABJ010000021.1:0-42044 GCA_964483375.1 uncultured Caulobacterales bacterium
CGGCAATTGGGTGGTGACCATCGCCATCGCCCTGTTCGCGTTCACCACCATCATCGGGTGGTCGTACTATGCGGAATCTGCGGTGACCTACCTGGTCGGGGATTGGGCGGCGCGCCCGTTCCGCTTCTTATGGGTTGGCGTGGTGTTTGTCGGCACGCTCCAAGAGGTCGGCTTCATTTGGCGGCTGGGCGATCTCGCCAACGCGTCGATGGCGTTCCCCAACATCATCGCGATCATCGGGTTGTCAGGGGTGGTGTTCGCCATGGCGCGCAACGCGGACAGCGAAGCGCGGAAAAAACCCGCCGATACCGCGACGGAAGAGTGACCAAAACGGTGAGCGGCGGAGCCTGAGCGCTTCGCCGCGACCGCCCGGCAGCGCGACGCGCGGGGTCTTTGTGGACGCCGCTCAGCGCAGAGCGTACCGTCCGCGCGCCCGGCAATCCGCAATCTGGGGGGATCCCATGCAAGCCTTTCGCGCGCTCGTTATCGGCACGCTCAACATCGTCGCGTTCATCTTGTTTCTGGCCGCCGTCGTCATTGGCGCGGTGGGCGGCTATCAAGGCGAGCTGCTTGTTCCACTGTACGAAATGCTCGGGATCAACCCGCTTCCGGCCGCGGCCAACGCCGTCATCGGCGGGGTGGTCGCCTATTTGCTCGCTTCGGTCACCTTTGGGCTGATCTTTATTTTGCTCGACATCCAAGACGGCATCCGCGACCTCATTCGCATCCAATCGAACGACTAAACCAACGCATCACGTCATTGCGGCGACGGCCTCCGACTGACGCGCTCGGAGCCGTCGCTCACCATTGCGAGGCGCAAACATGGAAAAAATCGGAGCGGCTGCGGCCGTCGCAGCGTTAGAGGGCTGGCGCGCGGTGGAGGGACGCGATGCGATTGCGAAGACCTTTCGCTTCGCCGATTTCAACGCTGCGTTCGGCTTTATGACGCGGATCGCGCTGAAGGCCGATCAGATGGACCACCACCCCGAATGGTTCAACGTCTATGATCGGGTCGAGGTCACGCTCGCGACCCATGATGCGGGCGGCGTGACCGATAAAGATCTCGCTCTGGCGCGCTTTATGGACGAGGTCGCGTAAGACGGCGGGCGAGGCCTCAGCCTTCGCCTTCGTGAATGATCACCATGCCCAGAATGATGTCCCCGGCGCCCGGTTCGCCGAGGACGTCGTCGACGGCGGCTTGCAGCATGACGGAGATTCTGTCGGCGTCCGGCACTGCGCCATAGCGATATTGGTCGCCCGCATAAGCGCGCAACGCCTCGGCGCAATGGGCGCGCAGCCGCGGCATTAAGCGTTCGGCCCGCGCCCGGGTGCGCCCGTCTGGGATCTCTACGCCCGCCTCCACATGCAAGACCCCGCGGGCGCGGTAGTCATGGGTCACCGTCGCAGTCAGACCCGGCATCGGCACGAACGCCTCCGACGCCGTGGCGCGCCGGCGAGACGTCGTGTCGGCGCTCCCGCCGGCGGCGAAGGCGGGCGGGGCCGAAAGCGCCGCCGAAAGAACGGCGACCGCAGCGATCCGAAGCACAGGTGACATGCGTAGGACTTTACGTCCCCGTTCTAAAATCGAGGTTAGGCGCCGCGGCGCAATTCGAACAATCGCCTCGACCATCGATCCTGCAAGGAGACCGCCGATGCGTCCCGCTCCCCTTTTCGCGGCTTTCGCCGCCCTCACCGTGCTCACAAGCGCCTGCGCGACCCGTCCGTCGGTTCCCGCCGAGCGCGTCATGGGCGAACCCTTTGCGCTGGAGCGGGATTTGGCCGGGCAGACTGTCGGCCGCGGGGTGTTTCGCACCATCACGGGTCAGAACCGTGCGTTCACCGCCTATCTCAACGGTGTCTGGGATGGGGAAACGCTGACGCTCGAGGAAGACTTCGTCTTTGAAGACGGCGAAACGGACCGGAAGACGTGGCGGCTCACCCGCCTTCCAAACGGTGAATGGACCGGCACGCGGGAAGACGTTGTCGGCGAGGCGCGCGGCTTTCAGGACGGCGACGCTTTTCGCTTGGAGTATCTCATCGACCAGCCGACTGACGATGGCGGAACCATCCGGCTTCGGTTTCGGGACGTTTTGGTGCGCGCCGCTGAGGGCGACATCATCAATCGAGCCACCGTCGGCTACCGAGGCTTCCGCGTCGGGTCGGTGGATTTAACGATTACGCGCAGCGAAGCGGCGGAGTGAGGGTCAAAATACGCTGCGGCCGAAGCCGAACCGCCATGGCGCCCGAGGTTCAGAGGCGCGGAACGCCAAAGCCGCGTCGGTTGAACCCTTAACGCCAGAGGCGGTTTCAAACCAATGACGTGGCCGCGGGGTCACCCTATCAAAGGGTGAGCTTGAACGCGTTGAAACGGCGCAAAGCGGCGGGGGCTTGCGCCCCCGCCGGTGCGGTTGACCGCTTAGTGCTCGTCCGAGCCAGCCGGCGGCAGCAGCACGGTGTCGATCACGTGGATGACGCCGTTGGAGGCGTCGACATCCGCAGCGATGACGGTGGCGTTGTTGACCAGAACGCCGTCGGTGGCGTCGATGGCGACGGTGGCGCCATTGACGGTTTCAACGTCGAGCGTCGCGCCCGCCAGATCACCGGACATGAACTCGCCGGCGATGACGTGGTAGGTCAGGATAGCTTGCAGGTCGCCGATGTTTTCCGGCAGCAGCAAGGTTTCGACAGTGCCTTCCGGCAGAGCGGCGAACGCGTCGTCGGTCGGCGCGAAGACGGTGAACGGGCCTTCGCCTTTCAGCGTCTCGACCAAGCCGGCGGCCTGGACGGCGGCGACGAGCGTGGTGAAGTCGCCGGCCGCCACAGCGGTGTCGACGATGTCGGCTTGCGGCGCTTCAACCGGCGCGGCTTCAGCGGCCGGAGCCGCGGTTTCCGTCGCGTGGTGGGCGCAAGCGGCCACGGCGAACGGCGTGATGATCAGGGCGGCGGCTGCGCCGAAGCGGGTGCGAAGAGCCATGGGTCCCTCCAGTCCTCGTAACTGAGTGAGTGAACGTCCGAGATCCGCCGGCGGAGCCCCCCGACGTGATGTTCCTGACCCCAGACGTCTCTTATTACGTCAGCGTAACGTCTTTGGTTCGCCAAATCCGCGTAAAGTCGGGTGAAAGTTTTTTGACAGTCGCCAGATGACGGCGGACGGCGGGCCCGCCGCCTCTCAGGGCCCCTATCCTCCAACGACGCCGCCGTCCTCCCGCCGAATGGCGACGACGGCGGGCCGCGGCGGATCGGCGGCGCCGAAATCAGGCCAACGCGTCGTCGGGGCCTCGAACGTCGCCCCATCACCGTCGCCAGGATGCTGGACGGCGACGAACAATGTCGTTCCGTCCGGCGTGAAGCGGGGGCCGCACAGCTCCGCGCCGATCGGGCATTGGAAGAAGCACCGGCCCGTGCCCCGGCCCTCGCCTTCCGTCTCGAGGGCCCAGAGGCCGTCGGCGGCTCCGGTGCGCTCGTTGCCGTCGGTGGCGATCCAAAGCCGGCCGAAGGGGTCGATGGCGCAATTGTCGGGCGCAGCGAACCAGCCGTCGCGGCTTGTCGCCGGGTTCCACACGGCGCCGAATTCGGGTTGGTCGGGATCGCCGCAGCGAACCAGAATCTCCCAACGCGACCGACGCGCGGTGAAGTCTCCGTCCGGCTCGACGATTTCGATGATGTGGCCGAAGGCGTTTTCCGCACGCGGATTTGCGGCGTCGACCTGGTCTTCGGTCCGCCGGGTGTTGTTGGTCAGCATGACATAGACGCGGCCCGTACGCGGGTCGGCTTCGACGTCTTCAGGCCGATCCATCGGCGTTGCGCCGAGCAAATCGGCAGCCAGGCGGGTGTGGATGAGGACGTCGGCTTGACTGGCGAAACCGTTCTCAGCCGTCAGCGGACCCGCGCCGTGCAGAAGCGGCAGCCACGCCACCGTGCCGTCGGCGTCAAACCGCGCGACGAACAACACGCCTTCGTCCAACAGGTCCGCATTCGACGACGGGTCATTCGCCCGGAACCGGTCTGCGGTGATGAATTTGTAGACGTAATCAAAGCGCTGATCATCGCCCATATACACGACGACCCGGCCGTCCGGCGCGATCACGGTCTCCGCGCCCTCATGCTTGAACCGCCCCATGGCGGTGCGCTTCTTCGGCATGGAGGTCGGGTCTTTGATGTCGACTTCGACCACCCAGCCGAAGCGGTTCGGCTCGTTGGGCGTGCGTTGAATGTCAAAGCGCTCGAAGTGCCGACCCCATTGGTACCAGCCGCCGGGAATGCCGTAGCGCTCGAACGACGCGGCTTGGACGTCGCCGGCAGAGAGCGGCGCGCCGCGGAAATAGCCGTTGAAGTTTTCCTCCGCCAGCAGGTAGGTGCCCCATGGGGTCATGCCGCCCGCGCAGTTGTTCACCGTGCCCAGAACCGTACGACCGCCCGGGTCAGCGGCGGTTTTCAAGCTTTCCGCGCCCGCAGCGGGCCCGGAGAGCTCCATCGGGGTCTCCGCGGTGATCCGCCGGTTAAGCGGCGCCCCCACCTCGACCGCCCACTGACCGTTGCGTTTGGCGACTTCGACCACGGTCCCGCCATGGGCGGCCATCTCCACCGCACAGAGCTCCTCGGTCATGCTCTCGGGGTAGCGCGCCGCGACGCCGGGCAACATTAGCGGCGTGGAGACATATTCATGGTTCACGCAGAGAAGACCGCGCGCGGTCTCATCACCGCGCACCGGCATGGGCGCGAACCCAATGAAATCGTTATTGTATCCGAACTGTCGCGCTTGAGCGCCGGCGGATTGCGCGCGCGGGTCGAAGCTCGGGGAATCGGCGAACAGCGCATCCCCCCAGCGGATCAGCACATCGGCCTCATAACCCTCGGGAATATGGTGGGTCCCATCCAATCCGCGCGGGGTTTCAGCAAACGTAGCGGGGCCGCGAGCGGCGGGCAGCGTCTCGCCGGGTCGGGTGGCGCAGGCGGCGATCGGACCCGCGCCGGCGAGCGCAGACGCGGTCAGGGCGCCCTTCAGCACGCCGCGCCGCGAGAGGCGCGCGGCGATCACGTCGCCCATGGTCGGCGCATGGACGCCCGCCCGTGGGTTAACGGAGTGGTCTTCGCTCGCGTCAATTTCGGCGGCGCGCAGTTTGGTCATGAGTTCGCCCTTCTCGCATGCGACAGCTAGCTTACGTTAACCGGGCTTTGTGACAGTCGGCGCCGTAGAGCGGGTCCTGTCGCTGCGGCATATTGGAGACCAGGGTCTGCTTGCGTACACTCATGAAACGGTCGTCCCTCCCGAATCGACGGCCTCGTCGCCGGAGACATTAGTCATGAAGCGCTCTTTGACAGTCGCCCTCGCCGCCGGCGCCCTCGCCGTCACGGCGCCCGCCGCCGCCAAACAGAACGACGACGCCGGCCCGGGCTGGCTTTTCGCCGAACCGCCCGCTGCTGATAGCAGGGCCGCCGCCGGGTCGGCGCTGTTGGACTTGTTTGACAGGGTTTTTGAAGAAACGCCCGTAGTCGCACGGTCCTTCGGGCCCCGTCCGAACGTCTCGATTGCGCCGCTGGAAACAGAGAACGACGGCTCTGGCGCCGAAGCCGGCGCAGTGGCGAACGTGGTTGCGCGGAGCCTCGGCATCGCGCCCGGTCCCCTGCCCGACACGCTCGACCCGAAACCCCGCGCACTCATCGCCGAGTAAGCGCTATTTCCTACTCGCCCGCCCGCGCGCCTGGCGCGGGCGGCCCAAGCGGCTTGAGCGCTCGCCCTTCAGCGGCGCGCCTGACGCCGACCGCGAAATCGCCATCATGCTGCGCCCCCGCAGTCATGCTGGCGCCCCGTTCTTCGGCATGCTGAATTGTACTGGGATGAGCGATCCGGTCGGGGGCGCGACCGGTGCGCAAGAGGGAATGCAATGACGGAAAACGCCGCCCCGAGCGTGGCGGGCGAAGACACCGAAGAATCGAGTCTTGCCCGGCGTCTTATAACTGAGCATTACGACGCATTGTTGCGCGTGGCTCGCGCCAAACGTCGCGCGGCCAGGGTGGGCGCGACGCTCGCCACATCCGATTTGTTGCATGAGAGTTTTTTGCGCGTCGACGGCCCGAAAACTTGGAACTCGAGCGAACACTTCATGCGGTCGGTCACGGTTGCAATGCGTTGCGTCATCGTTGACTACGCGCGTCGCCGCATGGCCAGCAAACGGGGCGGGGGCGCGCGCAAACTCGACCTGGACGAGGCCGAGCCGTTCTTACCGGAATTCTCTGAGACCCCCGAGCAGCTGGTGGCGATCGCCGAGCTTTTGGAGAAGCTCGGTCAAAAGAACCCCAAATGGCTCGAAGTGGTGGACGCCCGGTACTTCAGCGGCATGACGGAGGCCGAGACGGCTCAGGCTTTCGGCCGCTCCACCCGCACCATTCGCCGCGAATGGCGGGCTGCGCGGGCCTGGCTGGCCGCCGAACTCGGGATCGCGCCGCCTTAAGTCGGCTCAGGAATGGTCACGCCCATTTCCTCAAGCCATTCGATATAGAAGCGCGATACCAGCTGACGGTCGCCCGCCGCCCTGGTGACGCCTTGTCTGACAAGCACGGCCGAACCAGCCTCCGGGCCAGCGCGAAGCGTCTCAACGAAGGCCATCGATAACGCTATCCGCGGACTGACGCGTTCTGATTCGCGCCTGCGCATTGGGGCGACGGGCCCGTAAAAGTCGATCAGCTCGAACAGGAGGTCTTGTGCGCGGTCAAACTCGCCCTGAGCGGCGGCCACCTCGGCGAGATAGAGCGATGTGGGCGGGACAGAGTCGACGTAACGGTTCAACAACTCCTGTGACCGCCGAAGCCAAATCTCAGCCTCTGCAAACTGGCCCGTATATAAGTGGACGCAGCCCATGAACTGATAGGTCTCCCAGAGCGCGGGCTCTTCACCCTGCTGCTCTGAATCGTCGATTATTTGAGACAGAAGCCTTTCGGCTGAGTCAAAATCTTTGTTGAGAAATATCTCATACCAAGCCACCACCCCGCGAGACTGCGTTTGCCCCTGCAATTCAAGGAGCACATTTGAGTTTTGAAGGTCAATCACCCGCAGAGCTGTTTCATAACCCAACTGAAATTGCCCGGTTCGGCTATAGATGACTTCGAGATAGTCCAAGCTCCTAGCCAGGAACGGTTGGGGGATATCCTGTCCGACCACGTCTTCGAGCAGGGCTTGGGCGCGCGCCATCTCCTCGGGCGTGTCGGTGAGCAGCGCAGTCTGAACGACGGACACCACATGCTCCGGCGACCCGGCCCGCAATCCTTGCTCGTAATAGGCTTCAGTCTCAGCGAGCAACGCCAGCGCCCGTTCGGTGTTCAAAGAACCGCCATAGGCCACCGCGAGACTGACCCTACCTTGATTGACCAAACCGACATCGCCGTAGCCTTCGGTGATCCATGGTTCGAGCACGGCGATGCCGTTGGCGAAGTCCAATCGGTCCACGAAGCTTCGGCCGACGGCGTAAGCGACAACGGCGGCGCGATCGGGGTCCGCTTCCCGGGCGGCGTAAGCCTCCTGTGCGCGGTTTAAAAGAAAGGCCTCAATACGCTCGGCGTCGTTCTCGTGAGCGAACAGCCGTTGCAGCCCATCCGCATAAGCCGTTTGGGTGGCGCTCGTCAGCTCGGCGCGACGCAGATAGAACTCCGCCCGCTCCCGCGCGTCGGTCGCCCGCGCGGTCATGAGCCAACTCACCGTGAACCCCGAGGCGGTCGCCAGCACCGCCGCCGCGCCAAGAAGACTGACGAGCATATTGCGGCGAACGAACTTGCCGGCTTGGTAGGCGAAACTCGGATTGCGCGCCGCCACCGGTCGGTGTTCGACCGCGGCGGCCAAGTCACGAGACAAGGCATCGGCGGTTGGGTAGCGCGCATCGGGGGATAAGCTCAGGGCCCGCTCGATGATGGCGGTCATGTCGGCGCTTCCAAGGACCTTTTTGTCCACCGCCACCCCGCCATCGGCCATGCGCGTTGGAAGCGAGCCGGCGAAAAGCTCATGGGCGAGGACTCCAATGGCGAAAACGTCGGTCTGGACGGTCGCGGGTTCCCCGAAAAGCTGCTCCGGCGCGGCGGTGGCGAATGTGAGCGGGGCGGCCCCGTCCTCTGCATCGTCGATAAGCGAAGAAATGCCGAAATCAATGAGCTTGACCGAACCGTCCTCGCGAACCAGCACATTGGACGCTTTGATGTCTCGGTGCAGCACCAGGCGCGCATGGGCATGGGCGGTCGCCGCACAAAGCTCGCACAGGAGCCGGATGCGCTCCGCCGGGGCGAGCGCGCGGTCGCGGCAATAGGCGTCGATCGGCTGACCCGACACGAACTCCATCACCATGTAGGGGCGCGCGCAGCCGGTTTCCCCGCCGTCGATGATGCGCGTTACGCCGGGGTGATCGAGGCGCGCCACACGCTGGCGCTCACGCTTGAAGCGCTCCAGGCGGTGGGAGTCGTACTGACGTTGTAGAATCTTTAGGGCCGCGATTTGGTCGTAGCGACCATCGGCCCGCCGGGCGCGGTACACTTCGCCCATGCCCCCCGCGCCGATAAACCCTTCGATGCGCCATGCGCCGATCCGTTCGCCTGGCGCAATCGTCGGCTCCAAGGGCGCAGCATCGGGCGACGCCGCAGTATCCATGAAAACGCCGCCGGCGCGCCGAACACGAGCCAGCCGCGCGGCGGCTTTAAGCTCCGCCGACCCGGATGTCGCCATCTCTCTGATCTGGGTGGCGAATTCTCGATCGCCGTTTGCTGCGGCCTTTTGGACCGCCTCCACGATGCTCCGCCAGTCCACGCCTCTCCCCTCACGAAGAATGCGCCCCCGTCCTATATTCAACACACGCCGTCGCCGCTGCGCGAAGCGGACGCGCAGACGCCCCTGTACGACTACGCGAGGCGCGCCGAAATGGGGACAAGCTTTCGGTGGGTTTTAGCGTTTGGGGCGGACGCGAACGATGACGTCGACGCTCGCGATCTCGCAGCCTTCCGGCGGCTCAGGCACGCCGTCCACGAGAATCTCCCGGGCGTCAATGTCGCGGAGAACGCCAGACTGTTCGTCAAAGAAATGATGGTGCTCCTCGACATTGGTGTCGAAATACACCCGCGAACCGTCAACAGCGACTTGGCGAACGAGACCGGACTGCGTGAACGCGCGCAGCGTGTTGTAGACCGTCGCTAAAGAGACCGTCGCGCCCGCCCTGCCGGCCTCGGCGTGAAGCGTTTCCGCCGTCACATGGCGAGGCCCGCCTGCAAACAGCAACGCGGCTAAACCGATACGCTGCTTGGTGGGACGCAGCCCGACCGCCGCAAGACGGTCCCGCGCTTCCAACTCTCTGGGCTCGGCCATTACTCACCGCTCCTTACCGGACGCTTGAGCGTCCAAGCGCCGCCATGCTACCGCTGTGCGCCCAACACACGCTTTGGCGCACTCCGATTGTCACTCATTCTCAAAATTGTCTCTGCCGCCCGCAGAA
This sequence comes from uncultured Caulobacterales bacterium, assembly GCA_964483375.1. GTDB lineage: Bacteria > Pseudomonadota > Alphaproteobacteria > Caulobacterales > Maricaulaceae > JAUIEH01. The sequence goes on from CAZABJ010000021.1 coordinate 9,465, forward strand.
TCAAGCCGGCAGAGCCGCTTAGACCGCTATGAACGAACAAAAACACGCTTACGACTACAATGAGCTGATCGAATGCGCCAAAGGCGACCTCTTCGGCGCCGGCAACGCACAGCTGCCGTTGCCGCCGATGCTGATGGTCGACCGGATCACGCGCATCGACCGGGAAAGCGGCGCTCACGGCAAAGGCGTCATCGAAGCCGAACTCGACGTGAAATCCGATCATTGGTTTTTCGGCTGCCATTTCGAAGGCGACCCGGTGATGCCAGGATGCCTGGGGCTGGACGCCATGTGGCAACTGACCGGCTTTTTTCTCGGATGGGCGGGCGGTCCGGGCAAAGGCCGCGCGCTCGGCGTGAAGGAAGTGAAATTTGAGGGCCAGGTACGCCCAGACGCCAAGGTCGTGCGCTATATTATCGAAATGCGTCGGGTGCGGCTGCGGCCGCCGGTGCTCGGCTACGCCGACGGTACGATGCTGGTGGACGGTCGACGCATCTACGTTGCGAAAGAGCTCAAAGTGGGCCTGTTCGCAGCGGAAACGCTCGACTCCGCGCTTTAGGAAGCCGCGCTACAGACGCGGCGCTCATATGTGAGGAAACGCATGCGACGGGTGGCCGTCACGGGACTAGGGATCGTCTCTTGCATCGGCAATAGCGCAAATGAGGTCCTAGCCTCACTGCGCGAAGGACGCTCCGGCGTCACTTTTTCCGAGAAACACAAAGAGCTGGGCTTCAAAAGCCAGGTCGCCGCGGATCCGGCCCTGGACCCGGCAGGCGTGGTGGACAAGCGCGCGCTTCGCTTCATGGGCGACGGCGCGGCTTGGTCCTGGATCGCGATGGACCAAGCCATTCGGGACGCGGGGCTCGAAGAGCACGACGTCTCCAACGAGCGCACCGGCCTGATCATCGGCACCGGCGGACCGTCCACCCGCGCCATCGTGGCTGCTGCGGACACCGCACGGGAAAAAGGCGTGCGCCGCATCGGGCCGTTCGCCGTGCCCAAGGCGATGTCGTCCACCGCTTCGGCGACCTTGGCCACGAACTTCAAGATCCTCGGCCTGAACTTTTCGATTTCGTCGGCCTGCACCACGTCTTTGCACTGCATCGGCGAGGCGGCGGAGGCAATCCGATGGGGCCGCCAAGACGTGATGTTCGCGGGCGGCGGAGAAGAGCTGGACTGGACTTTGTCCTCGCTGTTCGACGCGATGGGCGCGATGTCCAGCGGCTACAACGACGCGCCGAACCGGGCCAGCCGCGCGTTCGACAAGGATCGCGACGGGTTCGTCATCGCCGGCGGCGCCGGGGTGTTGGTGCTTGAGGAATTTCATCGAGCGAAAGCCCGCGGCGCCAAGATCTACGCCGAAATCATCGGCTACGGCGCCACGTCGGACGGCTACGACATGGTGCAGCCCTCCGGGGAAGGCGCGGCGCGGGCGATGCGCAAAGCCATGGAAGGCCTCAACGGGCGGCGGATCGGCTACATCAATCCCCACGCCACCTCCACCCCGGTCGGCGACATCCGAGAGATGGAGGCCATTCGCGAGGTTTTCGGCTCCGGCTCCGATGCGCCGCCGATTTCGGCGACCAAATCCATGACCGGGCACTCCTTGGGCGGCGCAGGCGCGCAGGAAGCAATCTACTGTCTATTGATGATGCAGAACGGCTTCATCGCGCCTTCGATCAATGTGGATGCGATCGATCCGGAAATCGACGGCGCCCATATCGTCACCGAGCTCAGAGACGACGTCGATTTGGACGTTACGATGTCCAACAGCTTCGGCTTCGGCGGCACCAACGGCAGCCTTGTTTTTGCGCGCGCCTAAGCGGCGACGCGCAGCCTACGGGCGCGTGCGATTGGAGTGGAACTCGCGCCGCGCCGCCGCTACGCCTGTACGCCCCCTCGCGCCGTCCGGCGCGCCATCCGCCCGCGGATTGCGGAGCCCTTCATGAAACTGTTCGGCCGCTCCCCTGCCCGGCCCAAAAACGGAGACCCCGCCATGTCTGAAGAGGAAGGCCGTTTCCCCGCCGGCGCGCTGATGGCCGGCAAGCGCGTGCTTGTGATGGGCGTGGCGAACAAAAACTCCATCGCATGGGGCATCGCCTCGCAGCTCGCCGCACAAGGCGCGGAACTCGCGATTTCTTACCAAAGCGAGGAACTGCTCAAACGCGTGACCCCGCTCGCTGAAAGCCTCCCGAAACCGCCGGCGCTCATCGAAGCGGACGTGTCCGACGATGCGTCCATGGACCGGGCGTTCGCATCCTTGGGCGACCGTTGGGGTTCGCTGGACGGTCTCGTCCACGCCATCGCTTTCGCCGGCAAAGAGGAGCTGCAAGGGTCGTTCGTCGAGAACACCACGCGGGAAGGTTTCCGCCGCGCGCTTGAGATTTCGGCGTTTTCCTTCGTCGACGCCGGCCGCCGCGCGGCGCCGTTGATGACCCAGGGCGGCTCCATGGTGACGATGACTTATCTGGGCGCCGAGCGCGTGGTGCCGTCATACAATGTCATGGGCGTCGCCAAGGCCGCGCTTGAAGCCTCGACACGCTACATGGCGCGGGATTTGGGCCCGCAGGGCGTGCGCGTGAACGCCATCTCCGCGGGTCCGATGCGCACTTTGGCTATGGCGGGCATCACTGGGGGACGATCGCTGATGTCCACTGGGCGCGCCTGGAGCCTGATGAAAGAGGACACCTCGATGGAAGGCGTCGCGGGCTGCGCGCTTTATCTCCTCTCAGACCTCGGCCGCTCCTGCACCGGCGAGGTCATCCATGTGGACGCCGGTTTCCATGTCGTCGGCGTGCCCGACCCCGACGCCCTTGAGGGCGCCTGAGCCCGGTCAGCGCCGCTCGAAACGTACGCCTCTTAGGTCAAACCCCGTCACGACGCCGGCCTGGTCGACCACAAACCGGATGACCTCGCCGCCAGGCGGCGCGAGTTCGACCCGCACCGCGTCCGCCGCTTCGAAAGGCTCGAACGGCGCGGACAAAGCGCCGACCCGAATGCTGAGCACGCCGTCCTCCAGCCGCACCTCGGCCGCGCCCATTAGGGCATTTTCAAACGCGCCGACATAGGCCACGCGGGGCTGGGTCAACGTCCAGCTGCGCGCGGCCCGGCGCGCGGCGCCCGCGTCGCCGGCGGCGTAAATGCGGTCGCGCTGGGTGATGAGATCGGCCAAGCCGGCGTCTGCAGTCTCCAAGGCGTCGGCGCGGCCGCGCGCCAGATCATAGGCGTAGTTGGCCACGATGTCGGGCAAATTGAACCCAGCCGGATAGGCGTTAGAGAACGCCGCGACCCCGATCCCGTGCTCCGGCATGTAGGACGCATGCGCCCGCAACCCGCCGAACGCGCCGAAATGGTGAACCAGCGTGTCATCCCGATAACGCCCGATATGCCAGCCAAGACCGTAATGCTCGCGATAATACGGGCCGAACGCGAAGTCCGTGACGGCCAGGCGCGCGCGCGTGCGGGCGATGACTTCCGCCGGGAACACCTGCCGACCGTCTAGGCGGCCGTCATGAATGAACATTTCCAACCAGCGCAGCGCGTCCTCAGCGCTCATCACCATGCCGCCGGCGGACTGCATGATCGCGTCGGTCTTCTCCAGCCGGACGCGGCGCGGGCCGTTGGACGTCGACGCCGCGTGGGGGCGCGCGATCGACCAACCCTCCGTCTCAGCGACGCTCATGCGCGTGCTGGTGCGATCAAGACCGAGCGGCGCGAGCACCTCGCTCTCGACAAGTTCGCGCCATGACGCGCCGAAGCGCCGCTCCGTCAGCGTGGTGAGGATGTTGTAGCCGGCGTTGGTGTAAGCGAAGGCCCCCAAGGGCGCCTCTTCATTGGGCGCGCTGACCGCCAACAGCGCCCAATCAGTCTCCGCGTCGCGCTGCCCTGTGAAGGCGCTGCGATAGGTCAGCGGATCGTTGGCGATCCCGGACGTATGCGTGAGCAGATCCTGCAATCGCACCGCATCGGGGCGGAGGGCTTCAGGAAACGGCGCGTCAGGGGCGAACGCGCTGAGGGTTTCGGAAAGGTCGATCTCGCCGCGCTCGGACATCAGGCTCACCGCCAGCGCGGTGAAGGACTTCGTCATCGAGGCGTTGTAGAAGACCGTGCCTGAGGTGACGGGCTCGCGCGTCTCGATGTCCGTGACGCCGAAGCCGCGCATATAGACCCCGTCTGGGGTGTAGACGCCCACCGCCAACCCAGGAACCGCGCCCAGCTCGTCCATCGCCCGGGCGACAAAGGCGTCGAGTTCGGCGGCGAAGGCCGGCTCGGGCGGCGGCGGCGCCGCGGGCGCCGTGGCGCAGGCTGCGGCGGCGAGGGCGGCGAACGGAACGAGATAACGAGACGGCAGCGGCATGAGGCATCCTCAAAGACGGGCGGATCGCTATTGCGCTATCAGCGCGGACGCGCTGGCGTCTTGGATGATTTTAACCGCCCCCGGCGACCCCCAGCGCGAGCCGGCGAGCCCTCCCCGGCGTGACGCCGAGCGTGCGTTGAAAGCACCGGTTCATGTGGCTCTGGTCATAGAACCCCGCCGCGACCGCCGCATCGCTGAGCCGCGCGGCGGGCTCGGCCATCAACGCGAACGCCCGCCGGACCGCATGGGCTTGCGCGAAGTCGGTCGCAGACCGCCCGAAATGACGGCGAAACAGGCGCGACCCGTGGACCGGGTGTACGCCGGCCGCGATCGCATGCGCGGCGACATCCACCTGGGCGAGCCCCCATGCCTCCAGCGCGTCTCTCAGCTGCAAGAGCCAGCGCGGCGGGGCGCCGGCTGAGTTCGTCTCAGCAGCCTCGCCGGCGGCGGCGACCAGATCCACGGCCGCCGCCCGCACGGCATGAGCCTCGTTGGCGGACGCCGCATCCAGCAGCGACACGCCGGCCCGGAGCGCTGAAGCGTCGCGTACGCACGCCCAATCAAACCCATTATCAAGCGCGAGCGCGCCGTCAGCCGCGAACTCCGCAGACGCAATCACAGCGCCGCTCGGCGCGAAGCGGTCTTCATGCGCAACGGTGTTGGATTTAAGGAGAACGTCCCCGGCCGCCGCGACGACGCTCGCACGGGCGGTCGTCTCCGCGACAGCGCCGCGCACCACGAACGAGACCCGCGCACAGCGATCATGGTGCGGCGGATGCGCCTCGCCGCCGCGATAGGCGCGGGCGGAGACGCGCATATCGGCGTCTTCATGGAGCAGCATCGCGCGATGCTCACATGTCCCGACGCCCAACGCCAGCGCGAGGAGCGGCCCTATCCGCGATAAGGCCCGTAGGTCAGCGCGTTCACGGCCCGGCCCCGGACGCGCAGCTCGTAATGCAAATGCGTGCCGGTCGACCGGCCGGTGTTCCCCATCAGCCCGATCACCTGACCTTGGAAGACGCGCGCGCCATCTTGGGCGTCTGCGGCGATGGTCTCGAGATGGGCGTAGAGCGTCTGCACGCCGCGTCCGTGATCGATGACGATGGTGTTGCCATAGCCGCGAATCCAGCCTGCGCTCGCGACCCGTCCGTCGGCGGCGGCGAAAATGGCGCCGCCCAAATGGTCCGCAAGGTCGATGCCTCGGTGATTGCGCGACCCGCCCGAGGCGCTTGAACGCGGTCCGAACCCGGAGGACAGACAGCCTCCTTCGGTGGGATTGCGCAACAACAACCCCGCGCTGGTTTGGATCCAAGGCGTATAGGCCTGCACCCAGCCGTTGCGGATCCGCCCCATCGTGGGCGTGGCGAAACCCGGGCAAACCCTAAGGGCTTGATGGACTGGGAAGGTCGCCGGCGGCCCTGCGGCTTGCATCGAGCCGCCTCCGCTAGTGGTGGCGCAGGCTGACAACAACGCGGCGCCCGCAAGGACGACAGCGAAAATCGGGCGGCGTTTCATCGCCTCTCTCCGCATCTTCTGACTTCATTCACCCTGCCTTCAGCATAGCCGAAGAAGCTGCATGCTGCGTGAACGCGGTCAGTCAAATGCGTCAGATCTGAGAGAGGACGCCCCGAACCGCGAACGGTCCGGGGCGTATTCGATGTCGCGGTTCAAGCCGGTGTTTAGGCGCCGGCCTCGGCGGAGAGTTCTTCGCCCGTTTCTTGGTCGACCATTTTCATCGAGAGGCGAACCTTGCCGCGGTCGTCGAAGCCCAGGAGCTTCACTTTGACCGTATCGCCTTCCTTCAAATAGTCGGAAACGGCTTTGACGCGCTCTTTCGCAATCTCCGACACATGCACCAAACCGTCGCGAGGCCCGAAGAAGTTCACGAATGCGCCAAACTCAACGACCTTCACCACCGTGCCGGTGTAGATTTTGCCGATTTCAGGATCCGCGGCGATCCCGAGGATCCATTCCTTGGCTTTCTCAATCGACTCTGCGTCATTCGAGGCGATCTTGATGAGACCGTCGTCGTTGATGTCGACTTTGGCGCCGGTGGTCTCCACGATTTCCCGGATAACCTTGCCGCCCGAACCAATGACCTCGCGGATTTTTTCCTGCTTGATCTGTATGGTCTCGATGCGCGGAGCGTAGGCGCCAAGCTCAGTGCGGGTCTCCGCAAGCGCTTTGCCCATTTCCTCAAGGATATGAAGCCGGCCGTCTTTAGCCTGGTCCAACGCCTGACGCATGATGTCTTCAGTGATGCCGGCGATCTTGATGTCCATTTGCAGAGACGTCACGCCCGCCTCCGTGCCGGCGACTTTGAAGTCCATGTCGCCCAGATGGTCCTCATCGCCGAGAATGTCGGACAGAACGGCGAACGAACCGTCCTCTTCCTTGATGAGCCCCATGGCGATGCCGGAAACCGGGCGACGGATCGGCGCGCCAGCATCCATCAGCGCCAAAGAGCCGGCGCACACCGTCGCCATGGAGGAAGAGCCGTTGGACTCGAGGATCTCGGAGACCAGGCGAATGGTGTAAGGGAACTCTTCTTTCTTCGGCATCACCGCATTGAGCGCGCGCCACGCCAGCTTGCCGTGGCCGATTTCGCGCCGGCCCGGGCCGCCCATGCGCCCGGTCTCGCCCACCGAGAACGGCGGGAAATTGTAGTGCAGCAAGAACGAGGACTTGCCGGTGCCGTCGAGCGTGTCGACAAATTGCTCGTCATCCCCGGTTCCCAGCGTGGTGACGACCAGAGCCTGGGTTTCGCCGCGGGTGAACAAGGCCGAACCATGCGTGCGCGGCAAAACGCCCACGGCGTTTTCAATCTGGCGAACATCGGCGAGGCCGCGACCATCGATGCGCTTGCCGGTCTTGATGACCGATCCCCGCACCACCTCGGACTCGATGGCTTTGAAGACGGTTTTGAACACCGTCTCGTCCATGCCGTCTTGGTTGTCTTCGGTGGCGAGGAATTTCTCAGCGAGTTTCTGGCGGACGTCTTCGATCGCGTCCCGGCGGGCTGTTTTGTCCGCGATGCCATAGGCCTTGCGCAGTCCCGGGCCCGCGGAGCGCCGAACGGCTTTCTTTTCGTCCGCGAAGTCTTCGGGCTTGAAGTCCCAAGGATCCTTCGCCGCCTTCATGGCGAGGCGAATGATGGCGTCGATCACCGGCTGGAAGCCCTGGTGCCCATACATCACCGCGCTGAGCATCTCCTGCTCGGAGAGTTCGTCGGCCTCGGACTCCACCATCATCACCGCGTCATTCGTACCGGCGACGATGAGGTCGAGGCGGGTGTCGGCCATTTGCTCCATGGTGGGATTGAGCACATAGGCGCCGTCGATAAGACCAACCCGCGCGCCGCCGATGGGGCCCAAAAACGGGACGCCAGACAGGGTCAGCGCGGCCGACGCGCCGATCATCGCTACGATGTCGGGATCGTTCTCCATGTCATAGGAGAGCACCGTGGCGATCACCTGGACTTCGTTTTTGAAGCCCGTGGCGAACAGCGGGCGGATCGGCCGGTCGATAAGACGCGACGTCAGCGTCTCTTTCTCCGTCGGCCGCCCTTCTCGCTTAAAATAGCCGCCGGGGATGCGTCCGGCGGCGTAGTATTTCTCTTGATAATTGACCGTGAGCGGAAAGAAGTCCTGCCCCGGCTTCATGCTGCGTTCGGCGCACACCGTGGCCAAAACGCTGGTCTCGCCATAAGAGACCAAGACCGCGCCGTCCGCCTGGCGGGCCATGCGCCCGGTTTGCAAGGAGAGCGGCCGGCCGGCCCAATCAAACGTTTCTTCGTGTATCTCAAACATCTCAGCTTCCTAGGCCCAAGCCCGCGCGGACGGCCCCGCCGGATGCGGGACCGTGCGGACCGGGCGTTTGCGCACGCGCCGGCTTAGCGCCGAATGCCAAGTCGTTCGATAAGAGACTTGTAGCGCGCTACGTCGTTTTTCTTGACGTAGTCGAGAAGGCGGCGCCGTTGCGACACCATCTTCAGCAAACCACGTCGGGAGTGGTTGTCTTTTTTATGGGTTTTGAAGTGCTCAGTCAGATTGTTGATCCGTTCGGTTAGGATCGCGACCTGCACTTCAGGCGAGCCGGTGTCGGCGTCGCCCTGCTTGTACTCGTTGATGAGCGCGGTCTTGCGCTCTGCGGTAATCGACATCGGTGAGCTCCGTCACAATTGGAAAACGCGAACCGGCTGAAACCGGCCCGCCCGTTCTTCGCCCAGCGCGACCGCCACATCCCCTGACATGGCGAGCGCCAAGCGGGACGCATCCTCGTAGCCCGACGGGTTCTGCCGGCGGAGCGACCGCAACGCGTCAACCACGTGCGGCAGGAGTACGATCGCGCGTCCCTGCTTTAGACGAGCCGCTTCTTCGCCGCTCACGGCCAGCGCCGGGATGTCGTCCAGCGCGGTCTCGATCGGGAGAATCCGGTCGTCAATCCCGCCTTTATCCACGAGTTCCCGCACTTCGTCCAGAGAAACGGCGTGCGATTCGTCGAACGGCCCCACTGCGAGGCGGCGCAGCGCCGCCACATGGCCTTCCGCGCCGAGCGCTGCGGCGAGGTCTCGCACCACCCCGCGCACATAGGCGCCTTTCCCGCACCGCATCTCCAACACGCAAAGCTCAGCGCTGGGCGCGGCGATCACCTTCAAGGCGTCGATGCGGATCCGGCGGGGCTCAAGCGTCACCACCTCCCCGCCCCGGGCGAGGTCATAGGCGCGCTCCCCATCGACTTTGATAGCCGAAAACGCCGGCGGGATTTGCTCAATGTCGCCGACAAAGCTTGGCAGCGCTGCGGTGATGCTTGCGAGGTCGGGCCTGACATCGCTTTGCGCGGTCACCTCGCCCTCGGCGTCGAGCGTGTCGGTCGAGGCGCCCCAGCGTACGGTGAAGTGATAGGTCTTCTCACCGTCCATCGCGAAGGGCACCGTTTTGGTCGCCTCCCCGAAGGCGAGCGGCAACACGCCGGTCGCCAGCGGGTCGAGCGTGCCGGCGTGCCCGGCCTTTTTGGGGGTGAGGAGGCGTTTGACCGCGCCGAGCGCGGCGGTTGAGGTCATGTCGGCGGGCTTGTCGAGAATCAACCAGCCATGCAGGTCGACGCCTTTGCGTTTACGGGCCATGCGGGGGATCGGTCGCTCCGCGGCGCCGGGGCTCGAACCCGGCCGGGGCGCGCAGGCTTAGGGCGCGGCCGGCCGGGACGCAAGCTCAGTCGCGCTCGGGATCTTGCTCGGACTCCGAAGGCGCGGGATCTTGGGGTTTGGACAGGTCTTCAGCCACGTCCGCGCTGCGCAGGATGGCGTCGATCTTCGAGGCTTCCGCGAAGCTTTCGTCGGGCTCAAAGTGGAGCTGAGGGGTGAATTTCAGTTCGATTTGCGCGCCGAGTTTGCCGCGCAAAAACGCCGCACACCGCCGCATCGCCGCAGCCACAATGGCGGGGTCCCCGCCGCCGAGCGGCGCAACGAATGCGGTGGCGTGGCGAAGGTCGGGCGACGCCCGCACCTCGGAAACCGTGACAAACACGCCCTTTAAATCAGGGTCGCGCAGCTCTTCGCGCGCAAGCACGTCGACCAGCGCGTGACGGATGAGTTCGCCCGCGCGCAGCTGTCGCTGGGATGGGCCTTTTGCGGATCTGTGTCTGCTCATCGGGAAGAAATAGTCGCTTCAGCGCCGGATGACGAGTGCATCGCCGGCCGAGGAGAGAGTGACCCTCGGGCGTGATGATGACGCCAGAAGCGGCATGACAATCGGGCGTCCTGTCCGGCGTGACCATAGCTGACTTCGATCGACACCGCGCGCGCCGATGGTCAATTCGCCAAATGCGGCGCGTGAGCGCGGACGAAATCGATGAAGTCAGCCTTCGCCTGCGGGTCATCAAACGCACGCGTCGGCACGATATGGCCGACGCCGCCCGCAACTAGGATGACTGAGTCGCGAGCCTCGATGATGGCGGAGAATGCGGTCCACTCGAACCGCGTATGCTGCCCCCCTGCGGACATGCGCACGCCGCTCTCATCGGCCTCCACTTTGGTCTCGCGCATGCCCGGCCCGTCCAACTGAGCGTCGACCCGGCGACCCAATCGCGTTCTCGCCAAGCCCTCCAGTCGACCGCGGATGAGGCTCAACACGCTGAACGTCATCACAGCCGCGACAACCCCGAAAATGCTGCCGCCGTCGGGCGCAAGTTCTCGGGCCGCGACGTAACTCCCAACGGTTCCGACAAACACCACGCCCACAAAGAACCAATGCACCCAGCTTCGGACGCACGCCCCGGTCATCGCGCGGCTTGCGGCGGCGACGTCTTCGTCCCGCCGGGTGAAGCTCAAGTCGAACGCCATCCCCTACCCTCTGGCCCCTACCCTCTGGCGACAAGCCACGCACCGATGATCAAGAGGCCCACGCCCGCCAGCCTCGGCCCGGTGGCGGCGCGCTCTGCAAGCCCGAACGCGCCGAGATGATCCAACGTCAATGCGGCGATCAGTTGGCATGCCACCATAATCGCCAAGTAAAGGCCGATGCCGACGCGGGGCGCCGACCAGGCTGCGGCGGCGACGAAAAACGCGCCCATCATGCCGCCGGCCACCCACAACAGCGGGGGGACGCGGGCGATTTCGGTTGAGGACGGCACGCTGGCGCGAGTGATGAGCAACACCGCCAAAAGCGTCGCGGCGCCGGCGCAGAAGCTGACGAACGCCGCCTTGATGGGCGAGTGAAGCAGACCTGCAAGACGGCCGTTAAAGACCGGCTGCATCGCCACCAAAAGACCCGACAGCGCCGCGAGCCCCGCGGCGATCAAGGTTGTCGCGGAGCTCGCCGGCGTCATGACGTCGTCAGTCGAGCTTGCGCTCGATTTCGATCACCTCGAAGCATTCGATGACGTCGCTCTCCTGGATGTCCTGGTATTTCTCGAACGCCATGCCGCATTCCATACCGGTGCTGACTTCCGGCACTTCGTCCTTGAAGCGCTTGAGGGTTGAGAGCTTGCCTTCGTGGATGACCACGTCGTCGCGCAGCAGGCGCACGCCGCAGCCGCGTTTCACCACGCCTTCGGTGATCCGGCACCCCGCGACCTTGCCGACTTTCGAGATATTGAAAACCTGCAAGATTTCCGCGTAGCCGAGGAAGTTCTCCCGCTTCTCCGGCGCGAGCATCCCCTCAAGCACCGCTTTCACGTCATCCATCAGCTGATAGATGATCGAGTAGTAGCGGATCTCGATGTTCTCCTGCTCGGCGAGGTCCCGCGCCTGCTTGTTGGCGCGGACGTTAAACGCGATCACAGGCGCATCGGACGCGCGCGCCAAGAGAATGTCAGACTCGTTCACCCCGCCGACGGCTTGGTGAATGACCCGGGCGCGCACTTCCTCGTTGCCCAGTTTCTCTAGAGACTGCGCGATCGCTTCGGCCGAGCCTTGGACGTCCGCTTTCACCACGACGGGCATTTCGCTGACCGTCTTGTCCTTGAGCTTGGCCATCATCTGCTCAAGGGACGCGGCCGCGGAGGGCCCCGCAGCGGTGGTGCGCCGACGAGCGCGCTCACGATATTCGGTGATTTCGCGCGCGCGGGCTTCGCTTTCGACCACGGCGAACACTTCGCCCGGATCAGGCGGTTCGGACAGGCCTAAGATTTCTACCGGCGTCGAGGGGCCGGCCTCTTTGAGCTGTCGGCCGCGTTCGTCGACAAGCGCGCGAACCCGGCCCCAGGCCGAGCCGGCGACCACGAGGTCGCCTCGCTTGAGGGTTCCCCGCTGAACCAGCACCGTCGCCACGGGGCCGCGGCCCTTGTCGAGCTGGCTTTCGATCACGGCGCCTTCGGCGGAACGGTCCGGATTCGCTTTCAGCTCGAGCACTTCAGACTGGAGCGTCACGGCCTCAGCGAGGGTGTCGAGCCCCGTTTTCTGCAGCGCGGACACTTCCACCGCCTGCACTTCGCCGCCCATCGCCTCGACCACGATTTCGTACTGCAGAAGCTCCTGCAGCACGCGTTCGGGCTTGGCGTCGGGTTTGTCGACCTTGTTGACGGCCACGATGATGGGAACGCCCGCAGCCTTAGCGTGGTTAATCGCCTCGATGGTTTGGGGCATCACGCCGTCATCGGCGGCCACCACTAGGATGACGATATCGGTGACATTCGCCCCCCGCGCCCGCATCGAAGAGAACGCTGCGTGGCCCGGCGTATCAAGAAACGTGATTCGCTCGCCCGATTTCAGGTTCACCTGATAGGCGCCGATATGCTGGGTGATGCCGCCCGCTTCGCCTGACACCATGTCCGTCGCGCGCAACGCGTCGAGCAAGGAGGTTTTGCCGTGGTCGACATGGCCCATGACGGTGACCACCGGCGGGCGGTCCGCCTTGGCCTCGTCGGCGTCTTCCTCTGACAAAAAGCCCTGCTCGACATCGGCCTCCGAAACGCGTTTCACGTCATGGCCGAAATCCGCGACGATCAACTCGGCGGTGTCTGCGTCCAACAAGTCATTGGCGCGCAGCATCTGACCCTGCTTCATCAAATATTTGATGACGTCGGCGGTGCGCTCGGTCATGCGGTTGGCGAGATCGTGAACGGAAATCGCTTCGGGCACGACGACTTCGCGGCGCGCTTTCTCGCGCTCGGCTCCGCCGGACACGCGGCGCTGCCGCTCTTTCTCGCGGGCGCGTTTGAGCGCGGCGATCGACCGTTGGCGTTCGCCATCCGCGTCATCGAGCGCGGAGGAAATCGTCAGCTTTCGGCGGCGACGCTCGGGCTCGCCCTTCGTTCGCGCGGGCTGTTTGGGGTTTTGCGGTTGGTTTTTGTTGGGACCGTCGGCAGGCGCGCCGCGCGCCCGCTTCACCCGACCGCCAAGCTCTTCGAGCGGGGTGGCGGGATCGGGCGCGGGCTCGACCGGAGCCGCGGCGTTGCGGCGGGGTTTTGCGTCGCTTTCCGCGCCGCGGCCGCGGCGGGCGGCGGGTTTCGCCTCCGCCTGAGCCGGCGCCGCGGCGGCGCGTTCAGCCTCAGCCTTCGCGCGCGCTTCGGCTTCGGCCTTTTCACGCGCCTCCTGTTCGGCGCGCTCTTTCGCTTCAGCGACCGCGCGACGTTCTTCCTCAAGCCGTTGACGGTCGGCGTCCTCGCGCTTCTGGCGCGCTTCGGCTTCAGCGAATTTCTGGGCTTCGCGCTCGGATTCTTTCGCTTTGGCGGCGCGCGCGGCCTCAAGCCGCGCTTTGAACTCTTCTTCGGACAGACCGAGTTCGCGCGCTTTCTTTTGAAGCGGCGTGAGTTCTTTTCCGCCCGCAGCCCCGTCTTTGGGGTTCACGACGCGACGACGCTTTTTCTCCACCACGACGGGTTTTGAACGCCCGCGCGGGAAGTCCTGGCGCACCGTGCCTGCGGACTGGGTCCGATTCACAGTGACAGGTTTTCTGCCGGACCCGCCGGCCGGTCGGTCGGTGTCTTTTGTCTCGCTCATACACTCTCGCTTCGCGGCGAATCCTCGTCGCGGGCATTCGCTCATGCGCGACGTCCGCTCGCGAGCTACGTCTCGCCGGAAATCGCTACCCTAATCTTTACTATCGCACATTCAACCGTCCGCCGCCTCCCATGCTTCAGGCCAAAGGCGCCTGAACCCGGCGAGACGCGCAATCTCCTGCGCGAAACGAACCGCCGCTGCGCCCTCGCTCAGCGCGGCATGCATCACTGGCCCTCGGCCCAAAGCGGCCCCGATGTCTTCGGCGCTAAAGCATCCAGCCAAAGCTGGTTCGCCCCATGCAGCGCGAGCAAGCGCTAAGACCTTACCACGACCATCGGCCGCACCGTCCAAGGCCTCCACCAAATACGCCGGGGGCGCATTTTTGAGCGCCGCGCGCACTGCGGTGAACCCGACCGCCAACGTTCCTGACCGTTTTGCGAGCCCGAGTTGCGCCAGACATCGCTGAGCCAACAACCCTTCGATGCGCCCCGCCAGGTCACTATCGACTTTGACGGGCCGCCCCGCCGCTCGCGCGAGCAGCCCCTTTTTCACCGCCCGCTCGACCGAACCGCGGTCAGCGGTAATCCATGCGCCGCGGCCGGGCAGCTTCGCCGCCAAGTCGGGCGCTGCGACGTCATCTGGGCCGAACGCGATCCGGATGAGCGCGCTCTCAGGCTTGGTTTGACGCGAAACCAAGCACATGCGCTCTCGCACCCTCACCATATGGGCGCCTCGCTGGATTATGTCGAGGGGCGGTCTTCTCCGTCGTCTTCGTCCTCTTCCGCCTCCCCGCTTTGTTCACCGTTTTCGCCATCCCCTTCGGCCAAGTCGCCCAAATCGCTGAGCGCCTCCAGCTCGGCGAGCTCTTCGTCGCTCATCTCTTCGAAGACCTCGGCGACCTCGTCTGTGGACGCGGCGGCCTCAGCCTCTTCCGGCGCATCCTCTTCCTCAGGCTCGCCGCGCATGGCGTCGTAGTCCTCTTGGCTGATCCACCCCGCCGCGACGCGCGCGCGCATAATCAAATCTTCGGCGACATCGGCGTCGATATTCATGCCCTCGAGCACGCCTGGCTCCCGGACGCGCTCGCCGTCGCGGCTTTCGTACCAGCCGCGCAAATCATCCGGCGTCAGCCCCGCGAGGTCCTCAAGCGTGCGTACAGGCTCAGCGGCCTCCCCAAAGCGAACAGCCAATTCGCCCGTGACGCCGTCCAACGCGCACAAAGCGTCATCAACGCCCAACTCGCGGCGTTTCGCGTCCTGCTCCGCGGCGAGCTTTTCGAGATGCTCGCGCGCACGGACCTGGATCTCATCGGCCGTTGAGGCTCCGAAACCTTCGATGGCCGCGATCTCATCGGCGTCCACATAAGCGACTTCCTCGATGGTTTCGAAGCCCTCCGAGACCAGCAGCTGGGCCACCATCTCGTCGACGTCCAAGGCTTCCATGAACATCTCGGTGCGCTCGGCGAATTCTTTTTGGCGGCGTTCGGAGTCGTCGGACTCCGTCACGATGTCGATCGCCCAGCCGGTGAGCTGCGAGGCGAGCCGCACATTTTGCCCCCGGCGACCGATCGCCAGCGAAAGCTGTTCATCCGGCACGACGACTTCGATCCGCTCCTCCTCCTCATCGATGACGACCTTGGCCACTTCGGCGGGCTGCAAGGCGTTGACGATGAAGGCCGCGGGGTCGGGGTTCCAGGGAATGATATCGATCTTTTCGCCCGACAGCTCGGAGACGACCGCTTGGACCCGCGAACCGCGCATGCCCACGCAAGCGCCCACGGGGTCGATGGAATTGTCGTTCGAGCGCACGGCGATTTTCGCGCGCGAGCCAGGGTCGCGGGCGACGGACGGGATTTCGATCACCCCGTCATAAACTTCAGGCACCTCTTGAGAAAACAGCGCCGCCATGAATTGCGGATGGGCGCGGGACAGGAAGATCTGCGGCCCCCGGGTTTCCCGGCGGACATCGTAGATGTAAGCGCGGATGCGATCGCCGTTCTGGAAATTCTCCCGCGGAATGCCGTCGGAGCGGCGCACGATCCCCTCCGCGCGTCCCAGATCCACGATGACGTTGCCGTACTCCACTCGCTTGATAATGCCGTTGATGACCTCGCCGACGCGGTCTTTGTACTCTTCATACTGACGGTCGCGCTCGGCTTCGCGCAGGCCTTGGGTGATGACCTGTTTGCCGGTTTGAGAGATCACCCGGCCGAATTCAAACAACGGCAAGGGCTCGGCATAAACGGTGCCGATCTCGGCCTCGGGGTCGGTTTTGCGGGCCTCCTCCAGGGTCAGTTGCGCGGACAGATTTTCAATTTCGTCGTCCGGCGTCACAGTGACGTGCTTCTCGAGCGTGATTTCCCCGGTGCGCGGGTCGATCGTGGCTTTAACGTCGAGTTCCGCGCCATAGCGCGAGCGCGCCGCTTTTTGGATGGCGGACTCAATGGTCGCCAAAACCAACGAAATCTCGATGCCCTTCTCTTCGGCGACCGCGCGGGCGATCTGCAAGAGCTCCAAACGGTTGGCGCTGATGCCGATAGTCATTCTTCTTGCTCCTCATTCACCGCTTCATCCGCATCAGCGGGGGCGCCGCGGCGCTTTAAGCTTTCTTCGATCAAGGCGTCGGTGAGGACGAGTTTCGCCTCGACGATCCATGCGAACGGCACCGCCGCGGACACGTCGTCTTCGCCTGCGATATTCAAGAGGACGGCGTCGTCCTCGAAACCCGCCAGCTCGCCCTTGAACCGCTTGCGGCCCTCCGCCATGCGATCCAGCTCAAGCCGCACCTCAAACCCCGCCCAGCGCTCGAAATGGTGCGGGGCCGTCAAGGGGCGGTCGATGCCCGGGGAGGAAATCTCCAGCATCCATTCTCCAGCGAATGGGTCCTCCACGTCGAACACGGCGGACAGAGCGCGGGAAAGATCCGCACAGTCGTCCGCGGACATGGATCCGTCGGCCCGCTCGGCCATGATCTGCAGGGTCTTTCGCCGGCTCCCGCCCATCACGCGCACGCGCACGATCTCCATCCCGAGGTCATCCGCCACGGGTTCGGCGATTTCCAGCAATTGGGCCTCAAACGGCGTCTTCACGCGCACGCGGGGCCGACCTCCTCCAGACAACAAAAAAGCGGCCGACCCTGCGGGCCGCCGCTTGATGGCGTCACCGACGCCGATCAGCGATGTAGCGAACACTATAACGCTTCTTCGCCTTGACCGCTAGATGCGCTGAGGGACTATTCGCAAATTGCGACGGTCGACGCAGTCGCTGCTCCTCCGCGGCCGCCCTTCGGAAAAACCAGCCCATAGGCAGGCTCATGCACACGCTGTTTATCTCCCTCACCTCCCCTTACGCCCGGATGGCCCGGGCGGTGGTGATTGAAAAAGGCCTGCAAGACCGGGTGGCCGAGCATGTGGTCAACCCCTTCGACAATCCCGTCGCGCTGCTCGCCGCCAATCCCGCCGGTTTGGTTCCCGCGCTCATCCGCGACGACGGCGGCCGCGCCCTAAACGACAGCCGGCTCATTTGCGCGTGGTTGGACCATCTTCCCTCCGACGCCCCCAGCCTCATTCCCGAAAGCGGGCCTGAACGCTTGGACGCGCGCCAAGGCGAAGCGCTGGCGCAAACCATCGCCGACCGGTCGGTCGCCATGACGATGGAGAAGCGACGCCCTGAAGACCGTCAGCACCCGCCTTATCTCGAACGCTGGCGCGAACAGACCCTCCGCATGGTCGAGGCCGCGCCCGCAGAGCTCACCGCGCCGGCCGACGGCGTGACGATGGCGAAAGTGATGCTCGCCTGCGCCTTGGGTCATCTCGATTTCCGCAATCCGGAAATCCACTGGCGAACCCTGCAGCCCGATCTCGCCGCTTGGTTGGACGCGTTCACCCAGCGGGAGAGCCTTGCGAGCACAAAACCGCAAGAGTGAGCGCACACGACGGGGTCACGGGGCTGTGGGATGACGGCCGCGGCGCGCTCGCGTATCGAACATCCGGCGTTGAGATGGTCCCGGGGGCGTGCGGGTGGTGCGGAGAATTCTAATCGCTGCGGCGGCGGGTCTGTGCGCCGTGGTCTTGTCGCTGCCGCCGGCGGCGTTTTTGTTCATTAATTTCGGCCTGCCGCTCGTGCCCGGCGCGGTTGTCGGCGAGCCCGCGCGCCCTGACGCGCTCGGCCCGCTCGCATTCGACCCTGAGCCTGTCAGAACCGCTGCGGACTGGCGCGAGCGTCGGGCGCCGGCGCTGAGGACCGTCTTCGCGGAGGAAGTCTACGGACGCACCCCGCCGGTTCCCGCCGAACGCATTTCCGACCGGGAAACTCTGGTGGAACGCCTCGCCCATGGCGGCCGGATGGAACGTTTCGAACTTGCGGGCGGACCGACGGACCAGACAGTGATGGTGACGCTCGTCCTGCCGGCCGGCGACGGGCCGTTTCCCGTCATTCTTCAGGCCAATCCCTGCGGCGCACGTCTGACGCTGTCGGAAGAACGCGCGCCGGCGCGTCGCGCTTGGCGGTCGTCGTCCCTGTGCGGACAGGGTTTGCTCGCCCCGCCCTGGCTCGCCCGTTACATATTCGGCGACCGCATTTTCGGCCCCCCGGTCGAGCAGATCCTCGCTCGCGGCTTCGCCTATGCGACGTTTCATGAAAGCGAAATCGCCCCGGACGACGCTGTCATCGCGCCGGCGATCCTCGCTGCGCTGGCGCCGGCGGGAACGCCCGATCGCAGTCGTCCCGGCGTCATCGCCGGGTGGGCGTGGGGGTTCGCACGCGTCGCTGCGGCGCTTGAAACCCATCCCGTCATCGACCCCGACGGCGTCGTCGTCGCCGGTCACTCCCGGCGCGGCAAGGCGGTGCTTTGGGCCGCCGCGCTTAGCGACGCTATCGACGTCGTCATCTCCCATCAGTCCGGCACGGGCGGCGCTTCCTTGAGCCGATCGGACGTGGGCGAAACGGTGGCCGGCGTCACGGCGGGCTTCCCGCATTGGTTCGCACTCGCCTTCGCCGAGGCCGGCGCGGACACCGACGCCCTGGCCTTCGACCAACATCTTCTTCTCGCCCTGGTCGCGCCGCGCCCTCTTCTGCTTTCAAACGCCGATCGGGACCAATGGTCAGACCCGCATGGCGCTTTCAGGGCCGCACAAGGGGCAAGCGCGGTTTTCGCCCTGCTGGGCGCCGAAGGATTGGCGCAGAGCAGCTTCGCTGACGCGGATCTCTCCGATGTCTTGGCGGTCACTATGCGGCAGGGACGGCACGGGCTCCGAACCGATGACTGGACGCGATTTTTGACCTTCGCCGCAGCGCATGTGGATACGGCCGACTAAGACGCCCTGCGTCGCTACGTCGTCATGCCTTGCGCCCAGGCCCTGGCGGCGTCGATGTCCATGAATTTGCGCACCGACCAGCTGCTCTGCTCAAGCGCCCGCTCATAACTGGCCAGCACGTCATCAAAGCGGTCGTCCGGCACGACGATCGCGATTTTGAGGTATGGCGTGGAGAGGCTCTGCGCCCAGTCGAAGGAGCCGACCGCCTCCAACTCCGCGCCGAGAACCGGAAGGGCTTCGACGGCGCTGAGATCGATGAGCTGGTAGCGCACCTCGTCGGAGCGCGGGTCGCTTGCGAAGTCAGTATTGACGCGGTTGATCTCTTCAATCGCGATCACGCCCCAATGCCGCCATTCGACGCCGAAAGCGGTCCAAGTGGTTTCGATTGGCATATGCTCCCCGCATGCAAGCCCTTACCGCCTCCGACGCCCGCGTCGGCACGCCAAAGCGTCGCCACGCGCGCCCCCTGCGCATGCATTTCGAAGTCTCAAAGCGCTCGGCATGAGCATGCAACCCCGCATGAGGCGATGCGTTGAGCGCGCCCCACCGCTCCCCAAGCCATCCAAGGACTGGCGTCGCCTCTGCGACAATCCGCCACAACGTTCAGCGCTTCACGAAATCCAGGAAGTTGGGCGGGCAATCGCCGAGGTTCTTGCGCTCATACCGTGTCTGAATGTGGTCGGCCGGCGCGCTTCGCCAATCCGCGGGCGCTTGGGCGGTCCAACGAAAATCTCGGTGGGCGCGCATGTGACGGAGCGTCCAGGAGACATAGCTCTTCACGTCGGTCGCGACCCGACACACGCCCCCAGGCGCCAGCGTTCGGCTCAGCGCCGCCACGGTTTCGGGCTGGATGAAACGACGTTTGTGGTGTCGGGTCTTGGGCCAAGGGTCGGGGAAAAGCACGTAAATCCGCTCCAGCCGGCCGTCGGGTAAGCGATCCAGAACATCCCGCCCGTCGCCCCGCTCGATTACGACATTGGAGACGCCCGATCGCTCTAAACGCGAGAGCGCTTTCGCCACGCCTTCAAGAAAAAACTCGACGCCGATGAAACCCACTCCGGGCGTTCGCTCCGCCTGAGCAATGAGATGATCTCCGGCGCCAAACCCGATCTCCAGGCGAACCTCGCCCACGTTGGAGAAGAGTTCGGAGAGCGCGATCGGCCCTGGCGGGAGCGACACTTGCGGCAGCAGCCGGTCGACCAGCTCTTGCTGACGCGTCGATAGCGGGCGACCTGAGCCCCGACCATAGAGGCGGCGGTCTCGAACCTGAGGGTCGTCGTCGTCACTACCTCGCGATCGCTCGCAGCCGCGGTCCGCTGCGCCGGGGCGCGAGCGTCGCCTTGGATCGGAATCATGCGGTTGGTTCACGTCATCATCGTGTTTTCTGGCGCTCGCCGCCACGCCGCAGGCCCTTGTCCAAGGTTCAGAACGCTGGACCCTCGCGGCGGGCGGCGCCTCGACAATGGGCAAAGCGCCGCCGCCGGCCTGTGCAGACTTCTCTGACGACGAGGCCGGCTGTCCCGCGGCGCCGCGCCTTACGCAGCCAAGTCGCGCAGGCTCTCGGCCAGGTCGGTTTTCTCCCAGGAGAACCCGCCTTCATTGTCAGCCACCCGACCGAAATGGCCGTATGCCGAAGTGCGTGCGTAGATGGGCCGGTTAAGCTGCAAATGCTCGCGAATGCCGCGCGGCGACAGGTTCATGACTTCCTGCAGCCGCGTTTCCAGGGCTTCTTCGTCGCATCGCGACGTACCGTCGGTGTTGACGTAAACCGAAAGCGGCTTGGCGACCCCGATGGCGTAGGAGACCTGAATGGTGCAGCGGTCCGCCAGACCCGCTGCGACCACGTTTTTCGCCAGATATCGGCACGCATAGGCGGCGGACCGATCCACCTTCGTGGGATCCTTGCCCGAAAAGGCGCCGCCGCCATGCGGCGCCGCGCCGCCATAAGTGTCGACAATGATCTTCCGACCGGTCAGCCCGGCGTCGCCGTCCGGACCGCCGATGACGAAATTGCCCGTGGGATTGACGTAAAACTCTTCCTCATGCGGGAACCAGCCTTCGGGGAGGACTTCCGACACGATCGGGCGAACCAGCTCGCGGACGTCGGCCGGGGTGAGGCCTTCTTTGTGCTGAGTGGAGACGACCACCGAGGTGACGCCCACAGGTTTGCCATTCTTGTAACGCAAGGTGACTTGGCTTTTCGCGTCGGGTTCGAACTCCGGACGCGCGCCTGACTTTCTCAAATCCGCCATGCGCTTGAGAATTTGGTGCGCATAAAGGATGGGCGCGGGCATGAGCTCAGGCGTCTCGTTGGTCGCAAACCCGAACATGATGCCCTGGTCGCCTGCGCCCTCTTCCACATAGTCGCCCGACCCTTCGTCAACGCCCATGGCGATGTCGGCGGATTGCTCGTGCAGGAAACTCTGGAAGTTCGCGTGCTCCCAGTGAAAGCCGTCTTGCTCATAGCCGATGTCGCGCACGGCCGCCCGGGCGGCGTTTTCAATCTCGTCAGGGGCGACATTTTCAGCGCAACGCACTTCGCCGGCGAGCACGATTTGATTGGTTGCGGTGAGCGACTCGCAGGCCACACGCGCCACAGGATCTTTGCTGAGAAAAAGATCTACGATCGTATCGGAGATTCGATCGCACACCTTATCGGGGTGACCCTCAGACACGCTCTCGCTGGTGAAGATGTAGTTCTGGCGGGGCACTGCCGCTCCTTCCGCATAAGACATAAAGGTAAGTTTATGCGGACGACTAAAGCGGGAGAGCGGGGCAAAAGCAAGCTTTGCGGGGCAGGCGCGGCGCTTACTCCGCGTCGTTATCTTCGCCGAGCGTGCGAACCAGCTCGAGCACGCGACGTCGAACACGGCTGTCCCGGATGCGTGAGAACGCCGCGGCGAGCGAGACGCCCTCGGGGCTATTAATAAAATCATTGACCAGTGGCGTTTGGTCGCCTTCAGCAAACGCCTCGGGCGCCGTTCCCAGCGCGCCCTCGAAAAAGAAATTCACCGGAACGCCGAGAACCTGTGAAATTTGAAACAGGCGGCTGGCCCCAATTCGGTTCGTTCCGCGTTCATACTTCTGGACCTGCTGAAACGTGACCCCGAGCTCTTCGCCGAGCCGGTCTTGGCTCATGCCGACCAACAAACGCCGTAACCGAACGCGCGACCCCACGTGAATGTCGATTGGGTTCGGCGATTTTTCCGGCGTGCTCATGAAGGACCCTTTCCAGCCGCGGACGCGGCGAACGAGCGCGAGTGGAAACGCGCTGTTTGAACCTGGCGATGCGTTGTCAGAACCCGGGGTTATCTATCTTTGACGCGCGGAAGTCGAGCCGACACGTTCGCCGCTTGTCACATAGAAGGCTGAGAACGAAGATTTGCTCGGCCTCGAACAAAACCGATCGCTACGCCAAGCGCTATGAAAAAGGCCACGCCGGCGTCGCCAACAAGGGCGTAGAGCGTGGGCGGCGCAGGCGCCGGGAGCGCGGCGTCGACCACCGCGGCGTCCGCGACCGGCGCCCGCGCGACGGTGCGGCCGTAGCCGTCAATCACTGCGGAAACGCCGCCGGTGGTGGCGCGGACCACGGGGAGCCCCTCTTCGATCGCGCGGTAGCGGCTCTGATTGAAGTTCTGCAGCGGACCGACGGCGGCCCCAAACCAGGCGTCGTTCGAGACATTGGCGATCCAACCGGGGCGCTGGGCGCCGCGCGGCGTGAACCCCGAAAAGACCGTCTCGTAGCAGATTTGCGGGGAGACGGGCGGCGCGCCGGCGGCGTCGATCGTGGCCGGTCCGGGGCCAGGCGTGTAGCCGCCCTCCGCGAGATTGGCGAGCGAAGCAAGACCCACGCTCGCGAAAAACCCACCCAGCGCATTCGACAGCGGGAGATATTCGCCGAACGGCACCAAGCGGTGCTTGTCATAGAAGGTCAGCGCTTCGAGTTGCGGGCGGCCGTCGACAATCGGCAACACGATAAAGGAGTTGTAGTACTCCGGCCGCAACGGATCTCCCCCGCCGACGCGCACCAACCCCGTCATCAAAACGCGGTCCGGCCCGACCGCACGTGCGACTTCGTCGAGAACGCGCGGCTCGTCCAAGAGATAGAGCGGCAAAGCGGATTCCGGCCAGATCACATGGGTTCGGGTCTCGATGCCAGGCGCGCGGGTGAGCGCTAAATACCGCTCCACCACCGCGTCGCGGTTTTCCGGCCGCCATTTCTCTCGCTGATTGATGTCGGCCTGGACGATGCGCAGCCTAACGCCAGGCGTTACATCCTCTGGCGCGCTGACGAGCCGCCCGACGCCAGCAGCGTAAAGCACGGCGAATATCGCAAACGCCGCCGCGCCCGGCGCCGCACGGGCGAGGCCTAAGCGGTCAGGCCCGCCAAGCGCGGCCGGCGCGGCGAAGGCGAACCACGTCAGCGCGGTCAAGCCATAAGCGCCGAACAGCGCGGCGGACTGGGAGACCGCGCCGCCCGCCGGCCACACATGCGCGGCGAGGTTCCAAGGCAGCCCGCCGAACAAATGTCCTCGAACCAGCTCAGCCAAAGTGAAGATCAGGGCGAAGCGTATGATGCGTCGCCAGTCGTCCCGCCAGAAAAGCGCGCACGCAAACCCCGCCGCCCCCCAGATGAGCGCCAGTCCAAGGCCCATCGCCAACACGCCCAGCGGCGCAAAGGGCGCGAATTCGGGCCCGCGCATTACGAATGCATTGCCCAGCCAAAAGAAACTGACGAGGAAGTACCCCGCCCCGAACGCGAATCCGCGCGACAAGCCGGCGCGAAGACGCGCCTCCCGGGCCGCGGCCCCGTCCATAAGCCAGACGAAGCCTGTCACCGAGATCAACAACAGAGGCCAAAGAAACAAGGGCGCATGGGCGGCCGCGCCGACAACGCCCAAGCCAAAAGCGGCCGCCAGCGCCCATAGCCCGGGCAACCCTGCGACGCGTGCGCGCCAGCGGATCAGCGGGCCGCCGCCGCCTTCGCGCCTGTCCGCGCCCGCCCTCACCCGCGCTCCAGCCCTTCGCCGTCGGTGTTCCGCGCTTCGTGCGCCCCAGCGTCCGTCGCCGGTGCGGCTTCGGGTTCTCCGGGCTCCACCGCGCGCACGACCAGACGGCGAATGCGTCGCGGATCGGCCTCCACAACTTCGAATTCAAAGCCTTCGGGATGGCAGAGCACTTCGCCGCGCTCCGGCACACGACCGGCCAAGGCGAAAGCGAGCCCCCCCAGCGTGTCCACCTCCTCCACCATGTCGGGCAATTGCAACTTTCTGCCGACGAGCGCTTCGAGGTCTTCGATAGAGGCGCGGGCGTCGGCGTCCCAAATCTGCGCGCCGCGCATCCGAACCGCGGCCGCCGCATTGGAGTGTTCGTCTTCGATTTCCCCGATGATCTCTTGAATGAGATCAGCAATCGTCACCAGACCGTCGGTGCCGCCATATTCATCGACCACCAACGCCATCTGGATGCGACGCCCCTGCATTTTGAGCAACAAATCCGCCGCCGGCATGGAGGGCGGCACGAACAGCGCCGGGCGCTTGATCGCATCGAGGACTTTGCGCTCTTCGGTGGGCGCGCCGTTCACGTTTTCGGGCAGCACCTGCCGAATGACGTCCTTGATATGCGCGACCCCGATGGGATCGTCCAAGTTCTCCCGATAAATCGGCAGACGGGAATGCTGCGCCTCCGCGAAGGTTTTGAGCACTTCGCCCAACGGGGCGTTGACCTCTAGGCCGATGATATCGACCCGCGGCACCATCACGTCTTCCACCCGCAGCTTTTCGAAAGCTTCGACGTTTTCCAGGCGCGCAAGCCTCGCGGCGTGCAGTTTCGGATCCTCATTGGCGGGACGCTCCGCGTCGTCGACGGCGGCCTGCGGCCGGATCGCGTCGCGCAAACGTCCCCAGAGTGAGGGCGGTCGATCCGCCTCTCCGGCGGGATCAGAAGGCATTGACGGGCTCTCCGTAGGGGTCATGCAAACCAAGGCGCGCCATGGCGCGGCTTTCCATCCCTTCCATCACCACGGCTTGGTCTTCGGTTTGATGATCATAGCCGAACAGATGGAAGGTTCCGTGAACAATCAAATGGGAAAGATGCGCGCCCGCGTCTATCCCTAAGCGCGCGGCTTCTTCGCGGACCGTCTCCAAAGCCAAGACCACGTCGCCAAAGGATTCGGGGTCTGAGTCAGGCGCGGGAAACGCCAGCACGTTCGTCGCGCCTTGTTTGCCGCGGTGTCGCGCATTGAGTTCCGCCTGGGAGACATCATCGACCAGCGCGACGGCGACGATGCGCGAGGCGTCGTCGATATCGGCTTCCGCACGCGCGGCGGTGACGGCGGCGCGTGCGGTTTCACCGAGATTTATCCCCAAGGCCTCCCATCCCGGCGCTTGGACGACCAAGACCATGATTTCGGTCATTGGGCGTTCTCCGCCACGATTTTTTCCGCGTCGCGATCACGCTCGTAGGCGGCCACGATGCGGCCGACCAAGGGATGACGCTGCACGTCGGCCTGGTCGAATGCGATCGCGCGAACGCCTTCAAGACCACTCAAAATGCGCAGCGCATGGGCCAAGCCCGACCGTCGACCCGACGGCAAGTCGACTTGGCTGGGGTCTCCGGTCACCGCCATCCGGGCGCCCTCGCCGATCCGGGTGAGCACCATATACATCTGACTGACGGTGGCGTTCTGGGCTTCGTCGACGATGACGAAGGCGTCCTTCAGGGTGCGTCCGCGCATATAGGCGAGCGGCGCGACTTCGATGAAACCCTGCTCACGCTTTTTGTCCATGTCCGCCTTGCCGAAGGCTTCGCGCAACGCGTCCCAAATCGGCATCATATAGGGGTCGACTTTTTCATTCATATCGCCGGGCAAGAACCCCAGCTTTTCGCCCGCCTCAACCGCCGGACGGGCGATGACCAGCCGCTGCACGTGATGGGACTTCAGCAGCGCCGCGCCGAACAAAACCGCCAGAAAGGTCTTCCCGGTGCCAGCCGGGCCCACCCCGAAGGTCAGGGTCGTCTTTGGGTCGGCGAGCGCGGCGAGATAGGCTTGCTGATTGGGCGTGCGCGCGCGGAAGCTCTTCGTCCCGATGCGCACCACGTCGGTGGCCGCGCTCGCACCGCCCGTGAGCACCCGTTCGGCCACGGCGCGCACGTCGACGGCTTCGGGCGTGCGTCCAGCTTCCACGTCTTTGAGAAGGTCGGCGATCACCGCTTTGGCGCGTGCGCGCGCTTCGGCGCCGCCGACAATGCGCACCCCGCCGCCGGGGGCTTCTAGATGCACGTCGTCAATCACGCTTTCGATAGCGGCGAGATTAACGTCCGCCGGGCCGGCCAGCGCGCGCAAATGATCGGGATTGGCGACGGGCAGCGTTTCGGCTTTGTCGCGCCGGCGTCCGCCGTCTTTCGCGCGCTCGCTCACGCAGCCTCCGGAGCCGTTTGGGCCAAACGCCCCGCCAAGCTGTTGCGCGTCGCGGTTTCGACGTCGACCAACGCGATTTCGCCAATCAACGCTTCCGGCGCCTGGACATGCACCGCTTGCAGATAGGGACTGCGCCCATGGAGCTGTCCGGGCTCCCGCCCCGGCTTCTCGAACAGCACTGGAAGTCGGCGACCCTTTTGCGCGGCGTTGAACGCGGCTTGTTGGTCGCCCAAAAGCGCCTGCAGCCGGGCTAGGCGGTCCGCGCTCTCCGCTTCGTCCACCTGCAGCATCATTTCCGCTGCGGGCGTGCCGGGTCGGGCGGAATATTTGAACGAGTACGCCTGGGCGTAGCCGACCGCTTCAACAAGGCTCAGGGTTTCGAGAAAGTCCGTTTCGGTCTCGCCAGGAAAGCCGACGATGAAATCGCCCGAAATCGCAATATCCGGGCGCGCAGCGCGCAGCTTCTCGATGATTGCGAGATATGCCGATGCGGTGTGCCTGCGGTTCATCGCCTTTAGCACCCGGTCTGATCCCGCCTGCACCGGCAAGTGCAGATAGGGCATCAGTTTCGGCTCTTCGGCGAAGCAGGCGATCAGGGCGTCGTCCATATCGCAGGGATGGGAGGTGGTGAAACGGATGCGGTCCAGCCGATCGATTTTCGCCAAATGGCGAACCAACGCCCCCAGACCCCAGTCCTCCCCGTCCGCGCCCGCCGGCGGCGCACCGTGATAGGCGTTGACGTTCTGACCCAACAGCGTGACTTCGCGGACCCCTTGCGCCACCAGCGCGCGAACCTCCGCCGCCACTTGGTCCACCGGGCGGGACCACTCCGCCCCCCGGGTGTAGGGCACGACACAGAACGTGCAGAACTTGTCGCAGCCTTCCTGAACGGTGACGAACGCCGTCGGGCCGCTTACCGACCGCGGCGCCGCCAACCGGTCGAATTTCTCAACGACGTCGAAATCCGCCGCCAGCGCCTCGCCGGTTTCGCGGTGGGCGCGGGCGATCATCTCGGGCAGCTTGTGATAGCTTTGAGGACCGGTGACGAGGTCGACCACGGGCGCGCGCCGGCGGATCTCCTCGCCCTCGGCCTGGGCCACGCAACCGGCGACGACGACGGTCATGCGCTCGCCTGATCGAGCTTTGGCCTCTTTGAGCGGACGCAGCCGTCCGAGTTCGGAATATACCTTCTCCGCGGCCTTTTCTCGAATGTGGCAGGTGTTGAGGATCACCAGATCCGCCCCGTCAGGGGCCTCGGTCGGAGCGTAACCGAGCGGTGCCAACAATTCCGCCATGCGCTCGGAATCGTAGACATTCATCTGACAGCCATATGTCTTGATGAAGAGGCGTTTCTTCACGCCTTGCGAATCGGTGCGCTCGAGCGCGTCTGTCATCCGGCCCTGGGCGGCGACGGGCGGGCGCAGCGGGCGCACGCGACGTCGGTCCTCTCTTCCTTCGTCAATATGTTACGCTTACGGGCAAATCCGGCGCCGAAGCAAGGGCGAGAATACGCGTCTCAGCGTTTTCAAGCAGCCCGCACGCGACGCCTCTGAAGAGAGACCGCAAGAAACGCGAACGCCGCCAAGGTGAGCCCCGTGGCGAGCAGAAACGGCGCTCCGGGGAAGTAGACCGACGCCGTGTCCGCCGTATACGAATAGAATAGCTGGGTCATCAGCACCGGGCCGACGATCGCCGCGAGCCCCTGAATGCTGGTGATGGCGCCTTGAAGCTCGCCTTGCTGGTCGGAAGGCACGGCGTTGGACAAAATCCCTTGCACCGCAGGCATGGCGAGCCCCGACAAGGATCCCAAGGCGATCGCCAGATAGAGCATCCAGCCCTGGGTCGCAAAGGCGAACGCCAAGAGTTGCCCCGCCATAATCCCAAAGCCGAACAAGGCCGCGCGCGCCTCGCCGAAGCGCGGGATCACGACCCGCGACAGCCCGCCCATCACCACCGCCGAGCTCACCCCGACAAAGGCGAGCGAGAGCCCCACCTGCAGCTCGCTCCAGCCGAACCGCTCTTGGACGAAATAGGCCCATGTTCCCGGCAGCGACCAATGGGCCAGCGCCGCGAGCAACAGCGTCGCGGCAAACCCGGTCAGCGCGGGAAAGCGGCTCAAGGCGATCGCCCCGCCGACGGGGTTGGCGCGCTTGAGAGAAAATGCGCGGCGCTTGTCCGCGCTGAGCGTCTCCGGCAGGACGAAATAACCGAACGCAAGATTGGCGAAGCTCAACGCCGCTGCGGCGTAGAACGGCGCGCGCAGGTCGATCTCGCCCAAGAGGCCGCCCAGCGCTGGTCCGATAACGAAGCCGAGCCCGAACGCCGCGCCGATCAGACCGAAGTTCTGGGCTCTTTTTTCCGGCGTGCTGACGTCTGCGATGTAGGCGTTAGCGGTGGAGAACGTGGCTCCGAACGCCCCGGAGAGCGCGCGCGCGACGAACAGCCAAACCAGCGTCGGCGCCCAGGCCATAACCAGAAAATCCAAGCCGTAGCCCGCCAGCGCGACCAACAAGACCGGCCGGCGGCCGAAACGGTCGCTGAGATTGCCCACGATGGGCGCGCAGAGGAACTGCATCACCGCGAACGTCATCAGAATGAAGCCGCCATAGCGCGACGCGGTGGGCAGATCGACCCAGGCCACCTCCTGAATGAGCGAAGGCAAAACCGGGATGATCAGACCGACGCCGAGCATGTTCAGCGCGACAGTGATGAAAATGAATGCGAGGGCGAAGCGCCCCGGCTCGCGCGTCATGAGCGGATCCGTTTCGAGAAATCAGCTGGGAAGTCGGCGTCTGCGCCAGCATCGAACGCTTAAGCGCCCGTGGCCGAAATGCGCAAGCGGACGCTTGGGTTCATAGGCAAAGATGCGGCCGGCGATCGCAGTAGGACGCCGCGGTTTCGAACGTGCGATGGTCGCGGCCGATATGCGTCACCGCTCCGATCGATATGAGGTCGCCCAATGGCGGGGCGTAGATGTCCCGCGGCGGCGTTGCGTCACATCGAGCGATGACGGAGCGCCAAGTTTCTCGGGCTGTGTCGGGAGGGTCGCGATCCCTGAAATTCCGAGCGGGTCCGAGAGATTCGCCGGTGATCGCGTCGCTCGTTTGATGACAGCCGAGCCGCGCGCCGGGCGCGAGGATGCGGCGTTGGCCTGCGAGAAAGATCGGAATGCAGGCGCTGGCGCAATATGAGCCCACATGGACGTCCATGCCGTTATGCCCGACGATCGCCGCCAACAGATCGCCCACCACCGACGAACCGCCGCCGCTTTCGATTTGCATCACCCGCAGACCCGGATTTTCGAGCACCGCGTCCAAGACCGCGTCGTAGGTCGAGGTGAGCAAGGTTCCGCGGACATAAACGACGTCGCCGGATACGCTGACGTCGCGCCAATCGTGCACGGCCACCCCGCCGATGGCGGGGGCGACCGCAGACCCTGACGCGATCAAGAGCGCCCCCCGCCCCGCCCATCCGGCCGCGACCATGGCCACCAGCGCCATGACGGCGCGGTTGTCTTTAGGGCCCGGCTGGGCGAAGCCCGCCGCAGAGCCGACAGCGAACCAAACGCTGGCGACGGCGGCGGTGATAAGCCAAAGCGCAGCCACGATCCGGGCGAAGACTTCGCGCGGCTCCCACGCCTCCCACCCGAAGAGTTCGAACAATCCCCAAACCGCACCGCCGCCGACGCCAAGCAGCAGCGCGAGCAGAAAAAACGCGGCCCCGACTTCAGCGCCGGTGGTGCGTCCTGACATGTGGCGGAGGATCACAACGCTGGTCCAACTCACTCATCGTCTTTCATGGGCTCCCCATATAGCTCCAGACGATGGTCCACCAACCGAAACCCCAGCTCGCGAGCGATCTTCTCCTGCAAGCGTTCGATCTCTTCGTTGACGAACTCGATAACCTCGCCGGTCTTGATGTTGATGAGGTGATCGTGGTGTTCCTCCGGCGCCTCTTCATAGCGAGACCGGCCGTCGCGGAAATCATGGCGCTCAATGATGCCGGCCTCTTCGAACAGTCGGACCGTGCGATAGACCGTGGCGAGCGAAATCCGCGGGTCCTCTGCGGAGGCGCGACGATGAAGCTCCTCGGCGTCAGGATGATCGTCGGCCACCGACAAAACGCGCGCGATCACGCGGCGTTGATCGGTCATCCGCAGGCCCTTTTCCGCACATAGACGCTCCAAGCGATCCGGCACTGACGTCATCCCCTATCCTCTAACCCTATCGGCGCCAGCGTGCCGTGACCCCTGGGCGGTGTCCACCTACCCGTTTCGCAATACGCGATTAGGAAAGCGGCTTGCTGAGAATCAGCGCGTCTTCGCGCGCCCCGTCGCTCTGCCGGTAATAGCCCGGGCGCCGGCCCGCGGGCGCAAAACCCAGCCGGGCGTAAAGGGCGCGCGCGCTGGCGTTGCGCTCTCCCACCTCAAGCAACAAAGCGCTGACGCCGAGGACCGCGCAGGCTGCGCTCACCGCCGTCATCAAGCGTGCGCCGACGCCCGCGCCGCGCTGTGCCGGCGCGACCCCGATGGTGAGCACTTCAGCTTCTTCCCCAGCCAGCCGATAAACGACGAAACCGACCGGAAAGCCCCGCCTCTGCGCCAAAAACCCTCCGCCGCCGGGCGCGCCGAGCAGCGTTGCAAAGGCTGAGGCGGCCCAAGGCTCCGGGAAACACTTGGCGTGCAGCGCCGAAAACACCGTCGCCGCTTCAGGCCCCGCGGATTGGATGTCGACCGTCCCCGTCACGCCGCGTCGGGCTCGCGTCCGCCGGGCAGCTTGGCGTCGGGCGGGCGGTGGTAGAGCGGCCGCGCCGGCGCGGTTTCGGGCGTCAGCGTTTCGGCGAGGTCCGCGGCTGCGCTCAAGGGCGCGCGGAGGAGCGCGGCCTCTACGCCCAGACGCGCCGCGCCGGAGCCTGCGACCATCGCCTCAGGCTCGCTCTGCCTGAGCTGCGCCAGGATTTGCGCAACGGTTTCAACGCGGTCCATACGCATGGCGTCATCCGTCCCCTCCCCGGCCAATGCCGCCGGGGCGCCGAAGCGATAGCCCCGCCATGCAAGCTCATCCCGCTTAGCGTCGTACGCCGCGAGCAGCACCGGGGCGTCCGCCAGCGCCGCGGCCAGGGCGTCAAGCCCGTTTACCCCCACCGCCGGAACTTCAAGCGCAAGGGCGAGCCCCCGCGCAAAAGCGACGCCGACGCGCACGCCGGTAAAGCTTCCCAGCCCGACAATGACAGCGATTTTCGTGAGCCCGCTTGGCGCGATCGCCGCCTGTTCCAGCGTTTCCGCGACAAGGGCCGCGAGCCGCTGATCATGGCCCCGCCCGATCTCCTCGACCCGCGCGAGGTCGGGGCGTCCCGGCGCGCGCACAAGCGCTCCGCAAACCCCGCCCGCAGTGTCGAGAACCAAAAGCGTCATGGCCCGGGTCGCCTAAAGGACCGCGCAGGCTTCCTCGAAGCTGAGCCGCGGCAGGCGCGGGAACAAATCGGTGTCGTCGCCATAGCCGATATTGCAGACCCAATTGGACTTCCACGTCGACCGCGCGGGGTCGTTTTCGAAGAATTCCCGGTCGACGCCGGCCTTGTCGAAGCCCGACATCGGCCCGCAATCCAGCCCCATGGCGCGGGCGGCGATCATGAGATAGGCGCCCTGAAGCGTGCCGTTGCGCATGCCGTGTTCGGCCGACGCCTCGGGCGAAGAGAACCACTCCCGCGCGCCTGGATTATGCGGGAACAACTGGGGGATCTTGTCATAAAACGCCGTGTCGGCAGCGATCACCACATTCCAAGGCGCCGCTTGGGACTTCACCCGATTGCCTTCAGAGAGATGCGGCATGAGCCGGGCTTTGCCCTCAGGCGTATGCACGAACAAGAACCGGGCGGGCGAACAATTCGCGCTGGTCGGGCCCATTTTCGCGGCGTCATACACCGCCCGGACCAATGTCTCCGGCACGTCCTCAGCCTTCCAGCCGTTACGCGTGCGGGCTTCCAAGAAGAGCTGGTCGAGCGCAGGCGGGGCAAGCGGCGCGGTGCGGTCAGCGGCGGGGGCGTCGGTCATG
>CAZABJ010000022.1:0-35720 GCA_964483375.1 uncultured Caulobacterales bacterium
TGCATTACGATCCAGGACATGACAGCGCCAACACCTCGCGAACCGCTCACACGCGCCGAACAGCGCGAACGCACCCGCACACGAATATTAGAAGCGGCGCGGGCTGTTTTGGGCCAAGACGACGACGCCTTCACCGCACGAGGCGTCGCCGAACGGGCCGGCGTCTCGCCCGGGCTCGTCCTTCAGCACTTCGACACCATGGCGGATTTGGCGCTTGAGGTGTTTCTTGAGCTCAATGACGACACCGCGCATATGCTCGCCGACGTCGAACGCGCAGGCGGCGATCCCGAAGCTAAAATCCTCGCCGTGTTCGACCGATTGCTCCATCGGGATCTTGCGCGGCGCGCGTTGACCGGCCGGGTGATGGCGTTTGCATGGACTTGGACGCATCTCCATGAGGAACGGCTGCAAGCCAGCGTGCGCGCGCTCACCGACGAGCTGTTCAGCATGCTCGTCGCGACGGGACGGGCGGCCGAGGAAGACTCTGTCGCCGGGGCGGCGTCCCTCTTGTCCATCTACAACGGCTATTTGCGGGTGGCGGTGACGACCCGACGCGATGCGGAAGACGCGTTTTCGCGCATGCGGACGGGACTTTCGATCTTGCTGGCGGGCTTGGCGGCGCGCGTGTGATCGCGTCTGAGCCGCAAGGTCGGCGGCCTAGTCGACAATGAAGTTGCGGCCTTGTCGGTCCTCGACCTCAATCACCCAGATATCGGGGTCCTGCTCACGTCGGCGCGCCAGATAGGCGTCCACATCAGCTTCAGGGGCGGGACCGTCGTCGGAGAGAGGTTCAATCCAATCCCGACCGCCGTCTAACCGCGTTTGGGCGACGAAGGCGCGCGCGCGCCCGTCAAGGAGCGCAACTTTCACCGCCACATCGCCGGCCGTGGGGTCGCCTTTTTGAACCACTGCGGCGAACGCCCCGGCCGCTTCGGCTCGCCGGATGAGCGCAGCCGCCCAAACGTCGGCGCGAAGCCTCACGCTTCCCCGCCTGCGCTCGACCGCGGCCAGGCCCCCGCCGAGACGTCATCGTCCAAGCGCTTTAATCGAACCCGAGCGTCCTCACCGCCTGCATCAGGGCCGGCGAGCACAGGCAATCGCACGCGCATGGTCGTGCCCTGGTCGGGCGCGCTTTCGACTTCGACGCCCCCGCCGTGAAGCTCCGCGAACCCTCGAACAATCGCCAGCCCGAGCCCCGTGCCTTGGGACGTCAGCTTCCCGCCTTCGCCTTGCATGTAAGGCTGCCCGATGGCCGCCACTTCGTCCGCGCTCATCCCGCAGCCGGTGTCGGCCACTTCCAAAACCAGGGCGCCGCTTTCCGCCCGGACCGCGACTATGACGTCGCCCTTTTCGGGGGTGAACTTCACAGCGTTGGAAATCAAGTTCAGCAGGATCTGCTTGAGCGCCTTGCCGTCAGCGAGCACGGGCACGCTGTCCGCGCTGCTCTCCACGCGGAGATCGATGGATTTCTTTTCCGCCAGCGACGCGGTGAGGCGCGCCGCCGCCTGCGCGATTTCAACCGCGTCGAGGCGCTCGGAGTAAATCTCGTAGCGCCCCGCATCCATTTTGGAGAGGTCCAAGATGGAATTGATCAGCTCGAGCAAGTGCATCGCGCTCTCATGGATGATGTCGACATACTCGCCGTATTTGGCGGAGATCGGCCCGAACATCCGTCCCCGGATCGTCTCGGAGAAGCCGAGAATGGCGTTCAAGGGGGTGCGCAGTTCGTGGCTCATCCCAGCGAAAAAGCGCGACCGCGCCTCCATGCGGGCCATGACCGCATCACGCTCGGCATGGGCTTTGGCGAGGCGTTCGAGATCGTCGTCTTCGCGCGCGGTCACCACCACGCCATAGCCCCCGTTCGGCGTCACCGTGACGCGAACCGGGCGGCCCGCCGCGGTGATGGTCAGCTCCCCCGTATCGCCGAAGCGCAAGCTGCGGCTCACCGCGCGCTCCAGCGCCTCCCGGCAGTCCGCGTCGGCCACGACGGTCACAGAGCTGCCGGGAAGAGAGCGTTCTGCGACGCGCAACAGCGCGCGCGCCGGCCCCGCGGCGTCCTGAATCTTCGCGTCAAACCCGACGCGCAAGAACACGACGGGCGACGCCTCCAAAAGCGCGTGCGCCCGTTCTTCGCGCGACGTTGCAGCGCGCGCTTCAGTTTCGGCGCGCCGCAAAGCCGCCGCGGCGGCGAACGCCACGAAAACGCCCATGCCGGCCGTGGTCAGCGCCGCCGCCCAAATCGCAGCGCCGGCCGCGCCGGTCCCGCCGAGCGCCCATCCGCCGAGTCCTGCGGCGAAAGCGGCCAAGGCGAGCCCCGCGCCCTCCCAGAGCGCGTCGCGCGGTCCGATGGCGAGCGCGGCCGCCAACGGCGCGAACGCCCAAGCCGCGAAAATCGGGCCGCCCAAAGCCAGAACGCTCGCCGCCGCCGCCGCCCAGACGAAAAGCAACAGGCCGCGCATTTGCGGTCGACGGAGCCGGCCGGCGATACACGCCGCAAGCAAGGGACCAAGCAAGGCGGCTGCGAGAAGCCCCGCATGGGCGAGCGCGGGGCCCGACACCGCCGCGTCGACTGCGACGCCAACGCACGCCGCCCCCGCCCAGGCGAAATGAGCGGACAGCGCGCCAGTCGGCGCCCGACGCGCAGATTGCGCGCGGGTTACGTGCGACATCGCCTCGAACTCCCTCAAATCGCCCCCTCGCGCTCCACGCTGCCGGGTGCATCCTAACGAGTTCTGAACGGCGGCGTTTTGTTAAATTTCCTGCGATTCAGCCTTAACGGCATGAGAATGGAAGAGCGATCGCCTGAAACGCGATGTTCATCCCATTTCGAACCGGTTGCGGCATACCGCATCACACGGTTGGGCGGGAGGAGCGGGATCGTGTATGACTGCGCCCTACCGGGGCTATAGGAGACGAATTCTCATGCGCCATATCGTCATTTCCGCTGTCGTCGCTATGGCGTCCACCGCCGCGGCCGCTCAAGACGAGGCCTCGGATGCGGACGATCCCTTCGCCGGGGTTCCCCTCATTCGCGAAGCGGGAACGCTCTCGCTGTACCTTGAGGACGTGCGCGCGCTCTCCGTCGCCGAAATCGCCTCCGCCGCGGCGCTGGATGAAGCGCTTGAGACCGTCGCGGCGAACCGCTTCGAAGACCTCGCCCCCGGCGCGACGGCCTTCAGCGCCCTGCTCGCCGCCCAGTCCCCTGAATTCATCGACGGCGTGCGCGAGGTGGCCGACTATTACGGCCGTCGCTCTTTGCTGACCGGTCTCCGCAACGACCCCGCCTATGCCGGTTACTTCCCCGGCGCTGAACAAGCCCGGGCCGTCATCAATATGCGGCTCGACGAAAGCGCCGAACGGGTCACCGACGTCGCCACCCGCCTTCACCAAAACTCCTACGCGCTGCAGAACCAGGACTGGGCGCGCAGCCGCCTGCGCAATGCGGATGAGCGCCTGGCCGCGTTGGATGCGCTGGCTCTGACCCCGCGGATTGCGCCGACCACCCTGTTAGAGAACATCGCCGCGCCGGGCGTTTACAATCGCCGCTCCCGCGCCCGGGAAACCGAAGCGCTGGCGGCCGCGTTCAACGAAGCCTTCGGGCTTTCTGTCGCGCCGATGGTCGTCACCCTTCCCGCCAGCGTGCCCGCTCAGGGCGGCGACCGGGTGACCATGGCCGACCGAGCGATGACCCTGGCCGCGTTTGAAGCGTTGAACCAAAGCTCGCCGGAAAACGCCAGGTCGTTGCTCCTCGACCCCGACGCTCAGTCCTGCCTCGAACTCGCTCGCTTGCAGTTCAATAACTGTGTGAGCGTGGCCGCGTATCGCTATGAAGACGCCGCCTGCATCGCGCAATATGGGTTGAACGAAGTCGCGGCATGCTTGAGCGCCGCGGCGAGGTGACCGAATCGCAACGGTGCGTTAACGACGTCCGTCTAGGTTTGGGAAACCTTTCTCCCAACCCGTCGGAGAGCGCATGACCGTCTCGACGTCGTCCGCCGGCTCCAACCCGGAGCTGGCGCCTGGATTGGACGCCCTTCGCGTCGGCCTTTTGCTTGTCGACGAAAGGGATATGGTCGCCTACGCGAACGAGCATTTCGGCTATCTCTTCCCTGAAGAGCCCTCGCCGGTCGGCCAACCCGTGGAAACGTTCATCGACACCATTGCGGGATTGTTCGAGGACGGCGCGGAGGTGTGGCGGGCGCGCCGCCGCGAGCAAGACGCGCCGAGCGCCTTTGACCTGCAGATGCGCGACGGGCGGGTGATCGAAGTTAAAGAACGCGCCCTGCCAAACGAGACCGGCGCCGTTCTGCTTTGGCACGACGCAACCGCGCTGCGTCGCCAGACCGCGCGGCTTGAGGACGTCATCGGCGCTTCCTCCGAAGGGTTCGCCTTCTTCTCAGGGTCCGGCGCGCTTGATCTTTGGAACGACGGGTTCGCCATCGCCCTTGGCGGAAAAGACGGGCTGACGCGCGGCGTCTCATTGGGCCAACTGCTCGCCACGGCCCGCGGGTGCGGGCGCGTGTCGCTCATCGGCGACCCGCCGCCCTTCGACACCGTCGCATCCACGCCCCAGCGCCGCGACTTTCTTCTCACCCACAAAGACGGCCGGTTCCTCAGGCTGCGAGTGCGCCCCTCCCGGTCAGGCGGGTCGGTCGCCGTCGTCACCGACCTGACCGCCGAACGCGCTCAGGGCGACGCGCTTGCCCAGCGCGGCGCGGCGCTAGCGGAGGCGACTGCGGAGTTGCGGGAAAGCCGCACCCGGCTGCGGATGCAAACCGCATCGCTGTTGGGTCTGAAGGAAGAACTGTTCCGCGCCAAGCGCGACGCTGAGGAAGCGGATCACGCCAAACAGGCGTTTCTGCGCACCATGAGCCACGAGCTGCGGACGCCGTTGAACTCCATCATCGGTTTCGCCGAGATCGTCGAAGGCGAACTCTATGGGCCCGTCGGCGCGCCGCAATACAGCGAATACGCCACCCTCATCCGCGACAGCGGGAAACGCCTGTTGCGCATCATCAACCGCATCCTCGACATCACCCGGCTTGAAGCCGGCGTCGCGCAGCTCTCAATCGACGCTGAAGATCTCAGCGAACTCGCGCGCCGTGCTGCGGGGAAGCATCGCGAAGCGGCCACCGCCGCGGGCGTTGGGCTCAGCCTCGACATGCCGGAAAAGTTGCCCCTGGCGTTTGTCGAAGCGGGCGCTGTGCTGACGATCCTCGACAATCTTATCGACAATGCGATCGCCCATTGCGAGCCGGGCGGCGTGGTGACCCTCAGCGCCCGCGCTGTCGACACAACCCATGTCTCGCTGACTGTGTCGGACACCGGCGGCGGCATCGCCCCGCATGACTTGGATCGAGTGATGCTGCCGTTTGAGCAGGCCGGCTCATCGGCCGAAAACGGCGCGGAGGGCTGCGGGTTGGGACTGCCCATCGTCAAATCGCTCGCCGAAGCGTTGGGCGGCGCGTTTGAGCTGACCAGCGCGCTGGGTCGGGGAACCGACGCCGTCGTGACGTTCCGCTCCGCCGAAATCCCCCCGGCGGAAACTTCAAATGCGGCCTGACGGCGCTCAGGATCGTTAAAAGGCCCCCTTCCTGAAAGACGGACCCTTAGGCGGACCCGAGCCATAGTCTCAGGGCCGGCATGAGCGCGCGCCGCTCTTGGCGTGGTCTTGCCGGCGCGATCGGGAAGGGTTCGCCATGCTTTGGTTCGCTCTGCGCGCCGGCTTCTGGCTTACGGTGGTCTATGCATTCTTGCCGCCCGACGGCGAGGTCGCGCGTGAAGCGCGTCGCCAAGCCGGCGCGATGGCGGAGACCGCATCCCGAGAAATCATGCGCCTTTGCGACGATGAACGCGCGCTCTGCGAGGCGGCGGCGGACGCCCCGGCCGCGGCGTTGAGCCTTAGCGGCCAGGCCTTGAGCGAGGCGGCCGATGCACTGGAGGCGCGCGCGGATCGACGGCGGCGAGAGCGCTAAGCCCGCGGCCGACTTGCCGTGCGCGTCGAGCTGACTTAGCTCAGCTGCATGACCACAGCCCCCGAACCCGTCGACGACATCATTGAAGAATTCGCCTTCCTCGACGATTGGGAGGAACGCTACCGGCACGTCATCGCGCTGGGCGGCGCTCTGCCTGCGTTGCGCGAGGAAGAGCGCACCGAAGCGAACAAGGTGAAAGGCTGCGTCAGCCAAGTCTGGCTGGTGACCGAGACCACCGAGGACGCGCCTGGGAAGCTGCGGTTTCGCGCCGACAGCGATGCGCATATCGTGCGAGGCCTCGCCGCTCTATTGATCCGTCTGTACGCCGGTCGCACCCCGGAGGAAGCGCTCTCGCTTGACGCCCGCTCGGTGTTTGACCGAATTGACCTCGCCGAGCATCTCTCCCCGCAGCGGGCGAATGGGCTCAACGCGATGATTGCACGCATCCATGCCGAAGCGGCGCGCCTTCGGTCCTCGTGACCCACCGCTCAGCCCAGCCCGTAATAGTCAGCCAGGCTCTCCAGTCCCAACCGCAGCGCGACCTTTCCGGAACGCTTCGGCCACCCCTCTTCCCGCTCGACCCTGTCGAGCCCCGCCTCATCAAGGCAAATCCGGGAGACAACGCCGGCGAGCCGCGGGCCGATCGCATCGAGCGCCGCCTCCATACGCGCCTTCGCCGCCAAGCACCGTTCCGCGGGGGTCGGGCTTGCGCCTGAGCGATGTTTTTCCCGCGGTCCGCCCTCCCAATCCATGGTGAGGCGCGCCGGCATCCGGGCGGCTTCGGCGTCCGCCCTCAATCGCTCGCCTGCGATAAAGGCCCGCTCGCTCAAAAACGCTTCTCCATCCGCGGTCTTCGTTCGGCGCAGGCGGACGAGCGCCGAGGCCCCCAGATTCGCCCGGTGGGTGCGCGCTACGCCGCTTTCGTCCAAAATCGTGCGATGTCCGCGGTGCTGATGTTGCGCGACGAACGCGTCTTCTCCCAGCGCGGCGAGCCGGCGGAGCCGCGCCCGGCCCGCTTCGGACAACCGCCACCCCTGGCCCTCGCGCGCGAGCGCCCCGGCGCTCACCAACGCTTCGATAAGCGCAGCATCTGCTTTCGCGGTCGGCCGCCGTCGCCGATCGCCGCTGGGATACACCGCGAAACCGCCCGTCAGGTCCTCGGAGACGGCCATGAGGCGCGCCTCCCCATCGGCCAACCGGGACAACACCCGGTCGCCGGCGTCCCGTCCGGGGCGGCTCATCGCTGGGGCCCCAGATGCGGCGCAGGCGCGGCCCGCAAGAACGCCTCAAGCCGTTCCAACGTGTCGTCGAAAGCGGTCTCATCTCGCATATCCTCAATGACTTGGCAGGCATGGGCGACGGTGGTTCGGTCCCGTCCAAACGCCACGGCGACGCGCGACAAGCTCATCCCGAAGACCACATGGGCGAGATACATGGCCGCCTGCCTGGCTCGCGCCGCGGATTTCGATCCGCGCGTGGCGCCGGCGATCTCGTCCTCGCAGGCGCCGAATACGAACGCCACCGCATGCAGGGCGAGGCGCGCGCGCGCCGAGTCCGCCAGCAAGCGGGGATCAATGGGCTTCATGTCGGCGCTCCCCTCTGAAACACTCGCGCATAACGCGAAGTGAGTTTCGACCAAAACGCCATAGTGGAGGATAAGATTCCTATAATCAGGGGATAAGCACGCAATTGAAGCGTGAACAGCGCGCTTACGCTCTCAGGAGAGGATTGTTTTCCCCTACCGTCCCATCCGACGCACAGGGACGGCTCAGCCGGCGACGTAAGCGACCAGCAGCGCCGCGCCCAAGATGAGCGCGGTCCACACGGCCAAGACCCCATTCGGCACGGCGCGATTGAGCGCGCCGGCGGGCGAGAACACCGCTTGGAGTTGGGCGTCCAGTTTCCGGCCCAAGGCGTCTGCGCCCATGCGCAGGTGCCCCGCCGTCCGCCGAGACACTGCGTCCGCCCAGCGCACGAAGTCGTAGCCGACCCGCCGATAAATCCAGTCGAAATCGAGTATCGTCGCGCGTTTTTCGGGCGGATAAACGCCCAGCCGCATCAAGAGCGAGAAGGCGAACGTCGCCGCGATGAGCAATTGCATTTGCGTCACCACGTGATCGACGGAGTAGGCCTGGTAAGTCTCGCCGGTCTGGAACGGCAACAAGGCATACAGCAAATGCATGCCGCCCAACCCGCCGGGCAGCGGCAAGGCGAGATAGATGCACAAGAACGCCGCGATCCCCATGGCGAGCAGCATATTCGCCGGCGCCTCGGTGGGCCGGCGGCCGCTGTCATGGGCGAAGAAGGCGAAGAACGGGATTTTGATCCCCGAATGCTCCAGCACGCCCGCTGAAGCGAACAGAAGCATGCCCCAAACCACCCAATGGTGTTCGTAAAGCGCGGCGGACAAGATCATGGATTTCGACACGAAGCCCGAAAACAGCGGGAAGGCCGAAATCGACAACGCGCCGATAATGCAGAATATCGCGGTGAACGGCATGGTCCGGAACAGCCC
The DNA here is from genome assembly GCA_964483375.1 of uncultured Caulobacterales bacterium. Classification (GTDB taxonomy): domain Bacteria; phylum Pseudomonadota; class Alphaproteobacteria; order Caulobacterales; family Maricaulaceae; genus JAUIEH01. The sequence continues at coordinate 8,491 of CAZABJ010000022.1, forward strand.
GCCCAACTCGCTCGCTTTTGTGGTGCCGGCGCGATAGAGCACCGCGCCCATACTCATGAACAACAACGCCTTATAGAGGATGTGGCAGAAGGCGTGAGCCGCCGCGCCATTGAGCGCAAGCGGCGTTCCAATGCCCACGCCGCACACCATGAAGCCCAGCTGGTTGTTGAGGCTGTAGGCCAGCACCCGTCGCAGATCGTTTTCGATGACGGCGAAAAACACCGGAAACACCGTCATCACCGCGCCGATATAGATGAGAGGCTCAAATCCGGCGAACCCTCGCGCCAAAGCGTAGACGGCGAGCTTGGTCGTAAAGGCCGACAAGACCACCGCGCCGGTGACGGTCGCCTTGGGATAGGCGTCCTGCAGCCAATTGTGCAGGAAAGGAAAGGCGCATTTGATCGCGAAGGCCAGCAGGATGAGCGCGCCGCCCATCGTCGTGGGGTCCAGCGCGCCGAAGGAATAGTCCCCGCCCCGCCCCGTTGCGACGGCGACCGCGCCGGCCAACAGCAAGACCCCTGACGCCACATGCAGCGCCAGATAGCGCAGCCCCGCGGTGATCGCCGCGCGCGTCCCTCGCGCCCAGATGAGGAACACCGAGGAAATCGCGGTGATTTCCCAGAAGATGAACAAGGTGATGAGGTCGCCCGCGAACACCGCCCCCAGCCCGGCGCCGGCGTAGATAAGCGCTGAGGCGTCGCTAAGCTGGGCGCGTTCGTGGAAGGCGAATATTCCGTTCAACAACGCGGCGATGCAGAAAATGACGCCGAATATGCGAGACAGCGGGTCAAGCCGGAACGTCTCCAGCGTCAAATCGCCGAACGGAATGACCCCGTAAGTGCCGAAATCCGCATTGAGCAACAGCCCAAGCGCGACGATCGGCGCAAGGATCATCAACGCCTTGCGAACTGCGTGAACGGGGATGATCGCCGCGGCGAGGCCGGCCGCCAAAATCGGCGCGGCGGGCGTGATCGACCGGATCAGCTCTTGGTTTTGGACGCTGGCGACTTCAAGCATCATCGCCTTCGTCTCCGTAATAGGTCTCCGGTCGCGCCAAAAGGCGACGCAACGGCCAACCGGTCAGCACGACAAAGGCGAAAGCGGCGAAACCGAACAGCGCGTAAAACCCTCGCACGCTCTCCATCTCCGGGGCCGCATGGGCGTGGCCGTCCGCGCCATAAGCCTCGCCATGCGCGTCGCCCGGCTCCGCCTCGGCATGCTGGAACGCCGCGCGCTCCAGCGGAAAGCCGTCCAAAGCGAGCCCGGCGAAATCAATCAGGATCAGGACGGCGAACGCCGCGGCGAGCGCGAAAAACACCCGCGTCTTGAAGGCGGGCGTGTCTAAGAACAAGAAGCGCCGCGCAAAGGGATGAATGGCGCTCTGACTTTCGCGTTCCGCGCTCATAGCGCGTCTCCTGGATTGATGACGGGGGCGAGATACTCGGCGATCCCCCCCGCGACAAAGAACAATGCAAAGCAAGCCGCAGCCGTCAGCACAGGCGGCAGCACGACTAAGAGCGGGGCGCCGCGGACCCGGTCCGCGCCCTCAGGGGTGTCTTGGAAAAAGCCTCGCGCCACCAAGGGCAGCAGATAGGCGACGTTGAGCACCGAAGAGATCGCCAACGCCCAAACCAGAGCGGTTCGCCCGGTCTCCGTCGCGCCGGTCATCAAGGACAGTTTCGGCCACGCGCCCGCAAGCGGCGGCAGCCCGATGATGGACAAGGCCCCCACGAAAAATGCGCCGAACACCCATGGCATGGACCGCCCCAAGCCCCGCATGTCAGAGATTTCGGTCCGCTTCGCCCCGGTGTAGATCGCGCCTGCGCACATGAAGAGCGTGATCTTGCCGAAGGCGTGCATCACCATTTGCAGCGCGCCGCCCAAAAGGGCCGCAGGCGCGGCGAGCATGGCCCCCAGCGTGACGTAAGAGAGTTGGCTGACGGTCGAGAATGCGAGCCGCGCTTTGAGGTTGTCCTTGGTCATGGCGATGACCGAGGCGACGACGATGGAGACGCCGGCGAGACCGGCCAGCCAATGGGCAGCCGGCAAGTCCTGCATGCGCTCTGGTCCGAAGACGTAAATCGACACCTTCAACATGGTGAAGACCCCCGCCTTCACCACCGCCACGGCGTGCAACAAGGCGCTCACGGGCGTGGGCGCGACCATGGCGTTGGGGAGCCAGGAATGCACCGGCATCAACGCCGCTTTGCCGATGCCGAAGGCGAACAACACGAGAATGAGACCGACAAGCCATTGCGGGGTCGCACCGAACGGCAATCCCCCGGCGGTGAAGGCCGTCGAGCCCGACGTCGCGGCGGTGGCGATGATCGCCGGCAAGAGGAGCCCCACCGATGTGGTCAGCAAAATGGCGAGATAGATTCGCGCGCCGCGGCGGGCCTTGGCGTCGCCCTTGTGAGCGACCAGCGGATAGGTCGACAGCGTCAGCGTTTCATAAAAGACGAACAGGGTGAACAAGTCGCCCGCGAACGCCACGCCCATCGCTGCGCCGATCGCGATGGCGAAACAGAGATAGAACCGCGTTTGGTCGCGCTCTGCGTTCCCGCGCATATAGCCTATGGAGTACAGCGAGTTGACGATCCACAGCCCGCTCGCCAACAGCGCGAACAAGGCGCCCAAGGGCTCGACCCGAAATCCGATGGCGAGGCCCGGCGCCACTGCGGCGAGGGTGAGCTCCGGCCGGGCGCCCTCGCCCACGGCGAGGAAGATTTGCAGCACCACGAAAAACAGCGTCGCCGCGCCGACAAGGGTCGCGCCCTCGCGCAAATTGGGCGCGTGCGACAACAGCACGATCGCCGCCGCTGTCAGCGCGGGGATGATGAGCACAAGCGGCAGGAGCTGGTCAGGGCTCACGGCGCGCCTCCGGTCAAAGCGCAAGGCGGGGCGTCCACGACCACAGCCGCCGCCGCACACCGCGCCAGCCCCTCAGGCCAACTGGCGTCAACGCCGAACCAAATCGAGGCGATGGCGAAAGCCCACATGGGAACCAGCATCGTCCAGGGCGCGGTTTGAGCGGGGATCGCCGCGCCGCTCCGCTCCGGCGGCGGACGGAGATAGGCCGCCTCCAAAACGCGGAAGACGTAAACGAGGCCCAACACGGACGCCGCGGCGATGGCGGCGGCCGCCCACCACCAGTCGCTCTCAAGAACAGCCAATAACAGGTACCACTTGCTGATGAAGCCCGCCGTGAGCGGCACCCCGACCAGGCTCAGCGCACAAATCGCGAAGGCGGCCATGGTGAAGGGCATGGTGCGGCCGAGACCGCGGAAATCTTGAACCTGGGTGACCCCCAGGCGCATGCTCGCCGCCCCCAGCGCCATGAACAGTCCGCCCTTCATGAGCGCGTGATTGAACAGGTGCAGCAAGCCGGCGGACAGACCTGCAACGGTTGCGGTCGCCAAGCCGAGCAGCATGTAGCCGACCTGAGCGACGGAGGAATAGGCGAGCAGCCGCCGCGCGTCGGTCTGGAACACCGCCTGGAAGGAGGCCACCAACATGCCCGCGATGGCGAGCGGCGCGAACAGGTACAACAGCGTGAGTTCTTTGAACTCATAAGCGGGGCCGAACACGCTATAAACAAAGCGGGCCAACGCATAAAACGCGACCTTGGTGGCCGTGGCCGCCAAAAACGCCGTCACGAAGCTCGGCGCGAAGGCGTAAGCGTTGGGCAGCCAGGCATGCAGCGGGTAAAGCGCGAGCTTGAGGCCCAGACCGATCACGATGAAGGCGAACCCGGCGCGCACCGTCCGCAGGTCGCCTGCCTCAGCCAGCCGTGCGGTGATTTCCGCGAGATTGAGCGTGCCGGTGGCGGCGTAAAGGAAGCCCACGCCAATCACGTAGAAGGTCGCGCCGATGGTGCCGAGAATGAGGTAGTTATAGGCGGCGGGCAGCGCGCGCCTGTCGCGGCTGGCGCCCATGCCGACCAAGACGTAGGTGGAGAGCGACGAGATCTCGAGGAAGACAAAGAGATTGAAGGCGTCCCCGGTGATCGCGACGCCCATCAGGCCGGCGAAGCAAATCGAAAAAGCGGCGTAAAACATGCCGCGGGAGCGGGGCGGAATCTCCGCTTCAACGCTGCGCGGCGCATAGATGGCGCATAAGACCGCCACCCCCGACACCAATGTCAGCACCATGGCGTTCAGCGGGTCGACGAAATAGGTGATGCCCAGGGGCGCCGACCATCCGCCCAAATCATAGGTGACCGGCCCGAAGGCGGTGGTTTGGGCGAGCAACAGCAGCGACAGCGCTGCGGACGCCGCCGCGGCCCCCAACACAAAACCCCATGCCGCGCGCGCGCCCGGCGCCAACGCGGCGACAGCGCCGGCGATCAGCGGAATGACCACGACCAAAGGCGCGGCGTGATCGCGGGCGAAAGCCGGGAACAGAGCGATGAAGTCCACCGCGCTCACGCTTCGCTCCCCGTTTCGCCGAATTCCGCCCGGTCGATGTCCTCGTCTTCAATGGTTCCGTAGACTTCGCGGATCCGCACGACCAGAGCGAGGCCGACCGCCAATGTCGCAACGCCGACCACAATCGCTGTCAGAATGAGCACGTGCGGCAGCGGATTAGAGTAGAGCACGTCGGCGAGTTCCCCGGCATGTCCCCCATCCCCATGCAGCGCCCCGGCGTGATCCCCGCCATGCTCCGCGCCGTGATCCGCGCCGTGATCCGCGCTCTGGGCGCCGTCATGCGACGGGGCGTCCGCATGGGCCTCGGGCTCGCCGTCGGCGACGGGCTCGTCAGGCAGCGTGTAACCGGTGGGGATTTGGGGCCCGTGCGGCTCGCCATGGTCATCGCCATGCCCGCCATGGGTCATGGGAAGGATGGGCGGAACGCCGCCGGCGACCTTGCCCAGCGTGATGTAGAACAAGAAGACTGAGGTTTGGAACACGCCCAAACCGATAAGCCGCTTCACCATGTTCCCCGACGCGAACACGATGTAGAGCCCGACCATCATCAGAAGGACGACGACCCAATAGTTAAAGTGTGTGAGAAAATACTCGCCCACTTCACCAGTCCTCGTCGTCGATGTCGGACGTTCGCCCGGCGAACGCGTAGAAAATCGCCAGCATCACCGAGGCGACGGTGATGAGCACGCCGAGCTCCACCAGCAAGATCCCCAGATGCTGACCTTCGTGATGCTCCGGGCCGAAAGCGTCGTAGTCGAGATAATTCTCCCCGCCCATCATCGCGGCGACCCCAACCCCGGCGAACAGCAACACGCCTGCCGCACAGCCGGCGCGGACCAACCATGTGGGCACCGCGTCGCGCGCGGCCTCCACTCCGAAAATGAGTGCGTAAAGGATGACCGCGACGGCCAGGATGACGCCGGCCTGGAACCCGCCTCCAGGGCCGAAATCGCCATGGAACTGAACATAGAACGCGAACAATGCGATGGCGGGGATCAGCATCTTGGAGACGACGCGGAGAACCAAATGGTGGTCGGACATCAGCGCTCGCCCTCCTTGCCGGCGTCGTCTTCCCGGCGCCCAGCCGCTGCGACGCCGCGTCTGGAGCCTTCGCCTTCGCGCGCCGGCGGCCTGAGGCCGAGCAGAAGCATCACGCCCAGACCCGCGGTGAAAATCACCACCGTCTCGCCCAAGGTGTCATAGCCGCGGTAACTGGCGAGCACGGCGGTGACCACATTCGGCGTGCCGACCTCTTCGGGCGTCCGCTCCAAATAAGCCAAGCCGTCGGTCGCATTGGCGGGCGAGGCCGCATCGCCGAATGCGGGCAAGTCGAAGGTGGCGTAGATAAGCGCCGTTCCGGTCGCAAAGACCACCACCAGCGGCCCCCATCGCCGCCCAGGCGGGGGTTTGCGGGCCTCGCGCGCGGTCAGAAGCATCGCGCCTAAGAGCAAGACCGTCGAAATGCCCGCGCCGACCGCGGCCTCGGTGAAGGCCACGTCCACCGCGTCCAATGCGACGAAAAACGCCGCTGACAAAAGGCTGTAGGCGCCGGACAGCATCACGACGACGAACAACCGCCGCTGATTGATCATGGCGAGGCCGACGGCGACCAAGAACGCCAACAAGATGATGTCGAGCACGGCGGTCGCTTGAATAATGTCGGGAAGCTCGGCGAACAGATCGCTCATGCCTCCTCCTCCGGCGGTTGACCCGGACGCGGCGGGCGATAGCGGCCCAGCTGAGGCTCAAGCCCGGATGTGAACGCGGCGTTCGCCACGGCATGGGTTGCGGTGGGGCTGGTCAGGAACAGAAACAAGGCGATCAGCGCCAGCTTCAGCGTGTCTATCGACAGGCCCGACGTGATCATCAGCCCGATGAGGATGAGCTCGGCGCCCAGCGTGTCGGTCACCCCCGCCGCATGGATGCGGGTGTAGAAGTCCGGCAGACGCAAGATGCCGATGGCGCCGACGAACACGAAAAACAGGCCCGCCCCGATGAAACCGGCGCTCAACAACGATCTCAGGAGTTCGAGGATCTCGACAACGCTCATGAGTCCCCCTCCTCGCCGTCGTTTTGCAGGTGAGCCAGCCGCGCGTCGTCCACGTCCCGGGCCGCCATCCGCTCGAGGGATTGGTCAAAACCCCGATAGCGCACGAATTTGAGAATCGCGATCGTGGCGACGAAGTTGATGAGGGCGTAGAGGATCGCGATGTCGATCGCGTCGGGGCGGTCGATGAAATAGGCGAACACGGCGAGGAACAGCACCGTTTTGGTGCCGAAGGAGTTCACCGCCAAAACGCGGTCATAAAGCGAAGGCCCCAAAAACAGCCGGGCGATCGTCAACGCCGCAGCGATGAGCAAAGCGAAGGCGGCCGCAGCGATCATCGCTCCCGGCCCTCCATCGCGCGCTGCGAGCGGTCATGCATGTCCGCAAAGCCTGCGGGGTCGGCCATGGAATCAAGCAGGGTGTGGACGATCAAATCGTCGCCATCCACGTCCACGGTCACCGTGCCCGGGGTCAGAGTGATGGAATTGGCGAAGGTCGCACGTCCCAGCGCGGTGCGTTGACGCGCCGGCACCCGCAACAGGCGCGGGGTGATGTCCAGGTCCGCCTTCAGGATCGCGCGCGAAACCTCGATATTCGCCTTAACGATCTCACCGCCAAGCCAAATCCAGTAGAACAGCGCGGTGGCCATCCGGTTATAGGGCGCGGTCTCCCCGTCCATGAGCCCCATGCGCTCGACAAGGACGATCACAAGCACCACCGAAGCCGCGCCAAGAAACACGACAAGCCCGTGCTCGCCGCCGAAGAACAGCGTCTCCACCGATACCAAAGACAGACAGAGCCACATGGCGACAAGCGCCGCCAGAAGCATCAGCGCGTAGTGGACTTTGCCCACTCGGCCCTCTCCCCGCGATCCCCAAAGGTGGGCGGGGTTGTAGACGCGCAAGCGCGCCGTGACCAGACGTGCCCATTTGCGATACATGCGCACAGGGCGGCGGTCCGCATCTGCGATCCGTCGCTAAGCGAAGGGATTGCGTCGCTTTTCGCTCAGCTGCGCCGGCCGAAAACCAGCCGTGCGGTCCGTTCGGCGGCGGAAAAGTCCGCGTCGTCGGTCTCAGGATCGTCCAGCATCGCCGCCAGCGCAGGCGACAACGCAGACGTCAACGACCAGTTCCAGTAACGCAGCACCGTCTGGGCTTTGTCGGGAGACAGCGTGTCGAACGTCTCATTGGCCCGCGCCCAGACAGGGTCTTCGCCAAGCTCTCGCCGGGCGGCGCGCCAAAGCAACTCCAAGCCCGCGCGCTTCAGCCCCGTCGCTTTGCACAGAACCGCCAAAGGCTCCCCGCCCAGGTCGGTGAAAATTTGCGCGCCGGTGGCCGGCTTCAGCCCGCACAGATAAGAAATCTCTTCGACCCGCACCCGATTGAGACCGTGTTCGGCGGCCTCCGCAGCGAGCGCCTCAAGGCTCTCATAGTCGCTTCTCTCAAGCGCCGCGCGGTTGCGCTGGCGGCGCTCGATGAATTGCAACGCTTTGCGAGTGAGCGGATCCGACCAGCCCTCTTCCGCCGCAATGCGGAAGATGTCCGAAACGACCTCCTGCAAAACATGCCTGTCCACCGCGAAGCGCCGCAGCAGGACCCGGCGACTGTCCGCGTCGGACCACCAAAACAGCGCCAAGCCTTGGCTCGGCCGCAGCTCTTCCCGCTTCACCAAGAGCGGACAATAGGCATGCCGCTCGCGGCTGTCGGCGACGATGCGCTCCACCGTCGGCGCGGAGAGCTTGGCGTTGGCGTTGCGCAGCAGGGTTTCAATCACCGCCGGCTCGCGAAAGTCCGCGACGGCGTCGGCCACCAATTCGGGCACCTTGCGCCGTGCGGCGATGAGGCGGCGATGGTCCGGCCCCGCGGCCCGCGCGGTCGCGACCAAATCGGACTCGCTCAAGCCCTCGCAGTCCTCGAGGATCGGACGGGCCACCTCGATGTCGTCGCGGCAGAGAAAGCGAATGAGCGCGGTCGGCGCTTCAGACAACGCCGCCACCCTGCGCGCGCACCGCTCTCGCAGATCCTGATCGCCGTCGCGCAGCATCTCAATCAAGAGATCGCCGGTGATGTGTCGTTCCTGCGGGGTGATCCGCGAGGTGGGAATGCACACGATGTCGGCCAGCCGTTTGGTCAGCATCACCCGCGAGCGGGAAGCGACCGCTTGGGTAGCGTCAAGGGTGAGCGGGTCGTTCTCGGTCGACATGCGCGCGTCCGCAGCTTTCAGCATGGAGCGCGCATTTCATCGCGACGTCGTTAATCAAGCGTGAGCGCGCGCCGAAACCCTGCGCGCGCGCTCAGCGTGACAGTCAGGACGCTTTGGCGTGGGCGCGGGTGAGCGCCAGGTTGGTCAGCGCCACGGCGAACATCACCAGCGCAATAATGAAGAGCACAGGGGAATACTCAGAGGCGGGCGGGAAATCGGCGACGACCGACCCCGCGGCTTCGGACGCCAGCGTCCAAGGCGCGCCGTCAGAGCCTTCGGCGAAGCCGCCCGGCGTGTTGATGCCCAGATAGGGGCTGATGTGGAACACGATGGCGCCGCCGATCACGCCCAATCCAAGCAACCCGCCAAGCATGCGCGTGGCGGGCAAGATGATGAGGAGCCCCGCCAGGATTTCCGCTGCGCCGGTGACAGAGTTCAACGCTGGGTGAAACAGGCCCTGCAGCGGCAGATTTTGCGCCGCCGCGTTGGCTTCGATGAACTGGAAGATATGCGCGCCGGAGAACTTCATAGCGCCGAACGCGATGAGAAACAGGCCGAGCGCAAGCGCAACGCCCCAGCGAACAATGTTGGTCATGTGAGGCTCCACGGTATATCTGCGGTGTGCCAACCGCTCCTGGAGGGGAATGTGACCGCTGCGGCCTCTCTGCGCCACACTCGTCTATTCACAAGGTCGCTAGACGGATGCGAGACGCGCCGCACGCCGTGGGGCCGCGCTTGAGCCGTCGGCGCTCCCGGCCCTTTGCGGCGTATCTCGGCACCCAGGCCAGTTGGTTTTTCGCCTTCGGCCTGCAAAGCGTGTTGGTGCCGTTCGCCGCTAAGCGCTTGCTGGGCGCGTCTGATGCGGAGTTCGGCATCGTTCAAGCCTCGCTCATGGCCCCGATCGGGTTTTTGATCCTGTTCGCCGGGGTGCTTGCGGAGCGGGTGGACAGGCGCACCCTGCTCATCGTTCTACACGCCGTGGCGTTCATTCCGCCGACGATCTTGGCCTTTCTGGCCTACGCCAATCTGTGGAGCATTCCATGGCTGATCGTGTACGGGCTCGCCATGGGCACAGTGGGCGCTTTGATGATGCCGACCCGCGACGCGGCTCTGAATGCGGCGGCGGAAGCCTCGCGCGGCGACATTTCCATCCAGCGCGCCGTGGTGCTGGCCAGCCTCATCCAGTTCAGCGCGCAAATCATCGGCATGGGCGCGGCGACTTTGGCGAAACTGGTGGAGCGCATCCCGCTGTTCGGCGGCGGAGCGGAGCTGCCGCGGCTGGAGACCGCCGCTTTGATGCTGATCCAAGGCGTCGTGCTCAGCGTCGGCGGCATCGCAGCCTTTTTCCTGCCGCCCCTCAAGGCGCACAGCGCCCGCGTGGCGGCATCGGTGCGTCAAGAACTGTTCGAGGGGCTGGCGATCGTCTGGAAGTCTCCCGTCATCCGGCCCATGGCGCTGTGCATGGTCGGCGTGGGGGTGTTCGTGATCGGCATGGCGTTTTTCGTTTTGTTGCCGCTGTTGGTGCTGAACGAATTCGGAGGGGGGCTGAGCGAGCTCTCAACCGCGCTGATCGTGTTCTGGCTCGGCGCGGCGATGGCCACCACGGCGCTCGCGCGGTTCACCCATGTGCGCCGCCCCGGGCGGCCCTTGGTCGGCGCGCTTGGCCTGGGAGCGGCTTCCTTGGCGGCGTTCGCGTTTGAGCCGCCTTTCCCGGTGGTGGTGGCGCTGGTGTTTTTCTGGGGCGTTTCGGGCGGCGTCGGCATCGCCATGAGCCGCTCCATCGTGCAGGAGGCCGCCCCGCCCCAGGCGCTGGCGCGGGTGCTGTCGATTTACCAGCTCGGGTTCGTCGCGGGCGCGCCGATCGGCATGGTCATCATGGGCTTCATCGTGGAGCATTACGGTCCGCGCACCGGCGCGTTCATGGCGATGGGCGGCGTGCTCGCGCTCGCCGCCTGGCTTGGCCTGATGACCCCTATCGGGCGCATGAGCGCGGCCCATCGCGCCGCATAGCTGGACAATGCGCCTGAACGGCTCGACAGTCCCAGGCAAAAGAGCCTGCGCTCCGGTTCAACCCGCTTCGCCGCTCGACAGCTAAGGTTTCCGTCATGACAAAGCGCTCCCCGCCGCGCGCCGCGCGCCGCCCCGTCACTTTGCAGGCTCACGGCTATGAGAGGGTCGACGACTACGCCTGGCTGCGCGTGGAGAATTGGCGGGAGGTGATGCAGGACCCCACGCTCCTGGACGCCGAAGTCCGGGCGCATCTGGAGGCGGAAAACGCCTATGCCGAGGCGGCGTTGTCGGACCGCCAACCGCTCATCGACGCGTTGTTCGAAGAAATGAAGGCGCGCATCAAAGAAGATGACGAGAGCGTTCCCGCTCCCGACGGTCCGTACGCCTATTATTCCCGACACCGCAAAGGCGGGCAGTACCCCATCTTCGCCCGGAAAAACTGGGACGCCAAAGCGCGGGTCGCCTATGGCGAAGAAACGGTTTTACTCGACGGGGACGCCGCAGCGGAGGGTCACGACTATCTGTCCATCGGCGGGCTTGAGCACAGCCCCGACCACACGCTGATCGCTTACGCCGTCGATACGGCGGGCTCGGAATTCTACGACATTCGCTTCCTCGATATCGCCACAGGGGAAGAGCTGCCTGACCGATTGGCTCAGTCCGCCGGCGATTTTGTTTGGGCGAATGACAGCCGCACGCTGTTTTGGGTCAAGCGCGACGAGAACTCGCGTCCGGCGATGGTCTTCCGTCACCGCCTGGGCGAGGACCCCGCGAATGACGAGCTCATTTACGAGGAAAAGGACCCGGGCTTTTTTGTCAGCGTGGGCAAGAGCGACAGCGAACGCTTTGTGATCATCAACACTCACAATCACTCGACGACCGAACTCTACGTGCTTGAGGCCGACGCCCCTGACGGCGCGTTTCGACTCATCGAGCCTCGCACGCCCGATATCGAGTACGACATCGCCGACCATGGCGACACCTTCTACGTCCTCACCAACGCCGACGGCGCGGTGGACTTCAAGCTCATGACCGCGCCCATCGACGCCCCGCAGCGGTCCAACTGGAAAGCATGGATTCCTGAACGCGAGGGCGTATTCGTCCTGGGCCAGGAAACCTATGCGAACCATCACGTGCGGATGGAGCGGGTGCAGGGACTGCCGCGCGTCATTGTCCGCCGTCTATCGGACGGCGAGGAGCATGTCATCGCGATGGACGAGGAAGCCTATGCCTTAGGCTTCGGCGGCTCCCTGGAATATGACACCCATGTGGTCCGGCTCGCCTACGCCTCTCCGACCACCCCCGACCAGGTCTATGACTATGACATGGAGACGCGGGAACGGCGTTTGCTCAAAACCCGCCAGGTGCCCTCTGGACACGACCCCGCGAACTATGTGGCGCGGCGCATTTTCGCCAGCGCGCCAGACGGGGCGAGCGTGCCGATCACCATCGTTCATCATGTGCGGACGCCGATCGACGGCGCCGCGCCGGCGGTCCTTTACGGCTATGGAAGCTACGGCATCACCATCCCCGCCGATTTCCGCACAAGCCGCCTCTCTTTGATCGACCGCGGCTTCGTTTACGCCATCGCCCATGTGCGCGGCGGTTCAGAGAAAGGCTATCGGTGGTACCTGGACGGCAAGTTGGATCAGAAGATCAACACCTTCGCCGACTACCTCGCCGCCGCCGACGCGCTAGTGGCCGAGGGCTTCGCCGCGAAAGGCAAGCTTGTCGCCATCGGCGGGTCAGCCGGCGGCTTGTTGGTGGGCGCGGCGTTGAACATGCGCCCTGAGGCGTTCGCTGGCGCTGTGGCCGCAGTGCCCTTTGTAGACGTCCTCACGACGATGAGCGACGCGGACCTCCCTCTCACCCCGCCGGAATGGCCCGAATGGGGCAATCCGATCGAAAGCGCGGAGGCCTACCAGACCATCGCGGGCTACAGCCCCTACGACAATGTGGCGGCGCGGGCGTACCCGCCCGTTTTGGCCACCGCCGGGCTTACCGACCCGCGGGTGACGTATTGGGAGCCGGCGAAATGGGTCGCCAAGCTGCGCGATTGTTCGACCTCGGGCAATCCTACGCTGCTCAAGATCAATATGGACGCCGGCCATGGCGGTGCGTCGGGGCGGTGGGATTCGCTCAAGGAAACCGCGTTCGAGTTCGCCTTCGCCCTTGACGTCGCCGATCTCGCCGATCGCGCGCCTTATCCGCGCGCTTCAACGGAGCCCGCGGACACCTAAAGAAAGCGGAACCCTCGCCGGCTTTGCGGGCGCCCGCGTCAATGGGCGCTCCCATCGACGCGGTTGCTGCTGGGAGAGCCGGCCAGACTTAGCCCGCGTCTCCGCTCTCGGCGTCTGCTTCCGCGGCGTCATCCGTGGCGGACGCTTCATCGCCGCCCGCCGCGTCATCCGCGGCATCGGCTTGGTCGCCGCCTTCTTCTTCGGCCGCAGCCGCTTGAGCGGCCGCCGCCTCAGCCGCATCGATGGCGGCGAAATAACGGCCGGCTTCGACTTCACGGCAGTCGATACGGCCCTCATTCTCAGCGACGACCTCACCCTCGGGAGCCGCCTCACCCTCGGCCCCCTCGCCCTCATCGGACGCGGCCTCACCTTCAGAACCCTCGCCCTCATCGGACGCGGCCTCGCCGGCAGAGCCGTTTCCAGCCGCCGGATCTAAGATGAAGTAAGCGTCCTCGCCGCGCTCCATAACCAACGTTTCAAGCACGACCTCGTCCCGCATCAGGCGACGGCACGTTACGCGGATGCCTTCGCGATAGGTTTCGCGCTCAAACTCAACGCGCGCGCGGATCGAAGCGATTTCCGCTTCGATAAACTGAATCCACCCTTCCGCCGTGCGTCGGGAGTGCGAGAAGTTCGTCGCCTCACGGAACGCCTCAAGCGCGTGCTCCCGGTCCTCAATGGCGGTGTCGTCGCCGGCGCGCTCGTAGCGCGTATTGCCGATCACCACCCAGGCGTTGCCAGGACGATCCAAGCCGCTGGCGTTGAGCGCTTGGGTCAGAGCGTTTTCAGATTCTTCAAGACGCCCTTCCGCGTAGAAGGCTTCGCCGAGCTGCTGGTACAATTCGCCGTCGCCCGACCGTCGCGCAGCCTCCGTCAGCGGCGCGATGGCCAGGTCAAACTCGCGCGCTTGGCGGTAGAGCCGAGCGAGCTTTTCGTAGTTGCGCTGCGAGCGTTCAACGCGGCCGGCGTTCATTTCACGCTCAAGGATCCGCGCGGCGCGATAGGGCACGCCGTAATAGCTGTAATAATCGACGATGCGCATGATTTCGCGCTCTTCGTCGAACATGCCGTTGAGATACATGATTTTGTTGATCTCAAAGGCGCGGTCTTCGCGCCCGGCTTCCGCGTAAAGGGCCGCGATTGAGAGCCAAATCGAGCGGTCCTGCGGGAACAGCTGCACCATCTCCTGCAGCAGCTCGGCCCGCTCCCGCGGCATATTCAGTTCGGTGTAAAGGTAGTTCAGCACGTCGTAGTGGCGACGTTCCGGCGGGCTCGCCAGAGCAAACGCCGACCGACCATGCGGCAGCGCGCGGCTCAGTTGGTTCAGCTCGGAATACGCCGCGACAAGGTTCAAGTGGATTTGCGGAGAAGGCTCCCCGCCCCGGCTGAGCCAGTCCTCCAACTCGCGCGCCGCAACCGCGTAGTTCTCGTTCTGCAGCTCGATCTGACCGATATTGAACTGGAGGTTCATGTCCTCCTGTTCCGTCAAGGCGCCGGTGTTCCGCGCTGCACTCCAATCATTGATGGTGCTGCGGGGCTGGTCGAGTTCGTAATTGACGTTGCCGCGCAGCTGCAGAATCACAGCGAGCTCATAAGGCGTGATGTCGTCGAAGCCGGCCGCTTCGTTGAGAATGCCCAGCGCGGCGCTGAACTGCTGCGGTTCTGCGTCTAGAAGCTCTTGAACTTCCAGAACCATCTCGCCGATGCGGCGGGAGAATGTCCGGTTCTCGGCGTCGCCGGCGCTGGCGTTCTCATCGTCATTTCGCGAGCGCTGGGCGTCCGCGCTGGTCGCAACCGCGCCCGCCGCGATCACCGCAGCCAAGGTCGCCGCCGCAAAGGCGCGCCAGAAGCGTGAGAATTGAACCGTCATCGTCATCGCATCTGCCCCATTCCGGACCTGGCGAACCGAGGGCGCCTCCGCCCGACCCGCCTTTCTCGTCTCCAAGGACCACCCGCCCGACAGGCTTAGGTCCGTCTCACCTTTAGGACGCTTCGCCGACCCCGCGCCGGCCGCGCCCCATTCCGTCTCACTCCGTCAATCGGAACGGCATCTCAACGGAAAGATTGCGTTGCACGACCGGCTCGCCGTCGACCGTCTGAGGCAGATAGCGCCAGCCTCCGATCGCGCGCGAGGCGGCGGTTTCGAACACCGCCGCGGAACAGTCGGCGCGGATATTCGCCGTGACGCCGGTGGGCAAAACATCGAACAGCACGAAGCAATCGCCTTCGAGACCGCGGCTCGCCGCACTCATCGGATACTCCGGCCTAATGCGCACCAAAGGCTCAGCCTCACCCGAGCGTCGGAAACCAACGTCAGTCGGGATCACCGTCGTGTCCGCCGTGGGTTGGTAAGTCCAAATGTCGTCGCCGAACTCTCCCGGCACGGAGCTCGCCGGCGCAGCGATGCGCGGCGGAGCCGGCGGCGCGGCGATGTCGTCGGGCTGCTCAGGTGGCCTGTTCCGCCGGATGATGTCCGGCGTCCCGGAGATGCGAGAGTACAATTCCAGGTTCGGCGCGGCCGCACGTTCGACGAAGGGCGGATCCTCCACCGCGATCAATGACTGCATCGCCCAGAACAAACCCGCGGTGACCAGCGCTGCGGCGGGCACGCCCAGCACCAAGCGCGCCGACAGACCGGCGGACGAAACGTGAGAATTGAGCGCAAGCGTCGTCATCTCAACACTCCCTATTCGGTGAGCGTGAACGGGAATTCGACCTGCAAGTTCCGGCGCATGACCGCTTGGCCTTCCGCGATCCGCGGCTGGTAGCGCCAGCCCTCGACCGCGCGGATGGAGGCCCGGGCGAAGAGGTCCGAGGAGCAGCTGGCGCGAACGTTCGCGGTGGTGCCGTCAGGGTTCACGTCGAAGGTGACCAAGCAGTTGCCCTCAAGCCCGCGTTCCGCCGCGCGTCGAGGATATTGCGGCTCCAGACGAACCAGCGGCTGTTCTTCCCGGTCGTTGATGACGACCTGGAAATCGCCGCGACCCACGTCTTGAGGCTGAATGTCCGGCAAGGCGCCGAGCACCGTGGCGAGACCTTCATTCGGACGCTCAGCCCGCGCGGCTTCAATGCGAGGCGGCGGCGGAGGCGTGTTCACTTCACGCGGCTGCTGCGGGCGACGTTGGTCACGGCGAATATCGGAATCTTCGCGCTCCGAAGCGATCTCAAAGTTCACCGCTTCGCTGCGATCGAATTCGGGGTCTTCGTCGTTTCGGATCAACGACGCCATAAGCAGAAACAGGCCGACGGTGATGCCGACGGCAAACGGCAGGCCGCCAAGGACGCGAATGACGCCGCCGAAGCCGCTGCCGCCGGTAATGCTGGTGGTGGTCGCCGTCGCCATGACGCGCTCTCCCTGACCTGTTGGTCGCGGTTAGTCCTCAACCGATACATACTGCGCAGGGACCCCTGTCTCCTGCAATGTCTGCATCACTTGGTGAACCACTGAATAGCGCGCGGCGACATCGCCTTGCACCACGGCTTCGCCTTGCGGATTGTCCGACCGCAAGTCTTCGATCAACGGGCGAAGCTGCCGAAGCTGCACTTCCCGTCGGTTCACCCACACCTCGTCATTTTCACTGATCGCGATGAGAATAGTGGGCCGGATCGGCTGCAAATCCACCACCTCAGGGCGGTCGGGATCGATGCCCGGCTCCTTCACGAACACCGCGGTGACGATGAAAAAGATCAACAGAATGAAGACGACGTCCAACATCGGCGTCAGGTTCAGATCGGTGTCTTCGGTTTGTCGCGAAGAGCCGCTGCGTCTGGCCATCAGATAGGCTCCTCAGAAATCTTCAGGATCACGGACCACGACCCCAACGGCGCCGGTGCGCGACGCCTGGTCGTACACCCGCGTCACCACGCCGTGGGTCGCATCCACATGGGGGCGGATCTGCACCGCGCTCTCTCCGCCATTATCGACCATCTGGCGTTGAATGCTCGCGCCCACGCGCTCCACGTCGGTCACCCGCGCGTTCACATAGATAAAGTCATTTGAGTCGATGGACACCAAGATGGCTGGCGGCGGGTCGGGATCCGGCGGCGCGTCCGAAGGCGGCTTGAAGATCTCGACGCCCCGCTCGTCCAGAAAGGTGGCCGTGACGATGAAGAAGATGAGCAGAATGAAGACGATGTCCAACATCGGGGTCACGTTGACCTCGGCGTTGTCCTGCCCGCGTTGCAAACGTCTGCGCATGCCCGCAGCCCCTAAGTGATCTCAAGCTGATCGGCGAGCTTGTTCACGGCGCGTTTCGCCCGCTGCTCGATCAGATTGGAAAAGAACAGACCCGTGATGGCCGCGACCATGCCCGCCATTGTGGGGATGGTGGCCTTGGAGACGCCGGCCGACATCGTCCGCGCGGACGCGTTCTCAGCCACCGTCATAATCGCAAACACCTCGACCATCCCCGTGACCGTGCCCATCAAACCTAACAGCGGCGCGATCGCCACCATGGTCTTGATGAACTCTACGTTCTGATCCGCTTTGAGGCGGATTTCGGAGATGATGCGATTGCGGGTCCAGTGGGCGGGACGCGATGCCTTGTCGGGCACGCGCGCCCACAGCTCCAAAGCGCGCCGCTCCAGTCCGCCATAGGCGAACAACCAGAAGGCGAAGCGCTCCAACATGAACGCCCACATCACGAACACTGCGGCCATGATGATGACGAGCACGCCGCCGCCGGTTTCAAGAAACGCGATCAGGTCTGCGTAGGGTCCCGTAGGGCCGAACAGATCCATGGCGATCCCTCCTCAGGGAGCGGCGCTTACGCGCCGCCCCGACGAGCTGCGTGCTCAGCGACGATCCCGGCCGCCTGCTCTTCGAGCACTTCTTGAACCGCTCGGCTCGCCGAGGAGGTCAGGGAGTGCACGATCAAGAGCGGGATGGCAGCGACCAGGCCGATCACCGTGGTCATGAGCGCGGTCGAGATGCCGCCCGCCATGATTTTCGGATCGCCCGCGCCGAACAGCGTGATCTGTTGGAAGGTCTGGATCATGCCGACCACGGTGCCCAGCAGGCCCAGGAGCGGCGCGATGCCGGCCGCCAGTTTCAATAGGTTCAGGCCGAAATCGAGGCCAGAGCTCTCCCGGATGATCGCTTGGTCGAGCTTCAGTTCAAACGTCTCGATGTCGCTGCCACGCGCCTCATCCGCCGCCAACATGATGCGGCCCAGCGCGTTGCCCCGCGAGGCGGAGCTGCGACGAACCTGACCGCGCACCGCAGCGCCGGCCATCAGAAGCGTCACAAGACGGAACAAACCGAAGGCCACGCCTGAGATCAGGATGCCGATGGTCAGATAGCCCACCGGGCCGCCTTGGTTGATCCGCTCCCGGATATTCGGCGTGTCCACGACGAGAGACAGCAACTCACCCCGAGACGGGTCGATCGGCGCGCCGACCACATCGCCAGCGTCAGAGTTCGCCACGTCGCGAGCGGCGGCCATGATGGCGGACGCGGGGTCACGCGACAGGACCGCCATCGGCGCCAGGTTTTCACCGCGCGCGCCGTCATAGTCGATGAAGCGCAAGCCGCCGCCCGGCGCGAACAAGGCGAATGAGCCCACGCGGATGACGTCGGTTTCTTGGGTGGTGCCGCCGTCGCCGATATTGCCGACCCGGCCGGTGAAGGTGGTCACGTAACGCTGGTTGACCATCTCGTGCAGCAGGGTCGTCCAGATCTCGTCGAGCTCGCGACGGGTCGGAAGCGTGCTGGTGGAGGTGATCTGCGTCAGCAACGCCGTACGCCCAGGGAACTGCGCGGACACGATCGAATTGTCGACAAGCGCGGCGACCTCGCCGGCGGCTTGCCGGGCGACGCCGAACAACTCGCCGAATTCGCCCTGCGCTTCGCGCAGCTCATCAGACAGCTGATCGATGCGCACTTCATTGGCGTCGAGCTGAGCGGTGAGCTCCTCGCCCTCGGCCCGCAGCGCCTCGAGTTCCGCGAGCGCTTCGTCATAAAGACGTTGTTGCTCGGCTTGACGCGATTGGAACTCCGCTTCGCGCCGGCGCGCTTCAGCGGTGGTGTCGCGCGAGTCCGAGCGGATCCGGTCGAGAAGCTCCGACAAGGAGCTCGCCGGCTCGGTCTGAGCTTGGGCGATCCCACCGGTGGTGAGCGCAGCGCCCGCGATCGCGGCCGCGGCGACGAAGGACTTAACAAACTTCAACATCATTCGCCCCCTTAGTTGGCCGTGTCTTGCGTCAAACCCCAAACCGGCAGCACCATCACGTCAGGCGAGGCGATGCCGTCGGCGACGCGGATGGCGTTGCGGATTTGGCCGTAATACCGAGAATCCAGCGACCGCCAGTCACCGGCCTGGGCGTCCCAGATGCCGGCGTCGCCGTCGTCTTGCGTCAGATAAACGAACGCCAAGCGACCGATCATCAGATAGTCGACCACCGGGGCGTCCGCGCCGTCGCCGAGCGGGCCTTCATAGGTTCGGTTGAACCGGCCGTAGTCGGCCTCGATTTGGTAGGCTTCCAAGATCAAGCGGTAGCGTTCGGCGGGCGAGATGTTGGGGTCGTCCATGACCGTCTCAAGCCGCTCGACCCGCGCAAGCCGGTCGTCCAGCAGAAACGGCAGATCCAAATTGATGAACTGCCGCAGCGAATCGATCATGTCGAACTGCATCGGCAAGAGGCTGGTGGTGATGTCGTCGACTTCGTTGATTTGGCGCTCGAGATCGGCGAGCTCGTTCAACTGGCTTTCGACATAAACCCGCTGTTGCTGAACGAACAGCGACTGGCTGTCGATCCGCTGCAGCGTCGCGCGGAACTCGCGGAAGATGTCGCCGGTGCGATCTTCGATGTTATCGATCCGCGACTGGCTGTCGCGCGCGGTGCGCGTTGCGCCTTCCGCTTCCCGTACGGCCTCTTCGAGTTGCTGCGCCGGCGCCGCCGCCGACAACGCCAGTGCGGACACAGCGCCCGCCCATGCGATCCGCCAAAACTTCGTCATAGCTCACCCGCCTCACGACATCACCGCACGCAGAGCGGTCCCCCGCCTGCGTGACAGCTTGTTAACGCCACGGCTAGATCCGGCGCGTCGCCGCCGTCTCCGCCCCCGACTTCCTCACCGTCTGCGCGAACGTCCCGCTTCGCGCCGTCATCGCCGCCTGTGCGCGGCGGTTCCGACGCGCTGCCAGGAGGATGGAGCGACGGTTTCACCCCCTTGTTTCTCACAAGGACGCTAACACTAGATTTTCACGGCGATCAACTCGCCTCGGCGCCCTAAAAGCGGTTCGCTTGCAGTGAGCCGCAAGGCCTCGCTGCACCTGCTAACATGGGAAAACCGAGACTTTGGCTGGGGCGCCAGGATTCGAACCTGGGAATGGCGGTACCAAAAACCGCTGCCTTACCACTTGGCGACGCCCCAACGCAGGTCGCCCGTCGAACGGAGCCCGTGCGACGCGGAAGCGCGGTGATACTCTTCCGCACCGCCGAATGCAACGGCGAGGCCGCGCTTCCTCGGCGGCGCCGAACCCAACACCAGCCGTTGCGCCCGCCGGCCCCGGCGGCTATAGCTCCGCGCTCGTCGGAGCATAGCTCAGCCTGGTAGAGCACCGTCTTCGGGAGGCGGGGGTCGCAAGTTCGAATCTTGCTGCTCCGACCATCGTCCCGCAACCTTCGCCTTGAGGGCGGTCGCTCTGCGATCGTCGTCTCCAAATCGCGGGCTCGATGCGATATTTATCGAATTTCAGTAAATCTCTATGACGTTGCGGCCGTGCGGCCTATGTTTCGTCGGACACGCACCACGCCACCTCAGGTAAGGACGCCATGCGCCAATTTTTGATCACGATGGCCGGGGTCGCCGCAGGTCTCGTCTTATTCGCCGTGCTTGTGCCGGTCATCCTCATCTCGCTCGCCATTTCCGCGGCGAACAACGCCGGCGCGCCCGAGGCGGTGCCCAGTCAAGCGATCCTGACCCTGGATTTGCGGCGTCCCTTGGTCGATCAACGTCCGGCCACCGCCTTTGGCTCCAGCGGCCCGCCATCAGTCATCGATATCGTTGATGCGCTGGCCACCGCCGCAGACGATCCCTCCGTGCGCGGCGCCTTTATCCGCGCCAATGAATTCGGCATGCGCCCCGCCCATGCCGAAGAAATCCATCAGGCGCTCAACGCCTTCCGCGACAGCGGCCGGTTCGTCGTTATGCACGCCCAGGGCTTTGAGGGCCCTTCCGCGCTCTCCTATCTCGCCGCCAGCGCCTCAGACGAAATTTGGCTGCAGGCGAGCGGTTCTTTCGTATCCACAGGCCTCGCCGTGCAAACGGCGTTTTTCGGCGGCATGCTCGAGCGGTTCGAGGCCGAAGCGCAGTTCGAACAATTCGAGGAGTTCAAGGGAGGGGCGGAGGCCTACACCCGGTCGACCTACTCCGAACCCAATCGCCAAGCGCTGCTGTCGCTTTTGGAAGACCTGTTCGACCAGGCGGTGATTCAAGCGGCCGAAGCGCGCGGCGTGCCCGCTGAAACCCTCCGCGCCCATTTGGAAGGCGCGCCCTATTCGGCGGAGCGCGCCCTGGAATTGGGGCTTGTCGATAGGCTTGGGCATGTGGCCGAAGCGCGCGAAGCCGCGATTGACCGCGCGGGCGAGAACGGACAGCTGATCGCGCTGGACGATTATCTCGACGCCGCCGGCCGCCCGAATGCGCGCGGCCCCGCCATCGCCGTGGTTCAGGGGCAAGGGCCGATCCTCACAGGACAAGGCGCAGCCACCCTGTTCCGTTCGGACGCCATTTATGGGGACACCTTCGCCGACGCCATCGACCGCGCCGCCGAAGACGACCGGGTCCGCGCCATCGTGTTGCGCGTCGATTCGCCCGGCGGTTCGCCCGCAGCTTCGGATCAAATCAACGACGCGGTCCGCCGCGCCCAAGAGAACGGCTTGCCCGTGGTGGCCAGTTTCGGCGCGGCGGCGGCCTCAGGCGGCTACTATATGTCTGCGAACGCCGACGAAATCATCGCGCCAGCGACCGCGATCACAGGCTCGATCGGCGTCTATGGCGGCAAAATCGTCTTGCGCGACACCTACCGGCTCATCGACTTCAACGTCGAACCGCTCTCTGTCGGCGGCGACTTCGCGCTCGCCTATTCTGAAGCGACCCCGTTCACGCCTGAGCAGCGCGCGGCCTTTCGCGAGATGATGCGCGACATCTATGAGGACTTCATCGACGTGGTCGCCACCGGTCGCGAGATGACGCCGGACGCCGTGCGCGACGTCGCCGGCGGCCGGGTTTGGACGGGCGCCCAAGCGCTTGAGCGCGGTTTGATCGATGGAATTGGCGGCTATCAAGACGCGTTGCGCCGCGCGGCGGTCTTGAGCGGTCTCGGCGAGGACGAGGACTTCCGCGTCATTCGCTATCCCGAACCGCTTTCGCCGTTCGAGCAGCTCGAAACGCTGTTCAGCGCCAGCGCGCAGGGCTTGGAGACGATAAACCAGGCCGAGGCGCTGCTTAGCTCCCCAGAGGTGCGTGCGCTCTTGGAAGCGCGGGCCGCCGCACAAGGCGACATCTCACTGCGCACGCGTTTGCCTGAGTTCCAGTAACAGCAAAGCGCGGGGTCGGCGCCGCCGGTCCCGCCCGCGTTACCCCGCCCGCTTTACGGTGAGGATCAACCCGTCGACCCGGGTGACTTCGACGACGGACCCCACGCTTGGGGGGATGGCGTCGCCTTCAAACTCGGCGCGCCATTCCGACCCGTAAACGTCGACGCGGCCGCGGCCGGCCTGAAACGCGCCTGTCACCTTGCCCCGTCGACCGATGAGCTGAGCGGCGCGATCATTCAAATCCGCCCGAGCGCCCTGCCGCCGCCTTGGGCGCGGCCAACGGCTGCCCAGTATGGTCAAGCCCACGGCCGCCCCTGAAAAGGTCAGAAGCTGAATTTCCCAGGGGGTTTCGGGGACAAAGAGTTTCATGACCGCCACCACGCCTGCTGCGGCGGCGGGCCACAGCAGGTACATGGTGCCGGTCAAAAGCTCGAGCACCAAAAGTACGCCCACAATGGCGAGCCAGTGCCAGAGCGTCATGCTCTCCAAAAATGCGATCAGCTGTTCCACGGCGTGCTAGGGGCTCCATCGGTGCGCGGCGGCTGGCCCTGACCGTTCGACGCGCCCGGCCCCGGACGGGTGGCGGACTGCGCGATCTCGGAAAGCCCGCCCAACATGGCGGCGAGGCCCGACATTTCGGCCGGCAGGATCAGCGTGCGCTGTTGGTCGGAATTGGCCAGCTTCTCAAAGGCCTCCACATAGCGGGTGCCCAGGAAGTAGTTGATCGCGCCCATATCGCCCTCGGCGATGGCGCGCGACACCATTTCGGTGGCCTTGGCCTCGGCCTGCGCTTCACGCTCCCGCGCTTCAGCGTCCAGGAACGCCGCTTCCCGCCGACCTTCGGCCTCGCGGATGGCGGCTTCTTTCTCCCCTTCCGCCTTCAAAATGGCGGACTGTTTCAGACCCTCGGCCTCGAGGATCTCGGCGCGTTTTTCCCGCTCAGCCTTCATCTGGCGAGCCATCGCCTCGGTGATGTCGGCCGGCGGTGAGAGGTCTTTGATCTCGATCCGCGTGACCTTCACGCCCCAAGGGTTGGTGGCGTGGTCGATCACGCTGAGAAGACGTGCGTTGATGTCGTCCCGCTTGGACAAAACTTCGTCCAGATCCATGGAGCCGACAACGGTACGAACATTGGTCAGCGACAGGTTGACAATCGCGTGCTCGAGATTGTTGACCTGATACCCCGCCTTCGGCGCATCCATGATCTGAATGAAGACCACCGCGTCGGCGCTGATCATCGCGTTGTCTTTGGTGATGACCTCTTGGGTCGGCACGTCAATCACCGACTCCATCATGTTCATCTTTTTACCGACGTTGTCGATGAACGGCACGATGAAATGCAGGCCGGGATGAAGCGTTCGAGTGTATCGCCCGAAGCGCTCCACGGTCCAAGCAAAGCCTTGCGGCACGAATTTGATCGCCGTGCGCACCACCACAAGGGCGAGCAAGACGATGACGAGAAGCGTAAGAAAGAACGGTCCCATGGCGCGCAGTCCCTCTGTTGAGGGGCGTGCCTCAGAGTTGTTCGAGCAGCTTTTCCGCGCTCGACACCTCGAAAGCGCCGCCCTCTTCCACGTTCAATTGGCGAACTACCCCGTCTTTGACGAGCGCAGAAAACCGCTGGACGCGCGGGCCGCCGAATGAACCAGTATCTAACTGTAATCCCAGCGCCGTAGTAAAAGAACCGTTGCCATCCGCGATCATCTCGACTTTATCGCCCACGCCCTGGTCTTTGCCCCAGGCGGCCATGACGAATGAGTCGTTAACAGACATGCAGGCGACGGCGTCCACGCCCTTCGCTTTCAAAGCGGCAGCCTGTTCGACAAAGCCTGGCAGATGTTTCGCAGAACATGTGGGCGTAAATGCGCCAGGCACGCCGAATAAAGCCACGGTTTTGCCTTCAAAATATTCTGAAGTTGTCTTATTCGTATGGTCGCCGCCAGAAACGAGGGTGAATTGCGCGTCCGGGATCCGGTCGCCGACAGCGATGGCCATAAGGCGTCTCCATATTTCGTGGCGTGCGGCCTGCGAGACCTCACAGGCGGGGAGCGGCGAGTATAGCAGCCTGCGGGGGGCGCCAGCCAGCCGGCGCGGCGCGCTTTCGCCCCCAATCCGCCTTTTCGGCGCGCAAAGGTGTGACCCATCGGCAAGCCGCCGCACGATGTCGCCGCAATAACGGCGTTTGTGACTTGCGAGGCGGGCTCGCGACTTCAATTCTGCCGGTCATGGACGAGCGCCTCACATCCGGAGACGGCTGGCTGAAGGGCCGCATGTTGATCGCCTCGCCGGCCATCGGCGACCGGCGCTTTGAGCGCACGGTGGTCTTCATGTGCGCCCATTCCGACAACTATGCCATGGGCATCGTGGTCAATAAGCCGATGGGCGAGTTGCGCCTGCCGGACTTGCTGAGCCAGCTCGAGGTTCCCTCCAGCATCACCGCGCCGGATTTGCCGGTGCTGAACGGAGGTCCGGTCGACCGCGACCGCGGTTTCGTTCTGCATTCCGACGACTATCGCGCGCGCGACGCGACGATGGCGGTGGGGCATGGCGTCGGCCTGACGGCGACCAAAGAAGTGCTCGCCGCGCTCGCTTCTCCCGGCGCGCCGCGTCGGGCCGTGCTCGCTTTGGGTTACGCGCAATGGGGACCGGGGCAACTCGAAGATGAGCTGATGGGAGACGCCTGGCTTACCTGCGACGGGGATTCCGACATCGTGTTTTCCGCCGAGCTCGAGGACAAATGGAGCCTGGCGCTCGCCAGCATCGGGGCGTCGCCTGACCGGCTGACCGGGTTCTCCGGCAACGCTTAACCGCTTTCTTGCGACAAGAGGTGGCTCACTTCCTCCGCCGTGAGCGCGGGGGCGAACCAAAACCCTTGGCCGTAATCGCACCCGCTGTCGCGCACGCGCGCGGCCTCTTCTCGCGTTTCGACGCCTTCGGCCACCACCGTCATCCCCAAGGCGTGGCTGATCTCAATGATGGAGCCGAAGATTTTCCGGGAGCCTGCGCTCGAACCCAGCGAGCGCACGAAATAGCGGTCCACTTTGACGACGTCGAAGGGGAAGCGTTCCAACCAAGCCAAAGACGAAAACCCCGCGCCGAAATCATCCAAAGCCAGCGAAGCGCCCGCCGCCTTCACCGCCTCAAGGGTCACGCGCATGCGGTCTGGATCCCGCATGACATGGCTTTCCGTCACTTCAATCCGCAGCGCCCCGGACGGGATTGCGGGATCTGCGACCAAACCGGCGATGGCGTCGACGACCGTAGCGTCTTCCAGTTCCGGGGCGGAGGCGTTGGCGGACACGAAACCCGGCGCTCGCGGTCCAAACGCGCCCCGCCACTCGCTCAGCCGCGCGCAGGCCTCCGCGTGAATCCACGAGCCGATTTCGGGCATGAGCGAGAGTTCGTCGGCCAGCGGCAGAAAGTCGTCTGGTCCGAGCAGGCCATGCTCTTGGGTCGGCCAGCGCAGCAAAGCCTCAAAGCCAGCCAGCGACGTATCCTTGAGCGAAACGATCGGCTGATACCACGCAGCGAAATCCCGGTTCTTGACCGCGCGCCGCAGCCGCACCTCCAAGCTCAAAGCGCCTTCATCCGCCTCGTCGCTCGCCTCGCCGGCCGCGCCGAAAGCGGGCAGAATGAGACCGGTCAAAACGTCCGCACTCGTCCAGCCCGCCCGAAGGCGAAGCCGGCGGACATCGCCCTGAGGATGGGTCAAACGCGCAACGACGGCGCGTTGCCCGACAAAGGGCGCGCTGAGCTTCGTCAACGCCTCCCGATCGGGCGAGGCGAACCGCTCGGCGAAGGCGCGCCAGGTCGCCCCCTCCCCAAGATCGCCCAACCCCAACGCGTCAGCCGGCCCCATGAGCGAGAGCCGGTCCAGGTCCCGCCGCCAAACGAACGCCGAGGCGCCGGCGGCCGCCGCGGCGTCGGCGAACGCCGTCGCACGCTCAGCGTCACGCGCCGTCGCCCGGTTTCTGAGCAAGCGCATCCTCAGCCGACCGGATCGCCGGCGACCATCGCGTAGAGAACGTGGTCCCGCCAGGCGCCGTTGATTCTCAAAAACGCACGCGCCACCCCTTCCCGCCGAAACCCGACGCTTTCCAGCAAGCTGCGCGAGGCGTCATTGGTGGGCACGCAAGCCGCCTCCACCCGGTGCAGATGCAAGTCGTCGAAGGCGTAAATGAGCGCTGCGCGCACCGCCGCACGGGTGTAGCCGCGACGGCGATAAGGCTCGCCCACCCAATAGCCCAGCGAGGCCGCCTGCAGCACGCCGCGCCTGATGTTGTTGAGATTGCAGCCCCCCACCAACGCGCCGTCCTCATTGCGAAAGACATGGAACGGCGCGCCGAAGCCCGCCCGATGATCGCTGGCGTAACGCCGCAGACGCCGCCGATAGCCCGCGCGCGTGAGCTCATCACTCGCCCAGCTCGGCTCCCATGGCGTCAAAAACGCCCGGCTGCGCGCGCGGAGCCGAGCCCAATCTTCATAGTCATGGATATGCGGTCTACGCAGGGTCACGCCGTCGCCCGCGACGCTTGCGCGCGTCTCGGATCGGTCATGCATCCGCGTTATGGCCATTCTCGGTCTCCCCGCCTCCGCCTGAATGCTGCCGCGAGAGGCGCGGTTTGGGCAAGGGTCAGTCGCCGCGCACCGCCAGCGAGAGGCGACCGGCGCGCAGGTGAAAGGCGACATAGACGGCGATGAGCGCAAGCCCGAGCCCATACCAGGTCATCGCATATTCAAGGTGTCGGTTGGAGATCGTGG
>CAZABJ010000022.1:35820-40459 GCA_964483375.1 uncultured Caulobacterales bacterium
GGCGCAGGCGCAGGCGCGTCTCGCGCCTCTGCGATCGGGCGCGTCAGCGCGAGGGTGAACGGCGCCAGGCGGGCGGGATCCGCGCCGAAATAGGCGCCGAGGGCCTCGATGTCGCGAACATAGAAGACGCCGCGTTCGGTCTCAGCGGGCGGGGTGAACAGGTTCGACCGCGGCGCCGGCGCGATCAGGGCGCGGATGTCTTGGGTTTCGCCAGGCGGGGCGTAGTCCGGCGGTTCCCCCGGAGAGCCAACGCGAACCCCTAAATCGAGCGCCGCCTGCAGCCCGCCGTCCGCCGCTTCAAACAACGCGAAAGCCCGCCAGCCAGGCCGGCCATTGAGCGTTGCGGGGATGTAAGCCACCCGGCTCCCAAGCGCGCCCTGGTCCGCAAGCGGCCTAAAGCGCAAATCCCGCCCCTCCCGCGCCGCCGCGACGCCGGCCGCCAAGCTCAAGGGCTCGGCGTCCGCGCGATCGGCGAGGTCATCAAGAAGCGCCGTTTTCCATTCCAAGCGATGCAGCTGCCATGTGCCCAAGGCGACGAGCAGGCTAAGCGAGACGACCGAAAACACGGTGAGCCAAGGCAAGGGGCGAAAGCGCAGCATCGCAGCAACCGCCCCTAGCTGTCGTCCAGCCGGGCTTCTTCGGCGCTGTGGTGGAACTGCAACGCAATCAACGTCGCCTTGAACGGCGGCAGAAGCGCCAAGGTCAGCGTGATCACCAGCGGGAGGGTGATCGACAAGTTCAGCCACAAGGGCGCGCCGGCGGCGTAAAGCACGAAGGCCAGGGGCACCACGATAAAGCCCACCAAAAACATGACGAACACCGCCGGGCCATCGCCGGTGTCCGCCTTGCTCAGGTCAAGATCGCAGACCTCGCAACGCTCGGAGACTTTCAGGTAGCCGTCGAACAACAGCCCTTCGCCGCAACGCGGACAGCGCGTTCTTAGACCGGCGATGATGGGGTGCGGCCGGGTTTGAGACACCCGGCTACCCCGGACTGAAGCTGTGGAAGTACGGCACCACGTAGATGAAGGCGAACAAGAACAGCCAAACGACATCGACGAAGTGCCAATACCAAGCCGCCGCTTCAAAACCGAAATGCTTCTCCGGCGTGAATTGGCCCGCCATCAACCGAAGCCAGCACACGATAAGGAAGATGGTGCCGATCACCACATGCGCGCCGTGGAAACCCGTCGCCATATAGAACGACGCCCCAAAGACGTCTCCGGAGAAGGAGATTTTGGCGTGGGTGTACTCATAGATTTGCACGGCGGTGAAGCACAGTCCCAAAAGGATCGTGAGCAACAGGCCGAGCTTCGCTTCGCCACGCTTGTTGTGTTGCAGCGCATGGTGCGCCCACGTCACCGTCGTACCGGACGTCAACAAAATCAGCGTGTTCAGCAACGGCAAATGGAAGGGGTCGAAAAGGGCGGAGCCTTCCGGCGGCCAGGTCGACCAGCCGATCGCCACGTCGGGCAACCGCACGCCGGAGAAAATCCACTGCTCGAACCAAATCCAGAACCACGCCACGAAGAACATCACCTCCGAGGCGATGAACAGGATCATGCCGTAACGCAGACCGAATTGGACGACCGGCGTGTGATCGCCGCGTCGGGACTCTTTCACCACATCGGCCCACCAACCGATCATGGTGTAAATCACGCCCAAAAAGCCCAGAAGCATGATCCAGGGCTGTCGATAGCCGAAGAAAAAGTGCGGCATCACGCCGGATCGATACTCGGACACCAGTTCACTGACGCGCGCCTGGCGTTCGGCGGCGGACAAATCGGCCAGCGCCGCCGCGCTCATCAGGGCCTCGCGCAGGCCGTCCATGCCGCTCGCCGCGGCGGCCCGTGCGGCGTCGGGGCTTTCGAAAAAGGGCGCGATCACGTCGATCGGCGCGCTAACGAAGCCCTTCATCCAAACCACCGCGCCGAACGCAAGCACCAGCGCCGCGGCGGAACCGATAAACGGCCAAGGACTTGGTTCGACCAAGTGATAGTCGTGTTTGACAGCGCCGGCCGCCATAGGTCGCCCTCCGTCCCTCGTCCGCGTCCCGAAGATTCTGTCCGCGGGGTATAGCCTGCGCCTTAGCGGCGCGTCATCCCTCGTCAGCCCGACGCGCCTGCGACGCTTCAGCCATTTCTGCGCCCTCTTCGACAACTTCGAAGAAGGAGTAGGACAGCGTCACCGTGCCCACGCCGTCCATTTGTCGATTGTCGGCCGCTTCCGCACTGACGAAGTAGACGACCGGCAAGGTGCGGGTCTCCCCGGGCGGGAAAAGGTCTTCCTCAAAGCAGAAGCACTCAAGCTTGATGAAATACGGACCCGCTTTATGCGGCGTGACGTTATAGGTCGCCACAGCGCGCACCGGCCGGTCGCTGGTGTTCGTCACTTCGTAAAAAGCGAGGCCGTGCTCGCCGATGTTGAGCGTCTGCTGGCGCTGCAACGGCTCAAAGCGCAACGGCAGACCCGGACTGGTGTTGGCGTCGAACCGCACCGTCATCATCCGGTCGAGCACTTCGAAGGCATCTTCCGCGCTCAACCGCTGCGTCGTCCCGCCGAACCCCGTGACTTGGCAGAAAACTTGGTAGAGCGTAGGGGCGGAAAAGGCGAGGCCGAGCATGCCAAGCGCCACGCCGGCGGCGGCGAACGCGGTGAAGGCGGGTCCACGAGCGCTCATCGGTCAGGCTCCGTAGGGGCGATGTAATTCCAACGATTGGCCGCATCGCCCTGCAGCCGCACCAGAGTGACGGCGAAGACGAGGGCCACGAAGGCCGCCAGCCCGATCGCGATCGCTTTGCTGCGCCGGCGCCGGGCGGCGGCTTGTTCGGGGGTAAGAAGGACGGTGTCGCCGTCCCGGTTCGACGCCTCCGGGTCGCTCACAACACCCCTCCCAAACCGGGCGCGGCGACGTGCAGACCGAACGCATGCTCGCTCAGCAGCGCGGCGAAAAGGCCGAAGAGATACAGGATTGAGAAGGCGAAGAGATCGCGCGCCGCTCGGTTGCCGGCGACGACGGCGTAAAGGTCCGAGCCGCCGGCCCCGTCCGGGGTTTCGCCCGCGCGGCTTCTCAGCACGCGCCACGCCAAAAGCAGGAACATCGCGCCTCCGGCCAAGGCCGTAATGGCGTAAAGCGCGCCGCCGAGACCGGTCGCAACCGGCGCGAGGCCCAAGGGCGCGACCAACAGCGTGTAAGCGAAGATCTGTCGCCGCGTCGCGCGCGCGCCTTTCACAACAGGCAGCATCGGCACGCCCGCGGCTTCGTAGTCCCCGGCTTTGTAGAGCGACAACGCCCAAAAGTGCGGCGGCGTCCAAAAGAAGATAAGCCCCACCAGCAAAACCGGGTCGAGGCTCAAGGATCCCGTCGCCCCGGCCCAAGCGATCGCCGGCGGCAGCGCGCCCGCAAGCCCGCCGATCACGATGTTCTGCGGCGTCCGGCGCTTCAGCCACATCGAGTAAACAACGGCGTAGAAGAAGATTGTGAACGCGAGCAGCCCCGCCGGCAGCGGTCCGGCCGCCAGAAACAACGCGGTCACCGAAAGCGCCGAAAGGACGAGCCCGAACGTCGCCGCCTCGCCCGCCGACACCCGCCCCGACGGCACAGGCCGCGCGGCGGTTCTGCGCATCAGCGCGTCGATGTCGGCGTCATACGCCATGTTCAGCGCGCCCGAAGCGCCCGCCCCTGCCGCGATGGCGAGAATGATGACGCAGGCGAGGATCGGATGCGGCGTCACCGGGGCGACGACGAGGCCGGTCAGCGCCGTGAAGACCACCAGCGACATCACGCGCGGCTTCATCAGCGCGACATAGTCGCGCCAATCCGCGACCTTCGTCGCGGTCGAAACGGCGGTGACGTCCGTCATCAGGCGGTCAAGCTCCTCAAAAGTGCGGCGCGAGCGTTCGGCGACGCCGCTCGCTCGCGCCGGCCCGGTGTTAGTGCGCGTCCGAACGAATGCGCGGCAATTCGTTGAACTGGTGGAAGGGCGGCGGGCTTGGCAGCGTCCATTCGAGCGTCGTGGCGCCCTCGCCCCAGGGGTTCGCCGCCGCGCGCCGGCGTCGGACCATCGCTTCAATGAGCACAGCGAGGAACACCGCGACCCCGGCCATGGAGATGTAGTTGCCGAAGGAGGACACCTGGTTCCACAACGCAAAGCCCTCGGGGTAGTCGACATAGCGCCGCGGCATGCCGGCCAAGCCTAAGAAGTGCTGCGGGAAGAAGAGGATGTTCACCCCGATGAAGGTCAGCGCGAAGTGCAGCTTGCCGAGAAACTCGTTGTACTCGACCCCGAACATCTTGCCGAACCAGTAGTAGAACCCAGCGAAAATCGAGAACACCGCACCCAGCGACAGCACGTAGTGGAAGTGCGCCACCACATAGTAGGTGTCGTGCAGGGCCTGATCGACGCCCGCATTGGCGAGCACGACCCCGGTCACGCCGCCGACCGTGAACAAGAAGATGAACCCCAGCGCCCACAACATGGGCGTTTTGAAGTCGATCGACCCGCCCCACATCGTCGCGATCCATGAGAAGATCTTAATCCCTGTCGGAACTGCGATGATCATCGTCGCGGCGATGAAGTACGCCTTCAGATCCACGTCCATGCCGATCGACGTCGTGAACGACGCAGAGCCGTCGGCGA
>CAZABJ010000023.1:0-38532 GCA_964483375.1 uncultured Caulobacterales bacterium
CAGGCAATAGCAAACCGCCGAATTCGCCGCCGAGCCCCGGCCCTGGCAAAGAATTCCCTGCGCGCGCGCCCAGGCTACGATGTCATGAACGGTCAAGAAATACCGCGCGTAATCAAGCTCTCCGATAAGGGCGAGCTCCTTCTCCAAGGTCGTTTGCACGCGCGGGGGAACCCCGTCGGGGTAGCGTCGCGCGGCCCCGGCTTGGACGAGATCGGCCAAATGCGCTTGCGGAGATTTCCCCGGCGGGGTGGGCTCTTCGGGATATTCGTAGCGAAGTTCGTCCAAGCTGAACGCGCAGCGCGCCGCGATGTCGGCGCTGCGGGCGAGGGCGTCTTCAAACCCGGCGAACAGCCGCGCCATCGCCTCGGGCCCCCGCAGATGGCGTTCGGCGTTTTTCTCCAACAGCCGCCCGGCGGTTTGGATGGGCGTTTTTTCCCTTATGCAGGTGAGGATGTCCTGCAAAGGCTTGCGCGCGGGGGCGTGAAACAACGCGTCGCCGGTCGCGACTAAGGGGGCGCGGGTTTGTCGGGCGAGCGCAGACAGCCGGGCCAACCGCGCGGGGTCGGCCCCCAGCCGATGATGGACCGCGCTGAGAAAGGTCCGTCCCGGCCAGAGGCGCGCCAACCGCTTCAGGGTCGCGGCGAAGCCAGGGTCCGGCGCGTCCGGTGGAATGGCGATGAAAATCATGCCCTCGGCATGGGCGATCACATCCTCAAGTCTCAGCCGACACGCGCCTTTGGGAACCGGCGGCATCTTGCCCAGCGTCAACAGCCGGCACAGCCGGCCGTAAGCGGCGCGGTCCATGGGATAGGCGAGCAGGCTTGGCGCATCGAGAAGGTCGAGCCGGCACCCGACGATCAACCGGACGCCGGCCTTTTTCGCCGCTATGTGCGCGCGCACCACCCCCGCCAGCGAGTTTCGGTCGGTGACCGCGAAGGCTTCAAATCCCAACGCCTTAATGGTTTCGGCATAGTCCTCAGGATGCGAGGCGCCGCGTAAAAAGCTGAAATTGGTGGTGATTTGCAGGGGAACCTGAGGCGGCGGCGAGGTCATGCGAACGCCCCATGGATGAACCAGGCGGGGGGACGGTCGGGGTCGGTTTCACCCTCATAAAGGCCCTCGCGGAACAGCCAGTACCGCCGGCCCTCGGCGTCCTCGACCACATAATAGTCGCGGGGACGCGCGCCGGGGTCGCGCCACCATTCCGGGGCGATGCGTTCAGGCCCTTGCGCGCGCAGGATGCGTCGCGCGCGACGTCGCCAGGTGAAGCGCGCAGGCGGGGCGTCGGGCAGGGCGGCCAGCGCGACGATCGGCTCTGGCGGGTCAAACACCCGGATGGGTCGGACGGGGAGGGGCGAGGCGGGGGCGGCGGTCGACCAATCCGGGGCGTCCGCCTCGGCGGGCGCCATGCGGTCGCTGCGTTCGGGCAGCCAGCTGTTCCCGGGCGCGAGACGGCGGACGGCGTTCCCCCCGAACCGGGCGGCCAGCCGGTCGATGAGCGCAGCGGCGGCGTCCTCGCGGGTTTGCGGCGTTCGCAAAAGCGTCGAGCAAGCGGCTTGAGCGTGGTCCAGCCGCTGGGTCCGGACGGCTTCCAGGGTCATCATGTCCACCCCGAAGCCCGGATCCACCGCGCCCAGCCGTTCGGCGAACAAACGCTCGAAATGGGCGGGATCCGCGCTCGCCTTGGCTAAGCGCGCCTGGAGGCGCGCTGCGCTTGCATCGGCGCGCAAAACCGAAAGCCGCAGCGCCCGAGCGCCGTGATCGTCGGCTTGCAAGGCGTCCGCGAGGTCCTGGGCGAGGCGCGTCAGACCGGCTTGCAGGGCCTGCGTCGTCAATAAGGGCTCGCTCGCCTCGCGCCGCGCCGCATAAAGCGGCGGCGGCAAAAGCGGGGAGAAGGGGGCGGGGCGGGTTCCCAGCGCGATGTCCAGCGCCTCCAAGGCGCGTTGCTCCGGCGCGCCGCGAAAACGCTTGGCAAGTGCTGTGCGCGGCATGGCGGCGAGCGCGGCGATGTCGGTCAGACCCATCAGGGCGGCTTTGCGCGCCGCGCCGGGCTCAACGCCCAACGCGGCGATCGGCAAAGGCCCCAGCGCGCTGGCGGTTTCTCCTGCCGGCGCGATGCGGACAGGCGCGCGAGCGCTCGTCCCCCAACGCGCCAAAGCCGCTGCGGCCAATCGGGTGTCGGCCAAGCCGAGCCGCGCGGTCAGCCCTGCGGCCCGCAACGCCGCGCGCAGCCGGGCGCAGAGCGCCTCCTCCCCGCCGAACAAGCGCGCGCAGCCGGTGATGTCCAAAGCCAGCGCGTCGCGCCCTTCAAGCGCGGTCCATGGCGTGAAGCGGCGCGCCCAGGCGGCCAGCTCGCGCAAAGCCCGCCCATCCGCGCCCCGGTCGACCGGACGGACGACTAAGCCGGGGCAGATCGCGCGCGCGTCCGACAAGGCGAGACCCGCCCGCACCCCGGCGTTTTGTGCGGCGGCGTCCGTCGCGATGAGCACTTGCGCATTGTCAGCGGTCTCGACCAGGGCGAAGGGGCGTCGGTCATCCGCTCGCGCGGAGGCCGCCGCGTCCATGCGCTTGGCGTGACGGCGGAGCCTCTGCATCGGCCAGTTCGGAAACCATGCGCAGAGCATGCGCCTCATCATCCCACTCCGTCGTCCAGGATCCCGGCCGTCCCCCCCGGGCGTATGAAAGGGTCGTTGCGAAGCGCGGCGGGCCGGGGGCGAAAGGGTCCTCGTCATGCGGCCCGCTCGCCGCGGCGCCGACCCGCCACCGGGTCGCCGCGCCAACCGCTTGGTCCGCCGCGCGCCAGGGCATGGCGAGGAAAATCGGGGTTGCGCCTTCAGCCGCCGCCAGGGCCAGGCGTCGCATCGCGGTCAGATCGCCTCCTGGGGCCTCCCCGCACGCCGCCGCCAGCGCGCCGGCGCGGCCGGCTTCCTCCAACGCGGCGAGCACGTCGCGATCGCGAGCGAGCGCGGCTAAAAGTATCGCTCCCGGCTCCCCCCCGCAGCTTTGCAAGCCTGGCCCGTATAAGCGTCCGTGTTCGGACCGCGCCCGTGGAGCGCTCGCCCAAAGCAGGGTCTTGCGAGGCCCTTGCCTGGCGCAGCGGATCGCCAATCGCAGCGCGAAGCCGGCGGCTTCAGACCCGTCCGCCGGCGCGATGGGGGCGACAGCGTGCACGCCATGCAGCGGCGCCCCGCGCAGATGCGCGTCGATATCGGCGTCGCCGATGGACAGAGCCTGTTCGGCGCGCGCTTTTTCCCCGCTCTCTCCACGATGGCGCCAACGCCGTTCGACGCGCGCCATGCGGTGACGCAAGTCCGCTAAGGTGACCGAGTTATCCGCGGCGCATCGAGCCGCCATAGCGCCCTCTGTGTTCTATAAGTGTTCTTTCTTTATTCGTTCTCATGGCGGTCTGCGAGAGTCAAGCGCCCCCAGCCGAACATGGCGGAGGATTAAGACTCTCAGGCTTGTTCTTTCCTCTGCGGAGCCTTAGGCGTACCGGCGATAAAGGCCTTCCGGCGCGCACGCCCCGCTCGGTCCTGCTATCGCCCCGGCGGCGCCGCGAGCCCGCCGCAATTGGCGGCCACGCACGAGAAGCCCGGCCGCACAACGCGACCACTCGCCTGCGGCGCAACAGAAAGGGCGGCATGGCCGACCGAAATTCGGACGATGACGATCGCCGCCCTCGCCTGGGCTATGACGGTCATGAAGCGCCTGACGACGTTCCAGACCGGGACGAACGCAACCCATCCCGCGACCCCTTAGCCCAAGCGCGCGCGATCATTGACGCCGCAAGGGCGCAAACCGCGGGCCTGCCGGCGGTTCCTTTGATGTTGTTCTTAGGCTTGTCCTGGTTCTCCACGACAGCAGGGTTAGGCGGCATCGTGGAAGCCTCCCGCGGGCAGGTCGGCTGGATGTGGCTGCCCGTCGGCGTGTTCGTGCTCGCCGCCACCTACATGATGCAGCACTTCTTGGTGGAGGCGCTGCAGCCGTCATTTCTCGGCCGCCGGGCGGTGGCGCTGTTCGCATATCTGGTGCTGATGGGCTTTTCGGTCAGCTTCGGCTTCGGCTTTTACTGGAACCTCTTAGAGGCCCGTCGCCAAACTTTTGAAATCGCGCGTGAATCCGTCGGCGCCGCCAGCAGCAATATCCAAACCGCCCGCATCAGTTTGGCGCGTGTGGAGGAGACCGTCAGCCGCCTGCGCGATCGTTCCGACGACCTCGCCGTGGTGGAGGCCGAACGCGGCGGCACCTGCGGGGACAATTCGCCCCCCGGCGCGGGACCGCGTTTTGACTTCCGAACCGGGGAGGCGGAGCTTTATCGGCGAGACTATGAGGCCATCGTCAGTGAACAGTCTCGCATTTCAGGCCAGATCGAAGCGTTGGGCGAGGATTTGGCGCGGGTGGAGGCCCTGGCGAGCCAGGGCGGGTTGGATGATCAGGCGATCAACGATCGCGCCGCGGAGTTGTTTCAGATCAATCTCCGGGTCAACCAGTTCAGCGATAGCTTCAACGCCTTCGCCGCGGGGCCGACCCTGAGCGCCATCGCCGACCGCTACGCCGAGCGCTCCGCCCAATATGGCGATCGAAGCTATATCTTCCGCGATGATGTCGGCCGGCAGTTCCGCTGCCATGACGTTGGCATGGCCGAAGACCTCCGCGGGGTGACCCAGGCGCTCAACGCCTTGCCGCGATTGCCGCCGGTCGATATTCGATCGCTGGAAGGCGCCTCAGCGACCATGGAGGCGTTCGACCGTCTCTGGACCAGCGCGGCGCAAACCGCGACATCCATCGGCGGATTGGGACGCGACGGGCCGCTGACCCCTGAAGACGAAGTCGAGATTCGCGCACAAACCCGCGCCGATTTGCAGGATGCGCTGAGCGAAAGCGGTTCGGACGCGCCCAGCGTCAGCGAAGAATCGCGCCGGGCCGCAGCGCGGGTGCAGGCGATCAATCAAGGCGGTCTGCGCGATCGCGATATGCTGGCGCTGATGACGGCGGCCATCGTGGATTTGATGATTTTCATCTTCAATCTCTATCACCACCGTCAGTCTCTGTTTCAAGGGCTGCAAGGCCGCATCGGCGCCGCGGAGCGGGATCGGCTGTCGTTCCCCGCCGTGCTGCGTCGCCTTCGCGCGATCGTTGACGATCCCGACTACGCCCTGGTCGAGCAGTATCGCTTCGAGCATTTGGGCGAGCGCTATGTCGCGGTGCCCTCAGCCCCGCGCACGCAGGGCGGTAAGCTCGTCTATGGCCTGGTGCGCCTGCTCATGAGCTATGGGCGCGCCAAGCGCGCGATCGGGCCGGGAAAGTCGGCGATACTGAAGAAGCTGCCCGCTTATCTCGACCAGTCCGCCGAGATCGACGAGCGGCTCGACGCCGGCGAGATGCTGACCCGGGCGGGGGACCGGTTCGTGACCGATGAAGAGCCGCTATATGAGGACTTTGGTCGCCCGCTCTTGGTCGTGAGATTGCGTCGGGACACCGGCGAACAAGAACTGATCGAGTTGTTGGCTCATCCAAGTCGACGGCAAGGGGACGCCGAGGCGTAAACACGGCGCAAAGAAAAACGAGCGAGGCGTTTACGGCGCCTTCACCACGTTTGGCGAGAACATACCGATAAGACGCTCGGCGATGCTTCGCTGGGCGGTAACGCCGGGATCCTCGCCATGCTCGCTCGCCGCTCCGCACTTGCGCCTTCGGCCCTCGCGCCGACCCGGTTCTCCGCCGGTCTTGACGCCATGATGCGGGCGCAGACGCGCCGGGCCGACGCGGAAGCTTCGATGCTGCGCATTCTTGCGGGCTCCTTTGACGCCCCGGTCATGCGAGCGGTCTGGGCGACCATGCCGGAGCTGGCCTTACGCGGCGTCACAGTCTCCGTCTGCGTGGCCCGCCCGCCGCGCGGCCGCGCAGCCCGCGCCATGCTCGAGCGGTTCAGCGAGGTGTACGGGGAACAAGCGCTGGCCCAGCGCATCGCCGTGTCGACCCCCCGCGCCGCTCGCGGCCTATTCGAGCAAGCCGTTCTCGGCCGAACCGCGCTCTGGACGGGCGCCCCGCTGCGATCGGTCCGCGGGGCTGCGCTTGGCGAAGGCGAACTCTCTTGGACCGCAAAAAGCCCGCAAGCCGCACAAGCCGCATCGGTGGCGCGGTTGCTTGATGCGAGCGTGTGGGAAGTCGCCCGGCCGATCGTTGGCGGTCGTCGGCGCGTTGAGACGAGAGTTTGGCGACGGGCGTCCGCGCCCGCGCGGTGAGCCCGAGCGCCTTTCCTCAGCCTTAGCGGCGGAACACGCCCATAAGCCCGCGCACCAATTCCCGCACAAGTGAACGGGAGAACTGCGTCGCAGCGCTTCGCGCCGCAGACCGGCCGATGCTGCTAGCGGAACCGCTGCGGCGACTGCGCGAAGACCGGTCCCGCTCGCGCTCCTCGCGTTCGGCGGCTTCGGCGGCGCGACGCTCAAGCTCCTCTCGCCTGCGTTCGAGGATTTCATAGGCGGATTCCCGGTCGACCGGGTCGTCATAGGTCCGCGCCACGGGACTGTCGCGCAGGATGTCGCGGCGCTCGCGCTCAGTTAGCGGGCCAATCTGAGAGGAGGGGGGCCGCACCAGCGTTCGGGCCACCATGGTGGGACGTCCCTTGTCATCGAGCGTGGAGACTAGCGCTTCGCCGACGCCGAGTTCGGTCAGCACGGTCTCGGTATCAAAGGCGGGGTTTTCGCGGAAGCTGTCCGCGGCCGCACGCACCGCGCGGCGTTCGCTCGGTGTGTAGGCGCGCAGGGCGTGTTGAACCCGCGTGCCCAGCTGGGCGAGCACGCCGTCGGGAATGTCGCGCGGGTTTTGGGTGACGAAGAAAACGCCGACGCCCTTGGAGCGGATGAGCTTCGCCACCTGCTCAATTTTCTCCAGTAGCGCGCGCGGCGCGGAATCGAACAGCAAATGCGCTTCGTCGAAGAAGAAAACGAGCGCCGGCTTGTCCGGATCGCCGACCTCCGGCAGTTCTTCAAAAAGCTCCGACAACAGCCAGAGAAGGAACGTGGAGTAGAGGCGGGGGCTGCCCATCAGCTTGTCCGCGGCGAGAATATTGACCATGCCGCGGCCTGACCGGTCGGTGCGCATGAAATCGCGCAAGTCCAGCGCCGGTTCGCCGAAGAACTGCTCCGCGCCTTCGCGCTCCAGCACCAACAACCGCCTTTGTATGGCGCCCACCGAGGCGGTGGAGACGTTGCCGTATTCCGCTGAAATCTCTTTGCGGTTCTCGGCGACGAAAACCAACAGCGCGCGCAGATCTTGGAGGTCGAGAAGCTTCCAGCCCTCGTCGTCGGAAATCTGGAACGCGATCGTCAAAACGCCTTCTTGGGTCTCGTTCAGGTCGAGCAGGCGGGCCAGGAGCATCGGACCCATCTCCTCGACGGTCGCCCGGACAGGATGGCCCTGCTCTCCGAACAGGTCCCAAAAGATTGTCGGGGAGGCGCGATAGCCATAGTCCTCGAAGCCGATTTTCTCGGCCCGGGCCAACAGCTTGTCATGGAGTTTGTGCTCGGCTGCGCCGGACGCGGCGATGCCCGACAGGTCGCCTTTCACATCGGCTGCGAAAACGGGGACGCCGGCCTCCGAGAATCCCTCCGCCAAAATCTGGAGGGTGATGGTCTTTCCGGTGCCGGTGGCGCCCGCCACAAGGCCATGGCGGTTGGCGCGCTTCAACAAAAGGGCCTGCGCCGCGCCGTCATCGGCTCCGCCGATGAACACCGCCTCGTCTTCGATTACGTCCGCCATGCGTCAACCCCGCCAAGCCCATCGATGACCTGGCAGATTAGGACCGTTCGCCGCGCTTGGCATAGCGGCCTGCAGAGCGAACGCGGCGAGAGAGGAATACCGAAGTCAGCGCTGCGGCGGCTCGGCGTTGACCTCAGCGGGCGGCTCGGGTTGCGGGTTAAGACCCGTCAGCGTCCCCGGGACGACGATATCGGTCGCGCGGGTAGGCGGCTCGGGTTGCGGGTTAAGGCCTGTCAGCGTCCCCGGGACGACGATGTCGGTCGTGCGGGTGGGCGGCTCGGGCTGGGGGTTGAGGCCCGTCAGATCGCCGGGAGCCACGATCACATTTGAAGGGGCGGGCGGTTCGGGTTGCGGGTTCAGTTCTGCGTTCGGCGCACGAGGAACGATGACGTTGGGGGTTGCGAGATGAGCCCCGGAGCCGGCGTTTGCGAGGTCCGCGCGCACGCCCGAAACGCAACAGTCATTAGGGCTGGCTGCGGGCGCGGGGTTTTTCAGATAGCAGCGCGCCGATGGTCCCTGCACGCCTGGCCGCACGTAAGTGAAGGCCATGCAGCGACCGTCCGCTGCGCAAGCGCTTCGGCAAAGCTGCGGGTCCGCGGCGATGTCGAAGCCATGATAATCCGAGCCCAACCGGTCGACGCCGGGCTCGAACGTCAGATCTTGGGCGGCTGCGGGAAAGGCGAGGGACGCGAAGGCGACAAAGGCGGCGAAAAGGGTGCGCATGGCATGCTCCGTCAAAAGGCGCAGCAAAAGTGCGTGCGCGAAGTGGCCGAATTGCGGCGCAATGCGGCATGCGCCCTTTCACGCGGGCGCGGTTGGAGCTAGACGCAAATGTTCGTCCGCCTGCGCTGAGGCGGATAGGGAGACCGCCCATGGACGCCGCCACACGCGCGAGCGCTTTGTTTATCGCCGCTTGCGCCTTGATCGCAGGGTTGCATTGGCTTCGCGACGTGCTGACGCCATTCGCCATCGCGGTGTTCCTTTGGCTGGTGATGGACAGTTTCGCCAACGCCATAAAATCGTTCGCGCCGCGTCTGCCGCGCGCCGCGACATTGGCCGCCGCATCGCTGATCGTCTTGTTGGCCGCCGCCGCAGTCGCGGTGGTCATCACCAACTCCGCCATAGATTTCGTTGACAGATTCGACGTTTATCGCGCGCGGTTGGATGAATTGATCGCCCGGGCTTATGCGCTTTTCGGTAACACCGCGCCGCCCACGATCGCTGAACTGCTTCTGTCCCCGGACCTACAGCGCTTTCTCCGCGGCGTCGTCGGCGAAGTGCAGGCGCTCGGCGCGGACGCCGTGTTTGTTCTTATCTATGTCGGCTTTTTGTTTGCGGCTCAGTCCTCTTGGCCCAAAAAAATGAAAGAGCTGTTCCGGGAGCCTGACCGCTTCCGAAATGCACGCTCAATTATGGGGTCCATCCGCGAAAGCATAGAGCGCTATCTCTGGGTGCAAACGGTCATTAGCGCTATTATTTCATTCTTGAGCTATGTGACGATGGCGGCGCTCGGTCTTGATAATGCACTGTTCTGGGCGTTCTTGATCTTTTTGCTCAATTACGTGCCAACGATCGGGTCGATCGTCGCCGCCGCTCTCCCCACGCTGTTCGCTTTCGTCCAGTATCCCGACGCGGAACTTTGGAAGCCGTTCGCGATCTTCGCAGGCCTCAGCGTTTGGCAGTTCGGGATCGGCAATTTCGTGCAGCCGCGCATGCAGGGCGAGAGTTTGAACCTGGCCACGATCGTGGTGTTGCTCAGCCTCGCTCTTTGGGGGGTGATCTGGGGCATTCCAGGGATGTTTCTGTCGAGCCCGCTGACCGTCATTCTGATGATCATTTTGGCGCAATTCTCCGCCACACGCTGGATCGCGGTTCTCCTTTCCGCGGACGGGAAACCCGACGCGCGTCCGCCGCGGCTGAAAGTGC
Source organism: uncultured Caulobacterales bacterium (assembly GCA_964483375.1). Taxonomy (GTDB): domain Bacteria; phylum Pseudomonadota; class Alphaproteobacteria; order Caulobacterales; family Maricaulaceae; genus JAUIEH01. The sequence goes on from CAZABJ010000023.1 coordinate 9,691, forward strand.
GGGCCGCGACCCTCCGCCGACGGGCGCCGCCCCGGCCGGCCGACAACGCCGGGAATGAGGGATGAGCGCCTGAGTTCATCGATCGTGAAGCCGCTGAGAACAGGCGCACGTCGCACCTTACGGAAACTTCATGTCGACGTGATTGGCGAAACCGGTCACGCGGCGCCATCTGTTTACCAGGAAGTGAAACGCTTGAAGCGCGCAAGGCCCGGACGGGCGCTCGGCGCCGGTTCGTTAACCTGGCGACACTTAGCGTCAGGACCGGCGGAGAGCTGCGAGGGGGCGGGTCGAAATGGCGCGGTTGATGGCGTTTGGATTTCTCGGCGCGACGGTCATGCTGGTGACCGTGTTCGCGACGTCGTCCGGCGGCTCTTTGTTCGTGCACTGAGCTCAAAAGCCGGTTCAAATAGGGATTGCGAGACAGGCCTCAGCGTGCGTCCCCCCAGCCTGCGAAGCGAGGCCTGAGGGGCCGCCGGGAACAGTCCCCGCCCGGCGGCCCCGCCCTTACCCGCACTTCCTGCGCGCCGATGGCGGGACGGCCAGGCTTGGCCGCTTCATGAGGGGGTCCGCGTTTCTCTCCCAAAGCCCTGAGTCGTTCCTCGCATGGCGGAAACCGTCCCAAATCGGGGCGAAATTGTGGAAAATCGCAGGCAGAGGACTCCCATCAGCGCCGCTTGCGTGTATTATTTTGACAACAACGGAACTCGCCACTGCGGCGCGGACGCCCCCTCCGCGACGTCGCTTGGTGAGTAGCGGGCGGGTCCGCCGATGGTTATCGTCGGTGGCCCGCCCGCACCTCAACCCCAACGAACATCGAACGCTACGCCGCGGCGTGATCACGCGCCGTTGACAGCGCTTGCGCACAGACGCCGCACGGCTACCCTGCGGCCAAAATCGTTTGGGGAAGCCTCATGAAAACCGTCGTCGGCGCAACGTTCGCCTTCCCGCTGGAAGAGTTTCAGAAGCAGGCCCGCAAAGCGGCGGGCGACGTGTTCGGCGGATGGCGCGGTCCGGATCAGGCCGCGATGCGCTTTCTGGAGCAAATCCAAGAAGACGCGATCGCCGAAGACCTCGAAACCATGTCCATCGACGACATGGTGTTTCTCGCCGCCCGTTTTTGGTCATGGGCCCAAGAACGGAAGCCAGGGCGCACCTTGTTGCGTTTGGAGCCCGGCGTCAGCGCGGATGGAAGGCCGCTTCATCGCGACATCTTAGAGGTGGTGACCGCCGACAAGGCCTTCCTGGTCGACAGCGTGATGGGGGAGATCAACGAGGCCGGCGTCGACGTCTTGGCCATGTTCCACCCCATCGTGACCCTGGAGCGCGATGAGAAGGGACGCCGCTCCCCCAAGGGCTCGCCCGTGCGCGAGTCCTTTATCCAAGTCCATCTGGAGCCGATGAATGAAGGCTCCCGGGCCCGCGTGCTCGCCGGCGTTCGGGCCACCTTGGCGGATGTGGACGTGGCGGTTTCCGACTACCCAGACATGCTGGCGCGCATGGACCAGGCGATCGATGAGCTGGCGTCCGCGCGGACCGCGGCGAGTCGCGAGGTCATGGAGGAGGCGATCGCCTTTCTCCGCTGGCTGCGCGATGACCGTTTCGCGTTTCTCGGCAGCCGGGTCTACGAATTCGCCACCGACGCGAGCGGCGTGTTGATGCGCGAAGAGCCCGTCATTTTAGAGGAGACGGGGCGGGGGGTGCTGCGAGATCCTCTCCGGCATGTGCTCAAAAGGGGCTCCGAGCCCGCGGTTCTGACCCCGCAAATCCAGGAGTTCATCCGTGAGCCTTCGCCGCTCATTGTGGCGAAGTCCAATATGCGCTCTCGCGTCCATAGGCGCGTCTATAAGGACTATGTGGGCGTCAAACGGTACCGCGCCGACGGCGAAGTCATTGGCGAGACCCGTTTCGTGGGGTTGTTCACCGCCGAAGCCTATTACGCGCCGGCTCATGATGTTCCGCTGATCCGGAGCAAGGTGAAGCACGTGCTGGAGCGGGCGAACCGCCAGCCCATGAGCCACAGCCACAAACTGCTGAAAAACATCATTCAGACCTATCCGCGTGATGAGCTGTTTCAGACCGAAGAGGACGAGCTCCTCGAGATCTGTCTAGGCATGCTGCACCTGCTCGACAGGCCGCGTCCCCGCCTGTTCATCAGACGCGACCGGTTCGACCGCTACGTGTCCGCCTTCGTCTTCGTGCCGCGCGATCGCTACAATTCCGAGCTGCGCGAGCAAATCGGCGAACTTCTGGCGACAGCGTTTGAAGGCCGCGTCTCCGCGTTCTACCCCGCATTCTCTGACGGCCCGCTGGCGCGGGTGCACTTCATTATCGGCCGTGACGAGGACTGCGGACCCCTGCCGGACGCCGCCCTTTTGGAGCAACGAATCTCCAACCTCGCCCGCACCTGGACGGACGACTTCGTCCGGGTTTCGCGGCGCTCCGCCCCCGCTGCGCTCAAGCCGGTGTTGCACCATTACGAGGACGCCTTTTCCGTCGCCTATCGCGACGAATTCATGCCCGAAGAGGCGGTCCACGACGTCGCCGCGATCGAGAGCATCGAGCCTTCGCTCGGCGTGACGGCGCGCGCCTATCGCACGCAAATCGACGGCGACGACATCCTGCGGTTCAAGCTCTACAAGCGCGGCGACCCCGCCCCGCTGTCCGACGTCATGCCGACCTTAGAGGCCATGGGCATGCACGTAATCGCCGAGGCTCCTTATCACGTGCGGCCGAAGCACGGCGATGACGGCGAAAACGACGCGTGGATCCACGACTTCGAAATGCGGTCGACATTCGGGGCCATCGATTGGAGCGTGGCGAAGGCCGCGTTTGAGGAGGCGTTTCTCGCGATTTGGGCGCGGCGCTGCGAAGACGACCGGTTCAATACGCTCATTTTGCAGCTGGGCGTGCCTTGGAGGGACGTGACGTTCCTGCGTGCTTGCGCGCGGTTCCGCCTGCAAACCGGCCTCGATCCATCCCAAGACGTCCAAGAAGAAGCGATGATCGAGCACCCCGAGGTCGTACGGCTCCTCTTGGAGCTGCGCCGGGTGCGGTTTGATCCGGATTTCGATGGGGACGTCGGGGCGCGTGAGGCCGCCCAGGCGGAGCTTGACGAAAAGCTCATCGCCACGCTCGATGCAGTCGAAAGCCTCGACTATGACCGGGTGCTGCGGCGCATTTGGCGGCTGATCCACGCAGTGAAGCGGACGAATTTCTACCAAACCGACGACGCCGGAGAGCCGCCCGCCCATGTGTCGTTGAAAATCGCAAGCCGCGAAGTCGAGGAGCTTCCCGAGCCCAAGCCGTTCCGCGAAGTGTTCGTGTCCGCGCCGCATGTGGAGGGCGTGCATTTGCGTTTCGGGCCGGTGGCGCGCGGAGGCTTGCGCTGGTCAGACCGGCGGACGGACTTCCGCACCGAGGTCCTGGGCCTGGTGAAAGCGCAGCAGGTCAAGAACGCGGTGATTGTGCCGACCGGCGCGAAGGGCGGGTTCTTTCCCAAAGCGTTGCCGAGGGGGGGAGCGCGCGAGGAGGTGCTGGCCGAGGCCATCCGCGCCTACAAGACCTTTATCCGCGGGCTTTTGGACATCACCGACAATATTGTCGAAGAAACGCTCGAACCGCCCCCGCGGGTGGTGCGGTGGGACGAGGACGACCCGTATCTTGTCGTCGCCGCCGACAAAGGCACGGCATCCTTCTCCGATATCGCCAATGGCGTCGCCGCGGACTACGGGTTTTGGCTCGGGGACGCTTTCGCTTCGGGCGGTTCGGCAGGTTATGACCACAAAAAGATGGGCATCACCGCGCGCGGCGCTTGGGTGGCGGTGCAGCGACATTTCCGCGAAATGGGCAAAGACATCCAGACCGAGCCGTTCACGGTCATCGGCGTGGGCGACATGTCGGGCGACGTGTTCGGCAACGGCATGTTGTTGTCCAAGAAAATCAGGCTCTTGGCGGCTTTTGACCATCGCGACATCTTCATCGATCCTGATCCCGGCGACCCTGAAACGCTGTGGAACGAACGCAAACGCATGTTCGACCTGCCGCGGTCGACTTGGCGCGACTATGACGCGTCGCTGATCTCCAAAGGCGGCGGCGTGTTCTCCCGGTCGCAAAAGTCGATCGCCTTGACCCCGGAGATCAAGGCGCTCACCGGCCTTGGCGGCGCCGCGGTCAGCCCCAACGAACTCATCGCCGCCATCTTGAAAATCGAGGCGGAGCTGTTGTGGTTCGGCGGTATCGGCACGTATATCCGCGCGCCCGGAGAGCAGGATTGGCAGGTGGGCGACAAGGCCAACGACGCCATCCGCATCGACGCTGAAGCCCTGAACGCGAAGGTCATCGGGGAGGGGGCCAATCTGGGCGTCACCCAAGCCGGCCGCATTGCGCTCGCCCGTCGCGGCGTCCGGGTGAACGCGGACTTCATCGACAATGCCGGCGGCGTGGATTCCTCCGACCACGAGGTCAACATCAAGATCCTCGTTAATCAGCGCGTGCGTTCGGGCGCGATGACCTTGGAGGAGCGCAATCGTCTTTTGGCTGAGATGACCGAGGACGTGTCCGCGCATGTCCTGCAAAACAACTACGACCAGACGCTGGCGATCTCGGTCGCGGAGTCCGATGCGGCGGTTGATTTGGACGCTTATGAACGTCTGATCGAACGTTTGGAGGGCCGGGGGCAGCTAGACCGGGATGTCGAGGAACTCCCCTCAGCCGAAGAGTTTCGAGAGCTGAAGGAACACGGTCTCGGCCTGACAAGACCGGAAATCTCGGTTCTGATCAGTTACGCCAAGATCTCGCTGTTTGATCGCATCCGGGAATCGTCGGTTGTCGACGATCCGCATTTCGAGGCCTCGCTGAAAGAGTATTTCCCGCCCGCGCTGTCGGGATATGAAGCGGAAATGCGCGGGCACCGCCTGCGCCGCGAGCTCGTTGCGACCTTGTTGGCCAATGACATGGTCAATATCGGCGGGGCGACCTTCGCCCACCGTGCGCGTGAAAGCACCGGCGGGGACACCAATGCGGTCGCCCGCGCTTTCGAAGCCGCCCGCGTCATTTTTGATTTCGGCGCGATCATCAAACGGATCCACGCGCTCGACAATCAGGCGCCCTTCGCGGTTCAGCGCGAACTCTATAGCGAAGTGATCCGCTTGCTGCGCCGCCAGACTTATTGGTTGGTTCGTCGCGGCCGAGGTTTTGAGCAAGCGACGCCCCGACCGTTGGATTTGACGATCAACGCCTATCGCCCCGGCGTGGAGGAACTCCGCGGCTACGCGCTCGACGTCATCTCCGAGTATGAATGCGACCGGGTCCGGGCCCGGACCGCCGAACTCATCGAGGCCGGCGCGCCCGAGGATCTGGCCGCCGATGTGGCCGGACTTCGGCCGCTGACGGCGTCATCGGACGTGATCGATTTGGCGGAGCGCCGCGGATGGCCGCTCCGCGCCGCAGCACGGCTCTATCACGCCTTTGGCGCGCGGTTCCGATTCGATGAATTGCGCTCGGTCGGCGGCGAGCTGTCCTCCAGCCTCCATTGGGACCGTTTGGCCGTGCGCCGGCTTATCGAGGACCTTTATGGCGAACAACAAAGCCTCGTTGAGATCGCCATGAAGATGGCGGAGGAGGAAACCCGAGGCTCCCCGGCGTCCGCATTCGCTGAGGCGGATAAGAGCTGGGCGGATGCGGCGGTGGATCGCTTCGTTACGCGCAACGAGTTTGAGGTGGACCGCGCCGATGAGGCCGTTCGGGAAGTGTCGGAAAGCGGGGCCTGGGCGCTGGCGAAACTGACCATCGCCTCTACTGCGCTTCGGGAACTGGCGACCCTGGCGCGGTCCTAGACCCCGTCGCCTCGTCCGTGCGCTCCTCTTGGCTTAAGCGGCCAAGCGGCGTTGGGGCGAGCCGGCGTTGGAGGAAATCCGAAAACGCTTGTTCCAAGCGCGCGGCGGCGTCTTCGTCATAGCGGAGTTGGGCGAGCATCGCGGGTTGGTCGGGATCGTCAAAGGAGTGTCCAAGCCCCGCCCAGATCTCCCAAGAAACCTCTCGGCCTTGCTCGGCCTCGCGCGCGAAAGTCGACGCGCAGTCTGCAAGTCCCACCACCCGGTCGTCGGAGCCTATGACCGCGTCGATCGAGGCGGGGTGCAGCATCAGCCGGTCCCGCGACAATGCCGGAAAGGCGCAATAGGGGTAGATGAGAAAGGCGGCGTTCACGCCCGCCAGCGCGTCGTCGGGCGGATCGCTCAATCCTTGGGGCCCGCGGCCTCTGGCTAGATCCATGGTCATGAGGTCCATGATCGTCCAGCCGCCATGGCTCCACCCCGCCACAGCCAGATTGGCCGAATCGACCAGCGGGTGCTCTTTGGCCCAGTCGAGAACGACCGCTAAATCGCCGGCGCGCTCGCGGCCTTGGAGCAATGCGCCGGTGCATACATAGGTCAGGGCTTCAGCGCGAGAGATGCCTCGCGGCGCGAAGCTATCGGGCACGATCGCCGCGACCCCGGCCTCCACGGCCAGCGCGGCGTAGCGGTCATACATGGGCTGACGCCCCCCGCAGCCATGCATGAGCACCACCGCGGGGAACGGGCCGTCCCCCTCAGGCAAGAACACTTCGATATGCGGTGCGAGGAGGCTCTGCAGCTCAACGCGGGTCATGGCCGGCACGCCGACGCCAGCGATGCGAAGTATGTAAAAAAACCCGATCCCGACCGCCAAAGCCAACAGGCTTGCGGCTAAGCCCATCAGAACGGCCCGACGTTCCCGCCGGTTCTCCTGTCGACGACCCGCCGGGGTCATAGCGTCGGCCCCGACGACAATGTCCGCTGAAGCCAACCGGCGTAGCGGGCATGGGCCCGTTCGGCGGCTTCAGGATCGAAAACGAGCCCTGAGCCGGGCTCCTGGTCTTGCTCGTCAAACGCGTGGGTGACGCCGGTCCAAATCTCGGTCTCCACGTGAGCGCCGCTGGCCCGGGCGCGCTCAGCGGCGGCGAGGCCGTCGGCAAGCGTCGCGCGGGTGTCGCCGTCCACCAGCAGCATGTCCGCGGCGGCCGGAACCGTGGTCCAGCCGCGCTTCCTGGTGAGCGAAGGGAAGCCGCAATAGGGATAAACCAGGTAGGCGCCTTGCAGGCCGTCAAACGCGTCGTCTGGTGCGGTTTGCAGATTGAACGGCGCTTCATCGGGCGCGCGTAAGGCCAAAGCGTCCATGACGGCCCAAGCCCCATGGCTCCATCCCGCGACGGCCAGCCGGTTGGCGTCAACGTCGCCCATCCGCCTTATGATCCTCAACCCTGCGATAAGATCGCCGGCGCGTTCCGCGCCCAACAGACGTCGACCCTTGCACACGGTGCGCAACGCCTCACGGTAGGAGATGCCGCGCGGCGCATGGCTGTCGAGAATGACGGCGAGCACCCCGTTCCGGGCGGCGACGCGCGCATAGTCTCGCTGGATTTCCTTCACCCCGCCGCAGCCATGCATTTGCAACACGGCGGGAAACGGTCCCGGCCCGTCGGGTCGGTGGATCTCGATATGGGGGTCGAGACGGTCGGCGAGCTCGTCGACGCTGAGGCGCTCGACCCACCAGCCGCGCAAATGTCCCGCGACATAAACCGTCGCGATGCAAAGCGCGGCCGCGGCTAAGGCGAGGAGAGCGTATAAAATGACCATGGCGAAAAGGCTTACCCTGGCCAGAGCACTGAAATCGAGGACCTTTTGCGGTATCAGTGGCGAAAGTGGCGCATGCCGGTGAAGGCCATCGCAAGGCCGCTTTCGTCCGCCGCGGCGATCACTTCCTCATCCCGCACCGAACCGCCGGGCTGAATCACCGCAGTCGCACCGGCCTCCGCGGCTTGAAGCAAGCCGTCCGCGAAAGGAAAAAAGGCGTCGGAAGCGCACGCCGAGCCGCGTGTTCGCGGCGCCGGCCAGCCGTTCGCCTCTGCGGCGTCTTGGGCTTTTCGCGCGGCGATGCGGGCTGCGTCGACGCGGCTCATCTGCCCTGCGCCGATCCCGGCGGTCGCGCCGCCCTTCGCATAGACGATGGCGTTGGACTTAACGTGTTTGGCGACACGCCAAGCGAACAGCATGTCGGCGATTTCAGCGTCGGTGGGCGCTCGTTTGGTGACGATGCGGAGGTCTTGCGCCGCAATGCGGCCGCGATCGCGATCCTGGACCAGCAGACCCCCGGCGATGGTGCGCGCCGTCATGGCGGGTTGGCTGGGGTCGGGCAAAGCGCCGGTCAACAAAACGCGCACATTGGGTTTCGCCGCAAAGGCGGCCAGCGCCTCGTCATCGGCGTCCGGCGCAATGACGACCTCGGCGAAGATCTCTGTGATAGCCCGCGCCGCGGTTGCGTCGAGCGGGCGATTGGCGGCGATCACCCCGCCAAAAGCCGAGACCGGGTCGCACGCCCGCGCGGCGAGATAGGCGTCCGCCACCGTCCCCGCCTGCGATACCCCGCAAGGATTGGCGTGTTTGACAATCGCCACGCAGGGGCCGTCGTCTTCGGGGAATTCGGCTGCGAGCTCGAACGCGGCGTCAGCGTCATTGAGATTGTTGAAGCTCAACGGTTTGCCTTGCGCGAGCCGGGCGGCGGCGACGCCCGGCCTCGGCGGACCTGACGCATAAAGCGCTGCGGATTGGTGAGGGTTTTCGCCATAGCGCAACGACGTCAGGCGCGCCCCCCCGAAAGCCGCGAAGGGCCCGGCGACTTCGCCTTCAAGTTCTGCCATCCACCCCGCGACCGCCGCGTCATAGGCGGCGGTGCGGGCGAAGGCGCGTGCGGCCAACCGCCGGCGAAGCGAAAGCGACGTCGTTCCGTCCTCGGTTTCGAGCGCGTCCAAGACCTCCGAAAGACTATCGGCGTCCGCACACACCGCCACGAAAGCGTGGTTCTTCGCCGCCGCCCGTATCATGGCGGGCCCGCCGATATCGATGTTCTCAACGCAGGTCTCACGGTCCGCCCCTGACGCGCGTGTCTCCTCGAATGGGTAGAGATTGACCGCAAGGAGATCGATTTCGGCGATGCCATGGGCGGTCATGGCCGCCTGATGCGTTGCGACGTCCCGCTTAGCGAGAAGCCCGCCATGAACGGCGGGGTGGAGCGTTTTGACCCGTCCGTCGAGCATTTCGGGAAAGCCCGTGAGTTCGGCGACATCCCGCACAGGCAGCCCGGCCGCAACGATCGCCGCGCGCGTTCCGCCCGTGGAGACGAGCTCCACCCCCAAATCGGCCAGGCGCTGCGCGGCGGCGGCGAGCGCGCTTTTGTTGGACATGGAGATTAGCGCGCGGCGGACCTTGAGGCGGTCAGACATGGCGAAGCGCCTCCGCAGAAAGGGAAAGGAGAGGGGCGGTAGCACAATTCCTCGCCAGGTCGAAGTCACTGCGAGGCTGCAAGCGCGCGGTCAGACCGGGCGCGCTTCCTGGCCGCCGTCGAACTTGTCGGTCAACGCGTGAAGGCAGTCGTACAGCGTGGGCCTATCGCGGCGGCGGGCGGCGTCGAGCAAGGCCTCTATCTTGGGCTGCAGGGTCGCAAGAGCGCTGACGTCGGTTTTCGCCCACCAGATGCCGTCCACGCTGGTCGCGGTGATCTCTTCTTCAGAATAGAAGAGTTGCTCGTGCACCTTTTCGCCGGGACGGAGCCCGATATGCACGATCTTCACATCGCGGTCGGGCACGCGGCCGCGCAAGCGGCACAGCTCGCGGGCCAAGGTCTCGATGCGAACCGGTTCTCCCATATCGAGCGTGTAGAGTCCGCCGCGACGATCCACGCCGTTGACCTTTTCTTTCGACGTGAGCGCGGCGGCCTGCAGCACCAGGGCGCCGGCTTCCTCTGACGTCATGAAATAGCGCGTGATTTCGGGATGGGTGACGGTGATCGGGCCGCCCTGCGCGATTTGGCGCTCAAACAAGGGAACCACCGACCCGCTGGAGCCGAGCACGTTGCCGAACCGGACCGCGGTGGCGCGCATCCCGCCCTCTAGGTCCATCGCCTGGACGAACATCTCGGCCACGCGTTTGGAGGCGCCCATGACATTGCTTGGGTTCACCGCCTTGTCGGTGGAGATCAGAACGAAGGAGACCGCGCCGGCGGCCTTGGCGGCTTCAGCGACATTCAGAGTGCCCAGCACGTTGGTGAGCACCGCCTCGGCCGGATTTCGCTCCATTAAGGGCACATGCTTCAGCGCCGCAGCGTGAAGCACCACATCCGCACGCGCTTCCCGGGCGACGGTCTCCACTCTCTCGCGGTCCCGAACATCGCCGAGCAGCATGGTGACGCCGTCCATGCGGCCGTTCTCTTTGAGCTCCATCTCCAGCTCGTAGAGATTGTATTCGCTCACATCCAACAGCGTGACGGCGGCGGGCTCGGCTTCGACCACTTGCCGCGTAATCTCTGAGCCGATGGTTCCGCCCGCGCCGGTCACCCAAATGCGCCGCCCCTTGACCAAGGCCCGTATGAGGTCGGCGTCGATCGGGCGAGGCGGCCGGCTCATCAAGTCCGCCGCGTTCAGCGGGGAGAGCCGCGTGGCGCTCACCTCGTGGCGCGCCCGAACAAGCTGGGCGCCGCTTTCCGCGGCGGCTTGGGAGAAGATCTGCACTTGGCCGACGCTTAAAGCAGGGTCGACGATCACGAGCTGGGGGCTTTGGGCGTCTTGCTCGGCCAGCGAAATGAGCGCGCGATGCGCTTCCGTCACGCCGCCCAGCACCGGGACGCCATGAATGGAGCGGCCCCGTTCGGCGCCGTTCGGCGCGGCGAGGCCGCGGACGCGGAAGGGCGGACCATGCGGCCGGCGTTTCGCCGCCCGCAAAAACGTATCAAGCGCCGCATTCGACCCGACCAAAATGGCGCTTGGCTTGGAGCGATCCTCCAATCGGACCAAAGACCGCCAGTCGCCGTTGGCCGAAATTTGCCGCAAAAAACGCGCGCCTACGAGTAAACCGAACAACAGCGGGGCTTCGATGACCAGCGTCGAACGCGGGAAGCCTTCTTGGCGGTTGATGAGAAACAAGGCGAGAAAGAAGACGAGATTCGCAAGCGCCACGGCGCGGAGAATCGCCAGCACGTCATTAAAAGCCGTGAAGCGCCACACGCCGCGATGCAGTTTCAAAGCGGGAAACACCACCGCGCAGCAGGCGACGAACAACAAGGTGGCCGCCGCCGCAAGTCCTGGCGGCTCCACCGCGACGGGCGCGACCTCAAAGCGGATGCGAATGGCGGCGAACATCGCCAAGGCCGCTGCGCCCAAGTCATAACTCATCACCACGGCCATGATGATGAGCGGTCGACGCGCGACCGTCGGCGGGTCCGGACGAGTGTCCACGCTCATGGGGCCGGCGCTCTCCCGATGCGCTTCAACGCCCACCGAATTCGGTTCGGCGGCCGGTCAAGCGGGGCGTCATGTCGGGCGACGCCTGTGATGGCCAGTTGGCGCGTGGGCACGGGTTCCTCGCCGTCGGCAAGATAGATTGAGCGTTCTTCGCTCAAAGGACCGCAATCAGTTCGAAAACGCCAGCCATCCCCATCAGGGAGAACGAGAAACGCGCTGCGCCCGTCCCGGGCAAGCGTGACTTTGACCGCTGGGTGGAGGTGAAAACGGATGGCGAAGCGGACGGGCCGGGCGTCCTCGCGCTCAGGTTCGTCGACAGGTCGAAACACCGTGTCTTCCCCGCGCAAATCCCCGCCCTTGGAGGCTAAAAAGAGCCGTCGGCGATGCGCAAAGCCGTAGGCGGAGCGGTAGCCGTCATGGCTCGCTTCCAACCAAACGCCCAAGTCCTCTTCATTCCGTCGCGCGCGGACAGGCTCGGCGCGGTCCTTTTTCGGTCGCTCGCCAAGCCGAGCCGCATTCGTGTCGTCAAGCACCAGCGCGGTATGCGCGGCGGTCGCTCTGACCGGTTCGCGCATGCGCATCCCTTGGCCCGCCCGCCAACCGCAATTGACGAACATGCGCCCGCCTGGCGCGGCGAATTCGAAGGCCAGCGGGCTTGAATGCGCTTCCGGCCCGAAAGGCGACGCCGCCGGGCAGCCGACATCGAACAGCAAAGTCGCGCCGCCGGCCTCCAAACGATGAAACCCCGTATGCGGGGCGACCCCGAACGCTTTGGGGGGCGCGCCGTCAGCCGACAGCACCGCTGCGATCAGTCCGCGATCGCCTTCGCCGCCGCCATGAAACGCGGCGAGGCCCTCATCCGCGGTTTGGAAGAACCGGGTGATCGCGGCCATGCGCGAGACCGCGCGGTCCAATGCGTCGGGAACCGACGCGCCGCTTGCACGCAACGCTTCGGTCAGGGTGACAAGGTCAGCCAACAGCGTTGCGGTGGTTTCAGGGCAGCGGCTGACATGCCCGCCGTCGGGCAAGACCTGCCGCTCAAGCTCCGCTTCCAAGGCGCTCAATGAGGCGTCGCGCAGTTTGTCGTGCTCGCTCAAGCATGCGCCCGCCGCTGCGAGCGCGATGGCGCGGTCGAGGCGAAACTTCCCATCCGGCGCAGCGCGGCCCGACAGCCCGTCAAGCGTTCGCGCCTGTTTGGCGAGGCTCGCGGACCGGTCCCCAGCGGCCGCGTCGTCTTGGTCAAACAAATGTTTGGCGGCCCGCAGCCATGCGAGGATCCGCGCCGCGAGGGGCTCGGCGCTCCAAGCAGGAGCGTCCTGCTTGGGATGCTTGGCGATCCACGCGTCCACCAGAGCGCCGGCGCGCGCGCCGGCTTCGCCATCGTCGATCGCGGCGAGATCATTCAACCACGAAAAGCCGTGCAGCCACGCCGCGTGAGCGGGGGAGAGGGGAGGCTCGTCCCAAACTCTCCCAAGGTCGTCCACGCACAGCCGGCCGCCGGCGAATGAGAAAACGCCTTCGACGAGATCTTCGCCACGCTCGGCGTCGGGCGTGCGCAAGTCGTACAGCCGCGCCTTCAGCGGCGGTCCGCTTTCGCCCGCATCACCGGCTGACCGCGCAAGCCACCGGAAAGCGGCTTTGCCGCGTTCGTTCAATCCTGCCTTTTGTTGGGGCATAGGCCTACGTTAAGCGTCCCCTCTCAGCGCGCGGATGTTCTCCGCGTAATGCTCCGCGCCCCCGCGAAACGCCGCTGTTCCGGCGACAAGAATGCTTGCGCCGGCGTCAATGCACTGGCGCCCGGTCTCAGGGGTGACGCCCCCGTCGACCTCAACGTCCGCCGACAGCCCGCGGCGTTCAATCGTCTCGCGCACAGCTTCGATTTTGCGCAGCTGACCGCTGAGAAATCGTTGACCGCCAAAGCCGGGATTGACGCTCATGATTAAGATCAGGCCGACGTTCTCAAGGACATAATCGATGGCCTCCACAGGCGTGCCGGGGTTCAGCGACACCCCGGCCGTCGCGCCGGCGTCGACGATCGCCTGCAGCGTTCGATGCAGATGGGGGCCGGCCTCAGGATGCACCGTAAGGGTATCAGCGCCGGCCGCGACGAAAGCGTCGATGTAAGGGTCGACGGGCGCGATCATCAGGTGAACGTCGAGCGGCCGCTTGGCGTGCGGTTTAAGCGCCTTCACCACCATTGGCCCGATGGTCAGATTGGGAACGAAATGCCCGTCCATCACATCGACATGGATGAGATCCGCGCCAGCGGCTTCCATGGCGCGGATTTCTTCGCCCAGCCGCGCGAAATCCGCCGACAGGATCGAAGGTGCGATTTTGACCGATGCTGACATGGAGCCCCGATAACAGCGGTCCATGGCGCGCGCAACACGCCGCGCCCATCCGCTCACATGCGACGCAGCTTGGCGATGAAAAACCCGTCCATCCCGCCCGTCTCGTCCCAATAGTCAGGTCTGGTGCGCACAAAGCCGTCCGGCGCAAAGGCTTGCTCGGGGACGCCGGGGAGATCGGCCGGCTCGAGCGTCTCCCACGTCAGAGGCGCGCCGGCCTCGATTGCGGCGGCGATGGCGGGCGCGCCTTCTTCGGGCTGCAATGAGCAGGTGCAGAACACCACCGCGCCGCCGGGACGCACGAGCCGCGCCGCCGCTGCGAGCAGTCTGGTCTGCAATTTTGCGAGCGTCCGAATGTCGGCCTTGGATTTTGACCACGCCACGTCCGGTCTGCGACGCAGCGTCCCTGTCGCCGTGCAGGGCGCGTCCAGAAGCGCGGCGTCGAATGCGTCGTCTGCGGGCGAGAAGCGCAGGGCGTCGCTCGCATGGAGCGTGGCGGACAGCCCGGTGCGAGTGAGGTTTTCGCGCACGCGTGCGAGCCGGCTTTCGGACTTGTCCAACGCCGTCACGACAGCGCCTGTCGCCGCGAGCTGCAGCGTCTTTCCGCCAGGCGCCGCGCACATGTCGAGGACACGGGCCCCGTCACCCGCGCCAAGCGCTCTGACGGGCAGCGCCGCCGCGGCGTCCTGAACCCACCAGGCGCCTTGGGAGAAGCCGGGAAGCGCGGCCACATCCCCGCCGCCGGCGCAGCGCAGCGTTCCCGTCGGCGTCAGCACGGCGTTGAGGGCGGAAGTCCACGTCGCGGGATCGGACTTCGACGTCACATCGAGTGGAGGTTCTCGGCCTGACGCTTGGGCGATCGCTGCCGCCGCCGCCGCCCCATAGGCGGTCTCCCAGGTTTCTGTCAGCCAGGCCGGCCAGTCGTCCCGCGCCGACAATGCGGCCAGAGCGTCGCGTCCTTCGCGATCCACGCGCCGGAGGACCGCGTTGATAAGCCCTTTGAACTTGCGCGTATCGGGGCGTCTACCGGCAAGCTCGACGCTCGCATCCACCGCCGCATGCGCGGGGGTTTGGAGGAACAACAACTGGACCGCGCCCAGGCGCAGCATAGCCCGGGCGGCGACCGCCGTTTTCGGCAGGGGTCTGTCGAGGAGCGGCGCCACAATGCGGTCGACGCGTCCAAGGCGACGTAGGGTCTCGGTGACGAGCGCCCGGGCGAAACCACGGTCGCGTGGGGCGAGGTCGGAGAGGGCGGTCGCTTCGGCGAGCGCTGCGTCCAGGGGCGCGCGTCTCTTAAGAACGGCGATGAGAATGTCGAGGGCGGCGTCGCGAGCGGCGAGGCCGGGTGGCGCGGAGTTCGTCATGCGCCACGCCCATGTCACAAAACTGCGGTGAAATCGACGCTGGTCGCCGGTCGTCTTGAGAGACCCCATGCCCTAATCGACCGCCCCAGCGTTTGCGGCCGTGCTCAGCGCGATAGCGTTTGCAGAAGCGGCGGCGCCGAAAGATCACGGCGAGAACCGTTCGATCATGGATTTGGCGCGCGCGTTTTTCTGCGCCCCTGCGGAGAACCGGCAGATCGAGCCGGGGATTACGATAACGATCGCCGCCGTCGTTCAGCGCAAGCCAACGCTCAGCCCCATGGACCGCGCGGTTGTTCTCGTGCGCCGATGAGCCCCATCTCCGCCGCCATCGCCTCCAAGCGAGCGACGCGATTGGTGGTGGCGGGATGGGTGGAGAACAGATTGTCGGCCCGTTTGCCGTTGAGCGGATTGATGATGAACAGGTGGGCCGTGGCGGGATTGTCTTCCGCGCGCTCATTTTCGCGCCGCGGCGCCTCCCCGGCGATTTTCCGCAGCGCAGAGGCGAGCCACCGCGGATCCCCGGCGATCTCCGCACCGATGCGGTCGGCTTCATATTCGCGCGCACGGCTGATCGCCATTTGAACGACCGCCGCGGCGGCCGAAGCGATGGGGATCACGATAAGCAAGGCGAGGGTGTTGCCTCGGTCCCGACCGCCGCCGAAGAAATAGGCGATGGTGCCCAGAATGCCGATCGCGCCGGCGATGGTCGCGGTGACGGTCATGGTGAGAGTGTCGCGGTTTTTCACATGGGCGAGCTCATGGGCCATCACCCCGGCGATCTCTTCCCGGCTCAGCATTGCGAGCAGCCCTTCAGTGGCGGCGACTGCGGCGTTCTGCGGATTGCGTCCCGTCGCGAAGGCGTTCGGCTGCTGGGTCGGGATGATGTAGATTTTCGGCGTCGGCAGGCCCGCGCGCTCAGCCAAGCGCACCACGTCGTCATGATAGGTCTGCACGCGAGGGTCGCGGCCGTAGTCCGAAGCGGGGCGCGCCCGATAGGCGTTCAGAACGATGGTGTCGGCATTCCAGTAGCTGTAGGCGTTCATGGCCAGCGCGACGAAAAACGCGATCACCATCCCCGTGGTCTGGCCCAACAGCCACCCCACGCCCATGAACAACGCCGTCATGGCGGCCAAGAGCATGAAAGTGCGGGTGTGGTTCATCATGGTCCTCTCCAGCGTCGCAGGGCGCGCTATATGTAGGATAAAGCGCTGCGCCGCGAAGAGGCTTCCGTGATGGACGAGAAAACTAACGCTGAACCAACCGACACTCCGCTGCCCGCCGCCGCCCGTCGCGCCTTGGCCGAGGCCGAAGCGCGGCGCAAGGCCGCCGAACACGCCGAGCAAGATGGGGCCAAGGAAATCAACGGACCCAAAGGGCCTGAGCCAACCCGCTATGGCGACTGGGAGCGCAAAGGCGTCGCGTCTGACTTCTGAGCGGTCGTCCCAGGCCGCGCCTTAACCGTGATCTTTAACCGCGCGGCGCGCGAAACCGCGGCGTTTGGCGCCTGCTGGCGCGCGCGCGGCGTTCTGCTGCGAGCGTTCAGAGCTTAGGCTCGCCTCTGTCTTCGCCGATTTGGAGCCTGAGATGCGCATCGCCGCGCTGAGTTTTGTCATCGCCCTAGTCGCTGTCGCGTCCGCTGCCGCGGAGGAGGCGGACGGCGTGCCTTCGCCCGCGCTCATGGGCGGGCCTGCGGAGGCTGAACCCCCCCGCGACGTCGCTGTCGCATCGCCGATGGCTGAAAGCGGCGAACGACCGGCTCTGCTCACCCGTGTTCCTTCCCACCCCGGCGAGCGGGTGACGCTCAGCCGCGACTTTCTTGCGACGGGATTGACCGGCGGCGTCGGCGCAGGGATTTGCCGCTTTACAAATCGTGATCGCGTGGTGGTCCTGCGCAGCCGCCGGAGCGCGCATGACCGAGGGTCCCTGCGGCGCGCCCGCGGCTTTTAACCCCCATAGGGCGAGTAATTATCTAGTTGCCACCTTGACGCGAGCCTTAGTTTCACGTTTCGTTCGCTCTAAGCTGAGTCTAACGGAGCGCTATGCCGTGCGATTGTTGCTTTGCCTGCCCGCGCTTGGCGCGGCGGCGTCGGCGATGGCGGCGTCTGGTGACGACGTCTTGCCCGGCCCCGTGCCCGCCGCTGTCGAAAGGGTTGTCGACGGAGACACGCTTGCGGTGCGGGCGCAAATCTGGGTGGGCATGGAAGTGGCTGTGATGGTCCGCTTGGCGGACATCCAGGCGCCGGAACTGCGCCGGGCCGATTGCGCCGCGGAGCGGGAGGCCGGGGAGGCCGCCCGGGCCGCGCTCGCCGCTGACGCCGGCCACGCGGTGTCCCTCGCCGACATCCGGCACGGCGTATATGCAGGCCGCGTCATAGCGCGTGTGCTCAGCTCAGACGGCGCAGATATCGGCGCGCGGCTCATTGCGCAGGGTCATGCGGTCGCCTATGGGGACGTTGAGCCGTGGTGCGCGTCGTAATCGGCGCCTGTCGCCTGCAGCCTTCGGATTGACGCTTCGCCCCGGCTGACCGATGCATGGAAGCAACGGGCCGCACGCCAAGGGCGGTCGCTGATGCAGAGCCACCGTCTCGTGACGTTCACGCCGCCGCGCAGCGTTTCCGCTTTCGCCATCGCTTACGCCGCCGGCAGCGGCGTGTATTTCGTCGAGATCATCGCAGCCTCGCTGCAAGCCGCGGACGGCGAGCAGGGCTTCGCGTTCATGACCTTGTTCATCGCCTGGCTTCGGTTCACGCCGATGATCTTGGTCTTCGCGGCTTTGACGGTTCCGATAGGCTTGGCGATCGTTCGCTGGCGCGCGTTGCCGCGGCCTCTGGTCGATGCGGCTGGCGGCGCGCTGATCGCCGCCGCTTCGCCGTTCTTCGCCGCCTTCGCGCTTGACGCCGTTGAATTCGGCATGCGGGGCGCGTTGGACATGGAGAGCCTTTTTATGATGACAGCCGACGCCGGCGCGCTGGGGGGATTGGGCGCGTCCTTCGCTGCGCTCCCGGGCTTGGTCGGCGGTTTGGTCTACTGGATCGCGGCTGGGTCTCCGCACGCTCACGCCCCCACGGCGGTGACGGACGAGCCGCCCTCTGCGGAGGCCTGAGCCTCAACGCCGCGCCGGTCCCGCGGCGATGCCGGCGGCCAGCGCCAATTGCGCGATCGCATAAGTGATCCAGACCCACGGAACCGCACCCAGCGCGACGTCCTTAAACGCCTCAAGCGCGATCAAGCTGTCTGACAACACGAAGAAAGCCGCCCCAAGCGCAACCAGCCAAGACCCGCGCGCCGCGACGGCCAAGGCCGCCATCACCAAAATCACGCCGATATAGAGGCTCGCCGGGAGGCGGAGCGCTCCCATGTCAGGGCCGAGCCAAAGCAGCATGCCGACAGCGTAGAGGAGGATCGCCGCGCTCACCGGCGTCGTCGCCCAGCGCACGCCGCCCCGGGCGATCCTGGCGGCGAAAATCGCGATGTAAAACAAATGCGCGAGGGCGAAAGCGGCGATGCCCGCGGTCCAATCCGGCGGGTCGAGCGCTAGGGCGATGTCGCCGCCGGCCGAGGCCAACAATGCGGCGGTCAGAACCCAATGGCGTCTCACCATCGCAAAGCAAGCGAGCACCAGAAGCACGCCGCCCTTCAATGCCCAAGTGTCCGGCCAAGGTCCGACCAGACCGGCTTGGTGCACGGCGTAAACCGCCGCCAGCAATCCCGCGCCCACATAAAAGGCGGCGGCGACGAAACCGACGCCGGACGGGCCCGCGCCGTCGTCTTTCTCTGCGCCCATCGCCCCCGCGCTCATTCGCTGCTCCTCAAACGCATGCGGACGGGGCTATCGTCCCGCGCTCAGGCAAGGGAGCGCAGATGTCGCAGGAAGTCAAAAAGGTCGTGCTCGCATTTTCCGGCGGGCTGGACACCTCGATCATTCTCAAATGGTTGCAGGCGGAGAGGGGGCTGGAGGTCGTCACCTTCACCGCCGACCTCGGCCAAGGCGAAGAGCTCGAGCCGGCGCGTCGACGGGCGGAGAGCTTAGGCGTGAAAGAGATTTTCATC
This sequence comes from uncultured Caulobacterales bacterium, assembly GCA_964483375.1. Taxonomy (GTDB): domain Bacteria; phylum Pseudomonadota; class Alphaproteobacteria; order Caulobacterales; family Maricaulaceae; genus JAUIEH01. Next base: position 28,761 of record CAZABJ010000023.1, read on the forward strand.
GAGGACCTGCGGGAGGATTTTGTCCGCGATTACGTCTTCCCGATGTTTCGCGCCAATACGGTCTATGAGGGACTGTATCTGCTGGGCACCTCAATCGCGCGGCCGCTTATCGCCAAGCGGCAAATCGAAATCGCGCGCTTGACCGGCGCGGACGCGGTCTGCCACGGCGCAACGGGCAAGGGCAACGACCAGGTTCGGTTCGAATTGGCCTACGCCGCCCTCGACCCTGATATCGAAGTCATCGCCCCGTGGCGGGAATGGGCGTTCAAGTCACGCGAAGATTTGCTTGATTACGCCGAGACCCATGGCATCGACGTGCCGAAGGACAAGCGCGGGGAAGCGCCGTTTTCCGTCGATGCGAACCTCCTGCATACCTCCTCAGAAGGCAAAGTGCTGGAGGATCCCGACGAGCCCGCGCCGGACTTCGTTTATCAACGCTCAGTCGCTCCCGAAGCGGCGCCGGATGCCCCCCAGCTGGTCGAGATCGCGTTCGAACGCGGCGATCCGGTGGCGATTGACGGCGTCGCGCTCTCGCCCGCGGCTCTGCTCGCCAAGCTCAACGAGATCGGCGGCGCGCACGGCGTTGGGCGGCTAGACCTGCTCGAGAACCGCTTCATCGGCATGAAAAGTCGCGGCATTTACGAAACGCCAGGCGGGACGATCTTGCTCGCCGCCCATCGGGGGATCGAGCAAGTCACCCTCGACCGCGGCGCGGCGCATCTCAAAGACGAGCTGATGCCGCGTTACGCCGAGCTGATTTATAACGGCTTCTGGTTTTCTCCCGAGCGGGAGATGCTGCAAGCCGCCATCGACCACAGCCAAGCCATGGTGACCGGCACGGTCCGGGTGAAAGTCTACAAAGGTTCGGTGGACGTAGTGGGCCGCGCCTCGCCCTTTTCGCTCTATTCCCTCGAACACGTCACCTTCGAAGAAGACGACGTGTACGACCAGCGCGACAGCCATGGCTTCATTCGCCTGAACGGCCTCCGCTTGAGGCTCAAAGCCATGCGCGACCGGCGCGCGGGAAAGAACTGAAGGGCCCGACTTAGGCGGGCAGTCTTAGGCTCTCCGCCATCTCCGCAAGCACGCGCTCGCGAACCAAGCGTTTGTTGCCGGCGTAAGCGTCGGCGGGCAGTTGGCCGAGCATGGCTGCCGTTTGCAGGGCGGTCTCCATCAGCGCTTCGGGTTGAACCACGGCGTCGAGATAGCCGGCTTCCAACGCTTCCTCGGGCCGGTAAAGCTTGGCCATGATCAACGCTTCATCGAGAAAGGTCGGCTTCAAACGAAATTTGGCCAGCGCCATGGCGAAACGCGGCACCAGCATGCCGTTAACAGTTTCATTCGCGCCGATCTTGAATTCGCCGGGCACGCCGATGCGACGGTCGCAAGCGAGCGCGAGAAACACGCCCATGGCGATGCAGTGGCCGGTGATCGCGGCGATGACAGGCTTGCCGAGATTGAACACCCGGTGGGCCAGGCGGCCGCCGCCATCCACCAACGCGATGTTCTCTTCCATGGTCGAGCTTTGAAAAAAGCCCAGGTCGAACCCGGCGGAGAACTTCCCGGGCATGCCGGTGATCACGACCGCTTTGATGTCGGCGTCGCTCTCAGCCTGATCGATGACGGCGTTCAGCGCTTCGAGGGCGGGCGGATTGATGATGTTCGCCTTGCCGTCATTCATGGCGATCACGCCGACGCCGTCCTGCACATCGAGCTGCACGTTCATGGGTTTCCTCGTATTTTTTTTGCGGCGGCGGAGCGGAAAGGCTCACATGCGCGGGAGGGTGAAATCTATCCCGCATCATCGTGGTCCCCGGCAAGTGGCCTAGCGTGGGCATCGGCGCGGGCATGGCCTGCGACCAAAGCGGCATAGACGCCGCCGGCCCCACGCGGGAAAAGGACAGCCTCGCATCTGGAGCGCTGTCCATGGATCTGTCGAAAATTCCCGCCGGCCATAACCCGCCGGACGACATCAATGTCGTCATCGAAGTGCCGCTGGGCGGGGACGCCATCAAATATGAGTTCGACGAGGCCTCAGGCGCGATGTTCGTCGACCGGTTCCTCTACACTGAGATGCGGTATCCCTGTAATTACGGCTTCATTCCGCAAACGCTGGCTGACGACGGCGATGCGGTCGACGTGATGGCGGTGGGCTCGCGTCCGCTGGTGCCCGGTTCGGTGCTGCGGGTCCGGCCGGTGGGCGTGCTCCTCATGCGCGATGACAAAGGGCTCGACGAGAAAATCCTCGCGGTGCCGCACCGAAAGCTGACCAGCTATTACGACCGCATCGATAGCTACACCGATCTACCGAGCCTTCTGGTCGAAAAGGTACAGCACTTTTTCGAACACTATAAGGATCTCGAGCCGAGCAAGTGGTCGCAAATCGAGGGCTGGGCCGGTGTTGAGAAAGCGCGAGAGATCATTCGCGACTCAGTGGCGCGAAGGCTCGAAACCCCGAAAGCGGCGGAATAGCCAGTCTCGCGAACGCGCTTCCCCTCAAACGCGAAAATTTTAGCAAACATGCACATTCGCTGCTAACTTTCAGCGTTCAGCAGCAATTCATGCCTTTTGTGATTGAATTCGCCTTGATAGCGGGAAAGAATTTTCCGCGAGAGGAGGCGAGATGTCAAAATCGACAGACCTCGCGGCCCGCCTGCAGGGATACCGTTTGGCGACCGCGGAAGTGCTCTACTATATGCCCGACCACCCGTCGCTCCTGCAGAGCTTCGTTTGGCAGACCATGGACCATGCGCCGCAATATCCCCGGATCGCTCAGTTTTTGAGCTATTGGCGACGGGAAATCGAAGCGGTCATCCATTCGGTTCACGTGGGATCAACCCAGCTCGTCGCGCCGAGCGACTGGCGCACGGTCGACGGTGAGTTCCGGCTGCATTGAACCGGGCTTTTGAGATCCGGCGGCGGGCGGCGGGCTGGACGTCAGCCGTCGACGGGTTCTTCCAGCTCGGGTGACGTCGCGCCCTCGACCTCGCAGGCGCCGACGGCGTCTTCCTGGAGCTCGATGACCCGGTTGGCGATGGTCAGGATCTCGTCCATCGAATAGCCCTCGCTCATCAGCGTCCCGATGGCGAGGGGCACGTCGTCGCGCAGCTCAGGGTCGGCGAAAAGACGCGCCGCGCCGTCGATCTCACGCGAGGTGAAACGGTCAGCCACGAACGCGCGGAGACAGCCGCATGTTTCCGCCGTCGAGCCGTCGTCGATGCACACGGCCTCAAGACGATCAAGACCTTGCTCGCTCGCCGAAGCGGCCCCGAACGAAACGGCGCACGCCGCCGCAGCCGCGGTTAAAGAGCGGATCATCGGCCGCCCACCGTCGAAACGCCGCACGAATTCGAAACATCGGCCTGCACCCGGCGCAGCTTCGCCGCGAGTGCGCCGACTTCTTGAATGGACATTCCGACCTCGTTCATCACCGTCATCAGCGCGCGCTGATTATCCATCCGTCCGTTAATCCGGGCGTAGAACGCAAGCTCGCGGTCGGTCAGTTCTTCCGCGTAGCGATCCGCAGCGCAAGAACACGCCGCAGCGGAATCTCCGCCGCGAACGCAGGCCTGATAAATGGACTCTCGGTGCGTCAATGCCGACGCGGGCAGGCTCACCAGTCCTGCGAACAGTGTCGCAAGAGCGAAAACGGCCATGCGCTTCATGGCGATACAGCTCCCAATCAGGTCCCTCAAGCCCGCATACTAACCTGCGATAAGGCGAAAGCGAGGCGAGAGAGGGCCTGCCCCAAGCCGCGCGCACAGGTTATGGTGGCGAAACGACCCACTGGTTTCGCTTTAGGGAGGTCGCGCATGCGCGCCCGCAGTCTCGCCAGCCTCGTCCTCGCCGCCGCTGCGCTTGCGGCGTGCGTGACATCCCCGACCGCCTACGCGCCCGCCGCCGCCCAGGGCGGGTTCGGGTTTTCCGAACAGCGCATCGAGCGCGATCGCTTCATTGTTCGTTTCCAGGGCAATTCCGCCACATCGGCGGACGCCGTCCGGACGCTCGCCCTGCGCCGCGCCGCAGAGGTGACGCTCGGGGAAGGCTATGACTGGTTCGAAGTGGTCTCCCGTAGCGAGGGCGCGGAAGGCGCTCCGCGGTCAGGTCCGTCAGTCGGCGTCGGCGTCGGCGGCGGGTCGGGCGGATCCTTCGGAAGCGTCGGGGTTTCGCTGCCGCTCGGCCAGGGCGGCGGCGTCGAAACCCAAGCCGCGCTTGAAATCTTGTTGCGCCGCGGCCCAGCGCCCGCCGGCGCCCCGGACGCGTATGACGCCCGGTCGGTGTTGCTGAACATCCCCGTCACAGGACGGTGATCGGTTACGGCGCCGCGAGGCGTCGTCAAATGGCTCTAACTGCGCCACATTTGTTGAGCCGGGACGGATTGGGAGAGCACAATGAACGCACGCGTCTTCATCATCGCCGCAGCGCTGCTGGCGGCGGCTTGCGCAACGCCGACGCCCTACGCCCCGGCGGGCGGAGCCGCCGGCGATTTCGGCTACTCTGAGCGCCAAATCGAGTCCAATCGGTTTCGGGTCTCGTTCGCAGGGAACTCGCTGACGGATCTTGAGACGGTAGAGACGTTTCTATTGTTCCGCGCAGCGGAGCTGACCCTGCAGCGGGGCGGGGATTGGTTCGCTGTCGTCGACCGGGACACCGAGCGCAACACTCGGGTGTCCGGCCGGAGCGCTTTCGGCCCCTATTATGGCGGGTTCTCGCGCCGGTACTTCCATCCCAGCTTCGGTTGGCGCTATTGGCACGACCCGTTCTTCTACGGCCACTCCAATGACTTCTATGTCCGTGAAATCACGCGGTACGAAGCCTCGGCTGAAATTCTGATCGGTCGCGGCCCGCGTTTGGCGGACAATCCGAACGTTTATGACGCTCGGGAGGTTCGCGCGAACCTCGCCAATGCAATCGCGGCGGCGCCCGCTCCGTAAAAAACCTTCGACACGCTCGCGCCGCGCCAGGAAAGCCCTGGCGCGGCCGGCGACGGCGGAGCGAAGGCATGGCTCAGCGTTGGCGGAGGCCGAAGCATGTCGCGTTTACGTCAGCTTCCATATCGATGAGGAGCTGGCCAGCCGCCTGGATCTCTTGGGCCGAATAGCCTTCGGAGACGAGACGTTGCGCGATTTGCGCAAACTCAGAATCCGCGCGCGCCCGCATGAACTCGCGCAGAATGGCCATTTGGCGCTCGGTGGCTTGGCCGGACATGTAGCCCGCGCCGCACGCGCATTCGAGGCCTAAGCCGGAATGTGCCGGCGAGCCGCCCGTATCCTGCATACATCGCGTGAAGAAGCCGTCGGCGGCCTGGCCGCGCGGGTTTGAGCCGTAGGATTGGGCCAAGGCCGGCGCGGCGACGGAAGCCGCCGCGGCGGCGGCGAGAAGCAAAATTCGCATGAAAATCCCCTGGTTAGCTGTCGCGCATGCTCGCGCCGGGATGCGGCGAAAACTTGACCTTGGCGAGACGATCCGGCGCAGACTATTTCGGCGGCATACGGGCGCCGGCGTCGATGCGGATGCTTTCCGCATTCACATAGTCGGAATTCACGAGAAACATCACCAGATCGGCATATTCCGCCGGCGCGCCGAAACGCGTGGGGAATTGCAGATGCGCAGCGAGGCTCGTTTTCACCTCCGGCGGCATCTGCTCGTAGATCGGGGTTTCAAAGAAGCCCGGCAGGATCGTGTTCACCCGAACGCCTTCCCGCGCCAGGTCACGCGCCATGGGCAAGGTCATGCCCACGATGCCCCCCTTGGAGGCGGAATATGCGACTTGACCGATTTGGCCGTCTTCAGCGGCGACCGAGGCGGTGTTGACCACGCAGCCGCGACCGGAGCCGCCCAGCGGCTCCAACGTCATCATGCCGGCGGCGGATTTCGCCGCGCACATGAAGCTGCCGACGAGATTGATCCCGATGACGAGTTGGAACTTGTCGATGGCGTGGTTGCGGATTTCGCCAGAGGATTTCGACCGGCTTGCGGTTTTTTCCGCCCAGCCGATGCCTGCGCAGTTCACCAGCACGCGCTCTTGGCCGTGGGCCGCGCGCGCAGCGGCGAAGCCGGCGTCGACGCTCGCCTCATCCATGACGTTCACCGCTGCGAACGCGCCGCCGATTTCGGACGCGACCGACTGACCACGTTCGGCGTTCAAGTCAAAGATCGTGACCTTAGCGCCGGCTGCGGCGAGCGCGCGCGCGCTGGCTTCCCCAAGCCCTGAGGCCCCTCCGGTCACGATTGCGGCTTGGCCTGCGACGTCCATGGCGTTCTCCCGTCAAGGTGATTATGTGTGTCGCCCGCGCGCTCCGGCGCGGATCTAAGAAGGGACGTCTGGATAGACCGCTATGAACGCTGACGCCAAGCCTCCCGTCGTGATTGAAGCCGGCGGACCGCTGCTCGACATCGAGGCGGCGCGGCGGCGCGCGCCTGAGGGCTTTTGGCCGAAACTGCTCCGCGTGATGGGGCGGATCCCGTTCGCTGAAGAAATCGCTGCGGCATGGTTTTGCGCGCGCGATCCCGCGACGCCCGCCCGGGTGAAGCTCGTGATCTACGGCGCGCTCGCCTATTTCGTGACGCCCGCCGATATGGCGCCGGATTTCATCGCAGGGCTGGGTTTTGCAGATGACGCCGCAGTGTTGACCACCGCCTTGGGCGTGGTCGGTCTGCATCTACGCCCGCGACACTGGCGCGCGGCCCGGGCCCGGCTGGGGTTGCCCGCCCGGCGGGACGAGGGGTGACCGCAGGCTCGCCCGCCCGGTCACTCGCGGTTTCTTGTCGGCCTAAGAAACCTTCGCAGCGTCATGCGTACCGTGGAGCACGATGAGTTTTTCGATGCCGTCCACCAAGCTCGCCGGCGTGAAGGGTTTGGCGATGTGCTCGTCGCAGCCCGCTTCGAGCGAGGCGTCGATATGGTCCGGCATGGCGTTCGCGCTCAGCATCGCGATGGGCGTGCGCGGACGACCTTCCTCCCGCTCAAACGCGCGTATGCGTCGGGTGGCGGCGACGCCGTCCATGACGGGCATCTGCATGTCCATCAACACGATGTCGAAGGGACGAGACGTGAAGGTTTCGACGGCCTTGGCGCCGTCGCCGACGATTTCCAGCGAAAGCCCCAATTGCTCGAGCACCAGCTGAATCACGCGCTGATTGTTAGGATTGTCTTCGGCGACAAGCACCCGGAGCGGGCCCAGCCCGGCTCCGACGTTCGGCGCGTCGCCGCCGGCCTCGGAGGCTTGGCGTCGTCGGTAATCCTCAAGCGGCATGGTCCGTTCGAGCGGCAAGTCGAACCAGAATTCGCTCCCATGGCCGGGTTGGGATTCCGCGCCGATGCGCCCGCCCATCATCTCGACCAACGCCTTTGAAATCGCCAATCCGAGCCCGGTGCCGCCGAAGCTCCGCGTTATGCCCGCATCCGCCTGCTGAAACCGGTTGAACAGGCGGGCCCCGGTTTCGGCGTCAAAGCCGATGCCGGTGTCGACGACTCGAATCTTCAAAGCGGAGGGGTCGCCCTCGGCGACGTCGACCCATACGCACACTTCGCCGGTTTTGGTGAACTTGATGGCGTTAGAGGTTAAGTTCGCCAGCACTTGCCGGATGCGCACCGCGTCGCCCTCGAAGACGCCTTCAGCCGTCTCGCCGTAGCGGATGGTGAAGCGCAGGCCTTTGTCGTCGGCGCGCACGCGCATCAGCTCGCTCGCGGCTTCCACGGCCTTGCGCAAATCGAAGGGCGCGGTCGTGATGTCCAGGCCGCCGGCCTCGATTTTCGACAGATCCAGAATGTCTGACAAAATGCGTTCAAGCGCGTCGCCGGATGTCTGAATGAGCGAGATCATCTCGCTCTGCTTGCTGTCTAGATCGGTTTTGGCCACCGCGCCGGCCAGCGCGATCACGCCGTTGAGCGGGGTGCGGATTTCGTGGCTCATATTGGCGAGGAAGCGGCTCTTGGCGACGTTGGCCGCTTCGGCTTTGCGCTTTTCCTCATCAAGCTTTTCGGTGATTTCAATACGCTCGGAAATGTCGGTATGGGCGCCGACGATCTTGACAGGGCTTCCATCGGCCGCCCGTTCCACAATCCGACCCGTGCTTGAGATCCAAACCCACCGGCCGTCGGCGTGCTTCATGCGAATGTCGACGGCGTAGCGTTCGGTTTCCCCCGCCAAATGCGCGCGCAGTCGGTCTTCCGCCTGGGCCAAATCATCAGGGTGAACGAGAGCCCGCCATTGTTCGAAAGTAGGGGACACCTCGCTCATTGAGCGACCCAGCATCTCGCACCAAATGTCGTTGTATTTGACAAGGTCCGTCGTCGCGTCCCACTCCCACGTGCCTACCCGCGTGGCGTCCAAGATTGCGGCCATGCGCCAGCGGTCCGCGATCAAGAGGTTCTGTCTTTCATGGGCTTCCGACATGTCTTGGAACGCCCCGACGACCTTGACGACTACGCCGTTGACGACGCGCGGTTTGCCCACCGACCGCACCCAAATCGAGCGCCCTTGAGCGGTGACCATCTCTGCTTGGAAATCAAATGGCGTTTGGTTCGAGATCGCCCGCTCGAGATTTTCGATGACCGTGTCCCGGAATTCAGGCGCATAAAACTCGATCGCGGTTTCAAGGTCGGGTTCGTAAAACTCGTCGACCTCGTGAATACGGCGCGTACCCTCGGTCCAGATGACCTTTTTTTCAACGAGATCCAGTTCCCAACCGCCAATCGACGCAATCTCTGCAATCTCTGACAGCCAATCCGATTGGGCTCTAATCTTTTGATTGAGCTTTTCTCTGCCCTTCACCATCCGACGAAGGTTTTGTCTGTCCCTGCGTGCGACCATCAACTCGACCGTGGTCGCGGCTAAACCCTGGAGCGTCCGGATCTGCTTGTCCGAGACGGGGGTCGGCCTGTCGAAAACCGCGCAAAGGCTGCCCAGGCGCGCGCCATTGGGATGAATGAGCGGGGCTCCGACATAGGTGCGAATATGCGGCGGGCCGACGACAAGCGGATTGTCAGCAAAGCGCGGGTCCACGAGCGCGTCGGGAACCAACAAGACCTCGTCGCTCCGGATGACGTGATCGCAAAACGCGATGTCGCGAGGCGTTTCGCCTTCGCTCAGACCGACGCATGACTTGAACCACTGCCGGTCGCGGTCCACCAGGGAAACCAGCGAAATGGGGGCGTCGAAGTTTTCTGCGACCAGGCGTGTGATGGTGTCGAAAGAGGGTTCGGGATCGCTGTCCAGAAGATCCAGCGCCCCAAGCGTTCTCAATCGGGCTGCTTCCGCCGCAACTTGGTCATCGTTCGCCGTCATCGCCTGCACTTGCGCTTCGCTCTGGGCCAGAGGGCAGATTGGCGAAGTTAGCTGAAGGCGCGGTTACCGCATCCCAATTTCAAGACGCGCAGGGGATTGTGCGGTGCGTTTCGTTCCCCGCCACTCCGTCGCGGTTTGAGCGTCTTCTCAGCTTCGCGCCAACGCTCTCAGGGCGATGCGGATGACCAGAGCGCCGAGAAACGCCGTAAGAACGACGTCGACCCAGACCGCGGTCGCCGATGTCAGCGTCGGCGCCAGCTGCAGGATGTGGGCGGTGAGATCCACGCCCGCCAACCGCAACACGGCGCCCAGGCCGAAAGCGCCGAACAGTCCGACCAACATGTCGCCAAAGAGCCCAAGCGGCTTTGGACCGCCCAGCGCCAGCCGCGCAAGATTTCCCGCCGCCAAGCCCACCAGGATCCAAGCGCCCAAGACGCCAGCGTTCATGCCGGCATAGCTGAATTCCAAAGACATCCCGCTCC
>CAZABJ010000024.1:0-36642 GCA_964483375.1 uncultured Caulobacterales bacterium
GCCACCGCAACCACGTCATCGGCCGAACTTTCGATCACCAGACCCCTAATCGGCCGCGTCGCCGCGAGATTGGCCGCCATCGCGCCGCCGAAGGAAAAGCCATAGGCGTAAACCGGCCGTCCATCGATCCATCCTTCGGTTTCGAGGCGGTCGAAGAGAGCGGGGCCCAGAGCCTGGAATGTCGGAATGTCCCGCGCCGCGGCTGTGGCCCCCACTTGGGGGTAGTCGAAGGTGATGACGTCGGCGTTAAAGGCCTCGGCCAACCGCGCCGTGCGCGGGCCGGCGTTCGCCATGCGAAAGCCCGTGCCGCCGTGATAGAGAACGATCGCCTCGGCCCCAGGCGTCACCAACCGGGCGGCATGGACGACGCCAAGGCCGTCCAAACCGAACCGCCCGTCTTCAACCACGCCCCCCTGCACGCTGAAGATCTGCGCATGGGCCCCAGCGCCGTCGGGCCTCGCCGTCGGCAAAAACACGTCTTCGCCGACTTCAACCGACACGCAGCCTGCAAGAAGAAAGGCGGCGAAAACTACTCCGGGGCTAGGATTGCGGACCATCCGCCCAGGCCCAGCACATCACGCATGCCGTAAAGCCCCGGCGGTTTGCCCTTGACCCACTTCGCCGCGGCGAGCGCGCCGTTTGCGAATATCGAGCGATCATGGGCGCGATGCGAAATCGTGAGCATGCTGTCGGAGGCGGCGAAAATCACGTCGTGGTCGCCGACGACCCCGCCGCCGCGCAACGCCGCCACGCCGATCTCCCCGCGTTGGCGCGGCCCGGCAAGCCCGCCGGCGCGACCCTTCACCGCGTTGTCGTCGAACGGGACATTGCGCGCTTCAGCGACCGCATTGCCCAGCACCAGGGCGGTGCCTGACGGCGCGTCCGTTTTGGCGCGATGGTGCATCTCCAGAATCTCGATGTCCCACTCTTCGCCCAAGCTTTTCGCCGCAATGCGGGAGAGCTCCACCATCAAGGCCACGCCGAGCGAAAAATTGCGGGCCTCAACGATGGGGATTTTCTTGGCGGCCTCGGCGATGGTGGCTTCTTCTTCGTCGGTTTCCCCCGTCGCGCCGACGATGAGGGCGGGGCCGCCGCGCTCCGCCAGCGCATGGGCGTGGGAGGCGGCGGCGGAGCCCGTCGAGACGTCAATCAAGACGTCCGCCTCTGCGACGGCTTCCTCCAATTGATCCGTCGCCTTGACGCCCAAGTCACGAACGCCGGCGAACGCGCCCAAATCCATGCCGATGGCGCTCGACCCGGGGCGCGCTAAGCCGGCTGTCAAACGGACGTCGCGCGAGGCGGCTGCGGCGCGCAGAATCGCAGAGCCCAAACGTCCGGCCGGACCGGATACGGCGATGGCGAGCGGTTCTGTCATGCGCAGTCGTTCCTCTTCGGCGAGCGCCGCGCGAGCGTGCGGCGAGATTCGAGCCCAGACGCTAATCCGGCTCGGGCGCGTCGTCCACGCGGGCCTGCCGCGCCAACGCCTCAACGCTGTCGATGACGGTGACCGCGCCTTTCCAGCTTTATTGTCTTGGCTGGTGGTCGTTCCCTGCCAAGTCGTCCCAAAAACGCCTGGCGCGGTCAAAAAAGCTCTTGTGCTCTGGATGGCAGTCTTCGCCCATTTCCCGGGCGAGCTCTTCAAGCAACTGACGTTGCCGTGGATTGAGCCGGGTAGGGGTCTCCACGAAGACCTCCACATAGAGGTCTCCGCGCTGCGGCGAGCGAAGTCGCGGCATGCCCTTGCCCTTCAGGCGCATGCGTTTGCCGGTCTGGGAACCCTCCGCGACCTTCACCCGCACCTTGTCGCCTTCGATAGTCGGCATTTCGATGTCCCCGCCTAGCGCGGCGGTGGTCACCGGCACCGGCGCCCGGCAATAGAGGTCCTGGCCGTCGCGTTCGAATATGTCGTGCGGACGCACGGTGACGAAAATATACAAATCGCCCCGCGGGCCGCCGCGCGCGCCCACATCCCCTTCGCCGGCCAAACGGATGCGGGTCCCGTCTTCAATGCCTGAGGGGATGGAGACCGGCAAAGTCCGCGTGGTGCGCACGCGCCCGACCCCGTCGCATTTTCGACAAGGCGTTTCGACGTAGCGACCTTGCCCTCCGCAGGTGGGGCAGGTGCGTTGCATCGTGAAGAAGCCTTGGCTCGTCCGCACGACGCCCAGGCCGTTGCAGGTCGGGCAGGTGACGATGTCCGTGCCGGGTTCCGCGCCTGACCCGCTGCAGCGATCGCACGTCTCGCTGGAGGGCACCGAAATCTCGACGTCTTTGCCTCTGAACGCGTCTTCGAGCTCGATTTCGAGGTCGTAGCGCAAATCCGCGCCGCGGCCCGGCGCGGAGCGGGGACGACCGCCGCCGGAGCGGCCGAAGAGCTCGCCGAACAAGTCGTCGAAATTCGACCCGAAAGCCGAGCGGACCAAATCTTCGAAGTCGCCGAACCCGCCTGCGCCCGCGCCGCCTTGGCCATTTACGCCGGCATGGCCGTAGCGGTCGTAAGCGCCGCGCTTCTGATCGTCGGATAAGACGGCGTAGGCTTCATTGACCTCTTTGAAACGGGCTTCGGCTTCAGCATCGTCCGGATTGCGGTCGGGGTGATACTGCATCGCCAGTTTGCGATACGCGCTCTTCAGAGCCGCCGGGTCGGCGTCCCGTTCAACGCCCAGAATTTCATAGTAATCACGCATGGCGTTCGCCTCGTCTCGGCCGAACTGGGGGCGCGCCGCAGCGCGCCCCGACGGGTCCGATTACGACGCTCGCTTTTTGTCGTCGTCGACTTCTTCGAACTCGGCGTCCACGACATCGTCGCCTGACGCGCCGTCAGCCTGCGCGCCATCGCCGGCGTCCGCGCCGCCCTCGGCTTGCTGCGCTTTGTACATCGCCTCGCCGAGCTTCATGGCGGCTTGGACCAGCGCTTGCGATTTCGCCTGGATTTCCGCGACGTCCTCGCTGTCTTTGACCGCTTTGAGGTCGGCCGTCGCCGCCTCAATGGCCGATTTCTCGGCCTCCGACACCTTGTCGCCGAACTCCTCGAGTTGCTTCTCGGTGGAGTGGATCAGCGCTTCGGCTTGGTTATGGGCTTCGGCGACCTCGCGGCGACGCTTGTCGTCAGCCGCATGCGTTTCGGCCTCTTTGACCATCGCCTCGATGTCGGCGTCGGAAAGACCGCCCGACGCCTGGATGCGGATCTGTTGTTCTTTCCCGGTCGCCTTGTCCTTGGCCGACACGTTGACGATGCCATTGGCGTCGATGTCGAACGTCACCTCAACCTGGGGCACGCCGCGCGGTGCGGGGGGAATGCCGACCAAATCGAAGCGGCCCAGCTCCTTGTTGTCCGCGGCCATCTCGCGCTCGCCTTGGAACACGCGAATGGTCACAGCCGCCTGGTTGTCCGCGGCGGTGGAGAAGATTTGGCCCTTTTTGGTGGGAATGGTCGTGTTGCGGTCGATCATGCGCGTGAACACGCCGCCCTCGGTTTCAATCCCGAGCGTCAGCGGCGTGACGTCCAGGAGCAACACGTCCTTCACGTCGCCTTGCAACACCCCGGCCTGGATGGCCGCGCCCATCGCGACGACCTCATCGGGGTTCACGCCCTTATGGGGTTCGCGCCCGAAAAACGTCTTCACCGTCTCCTGGATTTTCGGCATGCGCGTCATGCCGCCCACCAGCACCACGTCGTCGATTTTGCCCGCCGTCAGGCCGGCGTCCGCCAACGCCTTGCGGCACGGCTCCAGCGTGCGCTCGATGAGGTCAGCCACGAGCGATTCCAACTTCGCCCGCGTGAGCTTCATGTTCAGGTGCTTAGGCCCGGAGGCGTCGGCCGTGATGAACGGCAAATTCACCTCATACTGCGAAGCGCTCGACAGTTCCTTTTTCGCTTTTTCAGCCTCTTCTTTGAGGCGTTGCAGCGCGAGCTTGTCGCCCTTCAGGTCAATGCCGCTATCTTTTTTGAATTCGCTGGCCAGATAGTCGACGATCCGAAGGTCGAAATCTTCCCCGCCAAGGAACGTGTCGCCGTTCGTCGACTTCACTTCGAACACGCCGTCGCCGATCTCGAGAATGGAGATGTCGAAGGTGCCGCCGCCGAGATCGTAAACCGCGATGGTCTTGCCTTCGTTCCGCTCCAGCCCGTAGGCGAGGGCGGCGGCCGTCGGCTCGTTGATGATGCGCTTGACGTCGAGACCAGCGATTTTGCCCGCGTCTTTAGTCGCTTGGCGCTGGGCGTCGTTGAAATACGCCGGAACCGTAATCACCGCCTCGGTGACCGGCTGGCCAAGATAGGCTTCGGCGGTCTCTTTCATCTTTTGCAGAATGAAGGCGGAGATCTCCGCGGGGGCGTATTTCTTATCGCGGCCCTGCACCCAAGCGTCGCCGTTCGGCCCGGGCGTGATTTTGTAAGGCACCATGTCGATGTCTTTCGACACGGTGGGATCGTCCATGTTGCGGCCGATCAATCGCTTGATGGCGAAAAACGTGTATTCGGGGTTGGTCACCGCCTGGCGCTTCGCCGGTTGCCCGATCAGCCGCTCGCCGTCTTCGGAGAACGCCACCACCGAGGGGGTGGTGCGCATGCCTTCAGCGTTTTCGATCACCTTCGCAGTCTTGCCGTCCATAACGGCGACGCACGAGTTGGTGGTTCCCAGGTCGATCCCGATGACCTTGCTCATCTTCGCATTCGCTCCTTTCGGCGGGCGGCGCGGTCAGGCCCGAAGCGCCTTTTGGTCGGCCGCCCCCACAGCTTTGCGGGGTGTTGAACACATGATCGCGGCAGAAACGCCGCTGTCTGACGCCGATATGGTGGGATGCGGCGGAACTCGCAAGTCCGGCGGGCGAGCAGGTCAGCCAGGTTCACCGCCGACAGGGGTCACTGTGGCGTCCAACACGACTTCCCACCGGCCTGGCCAACGCAGTCTTGTCCCGCCCTCGCCGACCCGCAGCCGGTTGGATCACGCCGGATGGACGGCCAAAACCTCCTCGATCGGGACCGCAAGCTCTTGCGCCAAAACCTCGTTCGACAAAGCGAGACCGTCGGCGTTCGGCCCCTGCGCGGCGGCCGCTTGAAATGCGCCGGCGGCGAAAACCCAGCTCAGTGCGATGCGCATGAACACGGTCGGGGCTCCCATACAACGGATTACGCCGCCATAGGGTCGTGATTTGGCCTTAAGCCTCACCCAGCTTCGTAGGTGACACCATGTCACCGCCGTCGTCGCGCAACCCAGGGACCTAAGTCATGCGCCTGTCAGCCGCCCTCTTTGCGCCGTTCGGCGCACTGCTCTGTTCGGGATGTTGGACCTTGGCCAGCTTGGTCGAGTTGGTGGACGTCGACACGCCGCTGTCGGCGCCGGTTTTCGCCGACGGGTCCTACTGCATATGGGACAGATACGACGCGGACAGGCGGATCGATTTCGCCGCCGCCGGCGCGTTGCGAGATTGTCTTGAGATCGTCTGGGATGCCGAGGCCCAAGGTCATCTCGTCGTGTCCGACGACGGTCCTGGACCGGAACGCGCGCCATTGGGCGTCCTCGCGGTCGAGGGCGGGCTTGTGATGATTCAGATAGACGCCACCCGATCGCCCGGCGCGACCGATACCCCGCACCTTTATGCCTTCGGCGCAGTCGGCGCTTCGGGATTTGCGATGGCGCCTCCGCCGGATCGTTCGGACTTGCTGGCTTCCATTGACGACTTGGGCGGCGATATGAGGCTCCTGCTGGACACTGTCGGCGCCCTCGTCGTCGAAAGCGGCTCCCGCACCGACATTCTCGCGCTGTATGAAGAGGCGACATATGCGTCATTGGCTGACGTGGCTGAGGACGACACTTTTCTCATCGAGGGAGGGCCCGCCTATTTTCTTCGAGTGGATGACCCGAGCGTCCCTTTAAGCGCCGACGAAGCCGAAGCCGCCGTGGAGCCGCTCGCAAACGCGCTTCGGGTCGCCGCCGAGCGCCTTGCGGCTCGCGACGGTCGGGAGTGAACAGTCGGTTCAACGCAATTCAACGAGGATCCCAATGATCGACAGCGTAACGCGGACCGCGATCATCGCCGGCGCCGCCCTTTTGATTTCGGGGTGTTGGACCTGGCAGTCCCGCGTCGCGCTCATCAACCCTGAGACGCGCTTGGCGGAGCCCATCCTGACGCCTGGCCATTATTGTCTCTTGGAAGACTATGACGACGGCGTCTTGGACTACGCGGCTGCGGAGGCGTTTCGGGACTGCGGCCTAGTGACCTGGGACGCCAAGTCCGGTCGCCAAGCGATTGCAAGCTTGACCGAGGATGGGGGCTCCGAGCCGCAACCGTTCGGCGTCGCCAGGCTCGAAAGCGGCTTGGTGTTGTTGCAGCTGCCACCGGGCGTGTTTTCCGCCGATCCGGTCGCTGACCCGCTTGTTTATGCGCTTGGCGTCGCCACGCCGGATGGGTTCCTCATCCCGCCGCCGCCCGATGAAACGATGATGCTGGAAGCGATTGACGCCCATCCCGCGAGATTCGCCGTCACGACAGGATCTTATGGCTCAGTGACCATCGACGCCGGCCCGCCCGACGCCATCTCGGCCGTCTTTGAGAGCACCGCACTTTACAGCGTGCGACATTCAGAGCTGAGCCGTCCGTTCAATTCAGAAAGCGGCGGGCTTTTCTATCTGCGCTTTGACGATCCCGCGCGTCCGCCGACCGCGGCGGAGGCCGAGGCGGCGGTCCGCCGTCTCATGGCGGCGTTGCGGGCGGTCGGCGTTCAGCGGCCGGAGTAGGCGGTGACGCTCGACGGCTTTCGACTTCTGCCCGAACGGTTTGACCGCGCTGCGCAAGAAGCGTTGCTCGGCGAGGTTTTCGCGGCGATCGAAGCGGCCGACGCGCCGTTCTACCGCCCCAGCATGCCCCGCTCGGGCAAGCCGCTGTCAGTGATGATGACCAATCTGGGCGAGCTTGGATGGGTCACGGACAAGGCGGGTTACCGCTATCAGGCTGAGCACCCAGTGACGGGCATGCCGTGGCCTGCAATCCCAGACGCCTTGCTTGCGCTTTGGGACGAGGTTGCGCCCTGGCCGGCGCACCCCGAGGCGTGTCTCGTGAATTGGTATCAGGAGGGTTCTCGGCTCGGCCTGCATGTGGACGCCGATGAGGAGGAGGCGAACGCCCCGGTGGTTTCGGTCTCCTTAGGCGACAAGGCGCTGTTTCGGCTTGGCGGCGCCACGCGGTCCGCTCCGACGCGATCAATGACGGTGTCGTCGGGCGACGTGGTGGTCCTCGCCGGTCCCGCCCGTCGCGCCTATCACGGCGTCGACCGCATCCAGCTGGGCAGCTCGACCCTGGTTCCTGGCGGCGGGCGGATCAATCTGACCATGCGCCGGGTGAAGCCGGTCGCGCCGATGTCGGGACCCTGAGCGCGGCCTCAGCGCGGCCGGAACGCCGCCTCCAGATAGGGACCGAGGGCGAGCGGCCCGTCGCGATAGGCGGCCCGCCAGCTAGGCGTGCGGCGGTCAAGCAGCTCCGCCTCGGCCGCGCCGATGGGATAAAACGCGACGCGCTGGTTGTCGGGGAGGGCGAGCGCAGCGATTTCGTCCTTGATCTGCTGATAACGGCCCTCTGCGAGCGCGGCGTAAGCAGGGTCGTGCTCAGCGGCGAGACGCGCCATCGCCAGCTCGGTCCAGCGCGCCGCCCCCTCGTTCCACAGTTGGAACTCCGCATAGCGCCAATCCGCTTCTGAAACGAGGCTGCGAGCCTCGGAACGCGCCGCCAGGTATCGCTGCATGGCGGGCTCGAAACGCTCGTCCGAGGCGTCCAACGCCGCGATCAAAGCGGTCGCCATGGCGTCGAAAGCCGCTCCGACGCGGGGGTCGTCGTAAGGGAAGGGATAGTTGAGCATCCACATGCCCGTCTGATCGCCCTGAGCGAGGTCCAACGCGGCAGTTGCGTCAAAATAATCCGGCCGAGTGGCCTGGTATTGATGAAAATGCTCGTGAATGAGCACGATCACCCAGGAGAGCGGGGCATGATTGGTGGCTTCCGGCGTCCCTACGATGATCAGCGGACGACCGCCAAAGGCGGGGAAACTCGCTAAGAATGACGGAGAAAACTGCTGGTCGCGGACCGCCGTCGGGCAACCGGTCGCCTCGTCAACGCCGCTCGGCGTGAAATCATCAGGCAAGTTCGTGGCGCAAAACGCGGTTTCCTGTGCGGCCTCAACGAGGAGCAGCTCGAACGGCGTTTCGGTGAAACCGGGCCAGATCGCGTCGCCATGGGAGGCCGCTAGCATGCGAGCCTCAGCGATGAGCGCACGCGGCGGCGACGGTTCGGTCGGCGTCTCCGACATCGCCGCCGCGCATCCGACAAGGAGCGCGGCGACAGGCGCGATCATCAACATCCTCGACATGGAAATCTTCCCCTTCACCGCCAAAGCACACGCGAAGGTGGCGAGACCTCCCGCCAAAGTCATCTTACCGTTGCGTAACCGGTCGCCGGTGCCGGCGGCTCAGACCTTGGTGTCCAGAGAACCGCCAGGTTCTGCGGCGGGGTCCTCGCCCGTTTCGGACGCCGAAGCGTCGTCGTCTTTCGCAGGCGGTTCGCTTTGCCCCCCTGCGGACACCGCCACCATCGCCGCGCGCAAGGTGCGATCGCCGATGACCCAGCCGGACTGGATGGCGGAGACCACCGATCCGGCTGGATGTTCGGACGGGATTTGCGCGGCCGCCTGGTGCCTGTTCGGGTCGAACTTGTCGCCCGGCGCAACAGCCATAAGCGTCACCCCATGCCGCGTGAGCACGGTATGAAGCTCTTTCTCGGTCATCTCCACGCCCGCAAGCAGGTTCTTGCCCGGTTCGCCCATCGCCTCGCGGACGTCGTCGCTCACCGCGGCGAGGGCGCGTGAAAGATTGTCCGACACCGACAAGAGGTCTCTGGCGAAGCTGGTGAGCGCGAAAATGCGGGTGTCAGCGACTTCCTTTTCGGACCGTTTCCGAAGGTTCTCCGCCTCAGCGACCGCCCGAAGAAGCTGATCGCGCAGGGCTTCGCGTTCCTCGATCACGCTTTCGAGCGAGGGCTGGTCTCCCGTTTCGGCCGGCGCCGCTTCGGCGTGCTCTTGGTTCTCGGCCTCGGGCTTTTCGGTTTCGTCGTTCATAGTCATCCCCTTGGCTCTCGCGCGGTCCCGTCCAGCAGCTGTCCGATGACACGCGCGGTGTAGTCAACGAGCGGGATCACGCGGGCGTAGTTGAGCCGGGTCGGCCCAATAACGCCGAGCGCGCCCACGATCCTCTGCTGACCATCCATATAGGGCGCCGCCACCACGCTCGACCCGGAGAGGCTGAAAAGCGGGTTCTCCGCCCCGATGAAAATCTTCACCGCTTCGGCCGCCCGCGCTTGGTCCAACAACGTGATGAGCCCCTGTTTGCGTTCCAGATCGTCGAATAAGAGCCGCATGCGCTCCAAATCGTCTTGGGCGGCGAGGTTGTCCAACAACTTGGCTTGGCCCCGAACGATGAGAGCGCGGTCATCATCGCCGCCGCTCCATTCCGCCATGCCCTGGGCGATCAAGCGCTGGGCGGCCGCATCGATCTGGGTTTTGCCGCTTTCGATTTCCTTGAGGACATCGGCCCGCGCTTGCGCGAGCGTCCGGCCTTTCAGCCGCGACGCCAGATAGTTCGACGCCTCCAGCAGCGCGCCCTGAGGCAGCCCGCCGGGGGTCTGCATCAGCCGGTTCTCCACGGCGCCGTCTTCAGAGACAAGCACGGCCAGCGCTTCGCCGGGCCCGAGCGTGACGAACTCCACATGCCGAAGCGGCGCATCGCGCGTGGGGGTGACCACAAGGCCCGCGCCCCCGGCGAGACCGGACAAGACGTCAGACGCCTTCGCAAGAGCGTCCTCGACGCTTGAGGCGTTGCCCACAAGCGCGTTTTCGATCGCCGCGCGCTCTTCGCTCGCCACGTCGCCGACTTCGAGAAGGCCGTCCACGAACAGACGCAAGCCCGCATGGGTCGGAAACCGTCCCGCCGAGGCGTGCGGCGCGGTTAGCAGGCCCAATTGGGCGAGATCCTGCATGGTGTTGCGGATGGAGGCGGGGGACAGGGAAAACTCGCCCTGGCGCGATATCGTGCGCGAGCCCACCGGCTCGCCGGTGCGCAAATAGGTTTCGACGATCGCGCGGAACACGTCGCGCGCGCGTCTGTCCATGTCGGCGAGCGTGAACGGCCGCTCAGAACCGTGCGCTGTCATAACTTTGCAGTTATGCGCATGCGCGCGCGGACGCAAGCGGGGAGGGCGATAGCGCGCCCCCAGACGCCCATGAAAGACGCCTGAGAGCGCGCCGGTCAGGCCTTCACGCGGTCACCGAGGTGACGACGCCGGCGCCGACCGTGCGGCCGCCTTCGCGGATGGCGAAGCGCAGGCCGGGCTCCACGCCCACCGGTTTGCGCAAGGCGAAGTCGATGTCGGCTTGGTCGCCGGGGCTCACCACCCCGACATCCTCGCTCACCGTGATCTCTCCGGTGACGTCCGTCGTCCCGAAGAAAAATTGCGGCGAGTAGCCCGAACCGAACGGCGTGCGCCGGCCGCCTTCCTCCGCGGTCAGCACGACGATGCGCGCCGCGCCTTTGGAGAAAGGCTTAATGACGCCAGGCGCGCTGAGCACCTGGCCGCGCCGCACCCCGTCACGTTTCACCCCGCGCAGGAGCAGCCCGACATTCATGCCGGCCCGCGCCTCGGCCACATCCTTGCGGAAGGCCTGGGCGCCGGTGACGGTCACCGCTTCGCCGTCATTATCGAGACCCACGATCTCCACCGTGTCCCCGACTTTGACGGAGCCGCGCTCGACCCGACCGCTGACCACCGTGCCGCGTCCGGGGATCGAGTGAACCCCTTCAATCGGCATTCGGAACGGGCTGTCGAAGTCCCGAACCGGGTCCGGGATCGCCGCGTCCAGCGCGTCGACCAGGTCACGCACGGGCCTGGCGTCCTCGCCCATCGCCTCGCCGCGCTCCGCCGCCCCGAGGGCCTGCAAAGCGCTGCCGAACACGAAGGGCGCGTCCGCATAGCCTTGCGCGGCCAGCATCTGACCGATCTCCAGCTCGATGAGCTCGGCCATCTCCGCCCGGTCGGCCTCGGTGATCATGTCCATCTTGTTGACGAACACGACGATGTGGCCGACGCCCACCTGACGGGCGAGCAGAATGTGCTCGATCGTCTGGGGAGCCGCGCCTTCGGTTCCGTCCACGAGAAGGATGGCGCCGTCCATCTGCGAGGCGCCGGTGATCATGTTCTTCACGTAGTCGGCGTGGCCGGGGCAGTCGATATGCGCGTAGTGACGCGCATCGCTCTCATACTCCACGTGAGCGGTGTTGATCGTCACTCCGCGGGCGACCTCTTCCTTCGCACTGTCGATGTCGTTGAGCGCCAACGCTTTGCCGCCCACGCGCGCGGCCTGCACCTGGGTGAGCGCCGCGGTGAGCGTGGTCTTGCCATGGTCGACGTGACCGATGGTGCCGACATTGACGTGCAGTTTCTCCGTCATCTCCTTCATCTCCATCGTGACGGCGGCGGTCCGGTTCGCGACGCCGAACCGCCAGGGTCTTGGCGCGCGCCAAGCTGGGGCGGGCCCCGCCGCGTCGCCGCAGCGAAAGCCCGAAACGAAAAAACCCGCCGGGGGGAACCGGCGGGCGTGCGCTTTGGGAAAGTCGCGCCCAGGAGGTCCCCCTCCCAGGCGAAGCTGCGTGGGAGTTATGCGGTGTTGCGCCATGCACGTTCGTCCGCCGCAAAAGACGCGGCGGCGAAGACTATCGCAAAGCGGGTGGACCAAACGGTCATCGCAACGCTCCCAAGGAAATCGGGCGACCGCCCGATTCGTTCGAACGCGGAGATAATGCCGCGCTGCGGCGAATTCAAGGCGATCTCGCCACGGCCGAGAATGTTTGGGGACTGCGGCCCGGCTGGGCGACGTTGGCCAGCGGAATTCGCATGACAGAAATCAGGACCGCGGAACTGACGAGCCTCAAGGCGGTTGCCACCTCGCCGCCCGCGCGTTACCGCTCGCCGCCTTTGAGCAGGGGAGAGCGGCATGGCGACCATCATCGGCGCGGGACGGACGGGCGGACGGGCGGCCGACGCGTTGCGCACTATCGAACTCATCCCCGGCTGGGCGAAGCACGCCGAAGGGTCGTGCCTGGTCAAATTCGGCGAGACTTGGGTCTTATGCACCGCATCCTTCGAGGACAGCGTGCCGCCCTTTCTGCGCGGGTCCGGCAAGGGTTGGGTGACCGCGGAGTACGGCATGCTGCCGCGTTCCACCCACACCCGGGGCAATCGCGAAGCCGCCCGCGGCAAACAATCCGGCCGCACTCAGGAAATCCAACGGCTTATCGGCCGCGCCCTGCGCGCCTGCATGGACATGTCCGTGCTCGGCGAGCGGCAATTCACGCTTGATTGCGACGTGCTTCAGGCTGACGGCGGCACACGCACCGCCGCAGTCACCGGGGCCTGGGTGGCGCTGAAGCTGGCCTGTGAATGGCTGGTCAAAGAGGGCGTGCTCAATCGTGATCCCGTCATCGACCAAGCCGCCGCCGTTTCCTGCGGCATTGTCGAAAACGAGGCGCGGCTCGACCTCGACTATGGCGAGGATTCCCGTGCCGAAGCCGACGCCAACTTCGTCATCACCGCCGCTGGCGACATCATCGAAATCCAAGCCACCGCGGAAGACCGGGCCTTCTCCGAAGACCAGTTCACCGCGCTGCGCTTGCTCGCCAAAAAAGGCTGCCTGGATCTCTGCGCCCTCCAGCGCGAGGCGGTCGCCGCGACGTAGCGCTCCGGCGCGTTCAGTGTGAACCCAGCTAAGAAGTCCCGTTCAGAGAGAGTTCAGCGCTTTGACTGCTAAGACTCCACGGCGGGGAGGAAAACCTCAACGCTGAGAAAGGGGACTTCGATGCGTATTTTGAGCCTTATCGCGTCAGGCCTGGTGGGTCTTGCCGCGTTTCCGGCCGCGAGCGCGCCTGCGGCCGCGGACCTAGACGGTCAAATCATCAATGTGGGCGGCGGCGGACGCTGCCTCGACGTGCATGCGCCGGACCGGACCGTCAATGGCGGCCGCGTCCAACTTTGGACCTGCAACGCCACAGAGCAACAAAGCTGGCGCTATATCGAGGGGACCGGCGAGCTCAGAAACGCCGCGGGCTTATGTTTGGACGTGCATGCGCCAGAGCTGAACACGCCAGGCGGCCGGGTGCAGGTTTGGACGTGCAACAACTCACCGCAGCAACGGTTTTTCTATGAGGAGAGCACAGGGCTTTTGCGCGCCGCCTCAGGCCTATGTCTGGGCATCCACTATCGCGACCGGTCCCGGGACGGCGGCGCGGTGAGCGTCTATCACTGCAACAACCAACCTTTGCAGAACTGGCGCTTTGAGGTTCAGCCGCTCGACACGTCGCAGCCCGGCTCCGCGGGTCCCATCGTCTCTCGTTTTGGGCAGTGCTTGGACGTGCACGCGCCGGACGCCGCAGTGAATGGCGGTCGTGTCCAGGTCTGGACGTGCAACGGTTCGGCGCAACAAACTTGGGCGTATAACCCCCGCACCAGCGAAATCCGCAACGCCTCGGGCCTTTGTCTCGACGTGCATGCGCCCGACATCGACGTGCATGGCGGCCGCGTTCAGGTCTGGGAATGCAATGGCGCGCCGCAGCAGCGTTGGCGCTACGCGGACGAGGTTCTTTACAATGACGCGGGGCTTTGTTTAGGCATCGACAATCCCGGATACATCACCGACGGGATCGCGGTCCAAGTCCAGCGCTGCAGCTATTCGATGAACCAAAAGTGGTACTCGCCGATCCTTCGGGAACGCGGCTGACGCTCAACCATCGCCGGTCGAGCGACGCGGCTTGGCCGGCGAAGTCACGCCCAACCGGGCGGGCCTGACTACTCCGCGGCGTCGCGTTCAATCGGCGTCGCGGCTCCGTCGGCCTGCTCGTCCTCATCATATTGCAGGAGATCGCCGGGCTGACAGTTCAGCTCGCGACACAGCGCCTCCAGCGTCGTGAACCGGACGGCCTTGGCCTTACCGGTTTTGAGAATCGACAGATTCGCCAAGGTGATGCCCACGCGGTCGCAAAGCTCCGTCAGAGACATACGTCGCTCCAACAGGATTCGATCAAGAGTCACGCGAATCGGCATGGGCCCTCAGATAGTGAGGCGTTGTTCTTGGCGAAGGCGCGCGCCCTCGCGAAAGACTTCGGCCAGAACGAATATCACCAGTACGGCGAACCAAATCCTGACATCCACGCCAAGCCCGGCGAAACGAACGTCCGCCGGCTCGGTGAGATGAAGCACGAGGACCGCCACGCCGGACACGAGATATCGAGCGAGTTCAAATACGGCGATGGCGACCCAGATGACGCGGAGATGGTCTGCATTTTCCGGCACGAACGGATCGCCTGCGGCCAGCGTCGCGAAAATGCGCCTCAGCCGATCCACGACGATCATCGCCATCGCGATGGTCGCCCCAGTGAGCGCGAAACCGCCCATGGTGATCCGCCAATCGTCCAAGCGCTCGACGCTCAGCCCCGGAATGGCCGTAGCGTCGCCGGCGAGATACACATAGCCGGCGATCAGAGCCAGCGCCGCGATCACCGCGGCGAGGACCAACAAACCGATGCGCATCAGCTCCAATACGATGCGCAAAATTGATGCGACCGAGCGATCGCCCAATACTCTCACGTCTCGACGCTCCTCAGGAGTTTGTCGTATTTCGATAAAGCGTCACGCGGCGAAGAGCAAGCAGTTTTATCGAAATACGATAAAGACAATGAAGGGATCGTGCATGACTGACATACCGCTGGCGCCGCCGCCGGGCCTGGAAAGGCTCCTCGTCGCGAGCCATAACGCCGGGAAAGTGCGAGAGATTCGGGAATTGCTGTCCCCGTTTGGAGTCGAGACGGTGAGTGCGGCGGACTTGTCGCTGCCGGAGCCAGAAGAAACCGAATCCACGTTCGCGGGCAATGCGCGATTGAAGGCGGAGGCGGCGGCGGCAGCGGCGCAGTTGCCGGCTCTGTCGGACGACTCCGGCCTCGCCGTCGCCGCCCTGAACGGCGCGCCGGGCGTGCATTCGGCGCGCTGGGCGGGGGAGCCCCGGGATTTCCGCGCCGCGATGGCGAAGGTCCAGGCGGCGCTCGCCGCGAGCGGCTCGAACGATGTCAGCGCCGCGTTCATCTGCGCGCTTGCGCTGGCGACGCCGGGTCAGGAAACGGTGGTCTATGAGGGCAGGGTCGATGGCGCGCTGGTGTTTCCGCCACGGGGCGAGAAGGGGTTCGGCTATGATCCGATCTTCGTCGCGGCGGGCGAAACCGAGTCGTTCGGCGAAATGGAGCCGGCCCGGAAACACGCCATGAGCCATCGAGCGCGGGCGTTCGCACAGCTCGTCGCAGCGCATTTCGAACGGTGAGCAGGGACGCGCCGTTCGGCGTCTACGTCCATTGGCCGTTTTGCGCGCGCATTTGCCCTTATTGCGATTTCAACGTCTTCCGGGCGCGCGATGAGGCCGCGCAGACCGCTCTGTTCGACGCCATCCTCGCTGACATCCAAGGCTGGCGGGCGCGCACAGGGCCGCGGACCGTACAAAGCGTCTTTCTTGGCGGCGGCACGCCGTCGCTCTTGAAGCCGGCTCAAACCGGCGCGCTGCTCGAGGCGGTCTCAGCCGCCTGGACGGTGTCGGCGAAGTGCGAGGTGACCCTCGAAGCCAATCCCGAAGACGCCGAGCCGGCGCGCTTCGCCGGCTTCAGCAGCGCCGGCGCGACCCGGCTGTCGCTCGGCGTCCAGTCTCTTGATGACGCCGCCTTGGTTGATTTGGGGCGAAATCACACCGCTGCGGACGCCTATCGCGCCGTTGAGCGCGCCGTTGCGGCGTTCGACCGCGTCTCCCTCGACCTCATTTATGCGCGCTCTCATGCGACGCTGGCGGGATGGGAGGCGGAACTCCGAAGCGCTCTGGCGCTCGGCGCGGGACACATCTCGCTTTACCAACTGACTTTGGAGCCCGGCACCGCCTTTGAACGGCAAGTGCGCCTGGGCCGCCGACAAACCCCCGATGAAGACGCCGCCGCCGACTTTTATGAGTTGACCCAAGAACTCTGCGCGGAGGCCGGGTACGCGGGCTACGAAATTTCCAACCATGCACGGACGCCCGCCGATCGGTCCCGCCACAACACGCTGTACTGGACGTCTGCGGAATGGGCGGGCGTCGGGCCCGGCGCCCATGGCCGTCTCGGCGCGGCGGGGCAGGCCGATCGTCGGGCCTTGTCAGCCGCCCGCGGCCTTGAGGCGTATCGCATGCGGGTCGCGGAGGAGGGGTGGGGCGTCGAAAGTGAGGAGACGCTCGACCGCGACGCCCAAAGGCGAGAGCTCGCCGTCATGGGATTGCGCCTGGCGGAAGGCGTTCCCGCGAAGCGCTGGGCGGAAGTGGCGGGAGCCCCTCCCGACGGCGCGACCTTGGCCGCCCTTGAGGCGCAAGGAATACTGGCCGGCGGCGATCCGATCCGCCTCACCCCGCGCGGTCGCTTGCTGTGCGACTACGCGGCCGCTCAATTGGCCGACTGACGACGTCGGAGCGGGCTGCTAGAAGCCCGACGGGCGGAAGGTGTCCGGCGCGGGCTCAATGGTCTGGAACTCTCCGCCGCGCACCGCAAACATCGCCAGACCCCACTCGCTGGCCCCGTCTTCGCGGAACCGGAACAAGCCGTCAGCGCCAAAGAAGCCGTCCGGGTTTTCAAGCGCTTCGGCGGTCAGCGCGTCGGCGCCGCCGCGGCGGGTCAGGTGGGCGACCAACGACACCGCGTCATAGGCGAAGCCGGAGAGACGACGGGGTTCGGCGCCGAAGGCGTTTTCAAAGTCGAAGGTGAATTCTTCGCCGGCTTCAGCGCTCGGGGCCACGAACCATCCGCCATTCAGCGTGGGTTCCCGCGCGACGCTCTCGTCGCTCCATTGGCTAGTGCCCATAAACCGCACGATCCGCGGATCGACGTCGTAATACGGCAAGAGCGGCGCAAGCGCGAGCAACCGGACGCCGCCCTCAGGCAAAAGCACGGCATGGGTGGCTGAAACCGCGGAGCCCGCTTCAACGAGCGTTCCGCTGCTGAAACTGTCCCGGGTGTAGCGCGGCTGACCGAAGGGATCGATTTCGTAGGACACCGACGCTGAGACCGATGCGTTGATCGTCTCGGCCAAACGCCGCGCGGGTTCGGTCATCAAATCGGCGTCCGCCCCCGGGGAGAACACCTCGTATGACGCCAGCACCGCCCCAGCCCGCCGGGCTTCAATGTCGAGCGCGTCCCGGACCCGGTACCCATAGGCGTTGGCGGGAACGAAAGCATAGAAGTTCTGAACGCCTTGGCGGGTGGCGAACTCAACAAGCCGCGCGATCTCGCTTTCCGGCGTAATGTTCAGAAGATAGGCGCCTTGCCCCGCGGCCGACCGATCGTTCGAGAAGGCGATGACCGGCGCTCCATAGGGCGCGGCCGCGGCGACCACCGGTTCCACGCCGGTGGCGAACAACGGTCCGAGAATGACGTCTGCGCCTTCGCCAAGCGCGGAGCGCGCGGCGCTGGCGGCGCCTTCGGGCGTGCCTGCAGTGTCCTTAGGGATCAGCACCATCCGCTCGTGGCCGCGTTCGAACAGCGCCAGCTGGGCGGCGTCGAGCATCGATGCGGCTTCAGCCCGGGCGCCCGCATTGTTCGAAGAGAAGGGCAGAAGAAGCGCCACTCGCACCAATCGGGCGCTTTCGGCCTGCAAATGCGCCGGGGTCGCGGCGTCCGAGGCCGGGGCGTCGATGGTGGCCGCAGGAGCCGTCGCCTCGACGGCCGGCGAAATCGGGGCCGGCGCTCGTTCCGGCGCCGATGCGCAGGCCGCCGCCGTCAATCCGGCGGCGACCGCCAACACATGCGCTCTTTGCCGGAGCGTGCGGGCGCGTTTGTATTCGCCGTCCACCATCACCTTCACCCGGAGCCTCGCAATGACAATCGCGGCGAACCCTAGGGATGCAGGCCCCGCCGCGCAAGCGCCGCCGCCAGGGCTCTACCTTGTATCCACCCCGATTGGGAATTTGCGCGACATTACTTTACGCGCCCTTGACGTTTTGAGCGCCGCCGATCTTGTGCTCGCCGAGGACACGCGCGTCACGCGGAAACTGCTGGACGCATATGGACTTAAGCCGGCGGTCGAGCCGTACCACGAGCACAACGCCGCCCGGCAACGCCCGCGAGTGTTGGCCAAATTGGCGGATGGCGCGTGCGTCGCGCTTGTGTCCGACGCGGGCACGCCGCTCATTTCCGACCCCGGTTTCAAATTGGTCAAAGAGGCGCTTGACGCCGGCGAGGCGGTTCGCCCCGTGCCGGGCGCGTCAGCCTCATTGGCGGCGCTTGTCGCTTCGGGCGCGCCGACAGACCGGTTTTTCTTCGCCGGTTTCGCCCCAGCCAAAGCAGCCGCGCGGGATCAGTTTTTCGCTGAGCTCGCCGGCGTTCCGGGCGCGCTGATCGTGTTCGAGGCCGCGCCGCGTCTCGCCGACACGCTCGCCGCCGCCGCGCGCCGGTTGGGCGACCGCGACGTGGCGGTCGCCCGCGAACTGACCAAGCGCTACGAAGAAACGCGCCGCGGCGGCTTGTCCGCGCTCGCCGAGGCCTATCGGACCGAAGGACCGCCGCGCGGTGAAATCGTTCTCGTCATTTCGCCCGCCGATGCGCCCGCGCAGTGGGACGACGCCGCTGTCGACGCCGCGTTAGCCGCGCGATTGGGCGAGGCCTCGTTAAAAGACGCCGCCGCCGAAGTCGCCCAAGCGGCCGGGCGGCCGAAACGCGAGGTCTATGCCCGCGCGCTGGCGCTTAAGGCGCAAGACAGAGGCGACTGATGGTTGTGGCGTTTAGCAATGTTTGTTATTTGTTCCGGCGTGCGGCGACAGGCGGGGGCCATGCAGCGAGAGCGCCATTCGACAGCATTCAAACGCCAGGCCGAGCGCCGCGGGCGTCTGGCGGAGTGGATCGCCGCGGCGTGGCTGACGCTCAAGGGCTATGACGTTCTCGCCCGTCGGGCGCGCACGCCTTTTGGCGAAATCGATCTCGTCGCGCGCCGAGGCGACGTGCTTGCGATGGTGGAAGTTAAGGCCCGTCGCCGCCATGACGTTGCGCGGGAAGCGCTGACGGCCCGCAATTGGCGGCGGATCGCCGGGGCGGCGGACAGTTGGCGCGCGCGGTACCGCGTGTTTGAGAGCGCGGCTGTTCGCTTTGATGCGATCACGATCGCCCCTTGGTCACGACCGATTCACCTTGTCGATGCATGGAGACCGAGTGATCGGTGACCCAGCGGGGTCAAAAGGCGGCGAGAGAGCGGAGGGGAGCATGCGGAGGAACGGTATCGCAAAGGCGCTAGCGGCGTTGGCGGCGCTGACCATGACGGCGGGGGCGATGACAGGGTGCGCGTCCGCGCCGGGAGCTGCGCCGGGCATGGCCCGCAGCGTGGACGATTCAACCGCTGGCATGGCCGTTCGGGCGCGCATGCTGCGTTCGATGCAGGACTTCGGCGGCGTGAACGTCGATGTGGTCGGGGGGCTGGTTCTCCTGACCGGACGGGTGGCTTCGGAAGAGGCCCGTCTTGAAGCCGAGCGCATCGCCTGGAGCGCGCCCAAGGTCCGGGACGTAGCCAATGAGCTTCAGGTCAGCGACGACCCGCGCCAGGCCTTCGGCGCCAATGATCAATGGATTTCCGGTCAAGTCCGCGCGCGGCTTTTGGCGGACGGGGAAGTGCGCAACGCCACCATCAACGTCCAAACCTATGACGGCGTGGTCTATCTGCTCGGACGCGCGCGCACCGGCGGAGAAGCCGAACGGGCCGCGTCCAATGCGAGTTTGGTCCCCGGCGTTTCCCGCGTGGTCTCCTTCATTCGGATCGACGACTTGGCCGAAGAACCAGGAGCTCCCGCCTCAAGCGTCGCGCCGTCTGCGACGCCCGCGACACCGGCGGCGCCAGGCTCCGACTTGCTGGGCGGGCCCGGCGAGTTGCGCGGCGTTCAGGACGACTTGGGCGAGCAAGACGATGTGGGCGAGCCGCCTATCGAGGAAGAAGACCCCGATTTGCTCGGCGGTCCGACGCGGCTCTGATCTGTCGTTCCGGTTAAGTTCGATTAATATTCTTGCGACGGTCGTCGCCCTCGGCTAATGTCATAGCGCTTAGTCGAGGGAATGAGATCATGGTGGCGCGCACGGCGACGGTCGCATTTGAAGGTGCAAGCGCGCGCCTCATTGACGTGCAGGTGCAACTCACCGGCGGGCAATGCGCGTTTTCCATCGTCGGTCTCGCCGATAAGGCGGTGGCTGAAAGCCGGGAGCGGGTGCGCGCGGCGTTCGCCGCCATCGGGCTGTCGTTGCCGAGCAAGCGCGTGGTCGTGAATCTCGCGCCCGCCGATTTGCCGAAAGAGGGCGGACATTACGATCTGCCCGTCGCGCTGGGCTTGATGGCTGCGATGGACGTGCTCCCGCGGGATGCGATCGCGAATTGCGTCATTCTGGGCGAGTTGAGTTTGGACGGCGGGGTGGCGGCCGTCGCCGGGGCGCTGCCCGCCGCGCTCGCCGCGGCCGCGGCCGGGCGGACGCTGATTTGCCCACGGGCCTGCGGGGCTGAAGCGGCTTGGGCGGGCGAGGTGGAGATCGTGGCTCCGCCCACGCTGATGGCGTTCATCAACCATGTGCGCGGCGTGCAAACGCTCACCCCGCCTTCGCCCGGCGAGTTGTTGGACGGGCCGCCCGCAGCGGATCTCAGCGACGTAAAGGGGCAGGAGCACGCGAAACGTGCGCTCGAAGCCGCCGCCGCCGGCGGTCATAATATGGTGATGGTCGGCCCGCCGGGGTCGGGCAAATCCATGCTGGCCGCGCGGTTGCCGGGGTTGTTGCCGCCCTTGTCCGCTCAAGAATTGTTGGAGGTCAGCGCCATACAGTCCGTCGCCGGGCTGCTGGAGCGGGGACGGCTCTCCCGCGCGCGCCCGTTCCGGGCGCCCCACCATTCAGCCAGCATGCCGGCCTTGGTGGGCGGGGGCTCGCAGGCCCGCCCCGGCGAGGTGTCGCTCGCCCATCACGGCGTCTTGTTTCTCGACGAACTGCCGGAGTTTTCCCCGCAAGCCCTCGATTCGCTCCGCCAGCCCTTGGAGACCGGGCGCGTCGTCGTCGCCCGCGCTGCGCGTCATGTTTCTTATCCCGCCCGGGCGCAACTTATCGCCGCCATGAACCCGTGCCGGTGCGGCGGCGGGGAGGGCGCAGGGTGTCGGCGCGGCCCGCGTTGCGCGGCGGACTACCAGGCGCGCGTGTCCGGCCCGTTGATGGACCGCATTGACGTGCGCATCGAGGTCCCCGCCGTCACGCCGGCGGATTTGGCGTTGCCCCGCCCTGCGGAAGGAACCGAGCAGGCGCGTGCACGCGTGGCCCAAGCCCGTGCGGCGCAAGAGGCGCGCGGGTCGGGGACCAACGCCACTCTGGACGGGGCTGCGCTGGAGCGCTGCGCCACGCCCGACAGCGACGGCGCGGCGTTGTTGAACCAAGCGTGTGAGAGCTTTGGCCTCACCGCGCGCGGCTATCATAGGGTGCTGAGATTGGCCCGCACGTTGGGCGATCTTGAGGGCGTGGACGGCGTGCGCCGGCGTCATGTGGCCGAAGCGCTCGCTCTCAGACGCGCCCCCGCATTGGTCGGCGCAGCGGTTTCTTAAGCGGGATCGGCTTTGCTGGCGGCGCTATTCCAGGAGCGCGGCGATGACCGACAAGCGTCCCGAGGTTTTTGAACTGGTCGAATCGATCGGCGACCTGGTGGTGCGCCGTGACGTCGAGGGGCGGGTGGTTTATGTGAACGCCGCCTTTCGCCGCGCCTTCGGAGGCGCGGTGCGGGATTGGATCGGCGAAACTTTCCCTCTGCAAACAGCCGACATTCGCGTCGCAGCGGGCGGGCGCCGGCGTCTTGACGTTGAGATGGAGACCGTCGCAGGCACGGCCTTTTTCGAGTGGGAGGAGACCCCGCTCCCCGACGGAGGCGTCGCGCTGGTGGGGCGGGACGTCTCCGCCCGACGGGCCGGTGAAGCCGCGTTGATTTACGCGCGCGACGCCGCGGAAGCGGAGGTCCGGGGACGCGAGACGCTGTTCGCCTCGATCACCCACGAATTGCGGACCCCGGCGGCCGGCGCGGTGGGGATGGCGACTCTGCTCCGCGGAACGGCGCTTTCGCCCGAACAACGCGCCTATGTCGATGCGATCGCCGATTCTGGGGCCCATCTGATGGCGCTGGTCGACGACGTTCTCGACGCCGCAAAACTTGAAGCCGGCGCGTTCGAACTTGTGCGCGAGCCCTTCGACCTCGAGCCCGTCTTGCGAAACGTGATCGAACTGGTCAGTCCGCGCGCTCGGCAGAAAGGCCTGGAAACCGCGATTTATGTCGATCCCGGCGTTCCTCTCAGTGTGGTGGGAGACGCAGGGCGTCTGCGCCAAATCCTCCTGAACTTGCTGGGCAATGCGGTGAAGTTCACCAGCGCGGGCGGTGTGGCGCTGGCGGTCGAGCGCGAAGCCGGCGAGCCTGGGGAAGCGCGTTTGGCGTTCCATGTGCGTGACACGGGCCCCGGGGTTCCCGCCGCGGACCGCGCTCGCATTTTTGGCGCGTTTTCCCGCGCGCGCAGTGGGGCGACCCGGACGGCGGAAGGGGCCGGATTGGGGTTGTCGATCGTGCAGCGCCTCACGGACGCGATGGGCGGGCAGGTCGGGTTGGAGTCCCCGCCCGAGGGCGGGGCTTGGTTTTGGGTTCGTCTGGGGTTCTCAGTCGCGTCCGAGAGCGACCGCGGCTCCGCCCCACTGAACGGCGTGTCGGCTGTAGTGGCGGGCCCCGCTGCGCCGGTTCGCGCCGCCATCGCGCGGCAGCTTTCCTCGTCGGGCGCGCGAGTTCGCGAAGTCCAGAGCGTCGATGAACTCGCCGCAACCCTGATGGCCGAGCCCATGGCGGCGTTGGTCGACGCTGCGTGGGCTGAAGCGGCGGCGGAGGCCGTGACCCGCGCGCGCGTCGCCTTGGTGTTGGCCGCGCCGGACCAAAAGGGCCGGCTCGACGCGCTGCAAGCGCTTGGTTACCGAGGGTGGATTGTGAAACCGCCCCGGCCCGGGTCGTTGGTGGATTATGTTCGCCAAGCTTGGGACGGTCGGCTTGTCGCCGGCGCGGGAACCGCCGAGGCCAAAACCGTCGAGCCAGGGTCGTCGTGCGCCGCCAGGACCGATGGACTGCGCGTGTTGTTGGCGGAAGACAATCCCGTCAATCGGCTGATGGCGGGGGCGGTGTTGCGACGGTGCGGCGCGCAGTTCGACGAGGCGGTCGACGGGCGCGCGGCGGCCGAGGCGGCGGCGGCTCGCGCCTATGATGTGATCCTGATGGATATGCGCATGCCGACGCTCGATGGTCTTGAGGCCGCGCGCCTTATCCGCGCCGGGGGCGGGCCGAACGCACAGACGCCGATCCTCGCTCTGACCGCGAACGCCGAGGATGCCGACCGGCGCGCCTGTTTGGCGGCGGGCATGAACGACTTTCTCACCAAGCCGATCGATGAATCGGCCCTAAGCGACGCGCTTTCGCGATGGACGCGCGCGGCCGCGCCCGCCAAGCTGCAGGGGCCATGACCGATATGACGAACGCCCCCGCCGAAGCCGGCGCTTCCCAACCCGCTCGCCTGACATGGCGCGAAGTTCTTGGCTCGCTCAAGCGGCGCAAAGCCGGAGTGATGTTCGCCTTGGGCGTCGCCTCGGGTTTGCCCTTCGCGGCGTTGGCGGGCACGCTTAACGCGTGGCTGGAAAGCGCCGACGTTGCAGTGCGCACGATCGGCGTGATTTCTCTGATTAGTCTGGCTTACGGGTTCAACTTTTTATGGGCGCCGGCGCTGCAACGAAGCAGCGCGCCCTTTCTCGGCCGCATCGGTCGGCGTCGCTCTTGGATGGCGGTGTTTCACGGCCTGACCGTGGTCGCTCTGTTCATGATGGCGTTCTTGGACCCCGGGCGGAGCCTCGCCGCTCTCACCTTGCTCGCCGCAGGGGCGGCGTTCTTCTCAGCGTCCTTTCATGTGGTGGTGGACGCTTGGCGTATCGAAGCCGCCGACGCGGAAACGCCCATCGATTTGTTGTCTTCGGTCTATCAGACGGGGTTCCGCTTAGCCGGTCTCATCGCGGGATTGGGCGCATTGTTGTTGGCCGACCACATCGGTTGGGGTCCGACCTATTTGATCGTCGCGGCCGTGGCGGCGATTTGTTTCGTTTTGATCGCGTTTGCGCCGGAACCGCGGTCCTATGAGAGCGCCGACGAAGGCTTGGTGGAAGAGCATGTGGGCGGCGGCCTGCGCCCGGAAGTTCGACTTGCGGTGTTGCTGCCGGTTCTCGCGGGCTGGATTTATGCGGCGGTGATGTTGTTCGGCTTCATGGCCGCCGCAGTCACCGTCGATCCGCCGCCATCCGCCCGAAACTTCACGCGAAATGTCGGCCCGTTCATCGTTTTGGCGACGGTCTTCGCGCCGGCTTTGGCGGGATTGGCGGTTATGTGGCTGCGCTCCCAGCCTTGGGCGTCGCGCGACCGAGCCCGGGCCTGGACCAAACAAGGCGGCGGCGCCCGGGCGATCGCTGTCAGCGACACGATTTACACCGCGATCATTTCCCCGATGGCGGATTTCGTCTGGCGCATGCGTTGGGCGGTGATCTTGGTGCTCGCCTTAGCGCTCAGCTACCGCTTCACCGACGTCATCTGGGGCAGCCTCGCTTACGTCTTTTACTTGGGCAATCCTGACGCCGCGGCGGGCGCGCTGCAGCACACGCTGACCGATGTCGGCATCGCTTCGAAGACGTTCGGCGTGATTTTCACGGTGGTGGGAATCGCGCTGGGTGGGCTTCTCGTGCTGCGTTTCGGTCGGATGCCGATCCTCTTTGTGGGCGCCGTCTTGGCGGCTGTGACGAATTTGCTGTTCGCGGACTTGGCGTTGAGTTCGCCAGGGTCGTTCGGCTTTTTGACGATGACGGGTTTGAGCGATGCGCCGGCGTCGCTCGGTTTCAGCCAAGGCGCCGCGGCGCTGGGCTGGTCGAGTATCGAGTATGGCGCGCCGTTCTTGGACGCCTTTATGGGGCTGAGCCGGCTCGACGTCGTGTTTCAAAGCGTCGACGAGCGCTTGTTGCGCTTAACCGTGGCCATCATGTTCGAAAACCTGGCCATCGGCATCGCGAGCGCGGCGTTCGTGGCGTATCTCTCCGCCATCGTGAACCCGCGCTATTCGGCCACGCAATATGCTCTGTTGGCGTCGTTGGCGCTGCTGTTGGGCACCTTCGGCCGTCTCGGCTTGGCGGAAATGGCGGAAGTGCAGGGCTTCTTGCAGGTGTTTGTGCTGACCGCGGCGTTGGGGGCTTTCGCGGTCGTCGTGTGCGCGCTGGAATGGGTCCGTATGGCGCGCTTGCAACGCCGCTCACGCCTGTCCGCCGCCGATTCCTCCGGCGATCTCGCCGATGCGCCCAGCGCAGGCTAGTCTCCGCAGCCATGGCGACAAGCGTTGATGCTCCGGCCCGCGCGTCAGGCGCGGGCGTAACGCCCATGATGGCGCAGTACCTGTCGCTGAAGGAGCGGGCGGGCGAAGCGCTGTTGTTCTACCGCATGGGCGATTTTTACGAGCTGTTCTTCGAGGACGCCGTCGTCGCCGCGGACGCGCTCGACATCGCTCTCACCAAACGGGGCAAACATGCCGGGGAGGATATCCCCATGTGCGGCGTCCCTGCCTCGACCGCGGAAAGCTATCTCGCAAAGCTGATCGGCGCAGGCTTTCGGGTGGCGATTTGCGAACAAGTCGAGGACCCCAAAGAGGCCAAAAAGCGCGGCTCGAAAGAGCCTGTGCGCCGCGACATCGTCCGCGTGGTCACCCCGGGCACGATCACCGAAGAAGCGCTCCTGGACGGCGCCGCGCCAGCCTGGATCGCTGCTGTGAGCCCCGAACGCCACGGAGCGATCGGCCTCGCTTGGGCGGACGTGACCACCGGCGCGTTCTGCGTTTCCCAAGTGGAGCAGGGGAAACTCGCCGAAACATTGGCGGGTCTCTCGCCGCGCGAGGTTCTCAGCGCAGACCGGTTCGCTGATGACGAAGAAACGCGCGCCGCGCTTGACCGCGTGCAATGCGCCGTGACGGACTGGCCGGCGGCGAAGTTCAACGTCGCCTCCGGCCGCCGGCGGCTCGAAGCGCTGTTCGACGTGGCCACGCTGGACGGCTTCGGCGCATTTACCCCCGCTGAAATCGCCGCCGCCGGCGCGCTGGCCGATTACCTCGCCTTGACCCAGGCCGGCGCGCCCGCACGCCTGCGCTCGCCGCGCCGCATCGCCGATGACGCCCATATGGCCATCGACCCCGCCACCCGCGCGAGCCTCGAGATTGCCCGGACGTTATCGGGCTCCCGGAAGGGCGCGCTCATCCACGCCATCGACCGAACCGTCACCGCCCCCGGCGCCCGCGCCTTGGCCGAGCGCATCGCGCGACCCTTGACGGATGCGGGGGCCATCGCGGCCCGGCTGGATGCGGTGGCCTTTCTCGTCGAAGAGGCGGGGCGGGGGGTGCGCGCTCGGATCCGCGACGCCTTGCAGTGCGCCGGCGACCCGGCTCGCGCGCTCGGTCGGCTGTTGCTCGGGCGCGGCGGACCGAGGGACCTGGCGACGCTCGCGGAAGGGCTGAAAGCGGGCGAGGCGATCAGCGCCGCTTTCGCGGAGGCGGCGGAGGTTCCCGATGCGCTCGGGCGCGCGCTTGATGCGGCGTCGTTAGCGAATAAGCCCGCGCTCGCCCAGCTCGCGCGCGACATCACCCGCGCCTTGGCGCCCGAGCCGCCGACGCTGGCGCGGGACGGGGGGTTCATTGCGCCGGGTTACGATCCGGCTTTGGACGAGGCGCGGCGGCTGCGCGATGAGAGCCGGCGGGTGGTGATGGGCCTGCAATCCGCTTACGCCCAAAAAACCGGCGTGGCCACGCTGAAGATAAAACACAACAATCAGCTCGGCTATTTCATCGAGGTCACCGCCAAACATGGCGACCGTCTTTTGCAGGCGCCGTTGAAAGAGACCTTTTCTCACCGCCAAACCATGGCCAACGCGGTTCGTTTCTCCACCGCGGAGCTGGCGGAGCTGGAAACCCGCATCGCCTCGGCCGCCGACCAAGCCTTAGGCTTGGAGCTCGCCGCTTTCGACGCGCTCGCCGCGCGCGTCAGAGAGGCGGCAGGCGCGGTGCGCGACATGGCTGACGGCTTGGCCGAGATCGATGTCGCCGCCGCCTTGGCCGCCTGGGCGGAGGAGGCCGGCTGCGTTCGCCCCATCGTCGAAGAAACCGGCCTGTTCGAGATTGAAGCCGGCCGCCATCCCGTTGTCGAAGCCGCTCTCGCGAAAGGCGGGGAGGCGCGGTTTACGCCCAATGACTGTGCGCTTGACGCGGCCGGGCGGGCGGGGCCGCGCTTTACGGTGGTGACCGGTCCGAACATGGCGGGCAAATCCACCTATCTGCGTCAGAACGCGGTCATCGCGATCCTCGCTCAGGCGGGGTCGTTCGTTCCCGCGCGCGCCGCCCGCATCGGCGTGGTGGACCGGTTGTTCAGCCGCGTCGGCGCAGGGGATGACCTCGCCCGCGGCCGCTCGACGTTTATGGCTGAGATGATCGAAACGGCGGCGATATTGAACCAAGCCGGCCCGCGCGCGCTTGTCATCCTCGATGAAATCGGGCGAGGCACCGCCACCTATGACGGCCTCGCCATCGCCTGGGCGGCCGCGGAGCATTTGCACGAGGTCAATCGCTGCCGGGCGTTGTTCGCCACCCACTACCACGAGCTGACGGCGTTGGCGGACGACATGGCGGCGGGCGCGAATGCGAGCCTGAGGGCCAAAGAGTGGAATGGAGAACTGGTGTTCTTACACCAAGTCGCCGCCGGTCCGGCGGACCGGTCTTATGGGGTGGAGGTGGCTCAACGGGCCGGGCTCCCGCCCGCCGTCATCGCCCGCGCCCGCGCCGTTCTTGAGCGGCTTGAGACCGGGTCGAGCCCCGGGGCGGGCTTGGCTGAGTTGCCGCTTTTCGCGTCAGCCCCCGCCGCGCCGGCCTACGAACAGGCTTCGGCCGAGGAGCCGCCGGCGTTGGGCCCGGCTGAGGTGGAGCTCGCCGCAGTGGACCCAGACGCGCTCACCCCGCGCGAAGCGCTCGCTTTGGTCTATCGGCTCAAGGCCTTGCTTGGAGAGCCTGCGCGATGATCGGCGTGCCTCAAAGCGTTGTTGACGGTCCGGCGCTGCGCGCGGCGCTGACCGCGGCGGCCAGAGAGTGCGGCGGGGATGAGACTGCGCTGCGCCTCCGGGCGACGCACTTGCTGAAAGAGGCCTATGCGGAGGGCGAGCGCGGCGTCCGCGAGCGGCTGGACGCAGGGGCCGGCGGGCTCGAGACCGCCCGCGCGCTCAGCATGCTCGCTGACGACATCGTCTCCGCCGCCTATGACGTCACCAGCGTTCACATGCATCGCGCGCGCAACCCCACCGAAGGGGAGCGCCTGGCCGTGTGCGCCGTGGGCGGTTACGGCCGGGGGGAGCGGGCGCCCGGCTCCGACATCGATTTGCTGTTCCTGCGGGCCTATAAGAGCACCCCGTGGTCGGAGAGCGTGGTCGAGACCATGCTCTACGTGCTCTGGGACATGGGCCTGAAAGTCGGCCACGCGGTCCGCACGGTCGATGAGTGCGTCCGGATCGCGAAATCGGACTGGACGGTGCTGACCTCGCTCATGGACCTGCGTCGGCTGGCCGGAGACGCCGAGTTGCCGGTGGACCTCGCCGGGCGCATCGCGACCGAAGCCTTTCGGGGCCGGGGCGCAGCGTTCATCGAAGCGAAACTCATCGAACGCCACGAACGGCTCGTCCGCCAAGACGCAAGCCCCTACATGGTCGAGCCCGATGTGAAGGAAGGGGCGGGCGGTCAGCGCGATCTGCAACTCATCGAATGGCTTGCGCGGGGCGCCACATTCGCCCGCGTCGGCGCAGCCCCGGCCGCCAGGCTGTTCGCCGCCGAGGAGGCCGTCCGATATGAGGGGGCGGCTGAGTTTCTCTGGCGCGTAAGATGCCTGATGCACTTCGCCGCCGGCCGGGCGCAAGAAAAGCTCACCTTTGATCTCCAACCCGAAATCGCCCGTCGCATGGGGTTTGAAGACGCTGGGCCTGAAGCGGCGGTTGAGCAGTTCATGCGACGCTATTTCCTGGTGGTGCGGGAAATCGGCGCGCTCACCTCAATCCTCTGCGCGAAAGTGGACGCTGACGTCGCAAAGAAGCGCAGCGGCCGGTTTTTCGGTCTGTTTTCGTCGAGCGACAAAATCGCGCCGCTGGCGGACCCCGACCTCGCCATGCATCAGGGCGCGGCGGCCTTCGCCGAACCCGCCGAGGGCTTTCGACCGCTCGACGCATACATGCGGCTGTGCGGCCATGCGGCCTCGCGCGGCGTTGACGTCCACCCCGACGCGATGGCCGAAACCCAGCGGCGCGTGGAGGCCTTAAGCGAGGAAGAGCGCGCCGATCCGGCCGCCGCGGCCGCTTTTTTCGACGCCATCTTGGACGCCTCATCGGTGGAAGCCGCGCTTCGTCTGATGAACGACAGCGGTCTCTTAGGCGCTTATCTGCCGGAGTTCGGGCGGATCGTGGGCCGCACTCAGTTCAACATGTACCATCACTACACCGTTGATGAGCACATCTTGCGCGTCGTCGGCGCTCTCGCTGATTTGGAATGCGGGCGCCCCGAGGAGGACGCCGCGTTCGCCGCCAAAGCGTTCAAACGTGTCGATGAGCGCCGCGCGCTGTATCTGGCGGCGCTCTTCCACGATGTCGGAAAAGGGCTCGGCGACCAAGAGGAGGAGGGGGCGAAGCTGGCGCGGATCGCCGCCGACCGACTTGGCCTTGACGAACACGAGACCGACCTCATCGCCTGGCTCGTCGCCCATCATCTGTTAATGAGCGACGTCGCCCAGCGCCGTGACTTAGGCGATCCTCAAACCATCGTGGACTTCCTCGACGAGGTTCGTGCGCCGGAGCGGCTGCACATGCTCTGCGTCTTGACCATCGCCGACATCAAAGGCGTCGGCCCGGGCGTTTGGACGCCGTGGAAACGCAGGCTGCTTGAGGATCTCTACGAGCTGTCGCTGGCCTCCTTTCATGGCGGCCGCGCCAGCGCGGCCCATGCGCGAGAGACCCTGGAAGAACGTGCTGAAGCGGCTCGCGCGGCGCTGCTGGAGATCGGCGACGCGGCGGACCCTGATTTCGCCGCGCGTTGGGCTGCGTCCTTGGAGGACGGCTATTGGTTGGCGTTTGACGAGGAGGCGCATCGCCGGCACCTGCGTGCGGCCGAAGCCGCGCGGGGAGGCGAAGAGGTCGCGGCGGTGTGGCTGCAGGAGCAGGGCGCCGCTGAGCTTGTCGTGGTTTGTCCCGACCGGCTGGGGCTGTTTTCCAGGGTCGCCGGCGCGATCGCGGGGACCGGCGCGGATGTTCGCGGCGCCCGCATTCACACCCTGGCTGACCAGACCGCGTTCGACCTCTTCACCTTGGCGTATCCCGAGCAGGACGACGCGGCGCTCGCCCGAACCGCCGCAGCGGTCAAACAGGCGGTCGCCGCAAACGTGCCCTTCGACGATGCCCCCGCGGAGATCGAAACGGCGCCGCGCCGCGCCCGCGCATTTCGGGTGCCGGCGAGCGTGGCGTTTGACGACGAGGCTTCGGAGACCGCAACCGTCATCGAAATCTCGGGGCGGGATAGGCGCGGGCTTTTGGCTGACTTGGCGCGCGCTTTGTGTGAACAGAGCGTCGAGGTCAGCTCCGCGCATGTGGAGAGCTATGGGGAGCGAGCGATGGACGTGTTCTACGCGCTCGAAAGCGACGGCTCGAAAATCACCGACGACGCTCGCCGCGCCGCAATACGAGACGCGCTGCTCGCCGTTTTGGCCGAGGGCGACGCCGAAGCGCCGCTGGCCGGCGGACGTCGGTTGGCGCGCGCCCGCGCGAGCGGGCTGCGATGAACCTGCTGCGCTCCACCGCCGTCGTCGGCGGTTTGACCTTGGCCAGCCGCGTCTTGGGGTTCGCCCGCGACCAGGCCACCGCCGCCTTGCTCGGCGCGGGGCCGATCACCGACGCGTTCATCGTCGCGTTCCGCTTTCCCAACCTCTTCCGGCGCATTTTCGCAGAGGGCGCGTTTAACGCCGCCTTCGTGCCGATGTACGCCCGACGCCTGGAAGGCGAGGGAGAGGAAGAGGCGGACCGCTTCGCCTCTGAGACCTTGTCCTTCCTCATCGTCGCGCTCGCCGCCTTCGTCATCGCCGCTCAGATTGCGATGCCATGGCTGATGGTCGCTTTGGCGCCGGGCTATTTGGACGACCCCAGCTGGATGGGCCGGACCACGCTGCTCGCTCAGATCACGATGCCGTATCTCTTGTTCATGGCGGTGACGGCGAGTTTGGCGGGCGTGCTGAATGCGCGCGACCGGTTCGTCGCAGCGGCGGCGTCGCCGATTTTGCTGAATGTCGTTTTGTTGGTCGCGCTCTTGCTCGCCCCGCAAGATGACCCCGAACGCATCGTGCTGTATCTGGCCGTCGGCGCTGCGGCGTCCGGCTTGGCGCAGGCGGCGGTCGTGGTTTGGGGGTGTTGGCGGCTGGGCCTGCGCATCCGCATCCAGACGCCGAAACTGACCCCGGGGGTGAAACGCTTGCTCTCGCTTGGGGTTCCCGGCGCGCTGGCCGCCGGGATGACCCAAATCAACATCACCGTCTCAATGATGGTCGCCACCCTGGAGGAGGGGGCGAACGCGCTGATTTACTTCGCCGATAGGCTTTATCAGCTGCCGCTGGGCATCATCGGCATCGCGCTCGGCGTGGCGCTGGTGCCGGCCTTGTCTCGCCGGTTGCGGGCGGGCGACGATCCTGGTGCGAAAGACGCGCTCAACCGCGCCATAGAGATCGCCGCCCTGTTCACCGCTCCCGCGGTCGCCGCTTTGATCGCAGCGCCGGACTTTTGGATCAAAGCGCTTTTCGAGCATGGCGCGTTCACCGCCGAGGACACCCGCCGGACAGGGCAAGCCTTGCTTGCTTTCGCGTTCGGGCTGCCGGCGTTCATCGCCATTAAGGTGCTCGCGCCCGGTTTCTTCGCCAGAGAGAACACGCGCACGCCGATGGTCTACGCCTCCCTGTCGGCGGTGTTGAACATCATCGTCGGGGTGACCTTGTTCTTCCTGATGGGATTTGTGGGCCTGGCGCTCGCCACCTCGCTTGCGGGCTGGTTCAACGCCGTGATGCTGGCCCGGACCCTGCGCAAAGACGGATTGCTGGTGCTTGATGACGGGGTTCGCCGCCGAACGCCGCGCATCCTCGCCGCGGCGGGCGTCATGGGCGTTGCGGTCTACTTCGCCGCGGATTGGGCGACGGGCTGGATGGATGCCGGGTTCTTGCGCGATGTCGGGATCGGTTTGGCGCTCGCCTTCGCGGGATTCTTGGTCTACGCGCTCGCCGCGCTCCTCCTGGGGGGCGCGCGTCCAAGCGACCTGCGCGGGGCGTTGCGTCGAAGCGGCTAGGCTTCTCGCCGGGGCCGCGCTATCACCCGCGGCTCCTGCGCCTGCTGACAATCACGAGCCCGCCCCATGACTGACGCCGAAACCGCCGGGCAGCCGGCTGACGCCGCCGCCTATGACGGGCCCACCCGCGTGTTTTCCGGCGTCCAGCCGTCAGGCGCGCTCCATCTGGGCAACTATCTGGGCGCATTGAAGAAATTCGTCCGACTTCAGGACGACTATGACAGCATTTTTTGCGTCGTGGATCTCCATGCGATCACGGTGAAGCAGGACCCTGCGCTGCTCGCCGGAAGCACCCGTGAAATCGCCGCGGCGTTTCTGGCCGCCGGCATCGACCCCGATCGCTCCGTCATTTTTCCCCAATCCGCCGTCACCGCGCATGCCGAGCTCGGTTGGATCTTCAATTGCGTGGCGCGCATGGGCTGGCTGGAGCGGATGACCCAGTTCAAGGAAAAAGCCGGCAAGGATAAGGAGCGCGCCTCGGTCGGGCTGTTTGACTATCCCGTGCTGCAGGCCGCCGACATCTTGGCTTACAAAGCGACCCACGTGCCGGTCGGTGAAGACCAAAAGCAGCATCTGGAACTCAGTCGCGACATCGCGATGCGTTTCAATATCGAGTTCGACGCGCCTGGGTTTTTTCCGTTGCCTGAGCCCCTGATCCAGGGGCCCGGCGCGCGGATCATGAGCCTCAAAGACGGCTCGAAGAAAATGTCGAAGTCTGACGCCTCGGACCTTTCAAGGCTCAATCTCACCGACGACGCCGACACGATCGCCAAGAAAATCAAACGCGCCAAAACAGACCCCGAACCCCTGCCGGAAACGGTCGAGGCCCTGGCGGAGCGTCCTGAAGCGCGCAATCTGGTGGGCATCTATGCGGCGCTTGCCGACCAAACCGATGCAGACGTGATTGGGGAGTTTGGGGGCCAAGGCTTCGGCGCCTTCAAGCCCAAGCTGGCGGAACTCGCGGTTGCGAAGCTGTCGCCGGTGGGCGTAGCGATGCGACGCTATCTCGACGACCCTA
The DNA here is from genome assembly GCA_964483375.1 of uncultured Caulobacterales bacterium. Taxonomy (GTDB): domain Bacteria; phylum Pseudomonadota; class Alphaproteobacteria; order Caulobacterales; family Maricaulaceae; genus JAUIEH01. The sequence continues at coordinate 33,600 of CAZABJ010000024.1, forward strand.
GCGAAATCGATCGCATCCTCAGCGCCGGCGCGGACAAGGCGCGGGCGATCGCCGCTCCCATCCTTGAGGAAACCAAGGCGCGGGTTGGCTTCTGGCGCGCGCCCGCCTAGCCGCGCAGGGCCCGCGCCACGGCTTCGCCACGTTTCGCCCTGCCTTCGCCCCAACTTCGCTCCACGCTCGCCACTGAGTAGGGAGCGGAGGCGCGGTTGTCGGAACAAGGCGAGACGGCTGGGACGATGCACCCCTTCCTCGCCTCGGCGCTGCGGCCACGTGCGGGGCTGCGGGCGGCCCTGGCCCAGCCGACCGAACGGGCGACCTACCTGATCGGCGCCTTAGGCGGAGCCGTGATTGCGGTCGACCTGGCGCAGGTTCTGGCGTTGGGCGACCTGTACGCATTGGCCCCTCTGGTCCTGGGCGCAATCATCGCCGGCGCCCTGTTGGGCGTTTTGCGGCTTTGGGCGGGGGGCTGGCTGTTCGCGCTGACGGGAAGCTGGTTCCGCGGTCAGGGAAAAGCGCGTGAGGTCAGGGCCGCCATCGCCTGGTCGTGTACGCCAAGCCTTTGGGTCGCGCCGCTCTGGGCGGTCGCGCTCCTGCTGTTCGGCCGCGACGCATTGACGACCGCGTCATCGGCGGACGCTCCCGTTGCGGGCATGGAGGCCGCGGCGATGATCGCCTGGGTGGTCTTGCGCGCGGGCGCGGCGCTTTGGTCCTTTGGCGTTTGGCTCGAACAATACGCTGAGGCGCACGGCTTCGCTCTGTGGCGCGCCGCGGCGGCTTGGGCGAGCGGCGCATTGGTTTTCGTCGGCGTTGCCGCCGCAGTCGGGGCGCCGGCGGCGTTGCTCCTGACCGGATGACGCCCGCGACGTCGCGTCACGTGCCTTCGCGCCATCGCCGTCGTAAGCAGCAATTCCGATGAAGCGACTGCATCGATACCGCCGTGGGATCGCGGCCTTCGCCGCCTTCTTGGCGCTCCTGTCGGGGAGCTGGACCGGCGTCGCGGCTGCAGCGTCGAATGCGGGCGTTGAGGCGGCGACGGCTTGGTGTGGGCGGTTGTCGCTCGATCCGGAGCGAATCGAACGCAATCTCGATCGGATTCTCGCCGCCGCCTCGGAGCACGCGCCCGAACCGAGCCGGCCGCCGCTCAACTCCGATCACGAGTGTCCCGCCTGCTTCTTCGGCAAAGCCGTCGCCTTGCCGCCGCGCGCGCCCGCCGTCGTCAACCGGCTGGCGGCGCCGCACAGGGTGCGTTTCCGTCCGTGTCTCGAAAGTGCGGCGCCGCAAACGCCATCCGGCCCGCCTGTCGGAAGCCGCGCCCCTCCGTCTCGTTGATCCGACCGCCGGCGCGCGTTTGGCGCGCGCCCGTTTTTTCGCGATCACGAGGATGCACGCATGCATACGATTTCCCGCGCCGGCCTTGCGGCCGCGACGCTCTTCGCCGCGCCCGCTGCGGGCGACCATGACGGTCTCCGCGCTGACGGCCACGCCCCCATTGGGGTGATGGGCGACCACATCCATGACGCCGGCGAGTTCATGGTCTCCTATCGCTTCATGCGCATGGAGATGGAGGGCTCCCGCATTGGGACCGACGAAATCGGCCCAGAAGCCATCGTCGCCACCATCGCCAATGTGAACGCTCCCCCGCCCACGCTTCGGGTCGTTCCGCTGTCGATGACGACGGACATGCACATGTTCGGCGCCATGTGGGCGCCGAGCGATCGGGTCACCCTAATGGGCATGGTCACCTATCTGGACCGCACGATGGACCATGTGACCTTTCAAGGCATGACAGGGACGACCCGGCTGGGAGAGTTCACCACCCGCTCTCAAGGGTTTGGCGATACCCGGCTTTCTGCGCTGGTGGGCTTGGTTGAGAGCGACGACATCAGCGCGCACGTCCAAATCGGCGTCTCACTGCCGACCGGATCCATCGATGAGACCGATGACGTGCTGACGCCCATGAACACCCGGCCCGTCTTGACGGCGCCATACCCCATGCAGCTGGGGTCGGGGACGTTTGACCCTCTGCTGGGCGTCACCGTCCGGGGCCGCCAGGGGGACTTCGGCTGGGGCGCCCAAGCCAGCGCGGCGCTCCGAATTCACGACAATGACGCGGACTACCGTTTGGGCGATGAGGTAGCGGCGACCGCTTGGGGGTCCTTCGCCGTATCGCCCGCCGTCAGCTTGTCCGCACGGGCGAACGCGCGCTCGCGCGGGAACATCGAGGGACGCGACGTCCGCATCGTCGCACCGGTCCAAACGGCGAACCCCGCGTTCCAGGGCGGCGATCGCATCGACCTCGGTTTCGGCGTCAATTTCGCTGGCCAGGCCGGGACGTGGCGAGGACACCGCATCGGGCTGGAGGTTTCCGCCCCGGTGTACCAAAACCTAGACGGCCCGCAATTGCAGGGCGAATGGACGGCGACCGTGGGCTGGCAGTACAGCTTCGGGGGCTAGCGCGCGCTGAGGAGATGATGATGAAACGTTTGCTGTTCGCGGCCGTAGCGCCGTTCGCTTTGATCGCTCCGACCGCGTGCGGAGGACCCAGCGATCCCGAACTGAGCTTCAGCCAAGCCCGGGTGCGTGCGCCCCTTGGCGGGCGGGACGTCACCGCCGCTTACCTGACCATCGCCAACGCCGGCGCCGCGGATCGGCTGATCTCCGCGGAAGCCGCGGCGGCCGGCGTGGTGGAGCTGCACACCCATGTGCGCGACGGCGACCGCATGCGCATGGAGCGTGTCGAAGCCATCGAAATCCCCGCGGGCGGGGAAGCCGCGCTCTCGCCCGGCGGCGACCACATCATGCTGTTTGAGGTCGAGGGACCGCTGGAGATCAACACGTATCAGCCCATTGCATTGACCTTCGAAAACACGGGCGACCGCATTGTCTATGCGCTTGTGGTGGAAGACCCCACAGAGGTGATCGAAGAGCCCCACGACCATGACGGCGACGGCGTTCCCGACCACGCGCCCGGCGATCATGTCGACGACCATGACCACGACCATGGCGACCACGCCGATGAGGGCGAGGCCGACCACGACCATGG
>CAZABJ010000025.1:0-36204 GCA_964483375.1 uncultured Caulobacterales bacterium
TGTCGAACCGCTACATCACCGACCGCTTCCTGCCTGACAAAGCCATCGATCTTATGGACGAGGCCGCCAGCCGCGTGCGGATGGCGGTGGACTCCAAGCCCGAGGAGCTCGACGAGGTCGACCGGCGCATCACGCAGCTGCGCATCGAGCGCGAGGCCCTGAAGAAAGAGCCGGACGACGCGTCAAAAGCGCGTTTGGCCGCGCTGGAGGGCGAACTCGCCGAGCTGGAGGATCGTAGCGGCGCGCTGACGGCGGCGTGGACGGCGGAGAAAGACAAGCTCGCCTCAGCGACGAAGGTCAAAGAGCAGCTCGACCAGCTGCGCATCCAGCTCGAGGACGCCGAGCGCCGCGGCGATTTGGAAAAAGCCTCGGAGATCAAATACGGCAAGATTCCAGAGTTGGAGCGCCGGGTTGCGGAAGCCGATGCCGGCGGCGAAGACGGGGCTATCGTCCAAGAGGTCGTCGACCCCGAGCAGATCGCGGTCGTGGTTTCACGCTGGACCGGCGTGCCGGTGGAAAAAATGATGCAGGGCGAGCGTGAGAAGCTGCTCTCGATGGAGGAGCACCTCGCAGCGCGCGTGGTCGGCCAAGACGAGGCGGTTGCGGCGGTGTCCGACGCGGTGCGCCGTGCGCGGGCCGGGTTGAAAGACCCCGCCCGCCCCATCGGCTCGTTCTTGTTCTTAGGCCCCACAGGCGTCGGCAAGACCGAGCTGACGAAGGCCATCGCCGGATTTTTGTTCGACGACGACGCTTCGGTGACGCGCCTGGATATGTCCGAATATATGGAGAAGCACTCGGTTTCGCGCATGATCGGCGCGCCGCCGGGCTATGTGGGCTATGAAGAAGGCGGCGCGTTGACCGAAGCCGTGCGCCGTCGGCCCTATCAAGTCGTGTTGTTCGATGAGGTGGAGAAAGCCCACCCTGACGTGTTCAACACGCTGCTTCAGGTCTTGGACGAAGGCCGGCTGACCGATGGTCAGGGCCGGACGGTCGATTTCCGGAACACGCTCATCATCATGACGTCGAACCTGGGCTCGCGCTTCTTGGCTGACCCCCGACCAAGGGTCGGCTTCCGAGACGACGCCGAGGCGCCGGCCATGTCGGATGTGGAGATCCGCGAAGGCGTTATGGACGAGGTGCGCGCCCATTTCCGGCCCGAGTTCCTGAACCGCGTTGATGAAATGGTGCTGTTCAACCGCCTGCGGCCTGACGCCATGGATCACATCATCGACATTCAGGTCGCCCGGGTGGCGCAGTTGCTCACCGATCGCCGCATCACCCTGAAACTGGACGAGAAAGCCAAGCGCGTCTTGGCGGCCAAGGGCTACGATCCCGCCTATGGCGCGCGGCCGCTCAAGCGCGTCATTCAAAAGCAAATCCAAGATCCGCTCGCGCGGTTGATCCTGGAGGGCGAAGTCTCTGACGGCGCAACGGTGAGCGTGTCCGCTATCGGAGACGGCGTGGATGGCGAGATAACGCTCAATGGCGTCGCCGCCTCAGGCGGCGCGCCCGCAGGCGCGACCGTGAATTAGCTGGGGTGACATAGACTGAGGCAAAAAAAAAGGGGCGGTCCGGGACCGCCCCTTTTCGTTCGGCGCTTACATCCGCGCTGCGTCGTACAGCCGGGCGAGCAGTGTCGACGGGGTGGTCAGCTCCTCAAAGCTTCCAACCGCGGTTGCGGTGCGGGCCAGTTCGCCGACCTCAAGGCCCAAACCAATGCCCCCGCCGACGGACAGGCCGATGAAATTTCCGGCGCCCTCATTGGCGGTTTCGTCCTGATCGAACCAGACCCCGCCGCCGATGCTGACGCCGGATTCCACCGCCGCCATGCCGCCCCAAGACGGACCGCCGATATCAGGGGCTTCGGCCGTCCACGCGCCGACGCCGATTGCGCCGCCCGCTGCGACGGACGCGCCGAACGTGCCGCCGGCTGTGACGTAATAGGTCGAAGCGCCGACGCGGCCTTCAAGAACTTCGTCGATGTCGAGCGCGACGCCGAGTTCGCCCAATGCGCCGGCGACGAGCGAGGCGTCCAGCCCAACGCCGATGGTCATCGTTTCAAAGCCCGCGATCTGAGCGGCGCGAAGGGCGCGGTATGTCTTTTCGTTTCTCCAAGCCAACTGGGTCACCCGCCGTAGGTCGCCGGTTTGAATGGCGTCGATGAGGTCGGCGCCGTCTTGGGTGTTTGAAAAGTGTTCCTCGACGATCAAAGCGATGAGCGGTTCTACGCGGTCAAAGCGCTCAGACCAGCGGTCGACCAACGCCTGCTGGCGTTCGCGGTCGCCGGAAAACAGAGCGTCTAAATCGCTGGCGATTTCGGCGAGCATGGCGGCCCCGGCATTGTTCGCGACTTGGGCGACATCCACGACGTCGCCCATGGAATCCGTCGCGACGCGGCAAAAGGCGAGCAAGAGCCGCTGGCCGGGCGAGAGGCCGACGGAGCCGTAGATGGAGTCGCTTTGGCCTCGGGTGGGGCATTGGCTCTGCATCCACTCGATATTGGCTTCGGTTTGATCGATCGGATCGCCGGCATGGCCGGGACCGAACCCGGGCGGGCCGGGCGGACGAATGGGTTCGATCGGCTCATAGGGTCCGCCGCGAATGGGGCTAATCTCAATCGGCCCGGGCTCCGGGGCGCCGGTGAGATCATCGACGACGTCCGCCACGTCCTCGACGGTGTTCTCCACTGCTTCGCCGACCGTGCTCGCGGTGTCTTCCACGTCTCGGACAATCCTGTCGAACAAGCCCGCATAAGCCGGCGCAGCGTAAGCCGCGACCAAGGCGAGAGCGGAGGCGGAGGCGGCGAGCATGCGTTTCATGATTGGCGTCCCATCCAGAGGCGCGGTCGCGTTTTGGCGACCACTTTGAATGGACAGTGAGGGAGCGTCTATGAGCCTGGCTTGAGCGCCGTGTTGTGCGCCGTTCATGTTGAGGCCATGGCCTCAACCGATAAGCGCGGGCCCGCCAAACACCGCTTTCCAGGCCACGACCGCCGTCCAATGCATGGCGACGGCCGGCCAAATCGATCCGGAGCGCGCCACGGAGAGGGTGCAGGCCGCGCCCAGGGTGGCTGCGGCAAGCAGAAAGCTGGGCGAGAAAAACAAGGGCTGCGCTGCCGGCAGCCACAATGCGGCGGCCAATGGATGCCAGGCGACGAAAGCCCCCAGCGACGCCGCCGCCCAAGTCCATTGCGTTCGACTTGACCCCGTCGAGGGCAACAGCGCGCCGCGAAACAACAGCTCTTCGCCGAGCGCGGGGAGGATGAGCGCGATGGCTCCGGTTCGGGCGATCCCGGTCCAGTCCCCGCTGGGCGACCAGGTCAAGAAACCGGCTGAAAACCCAAGCAATCCCACGACGCCGCCGGCCAATGCGGCGAGTGCGACGGCCTCCGCCCAGTCCCGAAAGCGCGGGACGGTCGATAGCTTCGCGATCAATCTTGACCTGGCCGCCCGGAGCGCTCTCATTACGGCGTCGGCTTAGCGCAAGAGAACGGAGAACGCGACGCCATGAGCACTCAAGATAACGACCCCATCGTCATCGTCGGTTTCGCCCGCACCCCCATGGGCGGTTTGATGGGAGACCTCGCCGGGCTAAGCGCCAACGAACTCGGCGCAATCGCGGTGAAAGCCGCGGTTGAGCGCGCCGGCGTATCGGGCGAGGACGTCGATCACATCTATATGGGCAACGTGCTGCCGGCCGGCCAAGGCCAAGCCCCGGCGCGCCAAGCCGGCGTCAAAGCCGGCCTCCCCAAGTCGGTTGAAGCGACCACGCTGAACAAGATGTGCGGTTCGGGCATGCAGGCGGCGATTATGGGCCGCTCGGCGATCTTGTCGGGAGAGGCCGATGTGGTCGTCGCCGGCGGCATGGAATCCATGACCAACGCGCCGCACCTTCTCGCGCGGCATCGCACGGGCGTGAAATACGGCCATGACGCTCTGCTCGACCACATGGCGGCGGACGGGCTTGAAGACGCCTATGAGGGCGGGCCGATGGGCTCCTTCGCAGACCGTGTGGCGGAGGAATACCAGTTCACCCGCGAAACCCAGGACGCCTACGCGCTTGAAACCCTGGCGCGGGCTCAAAAAGCCGCTGAAAGCGGCGCGTTCGACGCCGAAATCGTCGGCGTCGACGTCAAAACGCGCGCGGGCGTGGAGACCATCAGTCAGGACGAGCTGCCCAAAAAGGCCCGCCCCGACAAAATCCCGCATCTCAAACCGGCCTTCTCCAAGGGCGGCACCGTCACCGCGGCCAACGCCTCGGCGATTTCGGACGGCGCGGCGGCCATGGTGCTCATGCGCGCATCCGAGGCCGAGCGCCGGGGATTGACGCCGAAGGCGCGCATCGTGGCGACGGCGGCGCACGCCCATGAGCCGGCCTATTTCACCACCGCGCCGGTCCCTGCGATGCAAAAGGTCCTGGAAAAGGCCGGCTGGTCCGCAAGCGACGTGGATCTTTTCGAAATCAATGAAGCCTTCGCGGTGGTTCCGCTGATCGCCATGCGCGATCTCGGCGTCAGCCATGACGTGGTGAACGTGAACGGCGGCGCCTGCGCGCTGGGCCATCCCATCGGCGCGTCGGGCGCGCGCATCATGGCGACCTTGGTGTCGGCGATGGAGGCGCGCGGCGCGACCAAAGGCGTGGCCTCGCTCTGCATCGGCGGCGGAGAAGCCACCGCAGTGGCGCTGGAGTTGGTGAACTAACGCGCCCAAGCGACGCAAAGGTCTGGGGCGCGGCGTTCACCGCGCTCCGGCGCCTCACTCCGCGGCTTGCCTCAGCGCGGCGTTCACTAAGCTCAGGGGCAGGGCGGTGGTGGATTTGACGCTGCGGACGACGATTTGCGACTGAACGTCGGAAACCAGGTCCAGCGTCAGGACGTTGTCCCGCAGAAACGTGTCATAGGCGTGCATGTCCGCGGTGACGATGCGCAGCACATAGTCGACCGCGCCGGCGACGGTGGCGCATTGAACCACCTCCTTCATATGCATCACCGCGGCCTCGAATTGGGCGAGGTTTTCGCGGGTCGGTTTGACCAGCTTGACTGAGGCGTAGACCTCAAACTCCAGACCAACCTTCGCCGGGTCGAGCAGCGTGACCCGCTTGTCGATGATCTTTTGCTCCTCCATGCGCTTGATGCGCCGCCAGCATGGCGAAGAGGACAGCCCGACCTGCTCGGCGATCTCCGCCACCGACAGTCCGGCGTCATGCTGAATCAAATCAAGAATTTTGGCGTCTATCGCGTCGAGGTCATGAGACACGGATCGCCCTCCCAGACGATGTCACTGCGTTATTCTTGCCTCTCAGCATGCGCTCGTCGCTCTCTAATGACAAACATTTTGCGTAAAAACGCCGACGCGTCGAAGATTGGTCCGACGCGCCTCACATGCTGCGGGCGCGAAGTAAAATTTTGCAGCTGCGAGGCAAACCCTGTCCGTAATCTTGCATTCGCTTGAAAGGCCCCGCTCGAAATTGCGTCTGTGATGGGAACATGTCAAACATTTGGCCGATGATTGACGCAAGAATTCGCCTTGATAGAGCGAGCCGTCGCACCGGAGGAGACGAGCGCCCATGACCGAGCAAACCGCGCTCCATGTGCCCGCGCCCAAAACCCGTCCTGGCGATGCGCCGGATTTCTCGAAGCTTGAGATCCCGCGCGCGGGCGAGACGCCCAGGCCGGATCCGCGCGTCGAAGCCGCCGAGGCTCGCGATCTCGCCTATGGGCTCGTCCGGGTTCTCGACCATAACCACCAAGCGGTCGGCCCGTGGGATCCCGGCCTTCCCGCCGACGCCCTGGTCGACGGCCTCAAGACCATGGTCTTCACCCGCGAGTATGACGACCGCATGCTGAAGATGCAGCGCACCAAGCGCTTGTCCTTCTACATGAAGTCCTTGGGCGAGGAGGCCACCGCCGTCGCCGCTGTGATGGCGCTGAACGACGATGACATGCTGTTCCCGTCTTACCGCCAGCAGGGCGCGCTGATTTCCCGCGGCCGCGACGTGGTGGACATGATGTGCCACTGCATTTCCAACAGCCGCGACAATTTGATGGGGCGGCAGCTTCCGGTGCACTACGCCTCAAAGGACCATCACTGGTTCTCGATTTCGGGCAATCTCTGCACCCAGTTCCCCCAAGCCGTCGGTTGGGCGATGGCGTCAGCCTACAAGAACTCGAGCCAAATCGCGGTGAGTTGGATCGGCGAAGGCTCAAGCGCGGAGGGCGATTTCCACTCCGCGCTGACCCTCGCGTCGGTGTACCAGCCGCCGGTGGTCCTGAACGTGGTCAACAATCAGTGGGCCATCTCCATGTATCAGGGGCTTTCGGGCGGGGAGCGGGCGACCTTCGCATCCAAAGGCGTCGGTTATGGAATTCCGGGCGTGCGCGTGGACGGCAACGACTTTCTGGCCGTCTATGCGGTGACCAAATGGGCGGCGGAGCGCGCGCGGACCGGCGCCGGGCCGACGCTGGTGGAGATGTTCACCTATCGCGCCGAAGCCCATTCCACCTCCGATGATCCCGCCCGTTATCGTCCGGCGGACGAATGGAAGTCGTGGCCCTTGGGCGACCCGTTGGAGCGGTTGAAGCTGCATCTCATCGGTCTTGAGGCCTGGAGCGAGGACGAACACGCCGCCTGGACCGAAAACTGCCGCGAGCGCGTGGCGGCGGCCTGGAAGGAGGCCGTCGGGCACGGCACTCTGGAGGAAGGCCCGCTCTCGCCCACGCACACGATCTTCGACGACGTCTACGCAGAGCAGCCCTGGCACATTCGTCGCCAACGCCAAGATTTAGGGGTCTAGCCATGGCCGGCGTGTCCATGATCCAGGCGCTTAACAGCGCCATCGACGCAAGTTTGGCCAAAGACCCCAATGTGGTCGTGTTCGGCGAAGACGTCGGATATTTCGGCGGCGTCTTCCGCGTCACCGCCGGGCTTCAGGAAAAATACGGCAAAGAACGGGTGTTCGACGCGCCCATCAACGAGGCGGCCATCATCGCCATGGCCATGGGCATGGCGGTGAACGGCATGCGGCCCATCGCCGAAATCCAGTTCGCCGATTACATTTTTCCCGGTTTCGACCAGGTGGTCTCGGAGCTTTCGCGGATCCGCTACCGCTCCGTGGGCCAGTACACCGCGCCGGTGGTCATTCGCACGCCATGCGGCGGGGGCATTTACGGCGGGCAGACCCACTCCATGAGCCCCGAAGCCTTCTTCACCCACATTCCCGGGGTGAAGGTGGCGATGCCCTGCAATCCCTATGACGCCAAAGGCATGCTGCGCGCGGCGATGGCGCAGGACGACCCCATCATCTTTTTCGAGCCCAAGCGGCTTTACAACGGGCCCTTTGACGGGGATCCGCACAAGCCCGCGCAAAGCTGGGCGAACCACCCCCGCGGCGTGGTGCCGGACGAAGACTATGTGGTGCCCCTGGGCGTCGCGGAAATCGTGCGCCCAGGCGAGGACGTCACAGTGGTCGGATACGGCACGATGGTCTATGTGGCCCAAGCCGCCGCCGAACGCGCCGGGGTCGACGCCGAGGTCATCGACCTCAAAACGCTCGTACCCTACGACATCGACACGCTCACGACCTCAGTGAAAAAGACCGGCCGCTGCGTGGTGCTGCATGAAGCCCCGCGAACCTCCGGTTTCGGCGCCGAACTGGCCGCGCAAATTCAAGAAGAGTGCTTCTACGCTTTAGAGGCGCCGGTCCTTCGGGTCACCGGCTGGGACACGCCATACCCCCACGCCCATGAGTGGGCCTATTTCCCCGGACAGGAGCGCGTCGCGCGCGCGCTCACCAGCGTGATGGAGGGCTGAGGCTATGGGCGAGTATCGCTTCAAGCTGCCCGATGTGGGCGAAGGCGTGGTCGAGGCTGAAATCGTTCAGTGGTACGTCAAAGCCGGCGACACGGTGAAAGAAGACCAGCCGCTGTGCGACGTGATGACGGATAAGGCCACCGTCGAGCTGCCGTCCCCGGTCGACGGCGTGGTGGAAAGCCTGATCGGAGAGCCCGGCGACACGCTGCCCGTCGGCACTGAAATCATCATCATCAAGACCGACGGCGAAGCCCCGGCGCCCCAGAAACCAGCCGCCTCCGAGCCTGCGCCCAAAACCGAGCCGGTCGTCGCCGAGACCGCTCCCGTCGCCTCGCCGCCGGTCTCGTCCAACGGAGCGTCCCGTCCCGCGTCGAGCCCTCCCGCGGTCATCCCAGCCGCCGCCGCGCCTGCGCTGCGCGACGGCCGCGCATTGGCGAGCCCAGCGGTGCGCAAACGCGCGCTGGAAGCCGGCGTCGACCTCGCCGCGGTTCCCGGCACAGGGCCTGCGGGGCGCATCACGCATCAAGATCTGGATGATTTCCTCGCCTCTGGCGGGCGCCTGGTCGCGCGCGCCCCCGTCGGTGGTCCGGCCTCCGCCCCGCGCACCGGCGTGCAAGAGGTCAAAGTCATCGGCCTGCGCCGCAAAATCGCGGAGAACATGGCCCGGTCGGCCAGCGAAATCCCGCACATCGCGTATGTCGAAGAGCTGGACGTCACCGCTGTCGAGGGGCTGCGCAAACAGCTCAACGCCTCAAAGCGCGAGGACCAGCCGAAGCTGACCTTCCTGCCGTTCTTGTGCGCCGCTTTGGTGAAGGCGCTGCCGGACTTTCCTCACGCCAACGCCCACTATGACCGGGAAAGCGGCGTGCTGACCCAGTATGACGGCGTGCATTTGGGCGTCGCCACGGCCACCCCCAATGGGCTGATGGTGCCGGTTCTCCGCCATGCCGAGACCATGGATGTCTGGACCATGGCCGCAGAAATCGCCCGGTTGGCGACGGCGGCGCGGGACGGGACCGCCAGCCGGGACGAACTGTCCGGCTCCACCATCACCATCACCTCGCTCGGCGCGGTGGGGGGCATCGTGACCACGCCCATCATCAACTATCCCGAGACCGCCATCATCGGGGTCAACAAAATGATGGAGCGGCCCGCCTTTGACGACGCCGGCCGGGTGGTGCCGCGCCTGTTCATGAACCTGTCTTCCAGCTTCGACCACCGCATCGTCGACGGCTGGGACGCCGCGCAACTGGTCCAGCGGGTCAAAACGCTCATCGAACAGCCCGCGACGTTGTTTTTATAAGCGATCGCCAATAGCGAAGGCCTATATTGCGGCAACCCGCTCAACGACGCGCGGGTGCAGGACGCCCCGCTCGCTCAGGCGTTTTTCGCAGCCTTTGGCGTCAGCCGAACCGGGCAAGAACACTAGGGCGCCGCGCTGCGCCGCCCGCTTCGCTTTGGCCCTAGCCTTCCGCCTGGTCCGACCCGCCGGTGAGCTCCGCCTTGAGCCGCGCGATGATGGCGCCCTCGGCGTCGGCGACCTGACCGTCGGCGGCCGCCACTGTCTCGAGCACGCCGATGAGGCGCTGGGCTCCGCCGGTGTTCAAGATGGCGTTGCCGAACTCAATCAAGTCATCAAGCGTGGGCAGGTCTTCAGGGTGGCGGCACCGTTCCCGGAAGTCGGCGGAGTCGAATTTCGGCTCATACCCCCGGGCGGCGGCTTCCGCTCCCTCGATTTCGGCATCTTGGAGATGCCCATCCGCCCAAACCATGGTCGCGAGGAAGGCGTTGACCAGGTTTGAGTAGGCGTTGAACTGTTGTTGGCCGGCGCTTTGGTCGACATGAATGTGATGCGCCACGATGGACTGATAGGCGTGGGAGATGTCCTCTTCGATTTTCTCGAGGTCCCCGCCGCCGATTTCCGGCAATTCTTGATTCCGGAACATCTCCTCAGTGTCGAGCCGATTGAGCACCTCAGCGGGGTCGACGCCGATCTCCTTAAGCCGGACCTCGGTCACCGGATGGGTGTCGGTGGGGTGGGCCACTTGGGCTTTCAGGGCGTCGGCCATAAAGCCTTCGAGCTGGTCGTGATTGAGGTCGTATTTCGCGCGCTCGACGAAGTTCCGCGACAGGTTGCGCGAAAACCGACCCGCCGCGATGCGGTTGATCATGTTTTGGTACTCGATGTTCCAGACGTAACCGAGCACGGATAGGCGCATCAACGACGTCGCAAGGCCGTCGGGGCTGCCGGTCTTGGCCCCCGCTTTGTCGGCGCGGTGCTCGCGCCTGCGGGAGATCGCCTTTTCGGCGAGCTCGAACGCGCTCAACACATGCCGCAGGATCATGCGGGCGGGGTAGGCGAGGATGTTCGGGTTCTTGCCGTCGCCGCGCAGGGCCTCGGCGCTGGCGATCAGCCCGCGATAGACCGGTGCGAAACGCTTGGAGTAGATCGTATCTCCGCCCGAGAAATGGGCCAGTTCGTGACCCACGATGCTGCGCAGCTCGTCAGCTGTCAGATTGCGCATCAAGGGAAGGGACAGAAACATCGTCTCCCCGCGCAGGGGCTCGTCGCGAAACGGCGTATGAACCGGCGCGCTGGTGGCGAAAAAGGTCGGGTCCAAGCCGAGAACGACATTGTCCGGAACCCGGGTCTTCAGTGTCTTGGCGACGTCCTGGATGAAGCCATGCAGCGCGGGCGCTTCCTCCTCCGCCGCCGCTCGGCCGATGATCCGGGTCTCCATGCCATGAAAAAACCGAAACGCGTTGCGGAGCACCGCGAACCCCGCCCCGACCGCTGCGATGACCAACAGGATAGGGATGTAGATGATGACTTGCTCAAACCAGAACGCTTGAGCGAGCCAGGACGCCGCGGCGAGCAATCCGATCTGCGAAAACGCCAGAATCCCCGTGGCGAAAAGCGTAAACAGCGCCACCGGCGGGAAGGTGAGGGCCAGCAAGGTGCGGTTCCACCCGGTGAGAAACGCCACCACGTTCACGCCGAGGATGAGAACCACCCCGATCACCGCCGTGGCGATCGACGCCGCGCCAAGCCAAGTGAACTGTTCAAGCGCGGCGCAGGAAACGGGATCAGAGCCCTTCAGGCTCAACAAACAGCCTGTGTGGAAGGAGAGCACGTCAGTGACGGTCGCTTCGCCGGCCATAACAGTGGACATGCCTGGCAAAAGCGCCACCGCCATGGAGATCGCCGGCAGCGCCAAGGCCCACAACAATGCGACAAGCGTCCGCATACTCACTCCCCCTCGCGTTTCGCGCACCCCGCAGCGCTGCGGGAGTATGGTTCACAGAGCGCTGTGACGCGAGTAGGGCGAGCTCGTGATATCCCCGCGGCGGGCCGAGAACGAAAAAGTTGCGCTTTGCGGGCTTCACAAGCCGCGCTCGTCGGCCTTTCTTCTCTTTGAAGCGCGCCAAATGAAGGCCGCGTTGAGAGCACAGCGTCTAGGAGCCCGACCCATGACGGAGCATCGTCAAGCCCAAGTCCTCGTCATAGGCGGCGGAACCGGAGGATACCCCGCCGCCATTCGCGCGGGGCAATTGGGCCTTGATGTGGTTTTGGTGGAGGCCGACCGCTTAGGCGGCACGTGTCTCATCCGGGGCTGCATTCCTTCCAAGGCGCTGATCCATGCCGCCACGCGGTTTGAAGAGACCAAAGCCTTAGCGGCGAAGGGCGGGGACATGGGGATCAGCCTGTCCGCGGCGCCTTCGCTCGATATGAGCGGGGTGGTGCGGTGGAAGGACGGCGTCGTGGACAAGCTGTCCGGCGGGGTGGCGGGGCTCTTAAAGGCCGCCGGCGTCGAGGGGGTGTCGGGATGGGCGCGGTTTGAAGACGCCAAAACCTGCGTCGTCGAACGCCAAAACGAAGCTCCTCTGCGCATCACCGCTGAGCATGTGATCCTCGCCGCCGGCTCCACCGAGACCGAGCTGCCATTCATGCCGTTTGACGGCGAGACCGTCATCTCGTCCCGCGACGCGCTTTCGCTTCATACGCTTCCTGAGAACCTCGCCGTGGTGGGCGCGGGGTATATCGGACTGGAGCTCGGCATAGCCTTCGCCAAACTCGGCGTGAATGTGACCGTGGTGGAGGCGCTTGACCACATCCTGCCTCTCTATGACGCCGAATTGACCCGTCCGGTTCTGCAATGGCTCAAAAAGCACGGCGTCACGGTGGAGCTTTCCTGCCGCGCGCGCGGGGCGACGCAGAAAGACGGCGCGACCTGGCTCGCCTATGAGACCGCTTCGGGCGAGGCCAAAGAAGTCCAAGCCGACAAAATACTGGTCGCGGTCGGCCGCAAGCCCGCGACCGAAGGTTGGGGCCTGGAGAACATGGCCGTCGATATGGACGGGCCTTTCGTCAAAGTGGACGAGCGCTGCGCGACGGCCATGCGCAATGTCTGGGCGGTCGGCGATTTGGTGGGCGAGCCCATGCTCGCGCATAAGGCCTCCGCGCAAGGCGAGATGGTCGCGGAGATCATCGCAGGACATCGGCGCGTGTTCGACCACGCCTCCATCGCGGCGGTCTGTTTCACCGAGCCTGAAATCGTCGGGGTGGGCCTCACCCCGCAAGAGGCGCGGGACAAAGGCGAAGAGGTGGTCACGGGAAAATTTCCGCTCGCCGCCTCGGGACGTGCGCTGTCAATGGGAGCCGGTGGCGACGGGGGGTTCGTACGGGTCACCGCGCGTGCGAGCGATCACGTTATTCTGGGCATCCACGCGGTGGGCGCGCATGTCTCGGAATTGTCGGGAGAGTTCGCGCTCGCCGTTGAGATGGGCGCGCGGCTTGAGGACGTCGCCGGCGCCATCCACGTCCATCCCACATTGACCGAAGCGTTCGCAGAAAGCGCGCTCGCCGCCCTTGGCCATCCCATCCATATCGCCGCGCCGCGCCGGTCATAAGGGCGCCCCGCACCGGCGCGGAATCCCCAGGCAAGGCCGACGGGGCGAGACGCCCGCGCCGTTCAAGCCGATAGCGATCCGCGTTGGCCGCAGCGCGGACGGCTTTGCGTTGACTGAGTACGGCGCACTGGCTTAACGGCTTGCGTCGAAGGGGGCTCGTCATCGTCGGAATAGGGACGAGGGGAGCTGGGATGACTTCCAAAGTGAATGAGAACCGGGCCGACGGCCCGGCGGCCTGGCGTGCGGTTTTGAAAGGCGCGGCGCTGAGCGTCGCCATGCTGGGCGCGGCCTGCGGCGGAGGCGGCGGGGACGAACCCGACGGCGTCCAAGCCGTTCCGCCGCCTCCGCCAACCTCGCCGCCGCCGCCGCCCCCTCCGCCGCCAGCGCCTCCGCCCGGCACGGACTCGTTGGGGCCGTTCGAGACCATTCGAGAAACGGCGCATTTTCTGACCCAGGCGACGTTTGGGCCGACCCAGGAGGACTTGGACGCGCTGCCCGGCACCTCGGTTTCAGCGTGGCTTCAGGCGCAGATCGCAGCCCCGCCGAGTTATCGATTGCCGGTGGTCGACAACTATCTCGCCACGACGCCCGGCATAGATCACATCTACATCGCACAGAATCTGCCGTCATTCGGCTTTTGGCGCAGCGCCGTTGATGGCGAGGACCAGCTCCGACAACGCATGGCGTTCGCGCTGTCGCAGATCTTAGTCGTCTCAGACGCCAATAGCGTCGTGGTCTCCGAACACTATCGCGGTATGGCCTATTACCAAGATATTCTTATTCGGCACGCGCTGGGAAACTATCGAGACTTGCTTGAAGACGTCACCTACGCGCCGCTTATGGGTCATTACTTGACCTATATGGGAAACCGGCGGGCCAATCCGGATACGGGGCGGATGCCAGACGAGAACTACGCGCGAGAATTATTGCAGCTTTTCACGATCGGAACGGTCGAACTCAATCCCGACGGCACGCCCATGCTCAACGCCATGGACGAGGCGATCGAGACCTATGACAACGCCGACGTCACCGGTCTGGCGCGCGTGTTCACCGGTCTCGACGTCGAAAACCGTGGCGACCGCGACCTCTGGACGTCGCCGATGTTGGTGTTCGAAAACCGCCACTCGCCCGAAGAGAAGGTCTTTTTGGGAACCCGCATTCCCCCCGGAACCGGGACGGAAGCCAGCATCACCATGGCGCTCGACCATATTTTCGAGCATCCCAACGTGCCGCCTTTCATCGCGCGTCAGCTCATCCAGCGTCTGGTCACAAGCAATCCCGAGCCGGCTTATGTGGAGCGCGTCGCAAACGCCTTCGCGTCGGGACGCTATACGATGCCGGACGGCGTGGTGATCGGAGAAGGGCGGCGCGGCGACTTGGCCGCAACCGCGGCTGCGGTCTTATTCGATCCGGAGGCTCGAGACGCGACGGCTCGAGATGACGATGATTTCGGAAAACCGCGCGAGCCGGTCATCCGGTTCTTGAATTGGGCCCGCGCCTTCAATGTCGGAACGGTGACGCCGGAAGTGACGTTCCCGCTCTGGGACACGAGCCCGCCGGACGCCTTCGCCCAGCATCCCTACCGCGCGCCTTCGGTCTTCAACTTTTATCGTCCCGGCTATGTGGCCCCAGGCACGCTTTCGGGGGCGCAGGGCATGACGGTGCCGGAGCTGCAAATCGTCGATGCGGGTTCCGTGGTCGGCTACGCCAACGCAATCAGCTACTTCATCTTCAACAACGCGGCGGGCGGCGACTATTCCGGTCTTGAGCGGTTGTTTTCCGACCTCGGCATTTCGCTCGACGCGTCGCGGCAAACGACCAGTTTCATCGCAGGCTACGAGGACGAGCTCCTGCTCGCCGCCGACGCCGATGCGTTGATCGACCGGCTGGATCTTCTGCTGACCTATGGGGAGATGTCGGACGCCTTGCGCACGGACATCGCCGAAACGCTCGCTGTCATCCCGACAGACACCGAGGAAACGATGCGTTTCCGGGTTGGTGTCGCCATCCAGATGGTGATGACGTCGCCCGATTATTTGGTGCAGCGGTGAGGCGCTCCGCCCAGGCTCGCCTCAGGACCCCGTTCACCCCGCGATTTTCGGTTCGCGCCTCCGCCGCGCGCTTAGGAGACCAACTCCGATGAACGCCACTCGCCGCACTTTTCTTCTCGGAGCCGGCGCCAACGCCATGGCCGCCGCGGGTCTGGGAACGACGTCCGCCGCGCTGTCAGGCTTCGTCGCCAACGCCGCTGACGTTCAGGGCTACAAGGCGCTGGTCTGCGTCTTTTTGTTCGGCGGCATGGACTGCCACGACACCCTTATTCCCTACGATACCGTCTCCCATCAGCGCTATGCGGAAATCCGCGCCGCGCTGTTGGACCAGTATGGCGGCGCGCGAAGTCGAGCCAATTTGTTGCCGCTCACGCCCATCAATGGCGGGGAGTTCGGCGGCCGGAGCTTCGCCTTGCCGCCCGACATGCCGGGCCTTCACGCGCTTTTTGAGCAAGGCCAGGCTGCGGTTGTGGCCAATGTCGGCCCGCTGATCGAACCGGCGACCCGTGCGCAGATCGAAGCCGACACCGTGCCGACGCCGCGGCGGCTGTTCTCCCACAACGACCAGCAGTCGACATGGATGGCGAGCGCGCCGGAGGGAGCCCAATTCGGCTGGGGCGGACGGTTCGCCGACGCTGCGGTGCTTTCCGGCGCGAACGCCACGCGCGACTTCACGACCATGACCACGAAAGGCAACAGTCTGTTTTTGACCGGCGAGGAAACGCGCCCCTATGCGCTCGCCGCCAACGGTCCTGAACAGATCGAAATCTTGCGCCTGCTGGGCTTCGGGCCCCTCGAGTTCGCCGACCAAGACGAAGCCATTCGGCTGTTGGAAGCCCATTTCCGCTCAGCGGGCTATCGCGGGTCGGACATTATCGGCCAGGATTTGGCGACGGCGCATGGCCGCTCCTTTGACTCCAACGCGCTCTATCGCGAGGCCTTGGCGAGCGCGCGCGCGCTCTCCACGACGTTCCCCAACAATGATTTCGGCCGCCAGCTGAACTCCATCGCCAGCGCCATTTCCATCCGCGACAGACTGACGACGCGTCGGCAAGTGTTTTTCGCCTCCATGGGCGGATACGATACGCATTCGGGGCAAGCCCAGTCGCTTCCCTCGCTGCAGGCGAGATTGGACGGCGGCATAAGCGCGTTTCAACAAGCCATGGTCGAGCTCGGGGTCGAGAACGACGTAACGCTGATCACCGCGTCGGATTTCGGCCGCACGCTCTCCATCAATGGCGACGGCACCGACCATGGCTGGGGCGCTCACCACTTCGTCGTGGGCGGCGCGGTCCAAGGCCGGCGGATCTACGGATTTCCTCCGCCAGCGGATTTTGATCACGATTGGGATATCGGTCAGGGCCGTTTGGTGCCGGGCTACAGCGTAGAACAGTTCGCTGAGCCGCTGGGCCGATGGTTCGGGTTGAACAGCTCTGAGCTGTCCGTCGCCTTGCCGAACCTGGCGAATTTCCAAGGTCCGCCGATCGCCTACATCTGATCGTGCGCTCAGCTGGGGAAGGCTCGGTTTTGAACGTCTGAGACCGCGCCCACACCCTTGCGCGCGACGACCAATCAGGTCGTGTTGCGTGGTGCGCCGCAGAGGCGGCGGCGACAGGGGATTTTGCGCGCATGATCGGTCAAACGGAGGCGACCGGGCGGAAGGCCGGGGACGTCGACGAGAGCTTTACCGCTGTCGCGCCCGCGCCGGCGCGGGCCTTCACGCTGAGGCCCTATCAAGAAGAGCTGGTGATGGGCGCCATGTCCGCGGTCGCCGAGGGCAAGCGGCCGGGCATCGTCCTGCCGACGGGCGGCGGGAAGACCGCCGTGATGGCGGGCCTTGTTCAGCGATTGCGGGAAATGCGCAAAGCCCCCGTCCTCATCCTTCAGGATCGAGGCGCGCTTGCGCAGCAAAACGGACCGAAGATCGGCAAGTGGCTCGGGATCACCCACAGCCAGGTCGGCGGAGGAAAGGACGATTGGGACGGCGACGTGGTCATGGCCATGCGCCAAAGCGCCGCCAAGCCGGAGCGCCTGGCGCGGATTTCGGCGCGCAAATGGGCCGGCGTTCTTATCGACGAAGCCCATAGGCTTGGGTCGGACGAATATGAGCGCATCGTTGAGACATTGCCGAAAAAGGCGCCGGTGGTCGGGCTTTCCGCTACGCTCGCCCGCTCGGACGGTCGCGCGCTCTCCCCGCTCGACAGCGTCATTTTCGGGCCCTCCATCGAACGGCTGATCCAGGAGCGGTTTCTCACGCCCTACCGTTTTTTGGTGCCGGCTGAGGCGCTGCAGGGCCTCATCAGCCGCGGGGTGGCGCAACTGAAAACCGTCGGCGGGGAGTACTCGGCCGGCGATGCTGCGCGGCTGCTCAACACCGACGAAATCAATCTCGCCGTCGTCCGTCAGACCAAGGAGCGGTTTTTGGACGCCGAGGACCGCGACGGCCAAAATCTCGTCGGGTTCTGCACGACCATTCAGCACGCGCAGGATCTCGCCGACGCCTATGCGGCTGAGGGCGTTGACGCGCGCGTTTACCATTCCCGTATGCGGCCGTCGGATCGGGACGAGACGTTAGCGGCCTATGACCGCGGCGAGTTTCCCGTTCTGCTCAATCCGCTCGCCTTGGGGGAAGGGTTCGACTGCGCGCGCGTGGGCGCGGTGGTCATCCTCAGACCGTGCGCCCACCGCTCCACCTTCGTCCAAATCGTGGGCCGCGGACTGCGCGTGGCGTCGAAAGAGGATTACCCCGACGTCGACAAACGGGACTGCATCATTTTCGACTACGCCGCGGCGGTCACGCGCCATCGCTCGCTTGATTGTCCGCCCGCCATCGATGGCGGAGAAAAGAGCGAGCCGGGGTTTTGGGAGAGCAAGCTCAAGGACTGTCCCGATTGCGGGGCCTCCCTGCCGCAGTCGACGCGGGCATGCCCGGAATGCAGCTATGAGTTCACCGGACGGGAGCCGGAGTTCGACGCGGACTATGGCCAGGATCTGGTGCGCGTCGCGGTGGGCGGCGGGGGGAGCCTGGATTGGCATCGCGTCGGTCAGCGCCTGTATGTGTGTGAAGAGGAGGGCGCGGGCGCGATCGTCGGCGACCTGCTCGACGGCACCTATCTGATTTTCGGCTATCAAGGCCGGCGGGGCGCGCAGGCGCTTCACCCTCTCGCGCGCGTCGTCGGCGCAGAGGCGGCGATGCGGCGGTCCGAGGGCTGGCTCGCCGATCTCGCCGAGCAGGAAAGCAAGCGCGCCGGACCGGGCGGCGCTGAGCGCTTGTGGCTCAGAGCGCGCGGCTTCAAGGCTTCCGATCGGGCGGTCGCCGACGCGGTTATCGTCGCTGAACAAGCCGCCAAAGCGATCCGCAGCCGCTATGGCAAGCTCGAGGCCTTTGAGACCGATCTCGGCGATGTGGAGCCGCATCTCACCCGGAGCCTGGCGGCGGCCTAAGCGGTCGGCGGATCAGAGATCGTCCGGCGTGAGCGGCGGACTGGGCGTCAACGCTCAGCTCGCACCGTCGGATTGGGCGAGCGCTGCGGCGCGCGCTGAGCGCAGCTCTGCGTCTTTCACCACGCGGTTCTCGTACTCCCCGCAGCGGTCTTTGGCGGACACGCCAGGCCACACCGTCATCACCGAGCGTACGATGGCTTCGCCTTCCGGTTCCTCGACGATCATCGCCTGCGGCGCGCGCCGGCGGCACTCGCCATGCTCATCCCCTGAAAACCACCAACAGTTCTTGCAGGCCGGCGGACCCAACAAGGCGGTTTCAAGATGGGGGTCGAGCTGCGACATGAACGATCTCCGAATCACTCTCGTAACCATACCCACACGCGCATATATCGGCGAGAAAGGCGCGAAGTTTGCTGCGGCGCGGCATTGATAGGCGCAAAGTGGGGCGAGGCATGGAGGCCTATTCGGCGGAGGCGGTGGTGATCGGCGCGGGCGCGGTGGGGCTCGCCTGCGCCCGAGCGCTGGCGCGCGCGGGGCTCGAGCCCTTGGTTTTGGAGAGCCGCGACACGTTCGGCTCAGGCACCTCGTCGCGCAACTCCGAGGTGCTCCATGCGGGTTTTCATCACGCCCGAGGCTTGTTGAAAGCCCGCGTCTGCTCGGCCGGCAAGCGTTTGCTTGAGGCGTATATGACCGACCGCGGCGTCGCCTGGCGGTGCTGCGGCAAGCTGGTGGTCGCACGAAACGATGACGAAATCGCCCGATTGGTGACGCTGAAGTCTTTCGCCGAAGCCAATGGCGTTGAAGGGATCAGCTTGATCGACGGCGCAGCCGCCCGCGTTCTGGAGCCGGAGTTGTCGCCGGATATCACCGCGGCTCTCTTCTCGCGGCTGACCGGCATCTTCGACAGCCACGGCTTCATGCTCGCGCTTCTCGGCGAGATTGAAGACGAAGGCGGGGCGCTTGTGCGCGGCGCGCCGGTTTTGGGGGGCGAAGCGTTCAAGGACGGCGTGCGCTTGCAAGTCGGCGGCGCCCATCCGTCGATGTTGACCGCGCGCATCGTCGTGAACGCCGCGGGGCTCTCGGCTGACAAGGTCGCAGCATCCATTGACGGCGTGCCGCCATCCGCCGCGCCGCGCCAGCGCTACGCCAAGGGAAACTACTTCGCCGCGCCGGGTCGCTCGCCCTTTCAGCGCCTGATTTATCCCGCGCCGGTGTCGGGTGGGTTGGGCGTGCATCTCACCTTCGACCTTGGGGGCTCGATACGCTTCGGCCCTGACGTGGAATGGCTTGACGCTGAGGACCCCGACGACATCGACTACGCGGTCGACGCCTCGCGCGGCCCGGCCTTCGAACGCAGCGTGCTTGGCTTTTGGCCGGGCCTGCCGCCAGGAAGCCTTCGGCCGGATTATGCTGGGGTCAGGCCGAAGCTTTACGGGCCGGGCGAGCCCGCCGCCGATTTCCGGGTCGACGGGCCGGAACGCCACGGCGTGACGGGCTTGGTGAACCTGCTCGGCATCGAAAGCCCGGGTCTCACATCGTCCCTGGCGCTGGCCGGCGAGGCGATGGCGCGCTTGAACGCAACCGGTTCGCTCTGAAAACAGCCCGAGCCCGACGCTCATCGCCGTCCCCGGAGCGTTGAGTATTTCTACTCATTGGCGCCCTCCTAGCCCGGCCGTACCGTCAAGGCGGCCTGAGACAGGGGAGTAACTGATGGCGCTTGCTTTTCACGCTCCGTCGGCAGGGCGGAAGGCGGGCCTGCCGGCGCGTCCCTGCACCGACAGGCGGTGACGCTCAATTCGATATTTCTCCGATAATTGAAATGGCGCCCTCAGCGCAGTAGCCTGTCCAGGTCTCCAGAAGGAGGAGGATGCTCGTGAAACATGTGCTTTTCGTCCCAATCGGGGCGCTCGCCGCCAGTCTTGTCGCCTTTGGCGCCGCCACGGCGCAGGACGAATTGGTGTTTCCGCTTGAAGAAGCGCCGGCTGACGCGCTCGCCGCGGCTCAGGCCGCTGCGCCGGACGTGACCTTTGAGGCCGCCGACGTGGAGATCGAAGACGGCGTGGTGACGCTGGAATTCGTCGGCGCCCGCGAAGACGGCCAGGTCGTCGAAGTCGACGTCGCCTCCGGCTGGGTGGTGCTCGAGGTCGAAGAGGTCATTCCTTTCGAGGACGTGCCCGAAGCGGTGCGCGAAACCCTGGCTATCGCCATGGGCGAAGACTTCGCGCCCAGCTCGGTTGAGCGCAGCAATCGCGACGACGCGGTCGTCTTCGAGTTTGAAGGCGTCGATGCAGACGGCCGGGCCATCGACATCGAGATCCAGTCCGACGGCGAGAGCGTCGTCGTTTTGGACGATGAAGACACCTAAGCGCCTGAGAGACACGGCAGGTATAAAGAACACAGGAGGAACACCCATGAGAACGGCGCTCACCGCCGCGGCTGGCGCGCTTTTAGCGACGGCTGCGATCGTCCCAGCCGGCGCGCAAGACGTCGAAGGCGGGCTTTTCATCATCAACGCCAATGGGGCGCGGAGCTGGTCGGTGGAATGTGACTTGGTCACCGATAGAGGCGGCGCGGTCGCTCCTGAAGCGCGCGGGCGCGGTTCTCGCTCCAGCGGCGCTATTGTCGGTCGCGATATCGTGAGTGGGGACTGCGTCGCCCAAGCCAGCGATCGCGGCCCGCTTGAACTGCGTCACAACGATGAACGCGAGCAGTTCGCGTGCCCATTTCCTGAAGCGGAAGGGTCGGACTTCTGCGCCGTCGCCATCCCGGCCGGCGCGACCTACGAATTTTCAGCCACGCTGCGCGGCGACGCCTCCTAGCGCGCTCGCCGCCGAACGCCCGCGCGCGACAGGTCTCGTCACGCGCGGGCCGATCGTCAGTTGGCTTCGAACGGAATGATGGTCTGGCGCGTATTGCCGCTGGGAATGCTCACATCCAGCAGCGTCACATAGGAACCGTCGCCCCAATCGCCAAAAGTCGGCCGCGCGGCGAGCCGATAGACGCCTGGCTCCGGCTCGGCGAAGCATGCCCCGCAGGTGGCGGAGGCGACGAAACCCGGGGTAACGCCCGACCCGCCATTGGTGATGGCGGTCAAGCGAAAGTCGCTTTGCGTCAGGCCGCTGATCGGCGAGCCGTTCGGGAGATGGACGTGGACGTGGACGATCGCCACGGCGTTGTTGCTCGCCGTCGCGCCGCTTGTCGAGCCTGTGCCCGAGCAAAGCGTGAGGGAGTTGTTGTCGCAGGCGTCCATGTCGACAATGACGTTCAGGCGATCGTGATTGACGATAAAGACGTCGGCCTGGCTCGGCGCGGCGGTGAGGGCGGCGAAGGCGACGCTTGCAAGTCCTATACTGAATTTCATGAGATATCTCCCCAGTTTGCGAAAGGCGGCCGCCGCTTAGTCCCTGATGACCGCGGCGAGCGCGCGCGCACGCTCTGTAATGACTACGGCCGCGACGAGGCGTATTTGAGGCCAGATTGCGCGCAGATGACGCGCCCGCGGCGTGGTCATGGCGCCCCCGGCATGCGATGGCAGGGCGATGAGCGAGCGGCCCGACATTTATGATCCGGCGTTTGTGAAGGACGTCTTCGACCGGTGTTCGCAGCGCTACATCGCATTCAGCTATGTCTTCTCATTCGGCTTTACCGAGCGTTGGCGGCGCCAATGCGTGGCCGCGATGCCTGAACCCATCGCCGAACGTCCGTCCGGTTACGATCTCATGGCTGGGACGGGGGAAGTCTGGCCGCATCTGTTTCGGCGCTTCGCCGCGATTGAAGCCGTCACCGCCGTGGACATCTCCTCAGGCATGCATGCGCGCGCGATGACGCGCCTGCACGCGCACCGGTCTCATCGGATCGCCTTTATCGAAGACAACGTGCTGGACAGCGCATTGGGCGATGAGAGCGCAGACTTCGTCGTCTCAACGTTCGGGCTGAAGACGTTCAATCAAGAACAGCAACGCCGATTGGCGCGTCTGATCGCGCGCGTCCTCAAGCCCGGGGCGCCCTTTTCGCTTATCGAAGCCTCAGACCCCAGAGGTTGGGCGTTGCGCCCGCTCTACCGGTTTCACCTGCGCCGCGTGCTTCCCTTGGTGGAACGCGCGCTCCTGCGCGGTGCTCAGGATTTCGCTATGATCGGAACCTATACCGATAATTTCGGCGACATCGGCGCCTTCGCGGAGATGCTGCGCCAAGAGGGTCTGGACGTAGAGCAGCGCGCTTACTTTTTCGGCTGCGCGACCGGCGTGTCTGGTCGCAAGCCGGTGTGACCGCCACGCGCGGTTGCGCTTGAGCCGCTTCCCACGCCCAACTAGCATGCGGCAAATCGCTCGATCGTGGAGCCTTCCATGTCCAAACCCGCCTTTTATGACCGCGTCCGAGCCGGCCTCGCCGATATCGACGCCCAAGGGCTGACCAAGCCCGAACGGGTCATCACCTCCAAGCAGGCCCCTGTCATCCGTGTGCGGACACCAGACGGCGGCGAGCGGGAAGTGCTGAATTTCTGCGCCAACAACTATCTGGGCTTGGCCGACAGTCCGGCTTTGATCGAGGCCGGCAAAGAGGCGCTGGAGCGTTGGGGCTCGGGCGTCGCCTCGGTCCGCTTCATTTGCGGCACCCAAGAGCTGCACAAAGACCTTGAGCGCGCGATCGCCGACTATCTGGGCTATGAAGACTCTATTCTCTTCGCCGCGTGCTTTGACGCAAACGGCGCGGTGTTCGAGCCTCTGTTCGGGCCGGACGACGCGATCATCTCCGACAGCCTCAACCACGCCTCCATCATTGACGGCGTGCGGCTGTGCAAGGCCAAGCGCTATCGCTTCAAGACCTCCGACATGGAAGACCTCGAAGCGCAGCTGAAACAGGCCGACGCCGACGGCGCGAAGGCCAAGATCATCGTCACCGACGGCGTGTTCTCCATGGACGGCTATATCGCCAAGCTGCCGGAGATCGCCGCGCTCGCCCGCCAATACGGCGCGCTCGTGATGGTGGACGACTGCCACGCCACGGGCTTCATGGGGCCGGAGGGGGCGGGCACGCCGCATCTGCATGGCGTCACGGCGGATGTCGACATCCTCACCGGCACGCTCGGCAAGGCGCTCGGCGGCGCCATGGGCGGCTTCATCGCCGCGCGCAAGGAGGTGGTGGATTTCCTCCGCCAGCGCGCGCGGCCCTATCTGTTCTCCAACACCCTCGCCCCCGCGGTCGCCGGCGCAAGCCTCAAAGCCATCGAACTCGCCCGGGACGGCGAGGGCTTGCGCGCCAAGCTCACCGACAACGCCCAACGCTTCCGCGCCGGCATGACCGAAGCCGGCTTCGACCTGTTGCCCGGCGAGCACCCTATCATTCCGGTGATGCTCGGCGATGCGCGCCTGGCCCAGGAGATGGCCGCGCGCCTCTTGGACGAGGGCGTCTATGTGATCGGTTTCTCTTTCCCCGTGGTGCCCCAAGGCCAAGCCCGCATCCGCACCCAAATGTCCGCCGCCCACGAGCCCGAACATGTCGACGCCGCGGTGGCGGCCTTCGTGAAGGTGCGCGACGCGATGAAGGTGGGGGTCTAGCGGGCGGTCGCCAGCATCCCGTTTCGCGCCATGTAACAGTATTGAAGACCGCCAGGAGCCCCGCCATGCCCGACGACGCCGCCCTCGCCGAGACCCCCGCAGAAACGACCACCATGCGCGCGCTGGTGAAAGCCAAGCCGGAAGAAGGCATTTGGTGGTCCGATGCCGAGGCGGTTCCCGAGGTCGGGCCCCATGACGTCCTCATCCGCATCAAGAAGACCGCCATCTGCGGCACCGACGTGCACATCTACAATTGGGACGCTTGGGCGCAGGAAAACGTGCCCACCCCCATGGTGGTGGGCCATGAATACGCCGGGGAGATCGTCGAAATCGGCGCGCATGTGAGCCGCGACGACCTCTATGTCGGACAGCGGGTCTCCGGTGAGGGGCATATCGTCGGCGCGAAATCCCGCGCCGTCCGGGCGGGGCGGTTCCACCTGGACCCCGAAACCCAGGGCGTCGGCGTCAACCGGCCTGGCGCGTTTGCAGAGTATCTCGCCATTCCCGCTTTCAACGTGGTCATCTTGCCTGACGACATCTCCGATGACGTCGCTGCGGTGCTCGACCCGTTGGGCAACGCGGTGCACACCGCGTTGTCTTTCCCGCTGACCGGCGAAGACGTTCTCATCACCGGCGCCGGGCCCATCGGCATGATGGCCGCCGCCGTCGCGCGGCATGTCGGCGCGCGCCATGTGGTCATTACCGACATCAACGACTATCGCCTCGATCTCGTCAGCCGGTCCTATGACGTCCGTCCCGTCAACGTCGCCAAGGAAAACCTTCGCGACGTGATGGACGACTTGAAAATGACCGAGGGATTTGACGTCGGGCTTGAAATGTCGGGTGCGCGAGCCGCCTTCGACCAGATGGTCGACGCCATGTTGATGGGCGGCAAGGTCGCGCTGTTAGGGTTGCCGGCTCAGGGATTTGAGACCGATTGGCCGAAACTCATCCTGAAGGCCCTGACGTTCAAAGGCGTTTATGGCCGGGAAATGTTCGAAACCTGGTATAAGATGATCGCCATGCTCCAGTCGGGCCTGGACATGGAGAAGATCATCACCCATCGCTTCCCCGCAAAGGACTTCCAGCAAGGGTTCGACCTGATGCGCGCCGGCAAGTCGGGGAAAATCGTTTTGGATTGGACGGGCGCGGCGGCCTGAACCGCTTTACTGGCTCGCCCACAAGATGCGCGCGATCCAAGCCACCCGGGCCACGTCATAGCGTCGCACGCGCGCGCCGGGCGCGAACCCGGCCAGGTCGAACTGACGGGCGGTGATCCCATCCAAGACGCCCAAATCGATCGCGCCGTTTTCGAGCGCCAGGATCACGCGGTCTCCGGCTTCCACGGATTGTCCGGCCGCGGCCACCAATCGGTCGCCCTCGCGAAACACCGGCTCATGGGCCTCTCCCACGATTTCGATGGCGAACAAAGCCGCGCCCGCCGCCCCGGGAAAGCCCGCCCGCTCCCAGGCGTCGCCCGTCGGGACGCCTGTTTGGTCAAAGCAAAAAGCGGGGTCTGGATGGTCGAGACGCAGGAGCGGGATCGACTGACCCGTCTCGTCACGGTCGGTGGCCAGGGCTGCGAACTCTTCAAAGCTCGCTCCCGTCGCTTCGAGAACCTTCGCGATGGATTCCGTGGAGGGCCATCGCGGCTTATCGCTTGCGCCGGCGAACCGTTTGGAGCGATTGAAGGTTGTGGGATCAAGCCCCGCCAGCTTCGCAAGGCCGGATGGCGAGAGCGCGTAGCGCTGCGCAAGCGCGTCCAAGCCGGACCAAATCTGATCGTGCGTCAGCATCACATTGCGGTCGTGAGGGGGCGAAAACTTGTCGGACAAACCAGGACCATGGGCCCAATGCAAGGAATTTTCGCCTATTTCGCCGGTCTCAAATTGAACGCTGAGCAGGTACTCGCGGCATGAGCTTGGCTGCTGTCGCCGCCGCCGCGCTCAAGCGGCTGCCGCCGGAAATCGCGCATGACGCCTCGCTGGCCCTGCTGCAGGCGAGCCCCAAAGCTTTGCTCCCCATAGCGTTGACCGATGACGACGCGCTGGGCGTCACCATCGCCGGGGTCCGTTGGCCCAACCCGGTCGGGCTCGCGGCGGGATACGACAAGAACGCCGTCGCAATGACCAAACTCGCCGCGTTCGGCTTTGGCGCGATTGAGATCGGCACCGTCACGCCGCAGCCGCAACCTGGCAATCCCAAGCCGCGGCTGTTCCGGTTGAGCGGCGACGCCGCTCTCATCAACCGCTTCGGATTCAACTCCGCGGGGTTGGACGCCGTCGCCGCGCGACTTGCGAGCCGCCCGCCTTCTCCCGCGGTCATCGGCGCCAATGTGGGCGCGAACAAGGACGCAGCGGATCGCGCGGCGGACTATGCGGCCGGCTATCGACGGCTTGCGGCGCTGGCTGACTATGTGACGGTGAACATCTCATCGCCGAACACCCCCGGTCTGCGTGGATTACAGGGGCGCGACGCGCTGGAACGCCTGCTCGGTTTGCTCTGCGAGGCCAAAGCGGCCGGACCCGGAACGCCGTTGTTCCTTAAGGTCGCTCCGGATCTGGACGAGGACGCTGTCGCCGCCATGGCTGCTGTCATCGAGGCCTCCGGCGTCGTGGACGCTGTGATCGTCTCTAACACGACGATTGAGCGTCCTGAGGGCGTGCGGGATCCGCAGAAGTCCGAAAGCGGCGGGCTTTCGGGGCGCCCGTTGCGGCCGCTCGCCACCCAGACGCTGCGCGCCTTTCGCCGTGCGACCGAAGGGCGGACGCCGCTGATCGGCGTGGGCGGGGTGGAGGACGGCGCGAGCGCTTATGAGAAAATCCGCGCCGGTGCGAGCGCGGTGCAACTCTACACCGCCTTGGTCTTTGAGGGGCCTGCACTCGTGGGGCGGATAAAGGCCTCGCTTCTCGAACGGCTGCGCGCCGACGGTTTTTCACGCCTGAGCGAGGCGGTCGGCGCGGACGCTTGAGCCGGCGCGGCAGCCGCCGGATTTCCACCACACAGCCGCCTGGTTGAAGCTGGAATTATCATGGCCCGACCGGAATGAGGCATGGGGTGCCCATTATTGAGCGAATTTTAGTCTCGTGTGCTTTGATGTCGTCGAAACGTCATCAATCCGTGTCGGCGGTGTCACCAAAGCGCGGCATGACGACGCGTGCGGCATCCCCGCAAAGAGGGAGCCGCAATGGTCAGTCAAGAAAGAGAGAATGAACGCATGAACCGTTTCGCCATCCTCGGCGTCTTCGCCGCCGCCGTGATCTCCGCGCCGTCCTTTGCTGAGGACTACGCCGTCTCCATCGACACGCGCGACCTGCGCACGCCTGCGCTTGCCGCGGGCGCCCATGCCGACATCGTCGAGCAGGCCGAAGAAATCTGCGACAGCCAAAATCGGTTGACGCTCGAACGCCTTCGCTTCGAGCGCGACTGCGTCGCGCGCATCGTCGATGACGTCGTGGAAGCCGTCGACCGCCCGACGCTGACCGCGGTGCATAGCGGCACGTCGTACTTCCTTTTCGCCAACCGCAGCGTTCGCCGCGTCGAGCGTCTCGCCGTCGCGTCGCGCTAAGCCAAATCCCGCCGCCGGTCATTGGGGCCGGCGGCGGCGTTTCCACGTTTTCGAAGAAAGTGACCCAGTCATGAAATCGCTTCGTTGGGCCGCGGTTTTGGGCGCGCTTGCGCTGGGCGCCTGCGCCACCACGTCCTCCGCCGTCCCGCTCTCCACACCGAACAACGCCGCGTTTCTAAGCGCTCCGATCACGGACGCGCCTTTCGCGACCTAGGCGTCGGGTTGCGGCGTCGAGCCCTTCAGAGCGTTCGCTGCGGCGTGATGCAAAAGCGCGTGTCGGCGCGCCAAGACGTCCACATCGCGAGCGTAACCCCCGCCCAGGACGCCGACGATCGGCGCGCCTGCCCCTAAGCAGGCCGACAGCACCAACGCGTCACGGCGCGCCAGCCCCGCATCGGTGAGTGACAGCAAACCCAGCCGGTCGTCCCGATGCGGATCAACGCCCGCATTGTAGAACACCAGGTCAGGCGAGAATTCGCGTAACAGCGAGGGCACGTCCTGGGCGATAACCCCAAGATAGGCGTCGTCTTCAACGCCTTGCGCGAGCCCGCGATCGAGGTCGCTGGGAGCTTTCCGTGTCGGCCAATTTTTCTGGCAGTGGACGGAGTAGGTGAATACGCGGTCGTCATCGACGAAAATCCGCGCCGTTCCATCGCCCTGATGCACGTCCAAATCGATGACAAGCGCGCGTTTGATCGCCCCTTCTTCAAGCAACGCCCTGGCGGCCACGGCCACGTCGTTGAACACGCAAAACCCTGCGCCTGACGCGGCGTCGGCATGGTGCGAGCCGCCTGCGGTGTTGCAGGCCGCCCCATGCGTAAGCGCCAAACGCGCGGCCAGCATCGTGCCGCCGACGGCGCAGCACGCCCGCATGGCGGCGGCCGGCGTCATGTCAAAGCCGATCCGGCGGGTCATGCCCGGTTCCAAGTCGCACGCCAGGACGCGCGCGACATAGTCGCGATCATGGGCGAGGGCGAGAACCTCGGCGGCGGCGGGCGTCGGTTTGGCGTAGTCCGCCCAGCGGATAAGCCCGTCCTCGACGAGCACCTCCGCCAGTCGAGCGAACTTGCCGCTGGGGAAGCGATGGCCCGGCGGCGCGACCACGGCGGCGTAAGCGGGGTGGTGAACGATAGGAAGCATCGTCGCGGAAGATAAGGCGCAGAGCCCGGCGCGACGATGCTTCTTCAGGGATGGGGTTAGAAGACCCGATAGACGGGTTGGTCGATGGTCTCGTTGTACCATTCGTTCGCGTTGACATAACGCAGCGTGACGACGGTGATTTGCGGGAAGCCGTAGGCGCGCGTGGTTATGCGCAGCATGCACCGATTGGCCGCCGCCCCCGACATCTCCCAGTCCCCTTCGCTGTAGCTGGTGACCGGCACATAGCCCCCGTCCATCGAAGAGACTTGGAAGAACTGGCCGCCGCGCTCAAAGTTGGTCTCATATTCCACATCCCAACTCGTCACGCGCTGGGTGTGCCGCCAGGAGCCGACCAACAGGTCGCGGCAGCGGGCGTCGGTGAATGAGCGGTCTTCCGGCATGGGAGGCGCGGGCGGCGGAGGAAACACGATGTCGCCGGTGCGGTAGCGCGGTTCGGTCGCCACCACACGATAGGGCGTCCAATCCTCCATGCCGTCCGACCAGAGCAAGGTTTCGCCGGTGACGCGGCCGTCGGAGAGCATCTCGAACAGATCGTCAACGGTGTAAGGGCCATGCGAGCGTTCGTCTTCGGAAATGTAAAAGACGATCGACGAGCGGCGGCCGCGCTCGCCTTCCGGCGGCGGCGGCGGCTGGGTGACGGGCAGGGGCGGGGGGCCGACGCGGTCGCGTTGCGGCTCCGCCTCGACGGCGTCGTCGTCCTGCGGAACGGTGATGACGGCGCTGAGCGGGGTCCAGTTCTCTTGGCCATCACGCCAAATCAAAGTCCGTGCGGAGACTTCTCCGCTGGCGAGCATGGCCTCCAGCTCCGCAAGCGAGAACGGGCCGGCCGCTTCGCCGTCAATGCCCGCCAGATACTGGGACGTTTGGGGCAGCGGCGGCGGTGCGGCAAGCGCCGCGCCGGCATAGGCAAGCGCGCAGAGCGCTGCGGTCAGGGTCGGTTTCAAAGTCATGGCGTCGGCTCCCTCCTTGGTTGGCCGCCATGTTGGCGGTGAAGCGACACGCCGACGCTATCGGTCCGCCACTGCGCCCGCGGTGACGTGCGTCACACCGGGCGCACGGTTTCGCATGCCGCTTGCCGGGGCGCGTGCGCGCGCGTAGGTCCGCGCCATGCTCGACGCCGCCATCCTCACCCGCCGCGCCGTACTCAGGCGCGCCTTGCCGCTGATTGCGGCCAACGCCGCCCTGCCGCTTGTGGGCATCGCCGACACGCTGGTCATCTCCTTGACGGGGGACGCCGCAGCCTTGGGCGGCGTCGGTCTTGGCGCGGCGGCGATTTCCGTAGCGGTGTACGGGTTTTACTTCCTCCGCATGGGCGCCACGGGCTTGACCGCCCAAGCGCTGGGTGCGGGCGACCAAGCCGAGGCCCAACGCACGCTTGTTCGCGCCGGCGCGCTCGGCGCGATGTTGGGCGCGGCGATTTTCGCGCTGTCGCCGATTTGGCTGGCGCTCGCGCGCGCGGCGTTTGGAGGCAGCGCGGCTGCGGAAGAGGCGGCTTCGGACTATTTGGTTTGGCGCTTTGCGGGCGCGCCGGCGTCCTTGGTGGGGTTGGCGCTGCAGGGGTGGTTCATCGGGTCGGGCCGCACCCGAGAGGTGCTGTTGATTCAAGCGGTGATGAGCTTGGCCAATGTCGGTTTCGACGTTTGGTTCGTGCTCGGCTTGGGATGGGGACCTGCGGGCGTGGGCGCAGGAACCGCGCTTGCGGAGTGGATTGCGGCGGGGGTCGCTGTCACCATCGCTTGGCGCGGCATTCGACACCAAGGCGGGTTCGCGCCAGGCGCGTGGGAGCGCGCGCGCCTGCTCGAGCGGGCGCCGCTCATGCGTTTGTTTGCGGTGAACCGCGACTTGATGATCCGTTCTGGAACCCTGGTCTTCGGCTTTGCGTGGTTCACCAATCAGGCCGCGCGTCAGGGCGACGCGGTGCTGGCGGGCAATGAGGTTCTGAAGCAGTTTATTACGCTTGGCGCCCATGTGATGGACGCCTTCGCCTTCGTCGCTGAAGCCGCCGTGGGTTCGGCGGTCGGGGCGCGGTCGCGAGCCGCCTTGCGTCGGGCTGTCCGACTCACAAGCGAATTCGCGCTGTTTTCTTCGGCCGGCTTTGCGGCGTTGATGCTCTGGCTGGGGCCGGGGGCGTTGCAGCTGGTGGTGCGCGACCCTTACGCCCTCGCCGCGGCGCTCGATTATTTGCCCTACTGCGCGCTCGCCCCGGTGATCGGAGCCGCGGCGTGGCAGCTTGACGGCGTTTTCATCGGCGCGACGCGCGGTCCGGCGATGCGCAACGCCGGCCTCGCCGCGCTTGCGTGTTATCTCGCCACCGACGCGCTGCTCACCCCGGTCCTGGCCAATGACGGGGTTTGGCTGGCGTTTTTGGCGTTTTACATTTACCGCGCCGGCTTTCTGGCCGCCGCCTATCCAGGCCTTGAGCGCAGTTTGACCGCGAAATCTCCACCCTGAGCCGCGCTTGGCGTCAGCCGACCGAGTGCTTGCCCACAAACACAGCATGCGCCCAGGGCAGCGCGAGGGTGAGCGCCAACACCCGCATCACATGGGCCGCGCCGACCAATGCGGGGTCGATGTCGAGCGCGGCTGCGAGCGCGACCATGGCTTCAAAGCCGCCCGGCGCGAAGGCGAGCAACATCGCGCTTGGGGGCAGTTCGAACAGGACCGCCGTCGCCAACGCGCCGGCCGCCGAGACCGCCATCATGACGACAAAAGCCAGCCCCGCCGCCCAGGCGTCGCGCCGCCAAGCGCGTGGCGGCGCTGCGCCGATACGCGCGCCGGTCACCGCGCCGATGATCAAAAACGCCGTCGCCAAAAGCGCCGGCGGCAAGTCGCCGGACACCACCCCCGTCACGCTCAAGCTCGCGGTTGACGCCGCGGGACCCAGGACCCACGCCGCCGGTACGCGCCGCCAGGCCAAGACCGCGCCCGCCGCAATCGCTGCAGCGAATACGAGTGCGGCCTCCCTCCCGTCAAAGGTTGGAAACGAAAGCGCAGCTGTCGGGGCGGGGAAGAGGATGGGAAATAAGAACACCAAGGCGCAGAGCCGCAGCGATTGGGCGAGGGTGACCCGCCCCGCGTCGACCCGATGCGAGTCCGTCAAGGCAAGCACCGTCGATAGCGCCCCTGGCGCGGAGGCGAGAAACGCGGTCTCGGCATCCCAGCGGGCGAATACTCGATAGACCGTGTATCCGGTCGCCATCACGGCGAGCGTCGTCATCACAAGCGCGAGCGCGGCGAAGGGGAGCTGTGCGAGCCGGCCTGCGGCCTCAGGCGTGAGCGAGGAGCCGATATGAACGCCCAACCCAAGCAGCGCCGCATCGCGAAGCCCGCCTGGCACGCCGGCGGGAAACTTCAGCCGCAACAAAGCCGTCGCCATGACGGGACCGAGGAGAAACGGCAGCGGCAAACCTACGAAAGCAAATGCGGCCGCCCCCAGGCCCGCCGTCCCAAGGGTGACCACTGTCGTGCGGGCGATGATCCAATGACGCGACATCGCCGCATCGTTTACGCTGCGCGCAGACGCCTCGCCAGTTCGGTCCGACGGGTTAGGTCCTCGGCGTCGGTTGGGTGAGGGAAATCATGACGGTTGCAGTCATCGGCGCGGGGCTCGCAGGGGCGGCGTGTGCGCGGGCGTTGGTCGAGGCCGGCCACGCCGTGCGCCTGTTTGACAAGGGCCGGGGCCCGGGCGGGCGAATGGCGACCCGGCGCGCGCTGACGCCGCTGGGCGAGGTGCGCTTCGACCACGGGGCGCAGTATTTCACCGCGCGAGACCCTTCTTTCCGATCCGTTGTCGAGGCTTGGGCGGCTGAGGGCGCGGCGGCGCGCTGGACTGACGCGGAAGCCGCGTTGGGTGCGAAGGAGCCGCTTTGGGTCGGCGCGCCAGGCATGAACGCCGTGGTGAAAGCGGCGCTGAGCGGTCTGGACGTTCGCTTCGGCGACCGGGTCGCCCAGGTTCTGGGGGAGGCGGGGGACTATCGGCTTCGCCTCGAAAGCGGCGACGAGGTGGGAGCGTTTCACGCGGTTATCGTCGCCACGCCGGCTGAGCAGGCGCCCGCGCTTTTGG
The DNA here is from genome assembly GCA_964483375.1 of uncultured Caulobacterales bacterium. Lineage (GTDB taxonomy): Bacteria > Pseudomonadota > Alphaproteobacteria > Caulobacterales > Maricaulaceae > JAUIEH01. The sequence continues at coordinate 32,565 of CAZABJ010000025.1, forward strand.
AAGAGCGCGCCCCGGCGTTCGCCCGGCAGGCTGCGGCGGCGCGCAGCGCGCCCTGTTGGGCGGTGATGGCGGTCTTTGAACAGCGGTTGGAGGAGCGCCCCAGCGTCATCCGAAGCGATCAAGGGGCGGTGGCATGGGCGGCGCGCGACGCCTCTAAGCCCGGCCGCGCCGATGTGGAGAGTTGGGTGCTGCACGCCTCGCCCGCTTGGTCTCGCGCCCGGTTGGAGGATGAGCCCGAGAGCGTGGCTGAGGCTCTTATGGGGGCGTTCGGCGCGCCGACCCCGGCATGGCGCACAGCCCATCGCTGGCGCTTTGCGCGCGTGGAAACCAACGCTATTGCGGCGTTCGCCTGGGATCCCGCACGTCGGATCGGGGTTTGCGGAGATTGGCGTCTGGGCGCGCGGGTGGAGGCTGCCTGGATGTCCGGCCACGCGCTGGGCGCGGCGATCATGAGGGACGTGTGAGGGGCGCGCTCGCCCTCGCGTCTCCTATGCCCGCGCGCGGGCTTCGCGCAGTTTCTTGTCGACCACGCGCTGCAATCCAACGACGACTTTTTCGCGGACTTCGGAGAACTCGTCGGCGATCTCCATGATGCGGTTCATGGCCGCCATATGCATTTGCACCACTTCGTTCTCCATGGCGCCTGAGGCGCCGACGGCGTCGATATAGCCCAACAGCGACATCGCGGCGCCGCCCAGCTGCTCGTCTTGTGCGTCCCCGGCCAGCTGAGTGGTTCGCTCCGTGCGGTGACGGAGATCGCGGATTTGGACGCGATCAGAAACGTCAATCGTCTTGGCGGCGTCGTTCAGCGTTTTGAGGTCATTGGCCAGCAAGCCGCGGAACTGTTCTTTTTCTTTTTCTTTCTTGTCGCATTGCGTTTCGATCGGGTCGTCGAGACGGCGTCGCGGACCGTGATACTCAAGGTTCTTGCGCCGCCGCCGGCACGGGCCGGCGTATTCAGCTGAGCGCACGAATTTCCGCGGCTCGACCAGGCAGGAGTTCAACCGGTTCATAATCGCCGCAATGGTCACGGGTTTGGCGATGAATTCCGTCACCCCGGCGTCGCGCGCCTCCAGGATTTCCTGGTGCTGATTGTTGCCGGTGATCATGATGACGGGCACTTCAGGATTGGGGCTTTCAGGGGAGCGGCGGATCCAACGGACGAAATTCACCCCGTCCATCACGGGCATGTTCCAGTCAGTGAAGACGACCTTGGGCAACCAGGTGCGGAAGAGCTCGATACCCTCTTTCCCGTCGGACCCGAAATAGATTTTCGAAAACCCAACTTGACGCAGGAGTTCGCCAAGGATCCCGCGCATGAACTTATTGTCCTCAACCACCACGATGGGAAGACTGGCGAGATATTCCGGTCTTAGGTCTCTCGGCGGCATTCGGCGGCTCCAGCCTCGCGGTCAGCGGTCACTGTAACGCTTTAGAATGAACGCGGAGTTGAGATCGCTCAGCGTCCGACGGCGCGTCGGCGCGCCTCGCTGTCTTGGCGCAATTGGCTCAACACGCCGCGACGGTCCGTATCGCTGGCGCCGGTCATGGAGATGAGGCGCGACATGGCGGCGAGGTGGGTGAACACGACTTCTCGGTCGAGCGCTTCGGTGGCGCCGACCGCTTCGATGTAGTCTTTCAACGCGCTCGCCGCCATCGCCAGCGGTTGGTCGCCGGCCTCCCGCGCCAGCGCCACGGCGCGGCCGCAGCGCTCGCAGACCTCGCGCAGTTGCCGCCGGTCGCCGAAGTCGACCCGTCGCGCCAGCTCCGTGAGGCCGGTGACGTCGGCGTCCATGACCGTGAGCAGCCCCACCGCGTTGTCGTCGATCGCAGTGGGATCCTCCAAGCGCCGCATCGGCCCGCCATACTCGTCGCGCCGACGACGCCGGCAGGGGCCGACATAAGAGGTGGCGCGCACGAATTTCCGACGACCCGACAAGGCTGACCGCAAGCGCGATTGAATGCCTGCAAGCGTTACCGGCTTGGCGAGAAACTCCGTCACGCCTGCGTCGCGCGCAGCCAACACTTCTTCCCGACGCGTCGGCGCGGCGATGAGAATGATCGGAATGGTCGGATTGCGGCTGTCAGGCGAGGTGCGGATCCATTTGAGGATCTGAACGCCGGAATAGGGCGGCAAGTCGAGTTCGCAGAACACCACCCCGGGCGGCCAACTCCGCATGCTTTGCAGCGCTTCTTGAGCGCTGCCGGCGAGCGCGACCTCCATGAGGCCGATCTGCCGAAGCAGATCAGCCAACAAAGCGCGCATGAAACGGTTTTGATCAATGACCAAAGCGGGAAGCTTGGCCAGCAATTCCGGTTTCAGATCAGACATCGCACGGGCTCGGGTGGTCAGCATGCGAGAAAAGCTAACCCGCGCGAATGAATCAGCGGTTGAGGGGCCGACGTTTTCGTCGCCGACCCTCAGGCTGCAGCGCCGACGGTCTTCTCGATTTCGACCTGATGGGGGTAGGGGATTTCAATGCCTTCCCGGTCGAAAGCCTCTTTCACCGCACGCACCGTTTGGAAGCGGGCTTCCCAATAATCGCTGGAAGCCACCCAAGCGCGGAGCTGCAGCTCGACCGAGCTGTCAGCGAGATTGACGACGCGCACCCAGGGCGCGGCGGGCTCGCTCACAAAGCGTTGGTCCGCGCCGACGACGGCTAAGATGACATCCGTCGCTTTTTGAATGTCGTCGCCATAGCCGATGCCAAATGTCAGATCGACACGGCGCTTGTCATGGGCGGAGAAGTTTACGATCGCGCCGCTCCACGCTTCGCCGTTGGGCACGATGACTTGAACGTTGTCGACAGTCGCCAGTTCGGTGGAGAACAACGTGATGTCGCGCACCGAACCGGAATGTCCCGCGATGGTGACGAAATCGCCCAGCTTGTAGGGCCGAAAAAACGCGACCATCACCCCCGCGGCGAAGTTGCCCAGCGCGCCCTGAAGCGCAAAGCCGATCGCCAAGGTCGCTGCGCCGAGCACGGCGACGAGCGAGGTGGCGGGAAAGCCGAACCGTTGAAGAACGGCGATCACCACGAAGGTGAGAATGGCGTAGCGCGCGAGCGAGGCGAAAAAGCCCGCCAGAGTATCGTCGATGCGTTCGTTGCGGCTTGCGAAGCTGCGGATTTGCTTAGAGACGAATCCCGCGGCCCAAAAGCCGACGACGAGGAAGATCGCGGCCATGACCGCGTTGTCCAAAATGCCCGCCAAAGAATCCAAGTTGTCCGGCAGCAGTGTCCTGAACAAGCCTTCCATAGTCGCCTCCTGCGCGATGAGTTCCCGCACGGGCTCTACAGGGATTCGTGAGCTGCAAACGGTTCTTCGCAGTTAGGCGGCGCTTTGGGGGTCGAGCGTGCGCAGCGCTTCGGCCCAGCCCGCCACTGGCGTGACGCCGGCGGGGATCGCTGACGGGGCGGACGCGCGCGGTTCGCGGAACAAGAGCCGGCGGCCCACCGTCGTCATCGGCGCGAGAACGTCGACGCGGTCGTCGACAAAGGCGGTCAGTCCGAGGTCTTTGGCGATGGGCGCTTTGTCCTCGCGGCGTTCGCAAAAGAGGATGCGGTCCGCGGCGACGCCGGTCGCCGCTTCAAACCCGCGGTCCTCAAGCCATAGAAGGGTTCGTTCCGCTGTCGGGGCG
>CAZABJ010000026.1:0-35758 GCA_964483375.1 uncultured Caulobacterales bacterium
GGTGAAGGTGCTTGGCGTCAAAACCATCCTGATCTTAGGGCACTCGGGCTGCGGGGGGTGCAAGGCCGCGCTGGAAGGCGCGCCGGATGAGGCGAGCGAGTTCGTGGGGCCTTGGATTCGGGTATTGGAGCCGGCCAAAGCGGCCTTGCCCGAAACAGGCGACCGGCTGACGGCGATGGAGCGAGCGGGGGTGGTCGTGTCGCTGAACAACCTTATGACGTTTCCTTTCATCTCCGAGAGGGTCGCGGCGGGAACATTGGAGCTGGAAGGCGCGCGGTTCGCCATCGGCGATGGAGTGTTGGAGCGTTACGACCCCGAAACCGGCGCGTTCTCCGTTATCCCGCCGAGGGATGCATGACCGTCGTTCCCAATGCGGTGGCGGTGAAGCCGCTTGTCGGAGAGGCCGCGCGGGATGGACTGCGCGCGCTTGCAGCGCTCCGGATCGCGGTCTTTCGAGAGTGGCCCTATCTCTATGACGGCGATGAGGCTTATGAGGCGCGTTATCTCGCCGATTTCGCCGCGGCTCCGCAGGCCCTGATCGCGGGGGCTTTTAGCGGAGCGCGCATGGTGGGGGCGGCCACCGCCGCCCCGCTCGCCAGCCAAGACGAAGGGGTGCGGGCGCCGTTTCAGACGGCGGGCTTCGACGTGGACGAGGTCTTCTATTTCGGCGAGTCGGTTTTGGAGCCGCGTTTTCGCGGCCAGGGCGTCGGACATCAGTTTTTCGACGCACGCGAGGCCCATGCCCGCGCCCAGGGCGCCCGCTTCGCCAGCTTCTGCGCCGTGGTGAGGCGGCCGGACGATCCGCGCAAACCGGCGCAGGCGCGCGACCTCGCCCCATTTTGGCGCGCACGCGGCTATTCCCCGCTCCACGGCGCGTTCTGCCATATCGGCTGGAAAGAAGTCGGCGCGACGGAAGAAACCGATCACGCCCTGCAGGTTTGGTCGCGGGCGCTTTAGCCTCTCGGCCCCGCTACCCCCAACACCAAACGCCCGTACAGAGCCCGAAAATATGCTGCAGGGCCAGGTCGAACAATCCGCCAACGATCAAAACCGGCGCGGCGACGATGAAAAAGACCCTGAAAAGCGCGCTCAAGGTCAGCCGCGGACGCGGGATGCGATGACCGTAAACGGTTTGGAGGCGTGGTCGGAACATGGGCGTTTTTCTTTGCGAGGGACGGAAGGGTCTCAGACTTCGTTAACCGCGAAATACTAACGAAGTCTCATGCTTGTGACGTGGACCGATCATGACCGTAAGTGCTGGGACGAGTTGCATCTGACCGCCGGCGGCGCCTTGCAGCAGGACTGGGCGGCGGGCGAGGCGCTCAAGGGCGTCGGCTCGCGCATTCTGCGCGCCAAGCTAAGCGATGAGCGCGGCGTTCTTGCACTCGCTCAGTTCACGGTGCGCCGGTTCGGCGTTCTTACAGTCGCGCTTTGCACGCGCGGGCCTGTCTGGACGCGGGCGCTTTCCGGGGCGGAAAAAGCCGCTGCCTATCGCGCCTTAAAGCGCGCTGCGCCCGCGCCCTGGCCGCGACTGATGCTCTTCACCCCGGATGAGACGTGTGCCGAGAATATCGGGGTGGACCGGCTATGCCGGGCGATGACGGGGTACGCCACGGCGGTTCTCGATTTGACGCAAGACGAAGACGCGCTGCGGCGCGCGCAGAAACCCAAGTGGCGCAACCGGCTAGTGAGCTCAGAAAAGGCGGGCCTTTCGGTCGTTCGCGGCGGGGCGAAGCCATCCGCTTATCGCTGGCTCGTCGAGCAAGAAAGCGCCCAGCGGGAGCGCCGAGGCTATCGCAGCCTGCCGCCTGGCTTTGTCGAAGCGTTCCAAGCGGCGAAGCCGAAAGCGGCGAACAGCGTGCTGACGCTGCGCGCGGATATCGGGCGGCAGGCCTGCGCGGCCATGTTGTTTTTGGTGCACGGCCAGGCGGCGACCTATCATCTGGGTTGGTCAAATGAAGAGGGCCGGCGGCATGGCGCGCACAACCTCTTGCTCTGGCGCGCGATGTGCGCGCTCAAAGGTGATGGGGTGCGGTCGCTCGACCTCGGCGGTCTCGACACCGGAGCTGGCGCCGGCCTTGCTCGTTTCAAAATCGGCGCAGGCGGAGCGGTCGCGACCCTGCCGGGCACCTATTTCTGAGAGCGCCTTGGCGGGTGCGACGTCATCGCCTGCGGAAAATTCCGTGTCGACACGCCTGTCCGGTTGACGTCTTGCGCCGCGTAGAGGAAGCCGAGCGCGGGGCGAAGAGCGCGAGGATGACGCTATGTTCGGCAGACGGAGCGGTGCTCGCCGATCATCTCGTCGCGCTGCGCGCACGCGCGACGCGCGCATGAGCGGCCGGCTGGCCGCAGCCGCCTCGGCGATCGGCAAGGGTGTCGTACCCACACGGGCGGAGCTCGAGCGCTATCTGTCCGCATCGGGGTTCAGCACGGGCGACGTCCGGCTCGCGGCCTTATTCGAAGCACTCCACCACATTTCTCCTGCCGACGCGGCGCCGATCGATGACCTGATCGGGACGCTCGACAGACGGGCGGGCGCGGTGTTGACGCGCGCGCTGGCGGGCGAACTCGCCGCGGCTAACTTCCCGCGCTTGCGCAAGCACATGAAAACCGCGTTCGACCAGGCCTACGCCATGAGGGACGGGGCGCCTGCGGGCTATATCCCCGCGCTCGCTCGGGCGGCGCCCAACCAATTCGGCGCGTCGTTCTGCTCAATCGATGGGCAAGTCTGTGATTTTGGCGACTATGACGCGCCCTTCACCATCCAATCGGTGCACAAGCCCTTGTCCTACGCCCTGGCTCTTGCGCGGCACGGCGAGGACAAACTGCACCAGCACATGGGCGTGGAGCCGTCGGGCCGCCGGTTTAATGATCTCACCTTCGGAATGGACGGCCGTCCGCACAATCCGATGGTCAACGCCGGGGCCATCATGAGCGCGGCGCTCATTGATGCTGACTGCGACGTCTGGACCCGCTCGGAGCAGCTGCCGCGCATGATGAGCGAAATGGCCGGCGGGCGCGCCTTCGTTTTTGACGAAGAGGTGCTGGAATCCGAGCGCGCTACGGCCGACCGCAATTTCGCCTTGGCGTATATGATGCGGGAGAATGGGGCGTTCCCTCAAAACACCGACATCATGGCCGCGCTTGAGGTCTATTTTCGGTTTTGCTCCATCGTAGTGACGACGCGGGACTTGGCGCGCATCGCCGCCACCATGGCCAATGACGGCGCCTGCGCCTTCTCCGGCGCGGCCCCTATCGCGCGGGAGCATATCGGCCGGACCTTGTGCGTCATGTTCACCTGCGGTCCTTACGACACCTCCGGCACATTCGCGTTCAAGATCGGAGCGCCGACCAAGACGGGCGTGTCGGGCGGGATGCTTCTGGTCGCGCCGGGCTTAGGAGGCTTCGCCACCTTCAGCCCGCGTCTGGACGCCCAAGGGCACTCGGTGCGCGGCACCGCTTTCGCCGAGCGCATCGCGAAGTCCTTGGACTTGTCGATGTTTCTTGGGGCTCGGGCGTGGTCTGCGACACAGCCGACCATGCAGCGCAACGCCCGTCAGGCGACCGCCTTCGACGCTTTTCAATGGTTTTCCGCCGCGCGTGTGGGGGAGGTGGCTGAAATGCGCCGTCTGCTCGCCCGGGGCGTGGACATCAATCTGACCGACTATGACGGCCGCACCGCGCTTCACATCGCCGTGGAGGACGACCGTGAGGCCGGGGTTCGTTACTTGCGCCGCAAAGGCGCGAGCTTGGACATGCGCAATCGCCTCGAAGAAACCCCAGCCGACCTCGCGCGGCGGCTGGGGCGCACCGATCTCTTGGCTCTGTTGGGCGAAGCGATCGCAGCGGAGTAACGCTGCGCGGCGCTCAACGGCGTAGCCGCATTGGTCGCCCCGACGGCATCGGGATCGAGAGCCTTCACATTGTTGCTTTGCCGATGCTAGCGCAGCGACCAACCTCTATTGCGGCCCCTCCAGCTGCAGCCGGCCGCTGGCTCGCTCCAAGTTGTTCAAAATGTTGGCGTCGATGGCGTCGATCTGCGTCGCCCACTCTGGGGGTGCCCCGTTTATGTCGAATGCATCAATAGGCACGCCAACGACGCCGGTTTCCTCGAAGGACCTAAAAATATCGTGCAGGCGCTCAGGGTTTTGCTGCGCCAAATCGGATTGCCAGCGTTGGTTCAGTGCGCCATCCAGGGCGTACCTGTAGTTAACGACAACTTCGCTAGGGTTAAGTGCGTCGCAACAGGCCTCATCGGTTTCCGTGATGCGATTTGAACCAGCTGCAATATTGTACGCTGTGCCCAGGTAGTACGTTGCAGCGTCAAAGTTGGCATCTTCGAGGTAATGAACGCCGGCGGCCTGCAAGTATCTTGGCTGAGCGTCGCGGGCAATCGCTTCAAGGATTGAGTCTAGCCCTTCTCCCCTCAAGTCAGGCGCCAGGTCTCCCTCGATCCACGGAGCGGCCTCGATGGTGACATCTGCATTGGCTTCAGCGATTCCTCCAAGGTTAATGCGTGCTTGTCCGCCGGTGTAGGCCAAGCGTGCATAACTCTCGCTCGATGCTGCGACGCCGTTGCTCTCCGCGGACAACCCATACCGGGAGGCCGCGTCTGCAAGGGCGTAGAGGGCTGCTTGGTCTTCCTCCGCGCCTGGCGCGAACCCTACTGAACCGATCATCTCCGCTCTCGTGAGGGCGAAGTCCGCAAGAAGCGATGACAAGACGACGTTTTCTTGTGTCGTTGCTCCCGGACCTCCCAGTAGATCCAATGTAGCTTGCCGCGCCTGCGAGAGGTCTGCCTCGCGTTGGTCTGAAGTCCTCGGATCGTGGCATGTGAACACTCGAGAGTATTCTTGCAGCGCATCAAAAAATAGGTATCTTATCTCTTCGATCGCGTTAGCGCGTGTTACTATTTCGGCGCTGTGCAAATAGGTTGAATCCTGCACACTAACCTCAAGGTCAGGCCAAAAAAGCTGTGGCGCAATAATACTGTTGGCCCGACTATACTTTTGAGCTAGATAATCCAAAACGGCGGGTAGATCGGATTGGTCGCCAAGTAAGTACGCAACGACGTCTGCAACGTCCTGAGAGGGTGGTAGTATAGCGGGTCGTTCGGTTTGAGCTTCAAGCAAAAAATCTTCTGTGTCTTCAACGTCCTGAGAGGGTGCTAGTGGTGTCCTGGTGACCAAATTGCCGATTTGATCTGCGATGACCTCAATGGGGGTAACGACGGCTGTACGCCGACGTCTATTATCTTCGTAGCTTCCTTCTGAGGTTGCGGCGTCAAGTGACGGGGTCGGCGGCAAATAGCCACGCACCACAGCAAAGCCTCTTCCGTGAGAATCGAAGAGCAAAGCTCCACTGTTTCCTTCGATATTGTCGCCATCATAAAAAGCATTCGAGTGTTCGTCCGAGTCGCCTTCTACAATGAGATTGAGCGAGTGTGATTCGGGAGATGAAGTCGACAGCGCCAACGTTCTCCCGAATCCAAGATACCAGCCCTCTGCTGAGATGGTGCCGCGTCGCAAAGGCACGGGGTGGATGTCGGCGTCTTGGGGCCAGGCTTCGACTTTGACAATGGCTATGTCCAATATCCTCGTCGCGACCTGTTCACTTGAAAGTGTACTTCGGTCATTGAGCGACGGTGTGGGATACAGTCTGACCAGAACGGTCGATATTTCGAAAACGCCGTGGTCGGCGTCGCCATCCTGAGACCCAAAATGACGCCGGGCGTCGATCATCAACGCACCGGCGTCGGCGGTTGGAACGACATGGCCGGCGGTAATGAAGACGCCGCTGCGATGCACAAGCGTCGCAGTGCCTTCCACCACCGGGTTGCTTAGATTGCCGATGATTGGAAACGTGGCCGGGGCATTCGCTTCAACCGCGTGGTCCATGTTGCTCACCCAACCTGGGTTTAGGCAGGAGTCGTCGGCCCTCGCCCCGCCATGGATCAACCCGCAGGCGGTCATGGCGGCGACGATCGACTTGAGTGATGGGATCCGCATAGCTGAAAAGGCTCCTTGAGCGGCTATTCTTGAATCGTCAGTTGACGAACTTCGCGATCCCCGGCGCGCTCATCAGTTCCTATTTGGACGGCGACGCCCCGCCCAGATGTTGCTCCGGTCGGGAACCATGCGGAAAGGGGGATGACGTCAGCATAGCCCAAGAAGACCGGGCTCTCGATTTCCATCGTGTTCTCAGACGTCACGCTCCACCCGGCGCCAGCGCTAGCGTCCAAGACCGTGTTGAGGTCGAGTTCAGCGCCTGCTCCACCGGAATCTTTTAGAGAGAAGGCGTAGTCCATACCTGATACGGCCACGGCGCGAGTGACGAGCCAAACACGACCCTCGAAGTCGCCGCTGTCTTGCAAGCTTTGTATTGCGCTGGCGCAGGCCGGCTCAACGACAATACGCGCACCGGTCTCTGGATCGAAGAGGTCTTCCCGAAGGTAACCGTATTCCTTTATCTGGCCCCAGCTGACTGAGACCTCATATTGTGAGGAATAATCAGCCAGACTGAGTTGCGCGGAATTATCCTCGCCGATCAGACCGCTAAGAAGAGAAATCGAAAAGTCTAATTCTCTTGCATCGCTTGCTTGATAGTCAGGGATACTGATGCGTGAAGGTTCTATTGGCATGTTCCCAGCCGTCGAGCCTCCGCCAAATACATTCCGGCAAACGCCTGTCCGCCACATCAAATTGCCATCTTCGTCTTCTTCAGCTTCAAAAACATAGCCTGGGCCCCAGTTTTCCCGAAACGGAATATAGGGGGTGTAGTTATTCGCTTTAAGAAGTTCATGCACTGGAACTGGGGTGGCCTGCTCAGGGATCACATCCCTATGATGGCATCCGGCAAGAGTGGCTGCCGATATAAGTAAAAAGGCTGCATATTTTTGCATAGTCTTGCCCCCAAAGAACATCGCATTGATTTCGGCACTGTATCAATCAAGTGTTGTGGCCGCAACCGTAGCTTAATCGCTGAGTTGTCGGGCTGAGGGCAAGCCTGCTTTGCTTGAGGCTCACGACGCGCTTATTGGGGTGAGATGGGTGGTCTAAGGTAGTGTATTGAAATTATGAGCTTATTGCGTTGAGTTGGATGCAATTGTGCATTGCATTATTTTGTCCGAACGCTGATGTTCGGAGTCTATTTGCGACTTTCTGTCGCAATTTGCGCGAGTGTAGTGTCTCTCCATGCGGGGGGGGCAGCGCAAATCGCGAGGGTTCGCTCGGTCGCGGACACTGGCATCGACATGGATATGGGCATAGACGACCGCATCGGCATCGCGAACCCCTTGGTCCGCGCGGCGCCGCCTGAGCGGATGAGCGTCGCTTCCGGCTTGAGCCATAAACGCGCCAGCAGTCGTTCAGCAGCGAGCTGTCGACGACGACCTATCCGGTTAAAGCGGCCAAGACCCTCGTTGCGGCTCCAGGGCATGGGGCGGGTCGCCCCCGAACGGCTGGCGCGCAGCGCCGTCTTGACTGAAGCTGGGCGAACGGCCGGGATGGTCGGTGAACGCGGAGCGCGAAAGGAAGACCCGTGACGGACGAGAAAGCCTGTTTGGTGGTCGGGGCGGGGGATGACACCGGATCCGCCATCGCCAAAGCGTTCGCGCGTGAAGGCATGACCGCCTGCGTCGTCCGCCGCCCGCGCCACGGCGAAGAGCTGGAATTGTTGGCCCAGGCGATACGTCACGCCGGACGCAAAGCTCGCGCTTTTCCCGTCGATGCGCGGGATGAAGACGCCATGGTCGGCTTGGTTGAGGAAATCGAAACCACCGTCGCGCCGATTGAGGTCGCGGTGTTCAATATCGGCGCGAATGTGCGTTTTGAGACGACCGAAACCACCGCGCGCGTGTTCACCAAAGTCTGGGAGATGGCCTGTTTCGCAGGCTTTCTGATGGGACGCGAAGTCGCCAAGCGCATGCTGGCGCGCGGTCACGGCACGATAATTTTCACCGGCGCGACCGCCAGCATAAGAGGGTCGGCGGGGTTTTCCGCTTTCGCCGCCGCGAAACATGGGCTGCGCGCGCTCGCCCAGTCGATGGCGCGCGAATTGGGACCGCGCAACATCCATGTCGCCCATGTGGTCATCGATGGGGCGATCGATTCCGCCTTCATCCGGGAAATCAGGCCCGACGTCGACGCCGCCCGCGCAGACCAAGCCATCCTGTCGCCGGATGGGATCGCGGCGAACTATGTTTGGCTGCACAACCAGCCCCGGGATGCGTGGACCTTCGAATTGGACCTGCGGCCATGGCGCGAGACCTGGTGAGGCGGTCAGGATTGTCCGGGAGCGACGGCCGGTCGAATTTTGAAATCCGTCGCGCGGGGCCCATCTGCCAAGCACGCCGTTGGGGCGAAAGGAGTGGCGAGAATGACGACCGAACCCCCCGCGGATGCGCCGACCATCTCTGACAAGGCCGCCGCCTACGCCGAGCTTAAGCTCCGTGTGGCGTCGGTGATCGCTGGCGAGACCAGCCGAACCGCCCGCTATGCGACCGTCGCCTCCATGCTCGCCCAGACCTTCGGGCCGCGTTTTTTCTGGACCGGCTTTTACGAAGTCGACCTCGCCAAAGGCGATGAGCTTGTGGTTGGTCCCTATCAAGGCACGTTGGGCTGCTTGAGAATTCCGTTCGGCCGAGGCGTTTGCGGTGCAGCGGCGGCGACCGGGGAGACCCAACTCGTGCCCGACGTTCACGCCTTTGACGGCCACATCGCTTGCGATGCGCGCTCGAATTCAGAAATCGTCGTGCCGGTGCGCGATCGGGACGGAAAGCTCGCCGCGGTGCTCGACGTCGATTCCACCGAGGTCGACGCCTTTGATGAAACCGACCGCGATGGGCTGGAGGCGATTTGCGCCATTCTTCTGACCGCGGATTAGGCCCGGCTCAGCGTTCCGCCGTCGCCAAGGCCGCCGCGCTCTCGGCCAGGCCGGTCACATACTCCGCGCCATAAAGGATCGAAAGCGGCGAACCGGCGATGTCCCGCTGCACCGGCTCAACCGCCCCGCCCAGGCAGTCGCCGAAAAACGCCTCCGCCGCCGCGGCGAGCGCGATGCGCGTGCCCGGACCGTCGAGACCTCCATTCTCAGAAGGAAACATCGCCAGCGTCGCCTCGCCCGGCATGCTCTCAACAAAAGCGCGCGCGCGAGAAACCGCGTCGGGGTCATTGAGCCCCTCGTCGGCGATAAGGATCGGCCGGGAGATCTCAGGCGCGAAAGAGGTCGGCGACAAGGCGGTCAATCGCGCCCTGTCAGCGGCGTCGGCGGGGTCGCCGAACACGCGCCGAAGCAAGCGCGACCGGTCACTGAAATACGGTGGGATGTCCTCGATCACCGCAACGAGGTCCAAGGGCGGGTCGATCGCTGCGGCGCAGACGAAAAGATCGGCGTCACGCGCCGCCGCCCGCAGCGCCGTCACCCCGCCGAAGCCCGCGCCGAATACTGCGATGCGCTCGGCATCCGCCACACCGCGTTCGATGGCCCATTGCGCAGCATCGCGCACGTCATCTTGCACCGCGCCGCCCCATTCGCCTTCTGCGGCGTTGAGGAATGTCTTTCCCGCGCCGCTTGCGCCGCGGCTGTTCAGCGCCAAGACCGCGTAGCCGCGCTCGCTCAACCAATCGGCGCGGTCGTCATAGCCCTCGCTCCAACGATCGCCGGGATACTCGATTGGCATCAGGACCATGGGTGCGGGCGTGTCGGGCCGGCCGTCGCCATCTTCGTCGGCGCCGGGGGGTAAGGAGAGGTACGCCGTCAGCTCCACGCCGTCGCGGCTCCGCAACACGACCGGCGTTCGCGCGCGCGCAGGGCGATCGGCCAGTTCGGGACGAATGTCGACAAAGTGCGAGACGGTCAGCGCTTCGCGGTCGAAGATATAGTACGTGCCCGGATTGTCTGCAGCCCAAGTAAAGAGGATCCATTGTCGGTCATCGAGCGTCCGCGAAAGAATGCGGACATGCCCGCCCACAACGTCGTCAATGGTCTCGAAGGCGGCGGCGATATCGCCGGACAGCGGCAGCCATTCCAGAGACAGACGTTCGACGGAGAAAGCCTCCGGCTGCGCGGTGACGGGATGGAAAAGGACCTCGCCCACATCCGCGCCGTTCACGGCCCCGATGACGCTGCGCTCCCCGGTGGTCAGGTCGATCCGGACGAGCGCAGCGGAATCACGCCCAGTGCTGTCTACCGCCGTGGCGGTACGGCCGCCGCGGTCCACCGCCAAAAGATGGGATTGGGCGGCGTCTTCGGGCGCGAAGACCGTCACGCGCCGCCAGCCGCCGCGATCAAGCGCGAAAAGTTCGCGCGCGCCTTGAGCCGTCGGTCGTTCCGCCGCCTGCAGCCGCAACCCCGGATCGAAGTGAAATTTCGTGAAGCCGGCGGTGTTTTCGAACAACAGCCGGGCGTCGCCCGACAGAATGTTGACTTCATAGAGGTCCAGCCGGCCCGGCTCGAGCGCGTCCGCCGCAATGATGACCTTGGTGGGAAAGTCCCAGCTTGTCGCGACGATTCGCGCGCGGGTCGCCGTACCCTCCGGGGTGAGATTGGCGAGCGTCCCTGTCGCCACGTTAAGAGAGATGACGTGCATGCGCTCTGGATCGGAATAGGGGTCGACATACAGCACATGAGCGTCGTCGCGCGCCCAGATGTAGGAGCTGATGCCCGGCGCGCCGACTGAGGTGACCGGTCTGGCTTCTTCCGGCGCATCGGCCGGCGCGACCCAAATGTTCAGCGCGCCGTCTAAGGGCGCGAGCCATGACACCATGGCCCCATCGGGCGACAAGCGGGCGCGGATGTGCGTGGGCGGGCCGAATAGCTGCGCACGCGGGGTGAGGGGGCTTTGGGTCGCGGCGTTCTCAAACGACTCGGGCAGAGCCGGCGGGGGCGTCGCGTCGTCCCCGCAGGCGGCGAGCGCAAGCAGAGCGACGAGCGTCAATCGGGCGCTGATGACAGCCATGATAGGCGGACCGAGCCTCCTCTTGCCCTAGGGCGCGACGCCTATGCGTAGGCCGCTACGCGCGTCGCCTCAAGTTACGCCGCAGTCAGGCGGGGGAAAGGCGCCTTGGCGGCGAGAGCAGGGCCCGCTAAAACCTCCGCCCTTCCCAGCATCGCCGCGCCGGTCGGCGCGATCCTCGGAGACGCTTGATGGCTCGACAGTACATCTACCATATGCGCGGCCTGACCAAGGCTTATCGCGGCGGCAAGAAGGTGCTGGAGGACATTCACCTGTCTTTCTATCCCGATGCGAAGATCGGGGTCGTCGGCGTGAACGGCGCGGGTAAGTCGACGCTGCTGAAGATTATGGCGGGCCTCGACACCGAGTTCACCGGCGAAGCCTGGCTGGCGGAGGGCGCGCGGGTCGGCTTCCTCCCGCAGGAGCCTCAGCTGGATCCCGAAAAAACCGTCTGGGAAAACGTTGTCGTCGGCTCTGCGGAGAAGAAGCTGGTCGACGACTATAATCTGGTCTCCACCAAGCTCGGCGAGGACTACACCGATGAGTTGATGGAGGAAATGAACCGTCTCCAAGAGGAAATCGACGCCAAAGACGCCTGGGACATCGACTCAAAGATTGAAATGGCGATGGACGCTTTGCGGTGCCCCGAACCGGATGCGGAGGTGACGAACCTCTCCGGGGGCGAGCAGCGGCGGGTCGCATTGTGCAAGCTCTTGCTTGAAAAGCCCGATCTCCTGCTGCTCGACGAACCGACCAACCATTTGGACGCCGAGTCCGTAGCTTGGCTGCAGCATCACCTGACCGAGTATCCCGGCGCCGTCATTCTCGTCACGCACGACCGTTACTTCCTCGACCAGATCACTGGCTGGACGCTCGAACTCGATCGCGGCCGCGGCGTCCCCTATGAGGGCAACTACTCCGCTTGGTTGGAGCAAAAGGCTCAGCGCCTGGCGCAGGAAGGCCGGGAAGAAGCCGCACGCCAGCGCGCGCTGTCCCGCGAACTTGAATGGATCCGCTCAAGCCCCAAGGCGCGTCAGGCCAAGTCCAAGGCCCGCGTGCGGGCATATGAGGAAATGCGCGACCAGGCGGAGAAGGAGGAGACCCGCACCGCGCAGATTCAAGTTCCCCCGGGTCCGCGCCTGGGCGGGGTCGTGCTTGAGGCGGATGATCTCAATAAGGGTTTCGGTGACCGTGTTCTGATCAAGGACCTCTCGTTTCGATTGCCCCCGGGCGGGATCGTTGGGGTTATCGGCCCGAACGGCGCAGGCAAGACCACGCTTTTCCGCATGATCGTCGGTCAAGAAACCCCCGACGGCGGAGATTTGCGTCTGGGGGAGACGGTTAAGCTCGGCTATGTGGACCAATCCCGTGACGCGCTTGATGATTCCAAGACCGTTTGGGAGGAAATCTCAGGCGGTGTCGACGTCATCGACCTGGCGGGGCGGGACGTCCAGAGCCGAGCCTATGTCAGCTGGTTCAACTTCCGCGGCGTGGATCAGCAAAAACCAGTCGGCAAGCTCTCTGGCGGTGAGCGCAACCGGGTTCATCTGGCGAAGATGCTGAAGGAGGGCGCGAACCTCTTGCTGCTTGACGAACCGACCAACGATCTGGATGTGGAGACGCTTTCAGCCCTCGAGGCGGCGCTGGAGGATTTCCCGGGCTGCGCGGTCATCATCAGCCACGATCGCTTCTTCTTAGACCGGATCGCTACGCACATTCTGGCGTTTGAAGGCGACAGCCATGTGGAGTGGTTCGAGGGGTCGTTCTCCGACTATCTCGAAGACAAGAAACGCCGGCTTGGACCCGACGCGGACATGCCGCGCCGGATCAAGTTCCAGAAATTCACCCGCGCCTGAGGCCAGGGGGTCAGCCGCCCGCCTGCGCGCGGAGGAAACCGACATAGTCCTCATTGTCGTAAAAACGTTCGACAATGAGCGGGAAGAGGGCGCGCCCCTCGGCACGGTTGGTTATGATCACCAGCCCAATGTCGCGTTCGGGCACGTAAAGCGCGACGCTTGCCGCGCCCAAATCCCCGCCGCCATGCCAGATGACCCGCTCATCGCCGTAGTCGAAGACGACCGCGAAGGGCGAAACGGACTTTCTCAAAGCAATCCCCTCTGTTCGAATGCTTCATGCATCACGATGCGCAGAGGGGGGGCGTTTGGATGCGGCGACGGCGTTATGCGTGGAAATCAGTTGCGGGCGACGCGCGCCTGGAGCGCCTCGGTGGCTGCGGAGACGCGGCCGCCGGCGCTGGCGATGATGTCGACCACTTCGGCGCGCTGATTGATTGCGAGCCAAGCGCCAGCGATTGACACGTCCACGACCCGATGCTCGTCAGGGCCGCCCATGACCCGCCAATCCACGCGGATCGGCTGGTCCAGCGTGCCGCCGCTCACGATGGAATGAACGACCACATCGGCGGGTCCGTCGCGATCGGTCGAACCGGTGACGGAGAATGTCTCATCGGTGAAGTCGCCTAAGCGAGACTCATACACGCCGTACGCGTACTCACGGAAAGCATCTGAAAACAAAGCGAAATCGTCTTCATCCACCGTTCTGGCATAACGCCCAAGAACGAAGCGGGTCACGCGGCGGACATCAGCGATGTCTTCGACGAAATCGCGAAACGCTTCTTGTTTTTCCTCAATGCCAAGGTTCTCGTCACCCAGAACGGCAAGTGCATACCGGGCATTTTCTTCAACGAACGATTCAGCGGTTATATCCGCCTTCGCGGCGAGCGGTGCGGCGACAGCAGCGATCGCCGCCACCGCGATCATTTTCCAAGAACGCAGCATGACTGTGGGTTCTCCGCAGTTTGACGCAACCGGACTGTGCAGACGCCGTCCCTCGTCCCCCAAAACCTAGGCTTTTTTGGGACTATTCAAAGTCCGGATACTCTTCAAAATCGGGCAGGTTCTCGATTTCGTTCTCGGAAATCCGTCGATTGCGCGATTGGATGTAGAGCGTGCGGGTCTGGACATAGGGGTCCAAGCTCTCGCGGGTGAGCTCGATGGCGTCGTCGGCGCGGTGACGGATGTCGATGCCGTCGAGCACGCCAGTCGTCACGCGCAGGGTGTCGTCGCCCTCGAATTCGCTCCATGTGAGGGGGTCGAAAGCCACATCGACGCCCCGTCCGGCGAGATCGCGGGCGGTGGTGGGACCCAGGATCGGAAGCACGATGTAGGGCCCGTTCTCCACGCCCCAAACGGCCAGGGTTTGGCCGAAATCCTCGTCTTCTTTTTCGATCCCGCCGACATTGGCGGCGATGTCGTAAAGACCGGCCACCCCGAGCGTTGAATTGAAGAAGAAACGCGTGGCTTGACGGCCTGCGCCGGCGAAGTCGCCCTGCAGCACCTCATTAACGAACCAAACCGGGGTTTTCAGGTTGTCGACGAAGTCTCGGATCCGGTTTCGGCCGAAGCGTGGGACGACCGCGCCATAGACTTCCGAGGCCGGCTCGATGACGACGCGGTCAACCCCGCTGTTAAAGGCGAAGATCGCGCGGTTTGCTGGTTCGAACGGGTCGGCCACAAGTTGTTCGGATGTGGTCGGCGTGGTGGCGCACCCGCCCAATGTGACGGCTACGCCGGCTGCCATAATGGCGGCGAATTTCCGCATGCTTTTTCCTCCCGCCATCCGGAGCGCGCGCGCGACCGAAACGTCCTGCGACCTGCGGGGAGAGTGGGAACTTTCGCCCTTCGTTTCAACAAAAACGGGGCGGTAACAGCGACGAATTCTGAGCAACTGTGCGTGATCGGCGTCAGTTCCATTCCCAAGCGCATCAAGATATGTTTATATCCTCATGCCCATGAGCTTGGAACGCACACTCTCCGCCCTGCGCGCGATCGGGGAACCGACCCGGCTGCGCATGCTGGCGCTGTTGTCTCGCGGTGAACTCACTGTGAGCGAACTCGTGCAGGTGCTCGGGCAAAGCCAGCCGCGTGTAAGCCGCCACCTCAAATTGATGGCCGAGGCGGGCGTGGTGGAGCGCATGCCCGAAGGCGCATGGGTGTTTTACGGCCTCATGGTGGAAAACCCGCAAACCAGCCTGCTCGTTGAGGCCGTCGTCAGCGCGATACCGGAGGACGACCCTACGCTCGCCCGTGACTTGACCCGCTTGGCGGAAGTTAAAATTGCCCGGCGCACGGCGGCGGAAGCGTATTTTCGGATCGTCGCCCAAGACTGGGATCGCATCCGCGGTTTGCATATGGCGAGCGAACATGTCGAACAAGCCATGCGCGAGGTCGCGGGGCCGGGTCCTTTCGATTTGATGGTGGATATCGGCACCGGAACGGGACGTGTCTTGGAGGTGTTCGCAGACACGGTGCGGCGCGGGGTCGGCATCGATTTGAGCCACGAAATGCTCACGGTCGCGCGGGCCAATCTCGAACGCGCAGGGCTGTCCCAATGCTCAGTCCGGCACGCGGATTTGTTTGCTTTGCCGTTCCCAGCCAGCGTGGCGCGACTGGTGACCATTCACCAAGTACTTCACTATCTCGAAGACCCGTCTCGGGCGGTGTTGGAAGCGACAAGGCTTCTGGCGCCGGGGGGGCGGCTCATGATCGTTGATTTCGCTCCGCATGGCCTGGAATTCCTGCGCGACGACCACGCCCATCGGCGGCTCGGATTCGCGGATCGGGAAGTTGAGAAATGGGCGGATGCTGGAGGGCTTCGGTTCGCCGATGTTCGCACGCTTGCCGCAGATGAGGACGGATTGACCGTCAAGATTTGGCTCGCTGAGCGCTCAGCGCTTGGGGGCGTGGAACAGACGGGGGACGCTGCATGACACCGACGGCCGAGCGCGATAGCGCTCTGACGATTTCCTTTGAGTTCTTTCCGCCCAAGACCGAGGCCATGGAAGAGCGGCTTTGGGATGCGATCGCGCGATTGGCGCCGATCACGCCCGATTTCGTCTCCGTCACCTATGGCGCGGGCGGCTCAACGCGCGAGCGCACCCACCGCACCGTGGAGCGGATCGTGAAAGAGACCGCGCTTCCCGCCGCTGCGCACCTCACCTGCGTTTGTGCGACACGGGAGGAAGTTGACGAGGTCGTCCGCGCTTATCGTGACTGCGGCGTGCGCCACATCGTGGCGCTGCGCGGGGATCCGCCGGACGGCGTCGGCGCGCGCTATGAGCCGTTTCCTGGCGGCTACGCAAACGCCGCAGAGCTCGCCGCCGGCATCTCTAAGATCGGCGAGTTCGAGATCTCGGTGGGCTGTTATCCGGAGAAACACCCCGAAAGCGGTTCGTTCGACCACGACCTTGATTTGCTGAAGGCCAAAATCGACGGCGGCGCCACACGCGCCATCACCCAGTTCTTTTTCGAACCCGAAACCTATTTTCGGTTCAGAGAGCGGGCGGAACGGGCCGGCGTGCGCATTCCGATCGTTCCCGGCGTGATGCTCCAAAGCAATTTCAAAGGGCTCAAACGCATGGCCGGGCTGTGCGGTGCGACCCTGCCGGCTTGGCTGCACGACCTGTATGAGGGCTTGGACGAGGATCCCGAAACCCGCGAGCTGGTGACCGCCAATGTCGCCGCGGAGCTTTGCGGCAAGCTCGCTGAAGGCGGGGTTGAGCAATTCCACTTCTACACCTTGAACCGAGCAGGTCTGGCTCTGGCGACAACGCGGCTCTTAGGCGTGCGCCCCACCGCACGCGACGCCGCCTAACAGGAGCGACTTGATGACACGCGAAGAACGCTTGAGCGCCCTGAGCGCGCGCGCCGACGCTAAAATCCTGGTGCTGGACGGGGCCATGGGCACGCAAATCCAAGCCTTGGGTTTTGACGAGGACGATTTTCGCGGCGCGTTTTTTCAGAATTCCAAGGTCGCGCTGAAAGGCAATAACGACCTTCTGAATCTCACCCGGCCCGACCAAATCGAAGCGATCCACCGGCGCTACTTCGACGCCGGCGCGGATATCGTGGAAACCAACACATTCTCCGCGACGCGTATCGCGCAGGCTGATTATGCGCTGGAGAGCCACGCCTCGGAGATTGCGCGGGAGGGGGCGCGGCTGGCCCGGCGCGCCGCGGATGCGGCGGAGACCGCACAGCGTCCGCGCGGGGTCGCCGGCGCCGTCGGACCGACCAACAAGACGCTCTCCATCAGCCCCGACGTCAACGACCCGGGGTTTCGCGACGTCACCTTCGAAGAGGTGCGCGCCGCCTATTTTGAACAAGCCGAAGCGATGGCGGAGTTCGTCGACTTCTTTTTGATTGAGACGGTTTTCGACACGCTCAACGCGAAAGCCGCGATTAAGGCGTTGCTCGACCTTCGCGCCGAGACTGGCGAGGTGATCCCCATCATCATCTCGGGAACGATCACCGACGCGTCGGGCCGAACCTTGTCCGGACAAACGCCAGAGGCGTTTTGGAACTCGGTGCGCCACGCCAGGCCGTGGGCGGTGGGTTTGAACTGCGCTTTGGGGGCGGCGGAAATGCGGCCGCACATCGCGGAGATGTCTCGGGTCGCCGACACGCTCATCATCGCTTATCCCAACGCCGGCCTGCCCAATGCTTTTGGGGAATATGACGAAACGCCCGATGAGACCTCGGGTTTTCTTGGCGATTGGGCGCGGGCGGGTTTCGTCAACGTCGTCGGCGGCTGTTGCGGCACCACCCCTGAGCATATCGCCGCTATCTCGAAGGCGGTTGAAGGCGTGGGTCCGCGCGAGCGACCAAGCCGCCCCGAGGCGATGCATCTGTCGGGCTTGGAGCCCTTTGAGTTGGGGTCCTGATCGTGTCGCAGCGCCCCACCTTCGCGGATTTCGGGTTCGCTGATCCCGACAGCGCCCAGCGCTACAGCGCCAATGGTCCGGAGAAGTTCGTGCCGGGCTTCCACGCCATGCATCGCATGGTGATCCAATTGTTGTCCGAAAGCGCGGGGCCTGAGGGCGTGATCTTGGCGATTGGCGCTGGCGGCGGTCTGGAACTGAAGGCCTTCAGCGAAGCCCGTCCGGGCTGGCGGTTTGTGGGGGTGGACCCGTCCGCATCCATGATCGAGGGCGCACAGGCGCTGCTCGGATCCGCTCAATCCCGCGTGGAGTGGGTGAGGGGCTACGTCTCAGACGCGCCCCCCGGTCCGTTTGACGCCGCGACATGCCTTCTCACGCTGCATTTCGTGCCTGACGACGGGGCGAAGCTAAAGACGTTGACGGCGATCCGTGAGCGTCTCCGTCCAGGCGCGCGATTTGTTTTGGTGGACTGCTGCATCGATCCCGCCGCGCCCGGCGCGCAGAGACGCGTCGACCGTTACGCCGCGTTTGCGCTTGAGGCGGGCGTTGATCGCGCCGTGGTGGACGGCGCCCGGGAGGGGGTCATGACGTTGCTCAAAGGGGTTTCCCCGGAGCGGAACGAAGCGCTGCTGCGCGAAGCGGGTCTTGACGAGGTTGAGCTGTTCTACGCCGGATTGCCCTGGCGGGGGTGGATCGCCCAGGCGGGGGCGGGCTGATGGAGAGCTGGGAATCTGGACCCTTCGAGAAATGCGAACTGAGTCAAACCCGGACGCCCAAGCCGAGAGGTGCACGTCGCCGGCGCCATAAACCGATGCATGAAAAGGCTTTGCACTGATGACGTCACCCCAACAGAGCATCGCCAATTTCGTCAATATCGGCGAACGCACCAATGTCACCGGCTCAGCCAAATTCCGTAAGCTGATCGCCGCGGACGACTACGCCGCCGCCGTCGAAGTGGCGCGACAGCAAGTCGAAAACGGCGCCCAGATCATCGACGTCAATATGGACGAGGGGATGCTCGACGGCGTCCTCGCCATGCGGACGTTTCTGAACCTCATCGCGGCGGAGCCGGACATCGCGCGCGTGCCGGTGATGATCGATTCCTCCAAATGGGAGGTCATCGAAGCGGGTCTGCAATGCGTTCAGGGCAAAGCGATCGTCAATTCCATCAGCTTGAAGGAAGGCGAAGAGCCCTTTTTCGAGCAAGCGCGCGCATGTCTGGCCTATGGAGCCGCCGTGGTGGTGATGGCCTTCGACGAGACCGGACAAGCCGAAACCGTCGAGCGCAAGCTTGAGATCTGCACCCGCGCCTATCACCTGCTCATCGACAAAATCGGGTTCCCCCCTGAGGACATCATTTTCGACCCGAACATTTTCGCGGTGGCCACCGGCATTGAAGAGCACGCCGAGTATGGCGTCGCCTTCATCGAGGCGACCCGAAAAATCAAAGAGAGCCTGCCGCATTGTCATGTGTCCGGCGGGGTCTCCAACGTGTCGTTCTCGTTCCGCGGCAACGAACCCGTAAGGCGGGCGATGCACTCGGTATTCTTGTACCACGCCATTCGCGCGGGCATGGACATGGGCATCGTCAACGCCGGGCAGCTCGACATTTACGACGATATCGAGCCTGAGCTGCGCGAGCGCGTGGAAGACGTGATCCTCAATCGTCGCGCCGATGCGGCCGAACGCCTGCTTGAAATCGCCGAACGCTATCGAGGCGAGGGCGCGAAGGCGGACCCCAAAAAGGACATGTCCTGGCGGGAGGGGACGGTGGCGGAGCGGCTGAAGCACGCGCTCATCCATGGCGTCACCGAGTTCGTCGTGGAGGACACCGAAGAAGCGCGCCAGGCCGCTGAACGCCCGTTGCATGTCATCGAAGGCCCGCTCATGGACGGCATGAACGTCGTCGGCGATCTCTTCGGCGCGGGCAAGATGTTCCTTCCCCAAGTCGTGAAATCGGCGAGGGTCATGAAACAGTCGGTCGCTCACCTCATCCCCTTCATGGAAGAGGAGAAGGAGCGGCTGGGCGCAGCCGGGAAATCCAACGGCAAAATCGTCATGGCCACCGTGAAAGGCGACGTGCACGACATCGGCAAGAACATCGTCGGCGTGGTTCTGCAGTGTAATGGCTATGACGTCGTCGATTTGGGCGTGATGGTGCCGTGCGAGAAAATTCTCGAGACCGCGCGGCAGGAAGACGCGGACATGATCGGGTTGTCCGGGCTGATTACGCCGTCCCTGGACGAGATGGTGTTCGTCGCCGCTGAGATGGAACGCGAGGGCATGGAGATGCCGTTGCTGATCGGCGGCGCCACCACGTCCCGCGCGCACACCGCGGTGAAAATCGAGCCCGCCTATGACCGCGGGGCGACGATCCACGTGACCGATGCGAGCCGCGCCGCCGGCGTGGTCAGTACCCTGATGAACCAGGGCGACAAGGAAGATTATGTCGCCGAGGTCCGGGCCGATTATCTGCGCATTCGCGAAGCCCGCGCGGCGGGGCGAGAGGCGAAATCTCGTTTGTCCCTCGCCGCGGCGCGGAAAAAATCGCTGTCCCCGGATTGGAACGACTACGTGCCTCCCAGGCCGTCCTTCACCGGCGTCAAGCGGGTGGACATCTCGCTGGCCACGCTCCGACGCTATATCGACTGGACGCCCTTCTTCTTCACTTGGGAGCTCAAAGGGCGGTATCCGGACATTCTCAAAGACCCCATTCAGGGCGAGGCTGCGCGGGGCGTGTTCGCCGACGCCCAAGCGATGTTGGACAAAATCGTCGCCGAAGAATGGCTCACGCCGCGCGGCGTGGTCGGGTTCTGGCCGGCGAATGCGGACGGCGATGATATTGTGGTGTGGACTGACGAAACACGTTCCGAAGCCCGCGCGTCGCTCTTCAGTATCCGGCAGCAAATGGCGAAAGACACTGGGAAGGCCAATGTCGCGCTGTCTGACTTTGTCGCGCCCGTGCGCTCGGGTTTGACCGACTATGTCGGGGGGTTCTGCGTGACCGCCGGTCATGGCGAATTGGAACGCGCCGACGCCTTCGCTGCGGCCAATGACGACTATGACTCCATACTCTTGAAGGCGTTGGCGGATCGCTTTGCCGAAGCTTACGCTGAGGCGCTGCATGAGAAGGTGCGGCGTGATTTCTGGGGCTATGCGCCGGACGAGGACTTCAGCCCCGAAGAGCTGATCGGCGAGCCCTATCAAGGCATTCGCCCTGCGCCCGGCTATCCTGCCCAGCCCGACCACACTGAGAAAGCCACGCTGTTCTCGCTGTTGAACGCGACTGAGGAAGCCGGCGTCGCCCTAACCGAGAGCTACGCCATGACCCCGCCGGCGAGCGTGTCAGGCCTTTATCTCAGTCATCCCGAGAGCCACTATTTCGCCGTCGGCCGCATCGCGCGCGATCAGGTGAAAGACTACGCCGCCCGCAAAGGCTGGTCGCTTGAGGAGGCCGAGCGTTGGCTTGCGCCGACGCTGGCCTATGACCCCGCCGCTCAGGTCGAGGCGGCCGAATAGCGCGCGCTAATTCACCATGATGTTGGTCAATGGAAATGACTGTGAAGCAGTTTGACCGCTTCTGGTCATATTGATCTGTCCGTACGTTACGGCGCTTGCGGGAAGCGGCGTTACGAGCGCATCGCCGCTGAATGCGGATGGGTCGAACTGAACGGCGATTGTTATGTAGTCGAACCGCGAAAAGGCGCTCGCTTGGGTGAGGTTCACTGGGGTGAATTGGAAGTCGACCCAATCCTCAGCAGCCATGTTGCGTATCGACACAAGCGCAAGCCCCGGTCCGATAGGCGCTCCGCCATTGGTGACTTGGTCGCGCAGATTGCCGATGCGGGCCCTTAATGCTCGCGCCCCATAAGAGCCGACGTCTGGGCTGGCGTTAAGATCGGGCTCATTCAAATTGACCCGGATGATGAAGCGCACGGGCGTAGGCTGGCTCGCCGCGAGCGGTCCCAAGCCCACGGTGGCAAGCTGGGCGGCGGTCAAACTTGTGAAGTCCGCTTCGGCGCTGACTTCGAAGTCATGAAACTGGGCGGAGGCGGGCGCCGCGGCGGCGAATGCCGCCGCAATGGCCGGTATGAGTGCGCGCATCTTGGTCCCCTATAGTCGCTGTCGACAGACCCGCCGACGCTCGCGAACCGGTGTCCCTTGCGCCCAAAGCGTTGATTTTCATTGCGACGGCAATGTGGCGGTCATCGTCAGCGCGAGCGGCTCAGTCTCGCGATGGGAGCGTGGTCGCCAGATTGGCTCTGGTCGCCGGGGTCCGCACCTGGCGTTTCCGACGATGACGCGTATTGCGCAGGATGCGTGCTGGGCGCGATAGTGTGACGTCGTTGAGCATAAAGGGCGCATGGCCATGTCGCGATCCTTCACCGTGTTAGACGTTTTCACCGACACAGCGTTTGGCGGAAATCAGCTCGCGCTCATTTCCGATGCGAGCGGGCTCTCGGACGCGGCGATGCAGGCGGTCGCGCGCGAGTTCAACTTTTCTGAGAGCATCTTCCTTTTGCCGCCACACAATAACGACAGCGATCTGAAAGCTCGGATCTTTACGCCAGGCATGGAAATACCTTTCGCTGGGCATCCCAATGTCGGGCTCGGGGTGTGGGCGTCCGAAGCCGGCGGCGCTTTCGGCAAGCGGTTCGGCGACCGGATTTTGGTGGAGGAAGGCGCGGGGCTGGTCTCCATCGAGCTCACCCGTGATGAGGCGGGGGCGTCGGCCACGCTGACAGCGCCCGCACCCTTGTCCCTTGGCGTGACCCTTCCGGTCGCCCGCATCGCCGCGGCGGCGGGGCTGTCTCCGAACGTCGTTCGGATGGACGTGCATCCGCCTCAGGTCGCCTCGGTTGGCATGGGGTTCGTGTGCGCTGAACTGTCTTCGGTTGACAGTCTGAACCTGGCGAGGCCGGTTGCTGAGGCCTTTGATCCCTTGGGCGAGGGCGATTTGCACGAAGTGTTGCTCTATGTCCGAACCGGCCGACGGGTTGATGCGCGCATGTTCGCGCCTCCGCACGGCATTCCCGAAGACCCAGCGACAGGCAGCGCGGCCGCCGCCTTAGCGGGGTTGCTTGCTCATCTCGATCCGCTGACGGACATAGACTTGGTGTTGGACGTGAGGCAGGGGGCGCAAATGGGCCGCCCCAGCCGCATCGCCGCGAGCGCGACGAAGCGCTCCGGCACGGTCGAAGAAGTACGGGTGGGCGGTCGCGCGGTCGTCACCATGACCGGCGCGCTGCGGATCTAACCGATCACGCCGCTGGACCCGCCGGGCGACGCGCGCGATGAGGGGGGCGGAGGCGTATGCGTATGTCCGAACCCGGCGAACCAGCCGACCCGAAATGGCGTGAGCGACTTGTGGCGGTCGTGGAAAGCGCTTGGTTCTCTGGTCTGGTCACAGCGGCGGTGCTCATCAACGCGGTCGTTTTGGGCGTCGACGTGCATCGAGGGTTGCCCGAGGGCGTGGCGCGCGCGGCGGCGGCGCTCAACGCCGCCTTCGTCGCGTTTTTTGTCTTAGAGATCGGCCTGAAACTGGCGGCGTATGGCCGCCGTTTCTTTGCGGACGGCTGGCGGACCTTCGACTTTATCGTCGTTGCGATCTCCGTTTTTCCCTCCGCGGGGCCGTTCGCGATCCTCAGAGCCCTCCGGGTGCTGCGGATTCTGCGCCTCGTCTCGGTGTTCAAGCCGTTGCGCCGGGTGGTTGAGGCGTTGGTGCGCGCGGTGCCGCAAATCGCGGCGATTTTGGGCGTGCTCGCGGTGATCTTTTACATCGGCGGCGTGTTTACGACCGCGATGTATGGCGAGCGTCATGACCGCCTGTTCGGCACGCTGGGCGATTCGATCACCACCCTGTTTCAGGTGATGTTGTTTGACGGTTGGGCTGATGACGTGGTGAGGGAGGTTGAGAGCACGCACACCGGGGCGACGGTGTTTTTCATCGCTTTCACGGTCCTCACCGGGTTCGCGGTTTTGAACCTGTTTATCGCGGTGATGGTGGACAGCCTCCGGGCCGAACACGACCTGCTGCAGGACGAAGACTTGAAGAACCTCGAGCAACGTCAGGAACGCACCGCGGTTGAGCTCGATCAAGTCGAGGCCTCGGTCCGCTCGCTCGAAACCAAAATTGATCGGTTGCTCGCATTGGCCGAGGCTGACGGGGACGCCGAACGCCAGCCTGACAAAGGCGATCAGTAACCGCTCAACCAGAATGAGGGTCCCTCGCGCAGGGGGGACCGGGGACGGAGGTTCCCTGCGCGAGGGGTGCGCGCCGGCGTTAGTGGCTTTCCGCCGGCACGATCACGCGGTCGATGACGTGAATGACGCCGTTCGAGGTTTCGATGTCTGCAGCGATGACTTGGGCGGTTTCGACGCGGACGCCGTCGGTCCCGTCGATGGACACCGTTTCGCCATTTACGGTTTGAACGCGGGTCACTTGCCCGGCGAGGTCAGCAGCGTTGAAGCGGCCGGCGACGACGTGGAAGGTCAGAACTTCTTGCAGCCGCGATTGGTTCTCGGGCTGGAGCAGCGTGTCGACCGTACCCTCAGGCAAGAGCGCGAACGCCGCGTCAGCCGGAGCGAACACGGTGAAGGGGCCTTCGCTTTTCAGCGTATCGACCAACCCTGCGGCTTGGACAGCGGCGACGAGCGTCGTGAAATCGCCCGCAGCCACGGCGGTGTCGACGATATCCGCCGCCACAACGGCGTGATGGTCGACGGGGGTGACGCGCGCTTCAGGCGATTTTCCAGCGAAACCGTGCGCGAAGGCGGGGACGGCGATGGCGGCGGCCAACAGGCCGGCGGCGAGGGGAAGACGCATGAGTGACTCCGACAAGATAGAGAACAGGATCGTTTTTGATGTCGGCGCGGGGGGCGGCGCCGCCCTGGCTCGCGCAACTGCGTCTCTCGCGAAAGACATGTGTGATTACGGCGGCGACGGCCCGGCGGATCGAAAGCTGACGAGACTTTAATGTGCGCGCAGCCGCAGGCTGTGCGGGGGCGCGCTGGCGCCCGCCAGCCGCCACGCCTCAAACCATGCGGTCAAAGCCCAGGAGGCGGAGCAATCTGGGGCTTGGGTCGCCGGCAGCCTCCATAATGCGCGTGGGCCGCCAGACTTCGTTCGCTAGAGCGGCGTAGCCGGCTTGCCGCCGCGCCACGTCCTCCGCGGACAGGCCGAGGGGATAAGGACCCAACCGCGCGTTCAAACTCGATAGCGAAGTGCGCAAATACGGATCGTCGGGAGCCGACGCGCTCATGAGCGCCGACAAGGCGTTCCGGGCGTCGGCGAATAAGGGGGCCTTGTCTTCGAATTGCAGCGTCGCGAGCCGGCTCGTCATCCCATAGGGCACCAAAATGAGCGCGCCCAGCACGTCCTTCAAAGCCGCAAGCTGTTCCTCTCCCGCCACCGGATTGGCTTCGGGGCGGTCAGGCTTTTCCGCCAAATAGTGCAGCGCGAAGCCCGCGGGCCCCTGTTCGGCGTAAGTCACATAGTCGCCCTGGGGCGAACGGGACAGAAGCTCCGCATGGGCTGTGATCCGCGTCAGGAGCGCCCGCGCGGCGCGACCCGACAGGCCGCCCGCGCCGACATGGAGTTTCGCGTGCGGCTCCATCTTCTTGTCGAACTGCTCCTCGACAAGCGCAGCCAGACGGTAGGCCAACGGCTCAACGTCCAATTCCCGCAATTGGGGCACCACGGCGGACAGCCGGTCGCGCACGGAAGCTGGGGTCAGCCAGGCCGGCCGCCAAGCCACGCGCGCTGAGACGATGTCCAAGAAAGCCAAGGCCGCAGCAGCCTTGCGGGCGTTCGCGTCCGGATCGCCGGAGCGGGGATCGAGCGCGGCCATGACCACGGGCGCCCAATGGTCGAGTTCCAGACCGCTGTCGCAAATGAAGTGCGCCATCTCAGCCCCGCCCGTGGGGGTCGCCGAGGCCTCAGCAAGCCGTCCGTAAACGCGGAGATAGAACGGCAGCTCCCGGCCGATTTGGTCGGTGGGCGGGCGCTCCGCGTCATTGGCCATCAGCCACTCAAATGGGTTTTCGCGAATGGTTCGAAGATCCTGGCGGCTCGCCGTCTCGCCGTCGAAGGCCTCTGGGGGGGCGTGCCGCGCGATCATCGCCGCACGCAGCGCATCAAGCGTGACGTTTGCGCCGCTGGCGGTTTTCTTTTCGGCTTCCGCCCGCGCCCCGTCCCAATTGGCGGCGAGCTCTGCGCGCTCGTCCTCTTCCAGACCCATGAACAAAACGCTCTTCAGCGCGTCGACGGTGGTCAGCGGTTTGCCGCGAGCGTTGAGACTGTTGAAAAGCCGGTACGCCATCTCGGTCTCGGTGACCGTCACCACATTGAGATAGCAGCGCCGAAGCACGTCCTCCACGAGCTCAGCCAAGTCGCCCAGGGTTTTGCTCGCCGCCAGCCATTCCTTGATGCGCAGATGCGCCTCGGCGATCCGGCGCTGGTCTTCATCCCACTCGGCGCGCGGCCCCGCCGCCGTTCCCCCCGCCAGCGCGGCGAAAACCGTTTGATAACGTCCCACCGCGATGGGCAACGAAAGCCCGCCTGACCCCCCGCCGAGCGCGAGTTCGATGTCCCTCCGGCCCGCCCGGTCCGCGTAATCATGCAGCGCAAGCAGCAAGAGCGAAAACGTCACAAGGCGCTGTTGGCCGTCGACGAGAAACGAGCGGTCGGCGCGGCGTTCGATGATGACTGAACCCATGAACCACGGCGGGGCGCTGGGATCGCCGGCCCAGTCGATCGCGTAATCTTCGAGATCGGTGAGAAAGTGCGTGAGTTCGCGATCCGACCACACGTAGCCGCGTTGATACATGTCGAGGCCGTAGCGCTGGTTCGCCAGAACGCGAAGGATCGGCAAGATGTCAGACTTTAGCTGCATGACCGCCCGGCCCAGATTTCACCTCCTAGCCGTTTAGGACGCTTCGAGGGGGAAGGCGACTGGCGAATGTCGCGGAACCGTCATGAAAGCACGCTCCCCCGTACGCCGGTCGAGCGCACGAGGGAGCGGAATCGCTCGCTTGAGACGGATTGGGGCGCGAGCGAAACGCGCAGGTTTTGGTCGGTATTCCGGGCGCGCTAGAACGCGTCGTCTTCGCGCAACGCGTGCAGCTGGTCGCGTTGGGTCTCTGTGAGGCCGTTGTGCAGCTCGATCATCAAGCCGAGATAACGGCGCTTGGTTTCCGTCTCGATCTCAAGGAGCATGTCGACGATGGGCATCACGGCGTCGATGTCGATCCTCTCTTCGCCCAGAAGTTCATGGAGCCTGCCCATGGAGGACACCGCCTGCAGCTCTGCGCGGGAGATGTCGGCTTGGATGGACACGACCTCATCGATGAGGCTCATGCGCTGCTGTTCGCTCAGACCGATCCGGTCGGCGTGTTCGAGCACAAAATCGGGTTCAAACAGATACTCGGCAAACGGATCATCGTCGTCTTCTTCGGAAACCTCCCAGAGATAGGCTTCCTCGTCATATCCGCCGTCCCAGGCGTCTTGGGCGGCGACGGGAGACAGCGCTAAAGCGGTCCAAGCCGCGGCGGCGGCGAGAGAGAGCACAGGCTTACAGTGCAGCATCAGAAACTCCTCGGGGGTTTAAGGAATCGAGCCGCGGCAGCCGGGCGGGCTCTGCGGCTTGGGTGAGCGAGGCGGTGAAATCGGGCAACGTCACGGCGTAGCTGGGGGCGGGCGAGGGCGTGCGGTGGACCAGCGTCGTCGCCATCGCGCCGCACGCAACAAAGCCGGCGACCACGGCGTAGACGCTCCGGCGCGTTCGACGTTGCGGCCGGCGATAACCGAGCACCGCGTCAAAATCGGGAGGCGGCAGGTCGGCGGCGCGCGCACGCGCCATGGCATCGGCGATCGGATCGACGGTCATTGCGCTTTCTCCCCGCCAAGAGCTTGCGTGAGACGCGCTTTTGCGCGGGCGTAGTGTTGCGCGGCGGTTCCCGGCGTCAGGCCAAGCGTCTGGGCCGCCTCCGCCACGGTGAGATCATGGTAAAAGACGAGCGTGGCGATCTCTCGCTGGCGCTGCGGCAGGGCGGCGAGGGCTGATTGCATGGCGCGGGTTTGCACCGCGACCTCTTGGGAGGGAGCTTCCCCGACGTCGTCACCCGTCTCGATGGGGGCGAACAGCACGGCTCTGAGCCCTGCGCGGCGGCGGGCGGACCGCGCCATGTTTCGCACCACGCCGAAGAACCATGTTTTGAGCTGCGAGCGGCCCTCGAAGCGCGCGCGTCCGGACAAAACGGCGACATAGCTGTCATGCAACGCTTCCATCGCAGCCTCCCTTTCCCCGCGGCAACACGCCAAGGCCCAACGCCAGGCGTCGTCATGCAAATCCTCAAGCGCGGCGCAGTTCGGCTGATCAGCCGAAACGTTCGCGTTCTGGGCGTCGACGTCGTCGGATCGAGGCAAGGCGGTCTCCGAAGCGGCGGCGACAGGCGCAATCCTTTGATAGGTGCGCGAGCGACGGCTTTCATATGACAGCGAGCGCTTGCCGCGCACCGCTAGGCGAGGCAAACATCGCGCGCCATGCATGAAGTCAAAAGCGTCTTCCCCGAACCCGACGTCACCGACGCCGACGTCGCGGCCCGGTTGTCCTCGCCGTGGCTTCGGTTCACCGCCCATGCCGCGCTGTTGTTCAAGGATCACCACGTCCTGCGCGCCGCTTTCTCAAACCGCCACCAGGCCGGGCCGGACATGTGGCGCACCAACCAGCCAAGCCCGAAGCAGCTTGAGCGCTGGGCCGCAGCGGGACTGAAAACCGTCGTGAACTTGCGCGGGGTGAGCCCGAAGGCCTTTCACACGCTGGAGCGTGACGCGTGCCGTCGATTGGGGCTGAGGCTCATCACCTTTCGGGTGAAGTCCCGCGAGGCGCCGCCGCGAGAGCTTCCCCGTCTCGCCGCTGAGTTGTTCGAAACCATCGAGTATCCCGCGCTGATGCACTGCAAGTCAGGAGCGGACCGGGTCGGCTTGATGGGCGTGATGTTCCGCGCCCTTAAGCTTGGCGAGCCGGTCGAGACGGCGATCGAACAGCTTTCCTCAAAGTACCTGCATGTCAAAGCCGGCAAGACCGGCATCTTGGACGCGTATTTCCAGGCCTATCTCGCTGAGGGCGCGCCGGCGGGGCTCTCCCTCATCGATTGGTCCCAAACCCGTTACGATCCTCAAGCGCTGCAAGCCGGTTTCAAACCCGCCGCCCTGGGCGATTTCCTCGTCGACACGGTGTTGCGGCGAGAGTAGCGCGTCGGGCTCACTTGGCGGGGAAGAAAACGATCAACACCCAGGCGCCAAGTCCAAGCGCGACCCCGGCGATCTGATGGGGGCTGAGCTTGTCGCCGAACACCAATAAGCTGACGAGATTGATGGCGATGAGCGTGCCGAAGGTGGACGCCGACACCGTTGCTCCCAGGCCGAATGAACGCATGGCTTGGGCGATGAGAATGTTGCCGACGGTGTAGAGCGTGAGGCTGGCGAGAAGCCAAGCCAGGTGCTCGCGCTCAATATAGACCCGAAGAAACGACGCTGCGGTGCTGAAGATGCCCACAGCGACGAGCAAAAACCCCACCGCCCCCAAATTCATGGTCATTCCCCCGCTTTGCGGAAGCGCTTACTCGCCTCCCGCATCGTCCCCGTCTTTGAATTGCAGTGCGCGGAGGCGAGCGTAAAGGCCGTTCTGCGCGGTGAGCGAGGCGTCATCGCCGGTTTCGACGATGCGCCCTTGGTCGAGCACATAGATGCGGTCGGCCCGCCGGATCGTGGCGAGGCGATGGGCGATGACGAGGGTCGTCCTGCCGGCGGACAGGCGATCAAGCGCCGCTTGAATTTGCGCCTCGGCCTCGGCGTCCAGCGCGCTTGTGGGTTCGTCCAAAAGCAGGATCGGCGCATCTTTCAGAAACGCGCGGGCGAGCGCGATGCGTTGTCGCTGTCCGCCGGACAAACGTGAGCCGCTGGGACCCACCGGCGCGTCGAACCCGCCCGGCGCGGCTTCAATGAAGCTCAGCGCGGCGGCCGCCTCTGCGGCGGCGCGGATCTCCGCTGCGCTCGCGCTTGGCCGGCCGAAGGCGATGTTCGCCGCAATGGTGTCGTCAAACAGCGTGGCGTCTTGGCTGACAAGCGCGATGGCGCGTCGAAGGCTCTCAAGCGAGACGGCGGCGATGTCCTGTCCGTCGATCAGAATGCGCCCCGCGCTGGGGTCGTAGAGGCGGGGGATTAGGTTGATGACGCTCGATTTCCCTGCGCCGGACGGGCCCACCAATGCGGTGGTCTTCCCCGGTTCGGCCTCGAGCGACACGCCGTCCAGCGCCGGACGCTCCGCGCCCGCATAGCCGAATTTGACGCCGTCGAACGCCACTTGGCCTTGCTGGACGATGAGCGCCGGGGCGCCCGGCGGGTCGATGACCGCGGGTTCTTCGTCCATAACCGCGAACACGCGCTCCACCGCCGCGAGCCCCTCTTGGGCGACCGCATTGAGCGTGCCGATGGCGCGAATGGCTGGAGCCATCACCCCAAGCGCGGTGACGAAGGCGAGCAAATCGGCGATGGAAAAGTCCGTGTTCGTCGTCCGCCACGCTGCGAACGCAAGGACGCCGGCGAAAGCCAGCCCGCCGGCGACCTCCAGTATCGGCTCCACGCCCGCACGGCCGCGCGCGATTTTCATACCCAAGCGAAAGCGTTCGGCGAACGCCGCGCCGCCGCGTCGGGCCTGATAGTCCTCAAGGCCGTAAGTCTTGACGAGCCGCGCGCCGTCGAAGCTTTCATTGAGGAATGCGGTCAGGTCGCCCATCTGCTCTTGGGCGGCGCGCGAGGCTTTGCGGAGCCGTTGGCCGAGGCTGACCACGGGTTGGATCGCGAGGGGGTAGACACACAGCACCAACAGCGCCAGCAGCCAGTCGATGTAGAACATCACCGCCACCCCGCCGACCACGGTCAGCGCGTCGCGCAAGAGGTTGGTCGCCGCGCGAATGAGCGCTTCGCGCACCCGCTCCACATCGCTGGTGAACCGCGCGGCGAGCCGGCCGGCGGCTTCCCCCGACAAGCGCGCGAAGTCAGCGTCCAAGAGCCGCGCATACATGCGGGCTTGCATCCCCTCAAGCGTCTTCAGCGCGATGGACTGGGTCAGCGACATTTGCGCGAACAGGGCGACGGCTTTGAAGGCCGTCACGCCGATAATGAGCAACGGCGCGAGATAAATCGCGTAGGAGGCTTCGTTCTCCAGCGCCTTGCCGGTTTCGCGCACCACAAGCGCATAGGAGGTGTTCGCGACCGCCACCGCCGCCATAAGCAGGGCGGCGACCCAGAGGCGCCCGCCTTGGGGTTTCAGGAACTCTCGCCAAAAACGTTGCGTCAGCGCGCCTGTCGGCGCGGTTGGCCGGGCCGCGTCGCGCGCGCTCACGCGCTTCGCCTAGTGGCCATGATCGGGATCAGCGTCAGGGTCGAGCAGCCGGTGGGCGTGGATGATGAAATAGCGCGTATGGGCGCTGTCGACGGTGCGCTGGGCCACCGCTTTCCAGGCGTCGTAAGCCGCTTTGTAATTTGGGTAAGCGCCGACGAAATCAACGGCGGACAGGTCTTTGAACCGCACGTCGGCGACGTCATCAAGTTCTCCGCCGATAACGAGGTGGAGGAGTTGGCGCTCGGGCTCGTCGCTCATGACGGCGTTTCTCCTTGTGGCGTTTGACCGGCGTCCTAGCCCCGAGCGCGGCGTGTGATCAAGCGCGGCGCCGTTTAGGGGGAGCCGCTTATGCGGACGTTTCGGGCGGCAAATCCGCAGCTTCGCGGAGGAATTGCGCGATTTCGCCGGGTTCGGCGGCGCCGGGCAGGGCGAGGCGCCCGTTCGCAATGAAGGTCGGCACGCCGGTCACCCCCAGCCGTCGAAAAAACGCTTCTTCGACTTCGACCTCGCGCACGTCTCTGTCGGTGGCGAGCAGTTCGGCGGTTAAGCCGCCGTCAAGCCCGACCTGCTCGGCGAGTTCGGCCAGGGTCGCGGGGTCGGCGATGTTGCGGAGCTCATCGAAATAAGCGCGGAACAGCGCTTCTTTCATCTTCCCGCCAAGCGCCTGGCCCTGGGCCCAGCGCACCAGGCGGTGGGCGTCGAGGGTATTCGCGCGGAGCGGGATGTCGCCAAACCGAAACGTGACGCCGGCCTCAGGCGCGGCCGCTTCGAGGTAGTCTCGCATGGCTTTGAACCGATCGGCGCCTGAGCCGTCGTCGAACTTCGCGCGCATATAGTCAGAGTAAGGAACGCCCTCGCGCGGGACCGAGGCGTCCAGCTGAAACGGCCGGTACGATATCTCCACGGCCACATCCGGGGTCAGCGCCAGCGCGGCCTCCAGCCGTCGCTTGCCGAGCCAACACCAGGGGCACACCAGGTCAGAGACCATGTCGATGGCGAGGACGTCGTCAGTCATGAGGGGATGCTAGCGAGCTTCGCGGCGAAAGCGAGGGGTCGGCGCCTCAGCGCGATGTCTCCAAATCGGGCGGCGGCGTTAGGGGCGTGTCGGGCGCCGGGTCGGCGGGTTCGGAGAGGGCGGCCGGCGTCGGGGAGGGCCGCGCGCCGTTTTGGTCAAGCGCGGCGCGGATGCGCGTGGCGGTGGGGTGGCCGCCGCCGAATTCTCGTTCGATGATTTTCAGGGCGCGGCGATAGAGAGGCTCGGCTTCGGCATGCCGTCGCTGCAAGCGGCAATGCTCGGCGAGGCTATGCAGGCTGTGGGCGACGCCGGGCTCGTCCGGGCCCAGCAGGTTTTCGCGGATGGACAGCGCGCGGCGGAGCAAGGGCTCGGCTTCTTTGTATCGGCCTTGATGCTCATAGAGACGCGCCAGATTGCCCAGGCTTGTGGCCACCCACATATGCTGCGGGCCGAGCACGGCCTCGTAAATCGCCGCGGCGCGCTCGAATAAGGGCTCAGCCTCGATATAGCGGCCCTGGTCCTGAAACAGTCCCGCGAGATTGTTAAGCGCGGTCGCCACATAGGGATGGTCCCGGCCCCGCTGACGCTCGGTCAGCCCCAGCGCGCGGATCAAAAGCCGCTCCGCCTTCTTGTTCGCTCGGCGCGTGCGGAGATAGAGCGCGAACTGGTTGAGCAGAAATCCGCTCTTCGCCGCCGCCGGACCTGCGTCATCGGCGTGGTCCAGCACCGCGTCAGCGTGGCCCTGCAAGCGTTCGCAATCGGGCCAGCAGCGATGGTCGTCGGCGTCAAAAGGAAAGGCGTCGGCGACGCGGACAACCGCGGCGACCCCGTCCTGGGCGGCGTCTGCGGCGTAGGCGAGGCGGATGGCGCTTGCGACGCGGGGATGAAGCCGCACGCAGAGCGCGCCGTTTTCAGCGGCGGTCCGTTGCATCAGCCCCACCCCGATGAGCGCGCGCAGCGCGCGGCGGTCGGCGATGGCGTCCTCAGCGCTTGAAACAAGCAGGCTCGTCAAGATCGCATCGGGGTCCAAACGCGCCGCCAGCGACGCGATGTCGCGGGCGCGCGGATGGTCGGCCACGACATGGGCGAGGGCGAGAGCGACGCACGCTGCAAGCGGTTGGGCGGCCTCGGGCGTTTGCGCCGCGCGCTGCAGGTTCATCACCCGCACCGCCACGTCGATGAAGTCGACCTCGGCGGCGACGCTTAACCGGGCTGCGATGGTCAGAGCGGTTCCGTCGTCCTCCAGACACTCGGCCAGCCGCACGGCTTCGGTCTGGTTCTGACGGCCCGCCGCGGCGTGAATGAGGGCGACGGCTTCATCCCGGCTCGGCGCGTCCAGGCGAATGTCGGCGTCCGAACGGTCTTCGGTCAGGGTAAGGATCACATGCGCGCCGCGGGGCGGGACGAGGGCGCGCGCCGCCTCGGGGGAGACGGCGTTCTCGTAGAGCAACAGCCAGGGCTTTGCGGTTTCATCCGCGGCGAAGGCGGCCAAGGCTTCTTGCGCCGCGGCCGCCCGGTCGACCTTTTCAGCGTCGGCCTCGAGCGTTTCGCGGCGGAAGGCCAACAGGCCCGCGGCGAGCGAATCCTCGGTTCGCGCATTGAAGCGGTGCACCCCGGCGTAGCGCGCCCGCCGCGCCCAGGCATACGCCCGGGCGACCGCGGCCACGTCGACCCCTGAGGGGGCGCAAAGGCTCACCGCGCGGGTTGCGACTTGGGCCGCGCCGGCCCCTCCGGCGGTGAGCGCGTCGTCAAGCGCGGTCAGGGCGTCGGGGCGGTCGAGCGCGAGCG
This sequence comes from uncultured Caulobacterales bacterium, assembly GCA_964483375.1. Classification (GTDB taxonomy): domain Bacteria; phylum Pseudomonadota; class Alphaproteobacteria; order Caulobacterales; family Maricaulaceae; genus JAUIEH01. The sequence continues at coordinate 33,903 of CAZABJ010000026.1, forward strand.
GTTGGGGGGCGATGTCGGCGTGCAGGCGATGGGTGGGCGGACGCAGGCGGTCGGCGAGGACCGCCGGCGGGGTGGTGAGGCTGCCGGGCTCCGCCGCGGCGAGGAGCGCGGCGCGGAAGTCCTCCGCCGCATCGGGACCGGTGAAGTCTGCGATGTCGAGCGTGGACACCCCGGCGAGCAGGCCGTGCGGCTCGCAAGGCGCGACACGCAGGGCGGCGAGGCGGCGCAGGCGGTTATGCGGGTCCGCGGCGAGGGCGGCGGTGGCTTCGGCCACGCAGTCCTCATCAGCGAAGTAATCGGGGGAAAGCAACGCCAAGAGCCGCGCATTGCGTTTCAGCGCGTCGGGCAGGGCGGCGAGAAACTGGGCGTGGTCGAAGCCATGGTCCCGCATCACGCAGGAATATCCGGCGTCGGAAAGCGCGTCGGCGGCCAGCCGTGCGAGCGCCGCATCCGCCCCAGCGCAGGAAATCAACAGGTTACCCGCCACGCTCGCCCCATCCCCTAAGGCAACACGCGCGCCCACAGCCCCCTAAGCGCGACATAAAGCTATACACGACTTTTCCCCAGGCGGCGCGCGAAAAGCGGGCCGCGCCGGCGTGCATGCGCCATTGGGGCGGAAATTAGCCGCCTTGGCCCGGGGCGCGCCCCCATTTCGCCGCGTTTGGATGGTCGTTGTTACCAAGGGTTGTGCTGTGGGGGCGGGATGAGCGCGGATATCCTTGTTTGGTTGAGCGGCTTGGCTGTGCTGGGGGGTGCGCTCGGGCTCGTATTGCTTCTTGAGCGGCTTTGGAAGCTCGGGTTGCGCAGGGCGTTTGAGGGCCTGGGCTGGCTCCTGAGCCGGCTCGATAGCCTATTAGTGCTCCGCTACAGCCGGGTCTTCGGCGTGCACGCCGCGCCGGGGCGTCGCGCCAAGCTGCGCCGATGGGGTCAGCTTGGCGGGGCGTTTCTCGCGCTCTCGCTGGTCGGGGCCTTGGCGCCGGTCTCCCTCGCGCTGCCGGCGCTGGCGCTGGGGGTGCTCGGCGTCGTCGCCGTCCTGCGCGCGTGGAGCTGGGACGAGGCGGACCGCGAAGCGCAAATCCCGCCGGAGGAGCGCCGCATTCGGGGCGGGGAGGATCTCACCGGCGAGGCGTTGTTCGCCGGCGCTTGCGTGTTCTTGCTCGCGCCCATCCTGTTCCACCGTCTTGATGGGTGGCTCGGCTTGTTTGGAACCGAGCCCGGCCCGGGTGTGTTCACCTATGCGGCCTATATCCTCGGCGAATTCGCCAAAGCGATCCCCTTTGTCGACTTTTCGGAGGTCTATGGCTGGCGAAACCCCTCGGGATTAGAGGCCGAGAGCTGGCCCGCCATGCACGCCACCTTCAGCCTGCGGGTGTTCTACGATCTGTTGATCATCGGCGGGTTGTTCCAGCTTTACGCCGTGAGCCGGCGCATTCAGTCCGGCGCGGATTTGCGGCGCATCGTGGAAACGCTCGCCTCCGACGAAGAGACCGAGCATGAGCGCGCCGTCGACGCATTGCGCAAGCTGGGCCTGCGCAACCAGCTTCACGCCCAACGCTTCCTCATCAACGACGTCCTGAATGCGCGCTTGCCCGACGACGCCTATCGGTTTTCGCCAACTGTGCGGGAATTTGCGGCGCTGGCCCTCAACGCCATGGCCGAACGCTTCGCGGACCCGACGCTGAGCCTCGCCGCCATTGAGGGCTTCCGGTCGGTCGCGCGCAGCCACGCTAAGGATCCGCAGGCCCGGGCGGGGACCCAGAACAATCTGGGCGCTGCGCTGTCTAGGCTTGGCGAACGCCTGGGCGGGGCGGAGGGGGCCGAGCGGCTGGCCGAGGCGATCACGGCGTATCGCGACG
>CAZABJ010000027.1:0-35548 GCA_964483375.1 uncultured Caulobacterales bacterium
GGCGACTGGCTCCAAACCCACAACACGCCGGCCGTTACCCAAAACGTTACCCAGCGCGCTTATTCGCTCCGCCTACTGAGTGAGCTTCACCGCTAGCGCTTTGAAAACAATGGTGCGGACGGGGGGACTTGAACCCCCACGGCCCAAGGGCCAACGGATTTTAAGTCCGGTGCGTCTACCGATTCCGCCACGTCCGCAGGGAGGGAATGCGAGGCGCTTGCGCCGCCTCGGTGCATCTTAGGGTGGGAGGGCGTGTCCCGCCAGGGCGACGTGGAGGCAAGGCGAAACTCAGCCGCCTCTGAGGGCCTCCGCGCCGGACGGCTCACATATGCGCGAGCGCGCTTGCACAGGGGGCTGGGGCGCGGCCAAATCGACTGGCATGTCCTCACCGTCTCCCGCCCTCGCCATCTTGTATGAGCACCCGTCCTGGATGGCGCCGCTGTTCGCGGCGCTGACCGCACGCGGGGTCGCCCATGAACGGCTCAGCCTGCCCGGCCTCTCTTACGACCCCGCCGAACCCGCGCCGCCCGCGCCGGTGGTCTTCAACCGCGTCAGCCAATCCGCGCCCAGCCGGCAAGGCGCGGACGCCCATGGCGTCTTGTTCGCCGAAACGCTCTTAGAGCGCTGGGAGGAAGCCGGCGCGGACGTCATCAACCCCGCCCGCGCCTTCCGCGTCGACCGAGACAAGGCCGCCCAACTCGCCCTCATCCGTCGGCTCGGCTTCGACATCCCGAAAACCCGTGTCATCCACCGCGCCCAGGATGCGGCCGACGCGGCGCAAGGGCTCAGCTTCCCGGTGCTCGTCAAAGCGAACCTGTCCGGCGGCGGAGCGGGCATCACCGCCTTTGAAACTATCGAACAGCTGAGAGACGCAGGGCGCGTGGGAGCGGTTCCGATGGGCGTGGACGGGGTGGCGCTCGTCCAAGAGCGCGCGCCGCTGAGGGGCGGGAAGATCACCCGCATCGAGACGCTGGGCGGCCGGTTCCTCTACGCCATCGACGTCTACCCGCAGAACGCCGACGCGTTTGATCTGTGCCCCGCCGACGCCTGCCAGATTGACGACGGCCCGCGCATTGTCGGCGCCGAACCGCCCGAAGCGTGGATGAGGGCGGCGGAAACGATCGTCCAAGCCGCCGGCGTCGATGTGGGCGGGGTTGAGATACTGGTCGACGACCGCGACGGAAGGGCTTGCGTGTTCGATATCAACGCCATGTCGAACTTCGTCGCCGACGCGCCGGCAGTGATCGGCTTTGATCCTTATGAGCCTTTGACGGACATGATCGTCGCCCGGATTAAGGCGGCCTGCGGCGAGGAGAGCTGATGCGGTATGGGTTTTGGACGCCCGTGTTCGGCGGCTGGCTGCGCGCGGTCGATGACGAGGGCATGGCCGCAAGCTGGGACTATGTCCGCGACCTGGTGCTGCGCGCCGAGCAGCTGGGCTACGACCTCACCTTAATCGCGGAGTTGCAGCTCAATGACATCAAGGGGCCCGACGCCCCGGCGCTTGACGCTTGGTCGCTCGCCGCAGCGCTCGCCGCGTTGACCGAGCGCCTGGAGCTGATGGTCGCGGTGCGGCCGACATTCCACCACCCCGGTCCGTTCGCAAAACAGGCTGCGACCATCGACCAAATCGCGCAGGGCCGGCTGACGCTGAACGTGGTGTCGAGTTGGTGGGAGGATGAGGCCAAACAGTTCGGCTTTCAGTTCGACCGCCACGCCGACCGCTACGCCCGCACGCAAGATTGGCTGAGCGCGCTCGACAAGCTTTGGAGCGGCGACCGGGTCAGTCATGCCGGCTCGCACTACACGCTGAGCGATGCGGTGAGCAGGCCCCGGCCGCTCGCCCGCCCCCGCCCGCGCCTTTACGCAGGCGGCGAAAGCGAGGACGCCAAGGACACCATCGCGCGCTATTGCGACAGCTATGTCATGCATGGCGACCCGCCGGATCTCATCCAAGCGCGCATTGCGGACATGAAAACCAGGCGCGAAACGCTCGGCCTTCCGCCGATGACGTTCGGCATGGCGGCTTTCGTCATAATGCGCGACACCGAACGAGAAGCGCTTGAGGAACGGGCGCGCGTGACCGCCATCGACCCCGCCGCTGCGCCGTTTGCGAATTACGAACAGTGGATCAACGGCACTGAGCTGGAACGCGCGTTGATGCTCGAAGAATATGCGGTGTCCAATCGCGGTTTGCGGCCGAATCTTGTGGGAACCCCTGACCAAATCCGAGAACGCTTGGCCGCCTATGAGGCGGCGGGATTGGATTTGGTTTTGTTGCAGATGAGCCCGCAACACGCGGAGATGGAACGGTTCGCCGACGCGATCATTAAGCCCGCTCGTGCGGAGAGCGCCGCCTAGGGCGCAAGAAAGCATGCTGACGCCGCGCCGCGGGCCGCGTATGACGGCCCGACCCGGGGGCCTTTGGATTTGCCTGTCTTACCGTGGGAGCGCCGATGGCGGCCACGACACTCGATTTGCGCCGCGTTGCGCGGGAAGCCTATGCGCGCTCCGACGCCGACCGGCTCAGGCAGGCATGCGAGGGGCTGCTCAGGGCGTCCCCTGACGACGCCGAAGCCCGCCGTTTGATGGGGCGCATGGCGCTGCGCGACCAGCGGCCGGATCTCGCCGAACCCTGGTTTCGCGAAGCCGCCGCGCGCGCGCCTGACGAGCCGGGCGCTTGGAGCGATCTGGCCCGAGCGCTCTCTGACATGCGCCGGGACCACGAAGCGGAGGCCCAGCTCGCCGCAGCGTCGAGCCGGGGGGTGCGGTCGCCCGCCACGCTCACCTTTCTCGGTCAGCTCCAGGTGGTTCTCGGACGTATCGACGACGCCCGCGCGACCTTTGAAGCGGCGCTCGATGAACAGCCGCTTTGGGGTGAAGCGCTTCTCGGCTTGGCTTGGGCGGGCGGGCTTAGGGTCGATTCCCCGCGCTACCGGCAAACGCTGCGCCTGATGGCGGAGACCCCGGAGCTGAACGACGCCCCGGCGGCCGCAGCGCTCTACGCGCTTGCCGAAGCCGAGTGGCGGGAGGGCGCGGCGGAGGGGTTCATCACACGCCTTACCGAAGCGAATGCGCGCCAGGCTCGCCTGCAGCGAACCGGCCAGGATTGGACGCAACTCTACAAACGCGCGCGCAAAGCGATTACGCCTGAAACGCTTGGCAAGTTCGACCCCGCCCAAGATGCGCCGTTTGCGCCGGTCTTTCTGGTCGGCGCCCCGCAGAGCGGGATCGCCGCGCTCGCCCATGCGCTCAGCCTGCACCCCGATGTGGGCTTCAGCGGCCCCTTGCCCTTTCTCGCGAACGCCGTGGCGCGCGCCTTGGAAAAATGTACCAGGAAACCGGCCCCCGAAGGCGTTGAAGTCCTCAGCGACGCCGACCGCGCCGGATTGGCGGAGGCCTATATCGAGCGCGCCCAACGCATCGCGCCGAAAACGCGCGTGCTTATCGACGCCACGCCGGACAACGCCCATTTGACGGGGCTCATCCCGCTCTTGTTCGGAAACGCCAAGGTGATTCACGTCGATCGGGAGGCCATGGACCAGGGCTTCGCGGTGTTCCGCAGCTACCATCCGCGCGCTGAGCCCGAGACCTGCGACTTGACGAAAATCGCCAAACGCCGCCGACGGTTCGCCCCGCTCGCCGAGCATGTCCGGACATTGAAGCCCGCCACGCGTTTCGTAACCTCATTGGAGAGATTGCGCGAAGCGCCGGTGCAAGAAATGGAACGCATTTTGGCGTTCCTCACGCTGTCCTTTCGCCCCGCCTGCGCCAATGCGCTTGTCGAACCCGCGACGCCGCGGCAATTCGGCGCTCTCGCCGGCGCTGAACCCATCATGGTCGGCCAAGGGGCGCGTTGGTCGGACTTCGCCGAAGCGCTCAAGCCTCTGCAGAAAGGGCTCGGCGTGGAGGGACCGCGCCGCCCGTCATAGCGTCGCCGCTCAAGGGCGGCGGTTTTCACCGAGCCGAAAAAGCGTCTAGCGTGACCCCCCGCGCCGCCGCCGAGTTGGAGCCCCGCCATGATACGTCGTGTTCTCGTCGCCTGTGCGGCCGCGATGGCGGTCGCAGCGCCGCTCGCTCAGGCGCAAGCGCCAGGCGAAGAAGCCCCGGCCGAGATCACGCCTTTCGAACCGCTCGACGTCTTTGGTCTCGAATACGCCGCAGATCCGCAAATCTCCCCCGACGGCGGGCGCATCGCCTATATGCGGGTGTCCGGGGACATCATGCGGGACCGGTTCCGGCCCACGATTTGGGTTTACGACATCGCTGCGGCGGACCATCGGCCGCTCGCCCAGGGCCATGGCTCCTACACCTCCCCGCGATGGTCGCCGTCGGGCGACCGTCTGGCGTATGTCGCAAATGAAAGCGGGGACAGCGAACTCCGCGCGCTTTATCTCGATACCCAGGAAATCGTCACGATCGCCCGCACGCCCGCTCCGCCGCGCGGCTTCGTGTGGGGGCCGGAGGGGGAGACGATTTACTTTTCCATGTTCGTCACCGAAGACCCGCCCGCCCCGGCCGCCCTGCCGCGTCGGCCGACGGGCGCGAACTGGGCGGAGGCGGCGCTCGTCATTGAAGAAACCACCTATCGGCGCGACGGCGCGGGCTACGTCCCCCCCGGTCACGCCCAGCTCTTCGAGGTCCCCGCCGAAGGCGGCACGCCGCGCCAACTCACAGTCGCAGAGGCCGATGTCGGGGGCGGCTTAACCATCACGCCCGATGGCGAGACGCTCGTCTTTTCCGCCAATCTCGAACCGGGCGGGGAGAGCGATCCCGTCGAGAGCGACCTCTACGCGCTTGACCTTGCGACCGGCTCGCAGGCTCGGCTGACCACGCGGGACGGGCCCGATGGCAGCCCCGCAATCTCGCCCGACGGGGAAACCCTCGCCTATGTGGGCTATGACGACCGGCGCCGCGGCTATCAGGTGGCCGAACTCTACGTGATGGCGCTGCCCGACGGCGCGCCGCGTTCCCTTACCGCCGACCTTGATCGGTCGGCGCGCGCGCCGGCGTGGTCGGCGGACGGCCGCAGCCTTTATTTTCTTTATGACGACCGCGGCGTCACCCATTTGGCGCGCACCGACCTGTCGGGCGAACGGACGATCGTGGCGAGCGACATCGGCGGGGCGACGCTCGGCCGGCCTTATCCCAGCGGAAGCTTCTCCCTTGGGCCGGACGAACGCATTGCGACGATCACCACCAGCCCTTCCCGCCCCGCGGAGTTGACGCTTGTCGATCGCGGAGCCGTCCGTCAGCTCACCGCGCTCAACGAAGACCTGCTCGGCCATTCGACCATGGGTCGGGTCGAGGTCATCCGGACGCCGTCTTCCGCCGATGGCTTGGAGATTGAGGGTTGGGTCGTCTACCCGCCGGATTTCGATCCCACGCAGCGCTACCCGCTTTTGTTGGAGATTCATGGCGGGCCGTTCGCCAATTACGGCCCGCGCTTTTCCGCGGAGATGCAGCTGTTCGCGGCGGCCGGTTACGTCACGCTCTACGCTAATCCGCGCGGGTCGACGAGCTATGGCGAGGCTTTCGCCGACCACATTCATCACGCCTATCCCAGCCAGGACTATGACGATCTCATTAGCATCGTCGACGCGGTGATCGCGCAGGGCTTCATTGACGAGGACCGGCTGTTCGTGACGGGCGGTTCGGGCGGGGGCGTGCTCACCGCTTGGATTGTCGGGTCAACCGACCGGTTCCGCGCCGCCGCCGTGGCCAAGCCGGTCATCAATTGGACCAGCTTCCTGTTGACCGCGGACATCACCGCTTTTGTCGCCAGACATTGGTTCCCCGCCCCGCCCTGGGAGGCGCCGGAGCATTACTGGGCGCGCTCGCCGCTGTCGCTCATCGGCGAGGTGGAGACCCCGACCATGGTGATGACGGGGGAGGCCGATTACCGGACGCCAAGCGGGGAAGCGGAGCAGTATTACCAAGCGCTTCAGCTGCGCGGCGTCCCCACACGCATGGTGCGTCTGCCCGGCGCGGCCCATGGCATCGCGGCGAGACCCTCGCATCTCTTGGCGAAGGTCGCCGAAATCCTCGCCTGGTTTGAAATCCACGACGTCGAAGGGGACGACGCCCCATGAGCGAGCCCACGTTCAAACTCGCCGCGATCCAGGCGAGCTCTGCGTTTTTCGACAAACAGGCCGGTCTCGACAAGGCCGTGCGTCTGATCGCCGAAGCTGGCGCGAAAGGCGCCCAAATCGCGGCGTTTGGAGAAACCTGGCTGCCCGGCTACCCCTTCTTCATCGACGCCCCGCTTTCTGAGCTTTGGTGGGAGGCGGCGAGTGATTATCTCGCCAACGCCATCCTCATCCCCGGTCCGGAAACCGACGCCCTTTGCGAAGCGGCGCGGGCGGCTGATTTGGACGTGATCATCGGGGTCGCCGAGCTGGATCCGGCGACCAAGAGCACGATCTATTGCACGCTGTTGTTCCTGTCGCGCGAGGGCGAGATCCTCGGCCGGCACCGCAAAATCAAACCAACCCATCATGAGCGCTCGATTTGGGGAGACGGCGACGCGGAAGGCCTCGTCGTCCACGACAGAGGCTATGCGCGCCTGTCGGGGCTGAATTGTTGGGAGCACAACGTGCTTCTGCCCGGCTATGCGCTCATCGCCCAGGGCACGCAGGTTCATGTCGCCGCCTGGCCCGGCCGAGAGCCGCAAACCGCGCCCAGCGAACCCGTTTGGTCGCGGCAAGTCTTGTTGAGCCGGGCGTTCGCCAGCCAGGCGGGCGCCTATGTGATCGCCGCAGCGGGTCTGCGCCGGATTGGCGACGTGCCCGAGCGCTACGCCCCGCTTGCACCCTTCGAACACAATGGCTGCTCTGTGATCGTCGACCCTTGGGGCGAAGTGATCGCCGAAGCGGGGTCGGAGGAAACCATCCTCATCGCGGAAGGGTCGATGGAGCGTATCCGACAAGCGAAGGCCGCTTGCGATGCGGCGGGGCACTACGCCCGTCCCGACCTGTTCGAACTGCGCGTGGCGGGCCGGCGCGTCTATCCAAGACCCGAACCCCGCGGCGACACGGTCCCTGTCTCCGCAGCGAAGATTGAGGAGCCCGCGGAATGACCCGCCGCATGCTGCTGCGCCGGCTGTTCGCAATCGTCGCGGCGCTGTCTCTCTTGGTGGCCAGCGGCTTTGCGGCGAAGTTTCTGGGCTTGGAGGACGCGTATGAGGCGTTGTCTGATTTCAGCGTGCCGATCATCGCCGTGTTCGCCGCCCTGCTCGCGCATTATCTGCAGCGCCGCGCGACGTTCTTATCGGTGCTGAGGGAGCAATGGGCTGCGATGGTCAGCGCGAAAGCGGAGTTGGTGCGCTATTGCGAAGCCGCCCAAGCGCGGACGCCTGACCCGGACGAGTATTTCGCCGCGCGCGCGCAGTTTTCTCGGGTCATCGATGAAATGCGCGTGGTCTACCGGAATGTCGGCGAGACCGAGCGTTTGGTCGGGCTTTATCCCTTCGCCCCGCTGCACAATATGATGATCGCTTTCGAAACGCTGGATCCGCGTCGGGACCCGCAAGGCGACCATGCCGCCGTTTGGGAGGTGATTTGGGGCTCTTTCAACGCGGTGCGGGAGCATTTCTTGGACGAGTTCGCCCCGCCTGAGCCCACCCGCCCGGTCCTCATCCACAAAGCGCGCCGCCATAAGACGCCGGGCGCTTCAGCCGCTGCTCGCGGGATAAGCCGGCGGCAAGAAGCGCAGCTGGAAGCCCAGAAAAAACAGACGCCACCCCAGGGAACCGAGGCATGAGCGCGTTCGATTTCGCCTTTCAAATCGACCCGATTGACCGCATCTCGCCCGCCGGCGACACCAGTTTCGCCCTGATGCTGGAGGCCCAAGCCCGCGGCCATGCGGTGTCTTGGTTTCACCCTTCCGACCTCGTCTACCAAGACGGCGTGGTGAGCGCCCCGCTGCGCCGGGTGCGGGTGCGCGACCAAGCGTCGGACTTTTATGACGAGCTTTCGCGCGAGAGGCGGGACCTAGCGGATGTGGACGCGGTGTTCATCCGCCAAGACCCCCCCTTCGACACCGCCTATCTCGCCAACACCCTTCTCCTCGACCTCATCGCCGAGCGCACCTTGGTGCTCAACGACCCCGCCGCCTTACGCGACGTGTCTGAAAAGCTTTCCGCGCTCAGTTTCCCCGACCTCATGCCCTCAACGCTGGTCGGGCGGGACAAAGAGGCGATCCTGGCGTTCGCCGCGCAGTATGACGAAGTCGTCGTCAAATCCCTGTTCGCAGGCGGCGGCGAGGCGGTGAGCCGGTGCAAATCCGACCCCGCCCTGCTCGGCCCGCATCTGGACGAGAAACTCGCCGCCTTCGCCCCAGAACCCATCATGGTGCAGGCCTTTCTGCCCGCGGCGCCCAAGGATGGCGACAAACGCGTGATGTTTTTGGACGGCGAAGTCGTGGGCGTGTTGCGGCGGATCCCCGCTGAGGGCGAGTTTCGCGCGAACATCCATGTGGGCGGGCGCGCAGAGCTCGGCGATTTGACCGACGACGAACGAAAAACCTGCGAGGCGGTCGGCGTTTATCTTCGCGCGGCAGGCGTTTTTTACGCCGGCATCGACCTGCTTGACGGCCGCTTGATCGAAATCAACGTCACCTCGCCGACGCTTATGCGCGAACTCAAACGCTGCGGCGGCCCGGACGTGGCTCGCCTCTACATGGACCGCCTCGAAACGAAGCTCGCCCAGCGCCTGCCATCGGCGCGCTGACGGGCTTAGGTCGAAAATCGCATAGCCGGGTTTCGCGAGCGCTTCCGCCGTCGGCGTCAGCGCGCTATGCCTTCTAACCCGGCGCGCGGTGTTAGGCCGCAACGCCGTCGCTCGCTCTTTTTTGTTTCGCCGCCCCGGACATGGCCGCCCACTGCGCGGCCTGCGGGTTCAGACCCTGCCGCGTCCAAGCCTTGGAAGTCTCATGAGCCCCGCCGAGCCGCCCTTTGCTGCGCTCTCTCCCAATCTGATGCAGCGCCAGCTCATCGCTTGGACGAAATCCACGCCGCCGCGGGGCTTCGGACGCGCGATGACCAGCCCGGCCCGACGCCTTTTGGTGGCGAGCGTAAAATCCGGCATCGATGTGGAGGTCTATGGCTTTAAAGCCAGGCTCTATCCAAGGGACAACCTCACCGACAAACGCGCGCTCACCATGCCCCAGCTGATGGACCCTGCCGAACGGGCGGTGCTGGCGGAGCGCGCAAAAGAAAATTTCGTCTTCATCGATGCAGGCGCGAATACGGGCATTTACTCGCTGTTCGTCGCAACCCAATGCGGACCGTTCGCGCGCGTCCTCGCCATCGAGCCCGCCCCCGTGGTCAAGGACCGGCTGCGGTTCAACATCGCCGCGAACCGGCTCGACGCCGTCATCACGCATCTCGACGTCGCGCTCGCCGAGGGCCCTGGCGAAGCGGTGCTGCGTGTGGCTTCGGACAATCGCGGGGAAAGCTCGCTCGCCCGATCTGACGGGGAAGCCGTCACTGTGCCGACGCTCGGGCTGATTGACGTCATGGAGCGCTATGAGGTTGCGCGCGCCGACGCTCTGAAAATCGACATCGAGGGCGCTGAGGACCGGGTCATTCCCGCCTTTTTCGCCGCCTGCCCGCCTGAAAGGCTGCCGCGGCTCATTCTGATGGAGACCACGTCGAAAACCTGGCGGATGGACTGCGTCGCCGCGGCGAAGGCAATCGGCTACCGCACAGCGCTCGACACTGGGCGCAATGTCGCCCTAACCCTCGACTGACAATCAAATTTTCGAGGCGGGAACCTAATTCCGCCGCATCGCTGCGCCACAGGGCGGGCAAGCATGGGTGAGCGAGGACTACCACCATGAGCGACACTGAAATGACGGCGCCGGACGCGAACCGCCCTCAGCAGACCGGCGCTGACAAGCCCCCGACGTCAAACCTGGCGACGCTGGCCCTCGCCTTGGCGCTCGGCGCTGGGGCCGGCGGCGTCACGGGCTTTCTCGCCGGCTCAGGCGGCGCGCCCCAGACCGAAATCGCACAGGGCGAAGGGAGTGACGGACCGCTCGCCGCACTCGCCCAGCGCGCCCGCGCCGTCGCGGTCGACGCCGAAGCTCAAGCCGACCGCCGAGCCTTCGCCTTCAACCAGCTCGCGCTTTATGACCCCACAGCGGCGAGTGAAGCCGCGCTTGACCTGGTCACCGACCCCGCCGCGCCCGACGCGCTGCGCTTCGCGGCCTTGCGCGCTTACGAAACCCCTCAAGGCGGCGACGACGCGGCGATGAGCGCGGCGGTGCTCGACGGCTTGGCCGCGCAAACCGACGGCGTGACGGAAGCGTCGCTCGCCGCCCATCGCGCCTTTTTCGCCGGACGAGACGATGACGACCTGGCGGCGGTGACGGCTTGGTTCGCCAACCGAGAGCCTGATGACGGGTTCGCCCGCGCCGCAGACGCCGCGCTAGCGATGGCCGATGGCGCGTTCTTGCCCGTGATGGCGGGCTGGGCGGGCTCGGACGACGTCGCGCGCAGCGAGCTGGCCTGGTCGCGCCTTGGGGCGCTCGACCAGGAAGCGGGGTTCGGCGAGGCGGGCAGACGGGAAGCCCTGGGCGAACTCATCGCCGCGCTCGAGCCCCTGATCGCGCGCGGGCCCCAACCTGTCGAGCGCGATATCGCAGGGGTGGCTGAGAGCTACGCGCGCGAAATCTACGACGCCATCCTGACCAGAGACGTTGCGACGCTCTCCAGACTGCGCTTGCGCGCGGGCGATTACGCCAATCCCCAGCTGACCGTTTTGTTCGACTATATCTTCGCGGGAGGCCAACCCACCGCGTTTGAGCTTGAGCAATTGGGCTACGAACTTCCCTCTTTCGAGGCGCTGGAGACGTTCCTTGTCGGGGGCTACGGCGTCGCCGGAGCAGGCGCCGCGCCAGATCCTTACCGCCCCTATCGCGAGGCCGTCGCGGCGATGATGCGCGCGGAGCCTTCAGATTGGTCCGATGCGATAGCGCCGGCGTTGCGGGCCTTGCCCGACAGCGCGAACGGGCGTGAGGCGGCGAGCCTGGTGGTTGCGGCATGGCTGTCGCGCCTCGGTGATGCGCCCGACCCGGTTTTGGTTGAAGGCACGCTCGCCTATGCCGGAGAAAACCCTGAGGCGTTCTCTGAGGAAGCCGCCTTTCTGCGTTTGTCGTCGATGATGTCGGAGCGCGCCGCTCTGGAGCCAGAGGGCGCATTCGCCCAAGCCGCGGTGTTCTACCGGGCGGCTCTGGCGGCGGACCAAACCGACGCCTTTGACGCCTTTATCGGCACAGCCATCGCCGCCGCGCTTGCCGAGCTCGCCGAGGACCCCGCGGCGAGCGGCCTGGAGCCTCTGCGCGAAGCCGCCATCGGCGCAGCGATGACCGACGCGCAGCGCGCCGGGTTCAATCGCGCTTTGGCGATCGCCGGGCTCAACGCGTTCGCCCCCGAGGCCGTCGCCTACATCTATGAAGCGCCTTCGCTCGAGCGCGCAGTGACCAACATCGTCGCACAAGCGCGGGAAGGAACCGTCGAAGCCCGCCGGGTCGCGGCGATCGACTTGCTCCGCGCTCTGGTGGAGGGCGCCGCCGGCGCGGGCGCGGCGTTCTCTACGCCGCTTGAAGCCGCCGCGCTTGCCGCTTTCGAGCCCCGCGCCATCGAACTCGGCGCGGATGCGGGCGAGGGCCCAAGCGCTCGGGAACGCGACCGGGCGGATGATCTTCGCGCCGCGGCGGCGCGAGAGTTTGATTGGCCGAGCCGCTTTCGCGACGCGTCCTTCGACCTCGCCGCCGGCTCAGAGGCCGCCTTCGCGGATCTGACCGACGACAATGGGTCGTATTGGCTGCATGTTCTCGGCGAGCCCAATGTCATCGCGGGTCTGGACGTGGACGGTCAAATCAGCGCGGCGCTGGTGGTCTCGGAGGACGGCGAAATCCTCTCCGGGGAGACCCTCGACCCCTCCGAGGATGAAACCGCGACCGTTCTCGCGCCGACGGACTCTCAAGGATTGGGCGCCTATTTCCGCGTTACGCCGCGAACGCTGAGCGACGGCGCGATGGTCCGCCATGCGAGCTCGCCCGTGCTTGATCTCGCCGCCGCTCTGCGCCGTCTCGACGCGCTTGAGGTGGAGCCGGGCGTCGTCTATGCGCTCGACACCGCGGCAAGCGAAGTGGAGCGCGGCTGGGTCCGGCTCACAGCGAGCGAAGACGCGACGTTTGTGGTGCGGACGTTCGATCTCGACGACCAAGCCGACACCACTCTGGAAGCCTTCGTCGCCGAAAGCGCGACTTCCTTGCAACGCAATGACGACGGCGGAGAGGGTCTCGCCTCCCAACTCACGCTGTCGGCCAACGCCGGGGACAGCTTCGACATCGCCATCGGGCATTTCGCCCGCAATCTGGGCGCGTTCCGGTTCACCATCGACCAGTTGCCCCCGACCGTGCGGCTCCAAAACGCCGTCGACCGGAATGCGGCCATCACGCTCTCGCTGGATGAAGAGCATGCGATGGATTCCGTCGGCATCGAAGGCGGTTGGATCCGCTTCCGCGCGCCGCAAGACGCAAGCTACGTGATCGAAACCTACAACCTGGTTGAGGTGGACACGACGCTGAACGCCTTTCTGGGCGAAACCGACATCGGCTATGACGACGACGGCGCCGCGGAATCCCTCGCCTCACGGCTGGAGATCCAGGGCGAAGCGGGACAAGTTTATGACGTCCGCGTCGCGCATTTCGCCGGCAACACCTCAGGCGGGCAGTTCACCCTGCGCATCCGCCAACTCGCGCCCGCCACCGATTTCAGCGACATCTCCAACCGCGCGCGCCCGCTCCTGCTCGCTATCGGCGCGCGTGAGGCGCTCAATGTCGACGCCGGCTCACGCTCGGGCTGGGTAAGCTTCACCGCGCCGGAAGCGGGTCGCTATGAGGTCGTCACAAGCGATCTCGCCGGCGGCGTGGACACCACGCTCACCGCCTATCGCGGCGATCAAAGCGTAGAGACGGGCTACAACGACGACTATGACGGCTCGCTCGCCTCGCGGCTCGTTATCGACGCCGACGCCGGGGAAACCTATGTGCTGCGGGTCGACGACATCGGCTGGGCCGGTGAAGGGCGGCTCGAAATCCTCGTCCAGCCCTTGCCATAAACGCCGCAGGCCAGCCACCATCGCCTATCGGCCGCGAGGCGCCTCCCTCGCGGCCGTTCTCTTCACTGGAGGGAGGCCTTCCCTGAGCGTTATCGAAACCCAGCGCTTTTTCGAGCGACACGACGAATCCTACGGCGCGTATTTCGAGGCCGTGGCCGATCTGGAAACCGTCAGATCTTCGTTCCAAGAGATCCACGTCTTTGAAACCGCCGCCCATGGCCGGATCATGATGATCGACGGCCTGACGATGCTCACCGACCACACGCACCACGTGTATCACGAGCTGATGACGCACGCCCCGATGGCCTGCGTTCCCGAGCCGCGCGCGGCGTTGGTGATCGGGGGCGGCGACGGCGGCGCGGTGAGCGAGCTCGTCAAGTATCCTCAGCTAGAGCGCATCGTTCTCGCCGAGCTTGACGGCGCGGTCATCGAAGTGGCCCGGCGCTGGTTTCCGGAGATTTCCGCGGGCTTGGACGATCCGCGCGTGGAGATCCGCGTGGGCGACGGCGCCGCTTACCTCGCCGAGCAGGAGAGCGCCTTTGACGTCGTGGTGATCGATTCCACCGACATCTGCGACGAAGTCGCCGACACCGAAGTCGCCTCCCCGCTCGCCACTGACGCCTTTTACGCCGCGCTCAAACGCGCGCTCAAACCGAAAGGGGTCGCCTCCCAGGTGCTTGGGAGCCCCTTCTTTTATCGGGACTCTTTGGCTGCGTTGCTCAAGCGCTTGAACGGGCTTTGGGGCGAAAACGGCTTCCAGGTCATGCGCATGCCGACCCCGTTTTACATCACCGGCGAATGGGCTGCGGGCCTCTACACCGAAGACGGCGCGCTTGATCCCGCCTATCTCACCGCGCCGGCCGCCTCCCTGCGACATGTCAATCCAGACGTCCTGCGGGGCGCGCTCGCAGAAACCAACGATATCAAACGCATGAGGGGACGCACGGTCTAATGCCTGTTGAACTCGTCATCACCCCCCGCCCCAAAGACCTCGGCGGCTTCACGGTGAAGCGCGCGCTCCCCTACGCCAAACGGCGGACGGTCGGCCCGTTCATTTTCTGGGACGAGATGGGCCCGGGAGAGTTCGCGCCGGGACAGGGCGTGGACGTTCGCCCTCATCCCCATATCGGCCTGGCGACCGTGACCTATCTGTTTGACGGCGAATTGACCCATTCCGACACCACCGGCGCGGTCCAGTCCATCCGTCCCGGCGACGTCAATTGGATGACGGCCGGCCGCGGCATCGTGCATTCCGAGCGCACCGGAGCGGAGCCGCGCGCGGCGGGGCATAGGCTGCACGGCATCCAATCCTGGGTCGCCTTGCCGGTCGAGCATGAGGACGACCCGCCCTCCTTCATCCACCATCCCGCCGCCACCCTCCCCTCGCCCGAGCCCGGTCTTGTGGTGATTGCGGGGACGGCCTTCGGCGCGGCCTCTCCGGTCTCCTTCCCCGCTCCGATCTTCTATGTCCGCGCGGATTTGGAGCCGGGCCGCAGCATCGCCCTTCCCGACTATCCAGAACGCGCGATTTACGTGGTGTCCGGCGAGGTCGAGAGCGACGGCGGCGCGCACGGTCCCGGAGACCTTGCCGTCTTTGGCGAGGGTGACGCGGAGATCACGGCGCACGATGAGAGCCGCGTCATGCTGTTCGGCGGCGCGCCGATCGGCCAGCGCTTCATCGACTGGAACTTCGTCTCCAGCGAAAAGGCGAAAATCGAACAAGCCGCCGCTGATTGGACCGCGTCGGCCGCAGCGGGTTTTCGCGATACGCGATTTTCTCTTCCTGCAGGCGAGACCGAGCACATTCCGCTGCCTTCCTTGGCCCCGTAGCGTTTGCCCGCTTGCGCCTCGGCTTGAGCCATGCAGCATGCGGATAAACACAGAAACGCCAAAAACACTCTTGGGGAGGAATGCTGATGCTATGCGCCACGCGAAGCGCGCTCGCCGCCGGCGCGGCGGCCATGCTCGCTGCGGCCTGTTCGTCCGTGCCGGGCTTGGGCCCGACGCCGCGGGCTGAGACCGCGACCGCAGCAACGTCCACAGCCGGGCCGAGCGAAATCACCGAGCAAGACTTGGCGCGCCGCATCGCCACCTTCTCCGACGACGCCTTTGAAGGGCGCGCCCCGGGCACCCCGGGCGGAATTGCGGCGAGCCAGTGGATCGCCGATGAAATGGCGGCCATGGGGCTGGCGCCGGCGGGCGAGAACGGGACCTATTTCCAAGCCGTTCCCCTGGTGCAAAGCGCGGTGAACCGAGACGCCTCCCACGTGGATTTCCGCGCTGGCGAACGGACCATGGAGGTTGAGTTCGGCCGCGACATCGTCGCCTGGACGAAACGTCAAAGCGCCGGGGAAGTCAGCGTGGAAGCCAGCGACCTTGTATTCGTCGGCTACGGCGTGGTGGCGCCGGAATATGGCTGGAACGACTATGAAGGCGTCGACGTGCGCGGTCGTACGGTGGTCATGCTGGTCAACGACCCAGGTTTTGAAAGCGGCGACGAGGACCTCTTCAACGGCCGGTCGATGACGTATTACGGCCGCTGGACCTACAAGTTTGAAGAAGCCGCCCGCCAAGGCGCGGCCGCCGCCATCATCGTCCATGAGACCGCCCCGGCGAGCTACCCCTGGCAGGTGGTGCAGTTTTCCTGGTCGGGCGCGCAATATGACTTGGAGCGCCCCAATAACGGCGCCGACCGGGTGGCGGTGGAAAGCTGGATCACCCGGAGCCTGGCGCAACAGCTCTTCGCCGCGGCGGGCGTGGATTGGGCGGACGCCCGGCGCGCCGCCCGCGAACCGGGCTTTCGCGCCATCGAGCTGCCGGGCGTCACGTTCGAAGCCGCGCTGACCACCGAGATCGATCGTCTCGAGACGCGCAACGTGCTGGGCATGATCCCTGGCGCAGAGCGTCCCGACGAATATGTGCTCTACACCGCCCATTGGGACCATTTGGGAATGCGCGAGGAAAGCGCAGAGCAAGACATCGTCTTCAACGGCGCGGTCGATAACGCCACCGGGGTTGCGACGATTCTGGAGATCGCCGAACGCTTCGCGGGCGAGCCGCCTCCGGAACGATCGGTCCTCTTCCTCGCCGTCGGCGCTGAGGAGTCCGGTCTGTTGGGCTCAGCCTATTACGCCGCCAATCCGCTCTATTCGCCGGCTCAAACCGTAGGCGGCATGAATGTCGACGCCTCGCTTCCCATCGGCCGGACCCGCGACATCATCGTCATCGGCTCCGGAGCCTCGGAACTCGAAGATATCCTGGCTGAGGAGGCGGCGCGCCAGAACCGGGTTCTCGCGTCCGATCCCACCCCCGAAGCGGGCTACTTCTATCGCTCAGACCATGTGGAGTTCGCCAAAGTGGGCATCCCGATGCTGTATGCGGACGGTGGCGAGGACCACATTGAACTGGGGATCGAACACGGCCGGGCCATCAGCGACGCCTACCGCGCGAACGCTTATCACAAGCCCTCTGATGAGTTTTCCGAGGCCTGGGACATGTCCGGCTTCGTCGAAAACGCTGAGCTTCTCTACAATGTCGGCGTCAGGCTGGCGACTATGGACGGGTGGCCGAACTGGTATGAGGGCAATGAGTTCCGCGCCATTCGAGACGCATCCCGAGCGGGCTTGGATTAAGGCCCTCGCAAAGGTCGATAAGTCGGGGACGTCGACGCAGCCGGCGTCCCCTTATTCTGGTCTGTTGCGTTCTGAGACCGAAGGGGCGTTCGTGATGAACGCGAAATCCGGACTTACCGTCACGTTTTCAGCCTAAAGCGAGTGGCGGACAGACGCCCGGCTGCTTTGCGACGGTTTCTTCAGACCGCACCCTATGTGCTCATGAATTACGGATAAGCGCGAGCGCGCTACCGCCCGTCGTCAGCCACCAAGATGCGCGCGACCGCCGCGTCGTCGTCAAATGCGGAGGTCGTCGCGGCCTCGCCCGCGGCGTAATCCCCCGCTAGACCATCCGGCGCGGCGACCACGAACAAGACGTTCGAGGGCGGACCGCGGTCGAACTCGGCATATTCGCCAGGGGGCACGTCGAACTCTCCCTCAGGCAAGTTCTCGATGAAAACATCGCCATAGACCTCGGCGACCAACGCCAGCGACATGCCGGGCGCGACGCCCTGGACGGTGCGGTAGCGGGGGTTGTCGGTCTCAACCCAAAGGATCTGTGCGTCCGCGGTCTCCTCAGTGGTTCGCGCCCGGCCGCAAAGATGGGTTTCTCCATCGCGCTGGGCGCATAACAGGCCGGCGGGCGCGTCTCCGGCGTCGCCATCGAGGGAGAACGTGAAGCGCGCCTCAGGCATCGCGCCGCGCATTTGCGCGAACGTCATGCCAGGAGAAACGGGCCCGACGCCGGCGGCGGTGATGAGGTAGTCCTCCGGGGCGACCGCGTCTCCAGCGGCGACTTCCTCCAAATTCGCGTCTTCAGGGGTCTCGATCGGCGTGGGTTCAGGTTCGCCCGGAGCCGCCTGTTCGCGGTCGTCGCATGAGGCCAAGGCCAGCAACACAACCCCGGCCAGCAATCCGCGCTGATACGCGTTCACCGTCGCCATCGGCTTTCTCCCGTTTCCGTCATCTCGGCTGGACCGCTTCCTCGAGAAGGTCGGCCAGCAACACGTCAACCACCGGCGCCAACAGCCCTCCGCCCGCATCGTCGGCGAACGCCCGACTGGGGTCGCCCGCGCCAGCCGCCACGACAAAGCTGTAACGCCGTCCGTCCGCGAACTCGACCCCGCCCGCGACCCACCAGTCATAAACATTGATCGCCACCAAGTTGCCCAGACCGCGCGTGCCCGTTTTCGCGACCAGAATCGCGACCTCGGGATTCTCGTCGGGACACCATTGGCTCATGTCCTCAAGCGTCGCGCGCTCGGCGCAGACAGGCGCGGCGAGCATCCGCCGCACGAAGGTGACGTCGCCTCGCCCCGCCACGTCGCCCACGATCACCGGGTCACGCACCAAATCCCGCGCGGAGGCGTCAATAATCCGCTCCTCGTCGGGATCGGTGCGCACATAGCTGTCGATCAAGCTTGGGAGCGGAACGCTCGCATCCCAATTGCCGCGCGCATATTCAAGCGAGAGCGCGGCGAGCCGATGCACGTGGCGCGGCGTGCCGGCGTAGCGGCCCATCACCAAATTCGTCCGCGCGGGGGTCTCGGCATGCACCTCGGGCAGCGCGAACCCCAAATCGCTCATGAACCGGTGGAGACGGCCATTGGGTAGGACGTCGGCCTCTTCGCTGAGACGCCGAATGACCGCGTCGTTCAAAGACCCAGCCACCGCCTCGCGCGCGGTCACGGTCGCCCGGTCATCCGAGCCGCCCTCGCCGTAGCAACGCGCCGAGGACCGATCCGGTCGAACATTGCGCAGACAGGCGTTGTCCCAAGCCTCGTCCGCGTCGGAGAGCCCCGCCTCCGCCATAAGGAGCACCGCGCCGATCTTGCCCACAGACGCGATCTCCCGGGTCTCCAGAGAGGCGTCATAAGCGCCGCGGCCGAAGCTGGTCCATTCCCGACGGGCCGCCGGCCCGGCGTACAGACTGTCCCAACTGGTGTCGATAAAGCGCACGATGCGTCCGCGATGGTCCGCCGCAACCACCACCAAAGGCGCTCGAGGCGCGTCCTCGACAAGCGCGCGGCGCGCCTCAGCGGGGCTGTCCAGGTCGCGGTCATAGAGCCGCCAATCCGCTTCTTCTTCGACGGCGAGCACCGCTTCGGAGACCCGGTTGGCGAAGGCGATGTTCCGCGGAATATCGATAGTGAGGCGGACTTCCGCGGCGTGACCGCGCCACTGCGCGCCGAACTGGTCGCGCAGCTCGGCCACCACGGTTTGCTGAACGTCCCGCGCCAAGCGGTTCGCCATGGTTTCAGGGTGACGCGCCAAACGCTCGGGAGGCTCTCCCAGCGCGTCAGCCAAGGCGATGACGTTCTCATCCACATGCGGTCGCGGCGCCTCAGCGGCGAGCGCGTCGAGCGCCGCATGGACGCTGGCGCGTTCGGCGGCGGGTACGACCTGGTCGCTCTCAGCGCACCGTCGCGCCCGGGCGGACAAGGCGGTCGCGTTCTCCCCCAACAGCGCGCGCCAGCGCGCGTGCGCGCCATAGCTGACGGGTTGATAGACCGCTGAGGCGAGCGCGATCTGCTGGGCGGGGCTCAAGGCGTCGGCGGAGACGCCGAACAGGGCGCGGCCGGCGGCTTCAACGCCGAAAACATCGAAACGTCCTCCCGCGCCCTGTATGAGGGCGATGTGACGCGCCGACCACGCGCGCAGCCGCCGCTCGTCGCCGCCGTCACGCAGCCGCCGATGCAGGATGGGCGCGGCGTTCCATTCTCGAATTTTCCGCCAGATTTCCGCCTGTAAGCCGCCGCCTTGGCCGGGATACTCCTTCATAAAGGAGCGGGCGAGCTGCATTTCGATGGTTGAGCCGCCCGCACCCGGCCGCAGGCGCCGCGCCGCCCAAGACCGCCTTACGGTGGAGACCGGAATGCGCAAAACGCCGAGAAAGTCTATCCCGAACGGATTGGTCGGCGTCGCACGGTTTTCGTCCTCCAGCGACACCAGACACCGCCAGTAATAGGGCGGCGCATCGTCCACATGGGCGGCTTTGTGGTCGGGGAAGGCCGTGTACCAACCCGGCAGGCGAAGAGGACGGCTGGGATCGGTCAGGATGTCTCGGTCGAATTGACTGTCGATCAGCCCGATATAGCGACCGCCCGCATCGGTCAGGATCGTCGCGTCAGCACGATCTGCGGCGCGTTCGAAGGTGCGCCAGACCCCGCCCTCCCAAAGCCGCGTCATTTGCGGCAGTCCGTAGGCGACGAACGCTGCGCCGAAAAACCAGACCCCGCCGATGACGAGGACCGAGCCGAACAGCACGCGCCGCCGGCGTCCCGAGAATAAGAGATCGACCGCCCGCAACCCCAGCCGCGCGACGCCATGAACGAGTGTGAGCCCGAATGACGCCGCTCGGAGCGCCAACCGCATCAGGAAACCGAGCATGTCGACCCTTCTCCGCGCCGACCTCAGCGCATCAACGCGCGTCCACGGCGAGCGCCTCCAATATCGCGCTCACCCCGGCCCAGTCGACGGCTTCATCCGCCTGCGCGGCCATTTCCGCAGCGATACGGCGCGCTTCGGCTAAGTCGGTCTGCCGCCACAAGGTCATCGCCGCGTCGAAGCTCTCGCGCTCACAGGGAGCGGCGTCGCCCGCTTCCAGCGCCCAATAGCCTGCGCCGTTCACATCGGCGCGGGGGCTGAGGACGCAGCGCGCGCCCGGCGTCAACGAATGCCAGATGACCGAGCGGAAATCGTCCAGCGCCGCGCTGGCGAAATCATCGTGACCCACCGCGTCATCGCTCACCGCACTGGTGTCGATGGTGTCGAGCACGCCTTCGATCACCACCGGATCGTTTGCGTCGCCCGCACGCCGATAATCGCCGTTGATGAAGCGCGACAACGCCAAAGCCCGGTCATTCGCCGAAGCGTAGAGCGTCATGCGACGGGCCAACGGCCGAAGCTCGGGCACCCGAAGCGCGAAATGGTCCGCATCCACGTCGGGAGCGGCGAAGACGATTTCGTCAAAGGGCGGGGAACGCGTGAAACGCGGGGCGTCATCGGCGATCTCCTCAAGCGCTTCGAGGAGATATCGGTTGCCCATGGAATGGGCGATGAGATGGAGCGCGTCAGCGCCGGATTCCTGGGCGACATAGTGCAGGAAGTTGCGCAGATCATTCACCACCGGGGCGACCAATTGTCCGCCATCGGCCACATAGCCCAGCACGCCTCCGCGCGACGGCCAGCTATAGGCGATGGCCGCCCCGTCGATCGCAAGGTCGACCGACAATTGGGCGGTGCGCTCGACAGCGCCTCGAAACTCGGTGTTGTAGCCATGGATGAAGACGAACGCCTCGCGCCGATCGGAGGCCTCCATGTCCGCACGCAGCCGCGCGGCGAGCTCCTCTAACCCGTCAAACGTCTCGAGGTCTTGAAGGATCACGTGGCGCTCAGGGTTCGGCCGAAACTCTCCGCGCCACACGCTGGGCCGAGGGATCTCTCCCACCGCGCGGTTCCTGGTCGGCACGGACACGTTGACGACGCCCACCGCCAAGGCGCCGCGACGACCGCCGTAATAGCGATTGGGATCATTAGACCCCGACGGCTCCCGGTTCACGCCATAATAAACAGGCACGATTTCAAACGGCGCGCCATCATCGCTGAAGCCGCCGACACGCGGGCCGGCGTGCTCATCGGCAAGGCCGGGCGCCGGTTCGGCAGGCGGATAGGGCGGAGGAAGGGCCTCGGTCAGCTCGGTTTCCAGCCCGCCCGTCGCAATCTCTTCGGTCGCCGTGGTCTCATCGGACGGCCCGGTCCAACGCTCACGCAGCTCCGACAGCCTGGTGCGGAGCCGCCTCTGCTCGTCACCGTCGAGCCGGTCGCTCAATTCTTCCAACCGAAGCGCCAAAAGCGGCGCGAGCGCGGCGCTGCTCTGGCCCGTCACGCCCTCGGTCAGCGCGAGCGCCTCGCGGACAGCCGCGTCCGCTGCACCCCAGTCGCGCAGCGCCACGGCGATTTCCGCGGACCGGCGATAGAGCTGGGCCTGCTCAATCGGGGAGATGTCATCCGCGTCAGCAATGAGCGACTGCAGCAGCGGGCGCACAGCCTCATACGCGCCGACTTCAATTAAGCCGTCGACGAGGGAGAGCTTAAGCGCGAACACCTCCTCACCGCTTAGTCCAGCGCCGGCATAGTCCACCGTCCACAGGCTCGCGGCGGCGGCGGCGGCGGACTGTGCGTCGCCGGTTTCGGTCGCCGCTGCGAAGGCGGCCAAATCGTCCCGGGGCAGTTGGGCTTGCACCGCGGTCGCGGTGACCGCAAAGGCCGTAAGGGCCGCTGCGGCGATCGCCAAAGCTCGCATGTTCGGGTTCTCCCTCGCTCAATCTGGGCATAGTGCCGCGCGAATGTGACCGACATTAGGGCGGAGATTGCGGCGCCCGAAGCCTTGACGTCGCGGGTGGGGGCCCCTTATATCCCGCGCTCCCTTGGCGCGGGGTGGAGCAGCCCGGTAGCTCGTCAGGCTCATAACCTGAAGGTCGTAGGTTCAAATCCTACCCCCGCAACCAACATTCTCAGCAGCTATTCCCAGCATCAATTGCGTCGCGAACCGCTGGCGGCGTCCTCATCGGCGCGCGCCAGCGCATCGAGCAGCAACAGATACCCCGCATGCGCCCAGGCGTAAGGCGCCGGGGCGCCCGAGCCCTCTCCGCGGATGTAACCGTCTGGATTGGCGCCGACGCCATCCCACACCTGCTGCGGCAACATCAGGCCTTCATTGGCGAAGGTCTCAAGCCCGGCCACATATCGGTTGCGAATGACGGCGCGCTCAGCCGAGGACAACTCGCCGTCGAACACGGCGCGCGAGAGGTCGAACCGTCCCCGCTCAGCGCTGAGCACCGGCCAGACCCGACCGCGCGCGCCTTCATGCTCGACTTGGCCTGCGACAAAGCCCGCCCCGGTCTCGACGCTTTCGCCATAGCCATCGTCCGCATAGCGCCGCCACCCCGGGAATACGCCGTCAGGTTGGCGGAACACATATCGCAGCCGCGTCTCGTGGGCCTCCGACACCGCGTCAAGCGCCGCCAGCGCCGGAGCGAGATCGCGGTTGAAGGGGCTGACATGACCATAAAGCGCCGGGGTTAGGATCGTGGGGTCGTAGCCTTCGGATTGGGCGCTGAGACGCGCCTCAATGGACGCGACGATGCGTTGCGCGGCGCTGCGATAACGCCGGGCGCGCTCGGCCTCGCCGTCACGCGCGGCCAGATCGCCCGCCGCAGTCAGCGCTGATGCGGCGACGCTGGCTTCGGCATAGCCTGGCGTGTCGCTGACGCCCCAGCGCGTCCGCGACGGCCCGCCCGCGTCCCAAAGCGAAACCAACGCATCGGCGAGGGCGAACGTCTCCGCGGCATCCCCATCCTGACCGGCTCCCCGCAGCAGAACCTGGCTGGACAACAAAACGGCGCGGGCGGCCGACCCCGGCCCATGCGCCCTCAGCCGCGCCGCAGCGGCCTGGCCCGTTTGCTCATCGCCAAGCGCGAAGAACGCCAACCCGCTCTCATACGTCATCCACGGTCCGACCGCCCTGAGCGACGGGGGGGCGGCGGCGATGCGGCCCTCGCCCCAAGGGACGCCGAGAAAGCCGGAGATTTCGCCGGGCGCGGATTTGTCCTCCAACGCTTTGAGGACGAGCGCGCTCGCAAAGGCCAGCGCGCCGCCGTCACCGGCCTGCGCCGCAATACCGGGCAAGCGCGAAAGCGACGCAAGATAGTCCGACCACCCCACATGCTGGCCGTCCCCGACATAACGCGCGCGCACATCATCGAAACCGGCCGCGAGCGCGTTGGCCGCCTCCCCCAGGGCTGCGGTGCTCGACGCCCCGAACCCCAAGGCCAAAAGATGCTCGTGCACGCCCTCGCCTTGGGCGGACAAGCGCGCGGCGAGCGCGACATCCCCGGCCTCATCGCCGGTGGCGGCGAACGTCCAGTCCATGGCGCCGTCTTCAAGGTCAATCGCGCCGTCAGAGACCCCTGCGAACCCCGCCGAGGCGGCCTCAAACGGCCGGTCGCCGACAACGGCCAAGTGAACGTCGCCTTCATGGGCCTGCAACGCGGTTATGCCGGCGCGCGCGAAATCCCCCGACCCGGTTCCGGCGATGGCGGGATCCACGAGCATGTAGAGCGACAGGCCCGGCGCGCGCGCCTCAAAGCTGACCTGCATGACGAGCGCTTGGGCGTCAGGGTCGGTGAGGATGGTCCGCGTCAGCACATAATCCCCGCGTCGATCGCGGCTTTCGATGACGAAAGCGGGCGCGAGCGGCCGGCCATCGTCATCCATTGCGAGATAGCTGACCGCGGAAACCATGTCCTCGGCTTCATTGTCTTCAAAGCCAGGGCCGGTGACGAGGAAGCGCCAGTCGCGCAGCTGCAGGTCGTGCAGCCCGCCATAGCTCACTTCCGTGAGACGGCTTTGGGCGAGGGTGAACCAAACGTGGGAGACTACGCCCGTCTCGGCGGCGTCGGAAAACCCGCCGTCCAGATACGCTTCGTAAGACGTTCCCAGACCGGTTTTGCTTGCATGGGTCCAGCTGCGGGTCTCCCCCGGCGCGCCTGGGGAGACGTCATTTGTGGGCTCGGGTCTGGGCGGCGCCAGCGGCTCGGATCGGATTTCAGGCGCTGTGGAAACGGTGTTCACCGTCGAGGCGACGTCGGCGAGTTCGATATTCGCGGGCTCGACGGATGGGGCGGCGTCAAGATCAGCGTCGGGTTGGGGCTCGCCGCCGGCGACGTTCTCCCCTTGCTCGGCCGTGGTTTCTGCTTCGGTCCGCTCGGGCTCGGATTGGCCCCCGCATGCGGCCACGCCGCCGACAAGGAGGACCGTTCGGAAAAGTGCGGATGACACGCGCATGGCGGCGGCTCCTTGGTCCCTGGACATCGCTTACCCTCAGGCGAGGCGTGAGAGAAGGCCGAGACCGTGGCGAGAGTCGGGCGAAACCGCACGGCCTCGCCTTGCGAGGTCAGGAAACGAAGGCCTTTTCGACCACATAGGTCCCCGGGGACGCGTTGGAGCCTTCCTCAAGTCCAGCCGCTTCGGCGATGGCGCGGGTGTCTTCAATCATGTCCATCGAGCCGCAAATCATCACCCGATCCCCTGCCGGATCGAGCGGCGGCGCGCCAAGGTGCTCGAAAAATGCGCCGCTTTGGACCAAATCGGTAATGCGCCCGCGGCGCGGATACGGCTCGCGGGTAACGGAAGAAAAGTAGACGAGTTTCTCCCGCGCGAACTCGCCCACCAGCGGATCTTCTTTGGCGGCGCGCACCAATTCCTCTGAGAAGGCGAGATCCGCGACGCGACGACAGGTGTGCGTCAACACGATCTGCTCGAATTTCTCGTAGGTCTCGGGGTCGCGGACGAGACTTGCGAACGGCGCCACGCCCGTGCCGGTGGAGAAGAGGAACAAGCGACGTCCCGGCGCCAGCGCATCGAGCACGAGCGTCCCGGTCGGCTTCTTGCCCAACAAAACCACGTCGCCTTCCTTGACATGTTGCAGGCGCGAAGTGAGCGGCCCGTCGGCGACCTTGATGGAATAAAAATCAAGCCCCTCGTCCCAAGCGGGGCTCGCCATCGAATAGGCCCGCAAGAGCGGTTTGCCCCCGACCATAAGCCCAAGCATCACGAACTCGCCGGACCGGAAGCGAAAGCTCTGCGGGCGAGTGAGGCGAAGCGAAAACAGCTGGTCGGTCCAATGATGGACCGAAACAACGCGCTGTGCGGACACTGCGCCGGGCGGGTTGTCCGCCGCAGCAGACGTTTCAGCGATTGCGGCGCGGGCGGCTTCAGAAGCCTCGCCAGGCGAAGCGCCCCCCGCCGGCGTCTCGCCCTCTGCCCGGTCGCGAGCCCCGCCCTTACGGCCTAACAGATTGAAAATCCCCGCCATCCGACGCCACCTGCTGCTAAAAACGTCGGGATGCTCTCAATCTCCGGACACGGACGCAATGCTGCACATCGCCGCTTCCCGGCCGGACGGAACTGTCGGCTGAAGCGCCGGATTGGCGCGCAAACTGCGTAGGCGAGTTCAAATGGGACGACGGGACTAGGTGTGCGCTAACTTTCTGTTAAGAAGATCGCAGAGTTCGAGGCGCGCACATTCGGCAGGGCACAAGGGGCGACACATGACCGACCAATTCGCACACGCAAATCAGGACGCAGCCGCAGCGGCGAGCGGACTTGAGTATCTCGGCGTCCAAGGGGCCTTGGTCCGTTGGAACTGGAGCGACGCGGCGTTGTACGAAGAGGCCGTGCGGCGCGGCGAAGGCGAAGTGGCGAAAGGCGGCCCTCTGGTGGTGAAAACCGGCGAGCACACCGGTCGCTCGGCGAAAGACAAGTTCACCGTTCGGGACGCTGAAACCGAGAACACGATCTGGTGGGACGCGAACGCCTCGATCACCTCAGACCAGTTTCAAGCGCTCTGGGACGATTTCCGCGCCCATATGGCCGGCAAAGAGCTGTTCGTCCAGGATCTCTTCGGCGGCGCCGACGCCCGTCACCGGCTGCCCGTCCGCGTCATCAATGAGTTGACTTGGCACAATCTGTTCATTCGTCACCTCTTGCGCGTGCCCAGCGCTGAGGAGCGCGCGGACTTTGCGCCTGACTTCACGCTGGTGAACTTGCCCAGCTTCCGCGCCGACCCCGCCCGCCACGGCGTCCGCTCCGAGACCGTCATCGCGCTCGATTTCGCGCGCAAGCTCGTCCTGATCGGCGGCACCTCCTATGCGGGAGAAACCAAAAAAGCGGTGTTCTCGCTGCTCAACTATCTCCTGCCCGCCCGCCAAATCATGCCGATGCACTGCTCGGTGAATGTCGGCGTCAAGAACGACGCAGCGATCTTCTTCGGGCTGTCAGGCACCGGGAAAACCACCCTCTCGGCGGATCCCGCGCGTGAACTGATCGGCGACGACGAGCACGGCTGGTCGCCCGACGGCCTCTTCAATTTCGAAGGCGGCTGCTATGCAAAAATGATCCGCCTGTCTGAAGAGGCCGAACCGGCGATTTTCGCCACCACCCGCATGTGGGGAACGGTCCTCGAAAACGTGGTGATGGACCCCGAGACCCGCGAGCTTGACCTCGACGACGCGACGCTCGCGGAGAACAGCCGCGGCGCCTATCCGATTTCGGCCATCCCCAACGCCAGCGAAACCGGCGTCTGCGGCCATCCCAAAACGGTGGTCATGCTGACCTGCGACGCTTTCGGGGTAATGCCGCCGATCGCAAAGCTGTCCGCCGCCCAGGCCATGTATCACTTCTTGTCGGGCTATACCGCGAAAGTGGCGGGCACCGAAAAAGGCGTCACCGAGCCGACGGCGACCTTCTCCACCTGCTTCGGCGCGCCGTTCATGCCGCGCCACCCCGCCGAATATGGCGCGCTGTTGCGCGAGCTCATCGCCGAGCACGGCGTGAATTGCTGGCTGGTCAACACCGGCTGGACCAAAGGCCCCTATGGCGTCGGCCACCGCATGCCCATTCAGGTGACGCGCACGCTGTTAAATGCGGCGCTGGACGGCTCGCTCAACCAGGCCGCGTTCCGCGAAGACCCGATCTTCCGCTTCATGGTTCCGCTTTCGGTGCCGGGCGTTGAGGACGAGACGATCCTCTCCCCTCGCGACACCTGGGGCGACGCGGCGGCGTATGACGCCCAAGCCAACAAGCTGGCGAAGATGTTCGTCGAAAACTTCGCCCAGTACACCAGCCACGTGCAGCCCTATGTCCGGGAAGCCGCGCCCAAACCCCAAGCCGGCGACGCCGGCGACGGCGTCCGCGCCAACGGCCACGCCGCCACGCCCGCCCACCCAGCGGAATAAGCGCGGCCGCGCCGCGCTCGGGGTGACAGGTTTTTGGTTAGCAACAGCCTGTCATCCTGAAGCCGCGGAGCGGCTGAAGGACCTCACCGCGATTACCGCCGGCGCGCGCCTGTCCGCCCCGAGCCCTTCGACCTAAATCTCTGTTTTAAACAGATACCCCTTTCATCCTGGAGGCCCGTAGGGCGGCGCTGAGCGAAGCGATGCCCGCCAAATCGCGGCATACCGCGGCGGGCATCAGCCTGCGGCCTCAGCGCCGCCCTACGGGTCCCGCCCTTTGGCCCCGAGGTCCCTCGCTGCGCTCGGGATGACAGGTTTTTCTCAATAAACACAAAGCCCTGTCATCGTGAGCCCGAAGGGCGACGGGCCTCGGCGCGATTGTCGCCTGCACCGCCCCTGACATCTGTCACCTTCCCCGCCTGACGTCGGTCACTGGCGGGGGCTCCCGCGGATGGCGATGCTCTGGCTGTGTTCAATCACAGGCTTGCAGAGTTGATGACCGAACCTCCCCCGCCTTTCATCGAGGCTCACGGCCTCACTAAGTCCTACGGCGCGAAACGCGCGCTCAACGGCGTCGACCTCGCCTTTCAGACGGGCGGCGTGGTGGCGCTTCTCGGCCCTAACGGGGCAGGCAAAACCACGTTTATCGACTGCGCCTTGGGGCTCGCCCAGCCCTCTTCGGGGCGGCTGCGGCTTTTCGGGATGAAACCCGGCGAACTCGCCACGCGGCGACGCATCGGGGCGATGCTCCAGGACGCCGATTTGCCCGACACCCTTACGCCCCGCGAGCATCTGTCCCTATTCGCCAGCTACTACCCCGACCCCTCGCCGGTCGACGACGTCATTGCGCTTTGCGAGCTGGGGGACTTCGCGACCAAGCGCTACGGCAAACTCTCCGGCGGCCAAAAACGCCGCGTGCAATTCGCCCTCGCTGTCGTCGGCCGCCCGGACATTGTCTTTCTTGACGAGCCGACCACCGGTCTCGACGCCCAAGCGCGGCAGGGCGTGTGGCGCACGGTGCGGAGCTTCTCTGAAGCGGGAACCCTGGTGATCCTCACCACCCACTATCTGGAGGAAGCCGACGCGCTCGCCGACCGCATCGTTTTGCTCGACCAGGGCCACGTGATCGCAGACGCCTCCGCCGCGGATATCCGCAACCGCATCGGCGGCGCGCTTATCCGCTGCGAAACCAAGCTGGATGACGGGGCCTTGCGAGACATGCCCGCGGTCATCTCGGTCGCCCGCTCGGGCCGGTTCGCCGACATTTTGACCGAGGATGCGCCCTACACGCTGCGCGCGCTCTTGGTCTCCGATGAAACCCTATCCGACCTCACCGTCGCAAAACCGAGCTTAGAAGACGCCTTCGCCGCCCTGACCGGCGCCGCACAGCCCGATGGAGCCCGCTAATGGCCGCTCTCAACGCCTTCGCCAATGAAGCCGCCGCGGAGATCCTAAAATCACTGCGCGCGCCGGAATTCGTGATTCCAACGGTCGCCCTGCCGGTCGGCTTCTATTCGCTGTTCGCGCTCGCCATGCCGGGGGGACAGCAAAACGCAACCTATACCCTGGCCACATTCGGCGTTTTCGCCGTGATGGCGCCGGCGATTTTCGGTTTCGGCGCGGGGGTGGCGAGTGAGCGCGAGCGTGGCTGGCTGAACGTAAAGCGCGCCTCCCCCGCACCGGCTTGGGCGTTTATCGCAGCGAAGCTCGTCGCGACGCTTCTCTTCGCGAGCGTGGCGGTGGGGTTGGTTTACGCCGTGGCGGGCTTTGGCGCGGGCGTAACGCTGCCAAGCGCGACTTGGGCGTTGTTGCTCATCACCCAGCTGTCGGCGGCCCTGCCCTTCGTGCTGATCGGTTTGGCGCTTGGCTTCACCTTCAACGCCAATGGGGCGATCGCGGCCAGCAACGTCTTGTTTCTAGGCTTTTCGGCTCTGGGCGGCCTTTGGCTCCCCGTCGTCCTGTTTCCTGACGCGATGCAACGCCTCGCCGCCTTCCTGCCGTCTTACCACTTGGGCGAACTCGCCCTAGCGGTGGTCGATGCGCCGCCGGGCGACCGCTCTGTCGGCGGGCATCTGGCCGCGATCGCCGCCATGACGGTGATTTTCGCCCTTTTGGCGGGCCTTGCTTGGGCGCGCCGTCGCTAAAAATGTCGCAAAAAAGGAACCGACCTATGCTGCGGCCTGTGTTCTTCATCGCGCTCGCCGCGGCGGCCGCCGCGCTGGCTGGGCTTGTTTCCCTTCTCCCCACCCCGACGCCCCCTGAGGCCGCGGCCGGGAATGCGACGCTGGCGGTGCTCAATGCGCGGATCTTCGACGGTCAGGCCCTCAACGCGCCGCAAACGATAGTGGTCGCGGACGCGCAGATCGCCGCAATCGGGGCGGACCTCGCCGTCCCACCCGATGCGCGCGTTCTGGATGCGGCCGGCCGCGCCGTCATTCCCGGCCTTATCGACGCCCATGTGCATTCCTGGGGCGAGGCCCAGCGCGAGGCCTTGCGCTTTGGCGTCACGACGAGCCTGGACATGTTCACCAGCCCGCTGGTTCTGCCCGAGGCGCAACGCGCGCGGGAGACCTTGACCCCGACCAACCACGCCGATCTATTTTCCGCCGGCATGCTGGCCACCGCCGCGGGCGGGCACGGCACGCAGTTCGGCGTGCCTATCGAGACGCTCTCCGCGCCGGAGGAGGCGCCGGGCTGGGTCGCCCGACGGCTCGCAGAGGGCTCGGACTACATCAAACTCGTCTATATGCCGGCCCAATCGCGCCTGCCGAGCCTGGACCGAGCAACCGCCGCGGCGGTGATCGCCGCCGCCCATGCCGAGGGCGTGCTGGCCGTAGCGCATATCTCTTCCGAAGAAGGGGCGCGGCACATGATCGAGGACGGCGTGGACGGTCTCGTTCATATTTTCGCCGACATCGAGGCCTCGCCCGCGCTTGTCTCGCTCGCCGCGCAGAACGACGTCTTCGTCATCCCCACCCTGACCGTCATCGGCGGCATCAATGAGCGCGGCTTTTCAGCGGAATTCGCCGCGGATCCGCGCATCGCCCCGCACCTGACCGCGGCCCAACGGACCGGCATGGCGCGCTCCTTCGGGCTGTCCTCGCCAGCCTTCAATTTCGCCCGCGCGGTCGACAACGTGCGCGCGTTGCATGCAGGCGGCGTCGCGCTTCTCGCCGGCTCCGACGCGCCGAACCCGGCCACCGCGCATGGCGCAACCCTGCATCAGGAAATGGCGCTTTTGGTCCAGGCCGGCCTTACACCGGCCGAGGCCCTGGCGGCCGCCACCGTCGTTCCGGCGCGCCACTTCGCCCTGGCCGATCGCGGCCGCGTCGCGCCCGGCGCACGGGCGGACTTTCTCATCATCGACGGCGATCCGACCACGGACATCTCCGCCACCCGCGCCATCGTCCACATCGTCAAGAACGGCGCGGTGGTCGATCGCGCCGGCGAGGCGGCGACGAACGCCTCGGGCGCGCCCGCCGATTTGGGCGATTTCGACGACGGCCTGACGGCGCCTGACGGTTTCGCCTGGTCAGCGACGGACGATTCCACCTTTGGCGGCGCCTCCGCGGCGAGCATCGCGCGCGTGGAGCCCGGTGCGAACGGTTCGGGCGGCGCGCTTCAGGTCCGGGCCGAGGTGCGGGCCGGGTTTTTCGTTCCCTGGGCGGGGGCGTCGTTCACGATCGCCGGCGAGGACGCCGCGCCAGCGAGCCTTGAGGGCTATGAGCGCTTTGTCTTCCAAGCCCGCGGGGAGCCTGGCCCTTATCGCGTGATGGCCTTTGACGCCGCAACCACGGGGGCGCCGCCAACTCAGGTCGTTCAGCTGACGGAAAGCTGGGAGCGGTTTATGATTGACCTCAGCGAATTTGCGGGTTTGGACCGCGCGAACTTTGTCGGCTTCGCGGTGGTCGCCGGTCCTGAGGCTGGCGCGGTCGAATTCGTTCTGGACGAGGTGCGATTGGAATGAGCACGGCGCACAGGGATGCGAGCATGTCGCGCGGCGAGGCCTTCAAGAGCCTCGCCGAACGCCCGTCCTTTTATCTTATCTATCTGGTTTTCTACGCTTTTCCTTGGCTATTTCAGCTCCCCGGCCCCACCGACCTCGCCGCCGCCGCGATCGGCGTCGCGGTGTTTTTGCCGATCTACTTTTGGAGCTTTGACCAGTGTTCCTGGCGGCGCGCGACGCCGGCGATCATCGCCATGGAGGCGATCGCCTTCGCCCTATCGCCTTTCAACGGCATGGCCGGGGTCTTTCACATCTACGCCTGCACCTGCGCGGCGACAGTCAGGCCCGGCCGGTTATCCTACGTTCTCATCGCCGCGCTGAGCGCGGTGTTCTTGGCGGGCTCGCTCCTTCTGGGCACGCATTGGGTCACGATCACCATGTCGCTTTTCATTGGGGCGATGGCGGGGCTGAGCGCGTCGGCGGGGGCGGATGAAATCGAACGTCGCCGGACGGTGGAACGCACCGCCGCGCTCGACCGGGAACTCGCCGCGGTGCAGGAGCGCGAACGCATCGCCCGCGATTTGCACGACGTGCTCGGCCACACCCTGACGCTTGTCGCCCTGAAAGCCGAATTGGCCGGCAAGCTCATGGACCGCGACGCCGAACGCGCCAAACGCGAACTCTCCGATATCCGCAACGCCGCCCGCGGCGGGCTCGCCGAGGTGCGCGAGGCCGTCGCCGGCATGACTTTGACCACGGTGGACGAGGAAATCGACCGCGCCCGCGCCGCGCTGGAGGCGGCCGGCATTTCCTTCGATGTCGACGGCGCCCCGCCCCCACTCGACGATCGGCGGGCCCGCGCGTTGGGCCTGGCGATCCGTGAAGCGCTGACCAATGTCGTGCGCCATTCTCACGCAGCGCATGCGCGCTTGGACTTCGCCCAAGCCGAAGGCGCCGTCACGGTCACCGTGGCCGATGACGGCCGGGGCGGGGCGGTGTCGGAGGGATCCGGGCTCACCGGACTGCGTCAGCGGATCGAAAGCGTCGGCGGACGCATGCGCCTGGTCGAAGACCGCGGTCTCACCGTCGAGCTGGAACTGCCCACGGACGCTGTGTCGTGATCCGGGTGCTCATTGCGGAAGACCAAACCTTGTTGCGCGGCGCGCTCGCCACCTTGCTTGCGCTTGAGCCCGACATCGACGTGGTCGGACAAGCCGCCGACGGAGAGCAGGCTCTTCTCCTGGCCCGCGACCTGGCGCCCGATCTCCTGGTCACGGATATTGAAATGCCCGGCCTTACGGGCCTTGAGCTCGCCCAGGCGGTCCGCGATGAGGCGCTCGCACTGCGCGTGATGATCGTCACCACCTTTGCTCGACCGGGGTATCTGCGCCGCGCCCTGCAGGCGGGCGTGCGGGGCTATGTGCTCAAAGACGCCCCCAGCGAGGAGCTCGCCGATGCGGTGCGGGCCGTGGCGGCTGGACAAACGGCGATCGCGCCGGGGCTGGCGGAGGCGGCTTGGGACGCGGGCCAGCCGCTGACCGATCGGGAGCGGCAGGTGTTGCGCCTGGCGGAGGCGGGGAAAACCAACAAAGACATCGCCGTCGACCTTTCGCTCTCGCCAGGAACGGTGCGCAATTATCTCGCCGACGCGGCTCAGAAACTGGGGGCCTCAAACCGCATCGAAGCGTTTCGCATCGCCCGGGAACAGGGCTGGCTGTGAGCCGCTCACCATAAGGCCTCCCCATCGGCGGCGCCCTGCGCGCATTTCAAGAGCAACGCTTCAAGCGCATCGCGCTCCGCAGCGCTGAGCGCAGCGGTCACATCCCGCTCCATTTCCAGGGCCATGGGCACAATTCGGGCGTAAACCGCCTCTCCCTCAGCGGTCAGCGCCAGCGCGGCGCGCCGTCCGTCATCAGGCACCGCCAGCCGACGAACGAACCCGCGCGAAACCAGCGCCGACACCGCCCGGCTGACGGCGACTTTGTCCATCGCGGTGCGTTCAGCGACTTTGGTGGCGTTCAAATGGGGCGTTTCGCCGAGCACCGCCATCACCCGCCATTGCGGCATGGCGAGGCCGAAAGCAGCCTGGTAGCGCTCCGCGATCCGTCGCGAAATCGTGTTCGAGAGAACCGAAAGCCGAAACGGCAGGAAATCCGAGAGCTTCAGAGCCGCGGGGGCGGTTTCGCTCATGCGCGGCGCGTCCTATCGGCTTGTCCAAACGAGAGATTTATGGTTTCAGTATGAACTAGTTTCAATTGAAATGACAAGCGGCGCAGGCCGCATGCGAAGGGAGCGCGCCATGGCGGACCTGTTTGAGAACCCAGCCGGTCTGGACGGCTTTGAGTTCATCGAGTTCTCCGCGCCGGAAAAAGGCGTCTTGGAGCCCGTGTTTGAGAAGACCGGCTTCGCGAAAGTGGCCCGTCACCGGTCCAAAGACGTTGAGTTGTGGCGTCAGGGCGGCGTGAACCTCATCGTCAACTATGAGCCGAACTCCCCCGCCTTTTATTTCGCCCGCGAACATGGGCCTTCGGCCTGCGGCATGGGCTTTCGGGTGCGTAACGCCGCGGAGGCCTACGCTCATGTGCTCGCCCAGGGCGCTGAGCCGGTAGAAGTTCCCTGCGGTCCTATGGAGTTGAAGCTGCCGGCCATCCGCGGCATCGGCGGGGCGATCATCTATCTTATCGACCGCTACGGCGATGCGCTCAGCATCTATGACATCGATTTTGAGTATCTGCCGGGCGTGGATCGCAATCCCGTCGGCGCGGGCCTGCTCGAAATCGACCATTTGACCCACAACGTCTATGCCGGCCGCATGGCGTATTGGGCGGACTTCTACGAGAAACTTTTCAACTTCAAAGAGATCCGCTTCTTCGACATCAAGGGCGAATACACCGGCCTGACCTCGAAAGCGCTGACGGCGCCGGACGGGAAAATCCGCATTCCGCTGAATGAAGAAGGCGCCAACGGCAAGGGTCAGATCGAGGAGTTTCTCCGCGATTATAACGGCGAGGGCATTCAGCACATCGCGTTCTCGACCAACGGCCTGCCCAAAGCCTGGGACGCGCTGAAAGCCGTCGGCACGCCCTTCATGACCGCCCCGCCCGCCACCTATTACGAAATGCTCGACGAGCGCCTGCCCGGGCATGGCGAGCCCAGTGCGGAACTGCAAGAACGCGGCATTCTGCTCGACGGCACCGTGGAGAACGGCAAACCCCAGCTGCTGCTGCAGATCTTCTCCCAGACCATCATCGGCCCGGTGTTCTTCGAGTTCATCGAGCGCAAGGGCGATGACGGCTTCGGCGAGGGCAACTTCAAGGCCCTGTTCGAGAGCATGGAGCGCGACCAGATCCGTCGCGGCGTGTTGGAAGTCGAGGAGAAGTCGTAATGACGACGACCGACGTCGCGCCCGCGCTCAAGCGCATCCATCACGTCGCCTATCGGTGCCGGGACGCCAAGGAGACGGTGACGTTCTACGCCGATGTGCTGGGCATGGACTTTCAGCTCGCCATCGCTGAGGACAAAGTCCCCTCCACGGGCGAACCGGACCCCTATATGCATGTGTTCTTGGACGCCGGCATGGGCAATGTGCTGGCGTTTTTCGAGCTGCCCACCCAGCCGGACATGGACCGGGACCAGAACACCCCCCAATGGGTGCAGCACATCGCCTTTGAGGTGGAGACCATGGACGACCTAATGGCCGCCAAAGCGCGCGCCGAAGCCCATGGGCTGGATGTGTTGGGACCCACCAATCACGGCATCTTCAAGTCGATCTACTTCTTCGACCCCAACGGCCACCGCTTAGAGCTCGCCTGCAACACCGGCACGCCCGACCAGCTGGCCGAACTCAAGCGGGTCGCCCCGGAGATGCTCGAGGAATGGTCGCGCACCAAGAAGGCGCCGCGCCACGCCGCCTGGCTGCACGAGAAGATCGCCGAAGAAAGCTGAGCCCGCACAGGCGACGAGCGGGCGCATTCCGACATGGACGCGCCCGCTCGGCTTTGCTAAACGACCCGCTCGCTTATCGCCCGCGCCGTCGGGCAAGCGCGCCCAGGTAGCTCAGAAGGT
>CAZABJ010000028.1:0-33315 GCA_964483375.1 uncultured Caulobacterales bacterium
CCATCTCCGGACCGCGACCGCCCCCGCGCAGCGCGTCGGTGAAGACCGCGCCGGGTTGATAGTCGGTCGCGGGAGGCGGCGGCGGCGGCGGCGGCGCATCGCCGCCCGCCAAGCTCACCGACGTGGCCGGCATGGAGGCGTTCAGGACGACCTCGGGCTGTTGGGGTTCGCCGGCGAGTTCGGAGACGCGCGGACCAAGGCTTGAAAAGAGGATGCGCACGTCCAGCCCAGGCGCGGCGTCCAGCGTCTCGGTGAAGGCTTGGGCGAAGGGGCTCAGACCCGCATCCCCGCCATCCCGCGCCACCGCGCCGCCTTGGGTGGAGAACACGATGACCTCGCCGCGACGCGCCGGCGGCGGTCGCAGGCCTCGGGCGGGGCCGCCCATGGTCGATTGACCCGCCGCGTTGCGCAGCGAAAAGCGATTGTCCCGGCAGGCGTCGACGATGAGCACCTGGAGGCGCTCAGCCCCAGCCAGCGCGGAGCGGGCGCGGGCGAGCGGCACGGCTTCGAACTCCGCATCGCCCTCGCGGTCCAGCGTCGCGTCCACCGGGATGAGGTAATTCACCCCGCCGATTTCCATGCCGTGGCCGCCATAATAAACGAGCGCGGTTTCCGCGCCCTCGGCCTCGCGGGAGAAGTCCTGCAGCGCCCGATAGAGCGCGGCGCGGGAAAGGTCGGTTTCGACCTCAACCTCGAACCCTAAGTCGTCAAGACGCGCCGCCACCGCCGCCGCGTCCCGCCCCGGGCTGCCCAACGCATTTTCCGAAGCATACGCGCTGTTGCCGATGACCAGCGCCACGTCGCGCGCCTCCGCGCCCGCCGCCAAGAGCGCCGCCGCCGAAGCCGCGCTTAACCAACTCACCCGCATGAACTCGCTCCCCGTCCGCTCAACTGCGCCATTCTATGGCAGAGCAATCAGGCGATCCCTAGGCGCTGAGAGGGCAAGCGGACGCCCGCCCCTCACCAGATCTCATACAAGCGCACCGAGGTGACGAACGGATTGCGCCGGGCGATCGCTTCGGCTTCTTCGCGGCTCTCCGCTTCAATGACCAGGAACTCGGTTTTGGCCTCAACGCGGCCGGGCGAAGCGCCTCACCCCTCCTCCATCGCGGCGAGTTTGGCGGCTTGGTCTTCGGCCACCAGCGCTTCGACCATTTCGGTCAAATCGCCTTCCATGACGGCGGGGAGTTTGTGGAGGGTGAGATTGATGCGGTGATCGGTGACCCGGCCCTGGGGGTAGTTATAGGTGCGGATGCGCTCGGAGCGGTCGCCTGAGCCGACCTGGGATTTCCGGGCGTCCGCCCGCTCCGTGGCGGCTTTTTCCCGCTCCATGTCATAGAGGCGGGTTTTCAGCACCTGCATCGCGATGGCGCGATTTTGGTGCTGGGACTTTTCCGAACTGGTCACCACGATGCCGGTGGGAATGTGCGTGATGCGCACTGCGGAATCGGTGGTGTTCACATGCTGCCCGCCCGCGCCTGAGGCGCGCATGGTGTCGATGCGAATATCCTCGTTCCGAACGTCGATTTCGACATCCTCAGGCTCGGGCAAAACCGCGACCGTGGCGGCGGAGGTGTGAATCCGGCCGCCTGACTCGGTTGCGGGCACGCGCTGCACCCGGTGCACGCCGCTTTCGAATTTCAGCGAGCCGAACACCGCCTCCCCGCCGACCCGGGCGATGATCTCCTTAAAGCCGCCCGCCTCCCCGGGGCTTTCGGACAACACCTCCACCCGCCAGCCCTTTTCTGAGGCGAAGCGCTGATACATCCGGAACAAATCGCCGGCGAAAATGGCGGCTTCGTCGCCGCCCGTGCCGGCCCGGATTTCGAGAATGACGCTGGCCTCGTCGTCCTTGTCCCGCGGCAACAGGAGCAGCTGCACCTCGCGTTCGATTTCCGGCAACCGCGCGCGGACGTCTTCGCGTTCCTCCCGCGCGAGCGCGGCCATCTCGGGATCGGCGGACGCGTCCTCAAGCATCGCGTCGAGATCGGCGAGCTCCTTGCGCGCAGCGATGAGACGCCGAGCGCCGGCCACGACGGGCGCGAGCTCGGCGTGTTCTTTGGACAGCTTGACGATTTCATCGGCGTCCGCAGCCGCGCTCATACGCGCTTCGACATGCTCGAAACGGTCAACGACATGGGACAAACGTTCTTCGGGGACGCGGGACATACGCTTCTATTCGTTTGATTCGACGCCACAACTTAGGGCGGCCCGTACCCGCTGGAACGGGCGTAGGCCTGCGCGGCTAACGCTCAAATGGCGCCATTTCCTCCTCGGAACTCCCAAACCGGTTGGCGAGAAGCACTGTCGCGCCATGCGCAAACACGCCGATCCCCCAACCAATGACGGGCCATGCAAACCACCAATCATCTCGGTCGGCCGTGAAATACAACGCGGCGAAAAGCCCGGACACGCCGATATAGGTGAGCAGATGAACCCAAAACCCAAGCGCGGCGCTCATCCGGTTCTTAGCCGCCTGGCGCTGCAAAGCCGTGCGCGCTTGCCGGCGCATATCCACCGCCAACGCCGCAGGCTCGACGTTAAACGCGGCCGCCAGCGCCATGACGGTTTCGCGGGAAACGCTCTCGCCGTTTTCGATGCGCTGAATGGTGCGCAGGCTGACGCCGGAGATATCGGCCAGCTGCTCTTGGGACCAGCATCGGTCCTCGCGCCAGTTGCGAATTTTCTCGGCGTCGATCTTCATCATCATCACGGTATCTCCGTTTCCCGCGTTGTCATCAATATCGATGACAGTGATGAGGAAGGGCCTGCGCCGACACGCCAGACACCCGCCAGCTCCATGACAGCGAGCCGCCAGTCACCCGCCACAGGCTTGTCATTCGGTTCTTTGGACTAGGCTCCGCTCGGACCGCCAGCTTATTCCGCGGGCGGCGCGGCGGGCGGTTCTTCGCCCCAACGCACCAGGGACTCAGCGGTCGGCGGGCGACCGGCGAACAAAAGCTTCGCCATCTGCTCCATGTCCGAGGCTGCAGCACGCCCCCGTTCGTCAATGAGACAGAAGGGGCCTTCCGCCACGATGTCGGCGGCGGCCGATGCGGTGTCGAGCGCCTGAAGTCGATCGCCGATCATCGATAAGATGTTCAAAAGGCTGGATAATTCACAGGTGATTTGGCCAGTCGGCCGCAGCGTCACGGCCCAGCGACCACGGTCGTAGTAAAGCCGCGCCACATGCATGTCGCCATAGCCCACGTCAAACACAGGGCCATGCGAGCCGCGAGGCCACCCTTCCATGAAGCCCCAGTGTCCCGGCGTAAACAGGGATTGAGTCTCGTTGGCCAAACCAAACGCTCTCTGAATGCCGCCGCGCCGTCCCATGCGCGGTCTCCCCTTCTAAACGCATAATCCACAAGCGAGGGGAGCGTGCAATCCCGGCGCCGCTGAGACGCGAAATTGTGAAGTTCAGAGACCCAGCGCAGTTTGGGTTTCAGCCGTCCAGCCGATGTGGACGGTTCCGTCGGGCAGGACGAAGACAGGACGTTTCACAAGCGTGGGATTGGCCGAAAGCAACGACGCGGCGCCCTCAGCCGTCTCCGCCTCTTTGCGCTCGGCCTCTGAGAGGCTGCGCCAGGTCGTCGAGCGTTTGTTCACCAGCATCTCGGCGCCGCGCTGCGCGATCCATGCCGGCGCGAGCGATGCGAGGTCAGCCTCAGCGCGGATATCGACGACCGTATGGGCGACGCCCGCCGTCTCCAGGGCTTTCAACGCCTTGCGGCATGTGTCGCAGGTTTTCAGCGCAAAAACGGTCAGCATAGCGGGCTTACTCCGCCGCCGCCGGCGCTTCGCGGGCGGCGCGCATGGCCTCGGCGCGGCGCTCCACGGCTTCGACAATGCGGTCGACCATGTCGTCATTGCCGATCTTCTCGGTTTGCCGACCGGACACATACATCATCCCCGCACCCGCCCCGCCGCCGGTGAAGCCGAGATCGGTGAACATGGCTTCGCCCGGCCCGTTCACCACGCAGCCGATGATTGAAAGCGTGATCGGTTCGCTGACATGGGCGAGCCGTTCCTCCAGGGCGGCGACGGTCTTGATGACATCGAAGCCCTGCCGCGCGCAGCTTGGGCAGGCGATGATGTTCACGCCGCGGGACCGAATGCCGAGCGATTTGAGGATGTCGAAACCGACCTTCACCTCTTCGACAGGGTCAGCGGAGAGGGACACCCGGATGGTGTCGCCAATGCCGGCCCAAAGCAGCGAACCCAGACCGATGGAGGATTTCACCGACCCGTGGCGCAACCCGCCCGCTTCGGTGACGCCCAAATGCAATGGCGCGTCGGTCGCCTCAGCGAGCGCTTGGTAAGCGGCGACAGTCAGGAAAACGTCAGAGGCTTTCACCGATATCTTATATTCTTGGAAATCGTGCTCTTCGAGAAGGCGCACATGGTCGAGCGCGCTTTCCACCATCGCCTCGGGACAGGGCTCGCCATATTTCTCCAACAAGTGCTTTTCGAGCGAACCGGCGTTCACGCCGATGCGAATGGCGCAGCCATGGTCCTTGGCCGCCCGCACCACTTCGGCCACCCGCTCGCTTGAGCCGATATTGCCGGGATTGATGCGCAGGCAAGCGGCGCCGGCTTGGGCGGCCTCAATGCCGCGTCGATAGTGGAAGTGGATATCAGCGACCAAAGGAACGCGGGCTTCCCGGGCGATGGTCTTGAAGGCGGCCGTGGACTCTTCATCCGGGCAGGAGACCCGTACGATGTCCGCGCCCGCCTCTTCCAACGCGTGGATCTGATCGAGCGTCGCACGCGCGTCCGTGGTCGGCGTGTTGGTCATCGACTGCACCGAGATCGGCGCATCCCCGCCGACCTCGACCGAACCGACGCGGATCTTGCGCGAGGGCCTTCGGTCGATCATGCGCCAAGGGCGCACCGCACGGGCCTGTTTGTCTTGGTCGGATTGGCTCATGGCGCGCCTTTTCGCTCAAGCAGGGGCGCTGGGGAAGATAGCGTCACTGACCTTCAGGTCGATCCTCGGCGTTTTCGCTCGCCGCCGGCGCAAGCGGGGCGAGTTCCATCGCGCGCACCGCAGGGAGCTCTTCAACGATCAATCCCGTGGAAGGCGGCGATGCGGCGGGCGCAGGCTCCTCCACCGGACGCCACCCCTCGCTCGCGAACGGGTCGGTGTTCCCGCCTGATACGCTCGGCAGCGGTTCGGTCAGGATCCGGGATTCGGGCAGATAGCTTTCGCGCGGCTCCTCGACGGCCTCCACCACTTCGACCGGAGCCGGTTCGGGCTCAAGCTCGATGAGGGGTTGGCTCTCCACCACCGCCGCACGGCGCGCGTCGTCGACCGACCAACCGCGCACGGGAACGCCCGCCCCGCCCATCCGTCCCATCGACTCCCCGTCCCGGAACACCTCGATGGCGCCGGCGTTGCGCGCAGCGATCGTCAATCCCGCGCGCTGGGGCACGGCGTATTCTTCATTAACGCGCAGACGGTTGGCGAAAACCACCTCTCCACCTGGCCCATACACTTCCAATCGCACGGGCACGCGGGCGGACAGCGCGATCTCCGCGCCCTCCGCAGCCTCTAAGGCGTCCAACAAGCGCGCGCCGTCCGCACCGGGTTCGGACCGGACCCAGGCTTCGAGCGCTTCGGGCACCGGAGGCACCTCATTGACGTCGACTGGTCCGCTCGGCTGAAGCCCGACCCAGGCCACCACGAAACCCGCGGCGACCGCGCCGGCGAAGCCGACATTGCGGCGCGTCAGCAGCGTCGTGCGCTCTGCGATGGGGGCGGAGACTTCGAATTCCTTGAGCTTTTTCCGCGGCGACATTTCTGCGGAGAAGCGCGTCGCGGCCGCTTCGGGGTCCATGCCCAGATGGCGGGCGTAGGTCCGAACGAAACCCACCGCATAGGGCCCAAGCGGCAAGCGGCGCGGGTCCATGGCTTCGATGGCGTGAAGATATTCCTGGCGCACGCGGGTCGCGTCCGCCACGTCTTCGACGCTCAAGCCCTGGCGTTCTCGCTCCGCGGCGAGCGCTTCGCCCACATGGGCGTAGACAGGTTCCTCACCAGCCTCGGCGTCAGCGCCGGGGTGGCTCCGCCCTTCGCTATTCATGCGCCCTGCCCGACCCTGCCGGCCGCTCCCTGTCGACCCCAAACCGCATCGATTCGAAAGCCTTACACAGCTTTAAGGCATTCGTTCGACGATTAACAATCTTCCCTACATCGCCGCGCCCAGGCGCGCTGCGATATCGCCAAGCGGCTCGCGCAAGCTGTCGGCCTTTGATGCGAGCAAGGGCGTAATCGCCGCCTCGACCTCGCTCAGATCGACGCTCAAGGCCAACCGTTTGATCCGCCCCACCCCGCTCACCGGCATCGACAATCGCTCATAGCCCAACGCCATGAGCGCCAAAGCCTCCAAAGGCCGTCCTGCAATCTCTCCGCACACCGAAACCGGCTTCCCGCGCGCCGCGCAGGCGTCGCGCACCTGTTTGAGGAACAAGAGCCCAGAAGCGC
This sequence comes from uncultured Caulobacterales bacterium, assembly GCA_964483375.1. Classification (GTDB taxonomy): domain Bacteria; phylum Pseudomonadota; class Alphaproteobacteria; order Caulobacterales; family Maricaulaceae; genus JAUIEH01. The sequence goes on from CAZABJ010000028.1 coordinate 6,488, forward strand.
TTAAGGCATCGTATCGATCCGCCAATCGCGCATTGTCGCGATCCGCGGCGAAGAAAAACTGCATCAGATCGTTCGCCCCGATGGAGACGAAGTCGGCGTGGTCCAAAAGCGCGTCGAGCTGAAAGGCGAGCGACGGCGCCTCAAGCATCGCGCCGATGCGCAGCCGGTCGGGCGCCGGGCGGCCGCGGGCGCGGGTCTGCGCGAGCTCCCGCTCCACTAGCGCGCGAGCTTCACGAAACTCGCCCGCGGTGGTGACGAGGGGAAACATCACGCTCAAGACTTGGTCCTGGGCGGCGGCGAACAGCGCGCGCAGCTGATAGCGAAGCAGTCCGGGCCGGTCGAGCGCCATGCGCAACGCCCGCCACCCCATCGCCGGGTTCTCCTCGCCGACATTATGCAGGTAGGGGAGGATCTTATCCCCGCCCAAATCGAGGGTCCGGAAGATCACTTCGCGGCCGTCAGCGGCCTCAAGCGCGCGCGCATATAACGCGATCTGTTCAGCCTGGCGCGGCATGCGCTCAGAGACCAGGAACTGAAACTCGGTGCGGAACAACCCGATCCCGTCCGCGCCCGACATCGCGAATTGGGCGAGGTCGACGCTCAGCCCGGCGTTGATCATGAGCGTGACGCGCCGGGCGTCTTTGGTTTTCGCTGGAACGTCGCGGAGCTTGGCGAGCGCGGCGCTTTCTTTTCCCGACAAGGCGATGCGGGCTTCATAGGCTTCAGTCGCCTCCGCGGTGGGGCGCACATGCACCTCGCCCGCGCCCCCGTCCACGATCACCGGGTCGCCCGCCTCAACCCGGTCAAGCGCATCGCCAAGCCCGCCGACCATCGGCACGCCGAGCGCGCGGGCGACGATGGCGGCGTGGCTCATCGCCGCCCCCTCTTCCAGGACCACGCCGCGCAGTTTTGCGGGGTCGAGTTCAAGAAGCTCGCCGGGACCTAACGTGCGCGCGAACAGGATGGCTTGCTCGGGCAAATCCTCAGCGCCGCTTCGCGCGTCCGCCAGGTGCCTGAGCATGCGATTGGCGAGATCCTCGATGTCATGCAGCCGTTGCTGCAGATACACGTCGCGCGTGCTCAAAAGGCGCGCGCGCTGCTCATTGCGCACCCGTTCCACCGCGGCTTCCGCGGTCAGTCCGGCGCGGGCGGCTTCTTGCAGCCGCGCCAGCCAACCGCCGTCATGCGCGATCATCCGGAACGTCTCCAGCACCTCCCGGGGCGGCCCGTCAAGCCCAGGCCGACCTTCGAGCAGCGCATCCACATTGGCGCGCAGGCGTTCGGCGGCTTCGGCCAAGCGTTCGGACTCCGCGGCAGGGTCTTCGGCGATGAGGCGGGCGGAGGCCACATGGGGCTCGACCTTGGCCGCGACCCCGATGGCGACGCCGTCAGTGACCGCGCGCCCCACCAAGCGCTCCGGTCCGCTGGGGCGCAGCTCGACCTCGGCCACGCCCACGTCGAAGGCGGGGTCGACGACCACTTCGGCCAGAACCATCGCCACAGTCTGCAGCGTTTCGACTTCTTCTTCGTCATAGCGGCGGGGGACGCGGTTCTGGATGGTGAGCACCCCCAAGGTGCGCCCGCCGCGCAGGATCGGGGCGCCCAAAAACGAGGCTACGGCGTCTTCGCCGGTTTGCGGTTGGTAGGAGAACGCTGGGTGCGCGCGCGCGTCGACCACGTTGAGGGGCTGAGCGTGCGCGGCGACCCAACCCACAAGACCCTCGCCCACCGCCAGCCGGGTCGCATGCACGGCGGCCTGGTCAAGGCCTTCGGTGGCGAACAGCTCCAGCTGACCGCCTGAACGCCTCAGATAGATCGAGCACACTTCCGAGACGAAGTTCGCGGCAATGATGCGGACGAAAGCGTCCAGCCGCTCTTGCGCCCCGCCTGCGCCGGCCATCAGCGAACGGATTTGGCGCATCAGACGGCGCGGGCCGGCGGCGAAGCGCGATGGGGGTTGGCTCATCGTAACCTGTGTAGGTGAGCGGCTTAGCGCGCGTCGAGCCCATAAGCGGCATGCAGGGCGCGGACGGCGAGCTCGATGGAGTCCGCCGGGATCAAGGCTGAGATCTTGATTTCCGATGTCGCAACGGCGTCGATTTCAACGCCGCGTTCGGCGAGCGCGGCGAAAAGGATTTGCGCCACGCCGGCATGGCTTCGCATGCCTACCCCGACCACCGAAACTTTCGCCAGATCGGTCTCGGTCTCGAGCCCCTCAAATCCCAAGGTTTCGCGCGCCTCCGAAACGAGCGCGGCGGCGCGCTCCAAATCACGATGCCCCACGGTGAAGGTGAGGTCTGAGGCTTCCGCGCCGCGCGATTGTCCGCGCACGATCATGTCCACATTGACGTTCGCCTCGCCCAGCCGCGCGAACACCGCCGCCAACGCGTCAGCCCGATTGGGCAATCCGAGCAGGGTCACGCGAGCCTCGTCGCGGCTATAGGCGACGCCGGACACGATTCGCTTTTCCATGGCCTTGTCCTCTTGGGTGACCAACGTCCCGGGATTGTCCCCGCCCGGCGGAATGAAACTCGACAGCACCCGCAGCCGCGTCCCGTGGGCCATGGCGAGCTCCACCGAGCGGGTCTGCAACACCTTTGCGCCGAGCGAAGCCAGCTCCAGCATCTCCTCGTAGGATATCCGGTCCAACCGCCGGGCGCGTTTTTCAAGGCGCGGATCGGTGGTGTAGACGCCGTCTACGTCGGTGAAAATGTCGCAGCGTTCCGCGTCAAGCGCCGCGGCGAGCGCCACCGCGCTTGTGTCGGTTCCTCCCCGGCCGAGCGTGGTGAGGCGGCCCTCCGCCGTCACCCCTTGAAAGCCGGGCATCACGGCGACGCCGCCGACATCGATCGCCCGTCCCATTGCGTCGGCGTCAATGGTGAGGATGCGGGCTTGGCCGTGGGCGGCGTCGGTGCGAAGCGGCAACCGCCATACCGGCCAAACCTCGGCGTCAAAGCCCAGCGCCTCAAGCGCGAGCGCCATGAGCCCCGCGCTGGCGAGTTCGCCCGAAGAAGCCGCCGCGTCATACGCCGGCGTTCCCCGCGCGATCGGCCCGCCAAGCGTTTCGGCTAGACCGATGAGCCTGTCCGTCTCGCCCGCCATGGCCGACACCACGACCGCCACGCCGGGGCCCTTCTGCGCTTCGGCCCGCACCAAATCGGCCGCTGCGCGGATGCGTTCCGGGTCGGCCAGCGAAGTGCCGCCGAACTTCATGACGCGGCGTGAGTGGGGCATCGAGACGTAAAGTCCGTTGAGGGGAAGGGCATGGCTTAGGCTGCGGCGCGACGGGCGTCAAAGCGAGGCGCGAGCCGCCCCTCGTCACCGAGGGCAGGAACGCCATATTTTTTCGCAAGAGCATCGAGAGGAGTCCCCCATGGCCCAGGCGGCGGAGCCGGTCGAACATCTGACCAGCGCCAGCATCGACCCCGCGGAAATCGACAAATTCAACGCCATGGCGGCTGAGTGGTGGGATCCGACGGGCAAATTTAAGCCGCTGCACAAGTTCAACCCTGTCCGGTTGGGCTTCATTCGGGAAACCGTCTGCGAACATTTCGGGCTGGACGCAAGCGCGCGCGAACCTTTTGACGGGCTGCGCCTGCTCGACATCGGATGCGGCGGCGGGCTCCTTTGCGAGCCCATGACGCGGCTCGGCGCGGCCGTCACCGGGGTTGATGCAGGCGAGCGGAACGTTAAGACCGCCCTCGCCCACGCCCGCCAGTCCGGTCTCGACATCGACTATCGCCACGGGACCGCAGAGCTTTTGGTCGAGGCCGGGGAAGGCCCCTTCGACGTCATCCTCAATATGGAAGTCGTGGAGCATGTGGCGGACGCCGGCGAATTCCTCGCCACCTGCGCCTCGCTCCTCGCGCCGGGCGGGCTGATGATCGTCGCCACCATCAACCGCACGCCTAAAGCCTTCGCGCTCGCCATCGTTGGCGCGGAATATGTGCTCCGCTGGCTTCCTCGCGGCACCCACCAGTATGAAAAGCTCGTGAAACCCACCGAAATCGACGCCGCGCTCACGGGCGCCGGTCTGGACGTGGCCGAGCCCATAGGGGTCTCGTTCAACCCGCTCGCCGACGCCTGGTCGCTCACGCGCGACGCTAGCGTCAACTACATGATGACCGCCACACGGCAACGAGCCCCATGAGCGAGAGAAATGTCGGCGCTTGGGTGCGCGCCTTCCTCATCGACTTCGGCGCGCTCGATAAGCCTGACCCCCGCTCACGGCCACGACCAACGCTCTCATTGTCGACCATATGGCGCGCGCTGAAAGCGGGAACGGTTAGCCTGCATTGATCGTCAACAGCGGGGTGCGTCCGTCCCCCACGCTGGTTTGCAACGCGAAAATATGGCCGATGAGATCGAAGGTGGATTTGGCGTCCAGATCGTCGTCGGGAATGTAGAACCAGTGGTCGCGATAGGCCACGGCGACAAAAGCGTTGTCGGGACGGCTGTCAGAGGAGGAGACGCGGAATATGCCGCCTAAGACCTCTTCCCAGCTCTGCGGGCCGCCAGGCTGGGGCGTCGCGGTGGTCACGAAGCCCGCCGCGACATGCTCGCTGGGAACCTCGACCGCTTGGGACAAGGCATAAAGCACGCCCAAAAACGCCCGGCCGCGAATGAGAAAAGCGTCGCTCGCCGCCTGGTCGCGCACGACATCGGTCACTTCCAAAACGGGACGGTCGGCGGGGAGTTCGATGCGGTCGGCCAGCGCCCGGGCGCGCGCGCCTTCGCGACCGTCAAACCGGAAGCTCAACACGACGCGATGACTAGAGGGGGCGTCCTCCCCCGTCCCCTCGGCCGTTTCTATGTCGACCGAATACGCCCCGGCTGTCTGAAGCGCGCGCAAATCCGCAGCGACGCTTCGGAATGAGGCGTTATCGGGCAGAATGTCCGGCGTCGGTCCGGTGGCGGAACGAGCGTTGGTCTTTTCCCCGAAGCTGTCCACGCAGCACAGCATTAAGCGTTCGAGGCTCCAACCCGCTTGGCTGAGCAGAAAAATCGTCTCCGGCGCGATGGGCGACAACAGCCGTTCGGCGTAGTCAGCGCCCTGAAGCGGGGCGTAGGAGATGGTCGGCCGCTCCTCAAGGCGGACGCTTGCGGACAGGCCCAGCGTTTCGGCGAAGGGGCCGTCATCCAAACCCAGCGCCGTGGAGAGCCCGCCGGTCCGGGATTCGACATATTGGGTGACGACGCTGGACACCTCGAGAAAGGCCACCGGGTCGCGGTAACGCAAACGCACGATGTTTAAGAGCAATTGCTCGCGCGCCGACGCCGCGACCGCTTCATTGTAGTTGAAACGATCGGCGAGCATGGCGTCGTCGCCGCCGCCCGCGCAGGCGCTAGCGGCCAGCACCGCGGCCAACGCCGCCCCTGCGCGTGTCTTCCTTCGGCTCATCCGCCCCTCTCCCCGCAATCCAGCGCGGGGAGATTACGGCGTTCGCCCCAGGCTTGGCGAGCCGCCCTGGGTCAGTTTCGGACGCTCAGCACGAACGTGGTCAGCGCAAGCGTGTTGCGCGCGTAAAAGCTTGCGTCTTGCCAGGATTGCCGACGCCGAAACTCGGCGAAGTTCTGACGAAGCTGCACCGAGACTTCTCGCATGATCTGCAAGGAGTTGGCGTCGACCAGACCGGTGAGCCGATCAAGACTGTCGGTGAAGCCGGAGTGATAATCCTCCCACTCCTCGCGATCACGCGAGCGTTGGTATTCTTGGTCAATGGTCTCGATGACGGAGCGTTGGGCGAGTTCGGCGTCGCGCATCCAAGTCTCGACCCCGAACCGGTCTTCCACGCCCGCGCGGAGCACGTAGGTCACATAGGCGAGCTTGTTGGTGACGTACATGCTTGCTTCCTGCCAGCGCATGCGCCGGTCGAATTCAGCGAAATCAGCCTCCAGCTGACCGGCGATCTCGCGCATGATGGCGAGGGAATCATCGTCAACGATGCCGTCGAAGCGCTCAACGCCTGCGGCGAACGCTTGATGGTATTCCTGCCACCACTCGCGGCCGCGAGCGGATTCGAACTCTTGGTCGACGGCTTCGACCACGGAGGTCTCGACCAGTTGGGCGTCGCGCTCCCATGTCTCGGCGTCGAGCGCGGCGGCGGTTGAAAACAGGCCAAGCGCGGCGGACGCGACGGCGGCGAAGAAGACGCGGGCGGTCATAGCGTGCTCCCTAAGGCGATCGGGCGGCATTCTCTTAACGCAAAAACGCTCGAAAACCGACGCAAGCAAGGGACCAGAACTGACATTTCACGGCTGTTGCACGCGAATTGGCGCGGCGGCGCGCGGCTTAGTTCAGCTTTTTCGCTGTTTTTGGCACGAAGGCGTCAGGCAGCGGCGCGACGGGGGCGCCCTCTTCGACCAAGGATTCAGCCTCTTTCGGGGAGGCTTCGCCGTAAATCGGACGCGTCTCGGTGTCGCCCGAATGCATGGCGCGCGCGGTTTCGGCGAAACGATCCCCGACATTGTCGTGGGTTTCAGCGATGTGCTTGCGCACCGCTGCTGCGACCTTCTCGAAACGCTCCGCGATCTGTTCCGGCGACCGGGCGCGCTTGGCGACGGCCGGCGCCATGATTTGCTTGCGCACGGCGCGGCTGGCGCAATGGGGGCACTCCACGAGCCCGCGTTCGACTTGGTCGTCAAACGCATCCGAACTTGGGAACCAGGCCTCGAAGCGGTGCTCGTTCTCGCAAATCAACGCGTAGCGGATCATGGCGACGCGTAGGACCGGTCGTGCTCAAGCGATGGGAGCCTCGCGCGGGCGGCGTCCGCTTCGGCCATGTCGAGATCGGCGAACAACAGCCCCGGCTCGTCGTCGTCTTTGACCGCGATGACCTCGCCCCAGGGCGACACGATCATCGACCGGCCCCAAGTGGCGCGACCGTCCGCATGCGGCCCGCCCTGGGCCGGCGCAAGCACGAACGCCCCGTTTTCGATCGCGCGCGCCCGCAGCAGCGTTTCCCAATGGGCTCGACCGGTCGGGACGGTGAACGCCGCGGGCACGGCGATGAGCTTCGCGCCCGCCTGCGCCAAAAGCCGGTAGAGCTGGGGGAACCGCAAATCATAGCAAATCGTAAGGCCTAGCCCTCCCCAAGGCGTATCCACGATCACCGCTCGGTCGCCAGGCGCAACGGTGCGCGATTCCGCCCCGGGCTCGCTTGAGCCAAGCGCATGATCGAAGAGGTGAATCTTGTCATACGTGGCGACCAAACGGCCGTCGGGCGCAAAGACATGCGCCCGGTTCACGTCCCGGCCTTCCGGCCCGCTGACCATCAAGGACCCGGCCAACAGCCAGACAGCGTTGTCCTTCGCTGCGTGGGAAAAGGCGAGGATGGACTCCTCATCGTCGCCCGCGCGCAACGCCGCCTGACGCGCTTCACCGTTACGCTGCACAATGTTGCAGGCCTCGGGCGTGGCGACGAACTCGGCGCCCTGGCGGGCGGCTTCCGCGACCGCAGCGGCCATATCGGCCGTGTTGGCCGCGATATCCACGCCAGACCGCATCTGCACGAGCGCGACACGCATTCGGTTCACTCCTCTCCCGCCAACAGGATGTCCAATTCCCCCGCGGCGTCCAGCGCGATGAGGTCGTCCGCCCCGCCCACATGCCGTTCGCCGATGAAGATCTGCGGAAACGTCGCGGCGCCGCCGGCGCGCTCGATCATCTCCGCGCGCCTCCCAGCGTCAAAGCCGGCGTCGATTTCTTCGATCTCCGCCCCTTTTCGCTTCAAAAGCGAGAGCGCGCGGGCGCAATACCCGCAAAACGTGGTGGTATAGACGACTGCTTTTGCCATGAAACGCGGCTCCTGACGCCAGGCAGTCATATAGGCTCGCCCGATCCCCGCACAACGCGCGCGACGGCGACCGCGTCCACCCGCGCGGCTCCGGCGCGTTTCAATGTTCGCGCGCAGGCGCTCAGGGTCGCGCCGGTCGTGTACACGTCGTCAACCAGCAAAACGCGCGCGCCGGCCAGACGGTTCCGCGCGGCGTCGTCGCGCATGACAAACGCGCCTGATACGTTTTTGGCGCGCTGGGTCGGGGTCAGTCCGGCCTGGGTCGGGGTGGCGCGCCGCCGCGCCAGGCTGTCGGGATCGAAAGGGCGACCGCTCATCCGCGCGAGCGACCGGGCCAGCACGCCCGCTTGGTTGAACCGCCGGCGACGCAGGCGCGCGGGATGCAACGGCACGGGGATGATGAGATGCGCCGAACGCGCCATATCCCCCGCCACCGCGTCCATCCAGCGCGCGAACGTCAAGGCGACGTCGGTGCGTGCGCCATGTTTGAACGCAAGAATGAGCGGTCGGCTGGCGTCGTCATAGGCGACCGCAGCCCGACCGCGATCAAAATCCGGAGGCGCGGCCAAGCACGCGCCGCACACCGTGCCGGGTCCGGGGTCATAGGCGAAAGGCGTTCCGCAAACCTCGCACCAAGGCGTGCTGAGAAACCTCAACTGGGACCAGGCTTCCGCCGCCAATCGTCCCGGGGCGTCAGTGGTTTGATCGGTGACCGGGCATGCAGGCGGCAACAAAACGTTCAGCGCGCCGCGCGCCAGCCCGATGACGCTCGACAGCTTCCCTCCCCCTTGTTTGCGCGCCATATCCCGGTCCATGACCGCCTCGTCCCCCATCGTTTTCGACCGCACGCTGGTGCGCGCCAGGCGCGCCCGCGCCGGCCGCGGACCCAGATCAGCGGAGTTTCTGCGAGAACGAGCCGCAGAGGAACTGTGGGATCGCGTTAATTCGGTCATGCGCGACTTTCCGCGCGCAGCGGAGATTGGCGGCGCGGGCGCGTTTGCGCGGCTGCGCGCTCAGAACCCGGCCGCACAGGCCAAGGTGGGTTGGCTCGCCACGACCGACCTCGCCGAGGACATGCTGGCCAACAGCCCTGGTCCACGGCTTTGTGCGGATGAAGAACGCTCGCCATTTGCGGACGGCGTGTTGGACCTCATCGTCGCGCCGCTCTCGCTTCATCTTACGAATGACTTGCCCGGGGCGCTCATACAGGCGCGCAGGGCGCTCAAGCCGGACGGGCTGTTCCTGGCGGCCTTGGTCGGCGGGGCGAGCCTCACAGAACTGCGCCAGAGCCTCTTGGCGGCGGAAAGCGCTGATGGCGGGGCGGGCCCGCGCGTGGCTCCGTTCGCTGACGCTCGGGATATGGCGGGTTTGCTGCAGCGGGCGGGTTTCGCTTTGCCGGTCGCGGACGTGGACCGGCACATGGTGCGCTACGGCTCTCCCCTCGCGCTGCTCTCCGATTTGCGGGCGATGGGCGAAACCGCGGCGCTCGTCCAACGGCCTCCGCGCGCGCTGACACGCGGCCTGCTCATGCGTGCGATGGCGCACTACCAGGAACGCTTCGCCGATCCTGACGGCCGCGTGCGCGCGACGTTTGAAATCGTTTACGCCGCAGGCTGGGCGCCGGCGGACACCCAACCCAAGCCCTTGCGGCCGGGTTCGGCGAAGGTCCGGCTGGCGGATGCGCTTGGGGTTTCGGAACGTTCGGCAGGCGAAAGAGCCGGGCCACGCGCGCCTGGCAAGCCCCACAGCGGCGGGTGACCGCGGGTTAGCTCGAACTTGCGCCGGTGATGGCGTTTTGGATGTCGGCCCACATCTGGGCGGTCGCATCAGCGGTGGCGGTCAACGCCAAGAGCAACGCGATGATCACAAGCGCAGCGATGAGACCGTACTCAATCGCGGTCGCGCCGCTGTCGGCGCGCGCGAACCGCCTGAATGCGCCGCTCAGACCCGCGCGCCCGCCAGCCGGTCCCGCACGGCGGCGGCCAACATCACGTCGGCGGGCGGCATGGCGAAGTCTTGCAGCCTGTCGGTCCGCGACCAAGCGAGCTCCTGCCCCTCCAATGGCGTGACGAACCCATCCCAGCGACGACAGGCGAAAAGCGTCAGCAAAAGATGGCGCGTCTCCTGGGGCTCGGAGGCGAAGGCGAAGGGTTCGAGGCATTCCGCGCACGGCTCCACCGCAAGCTCCTCGCGCAATTCGCGGATAAGCGCCGCTTCGGGGCTTTCGCCGGGTTCGATTTTGCCGCCAGGAAATTCCCATAGCCCCGCCAACGCCTTGCCTTCGGGCCGACGCGCCAGGAGAACCCGGCCGTCGGAATCGATGAGCGCGCAAGCAGCGACCAAAAGCAGCGTCACAGCGGCGAGCCTCCAATCCGCAGTGTGCCGCCTCGCCCGTTAACGCGGCATGGCCAAAGCTGGTTAACGGGCGCCATCGTCTGCGCCGACCGGCGGCTCGCCGGCGTCCCCGCTTGGAGCGACGCTGGTGAAGCGACGCACGTCAGCGCGCGAAGTCAGCACGTCGGACAAGCGCTGGAGCTCCTGATAGGTCAAGAACCGCACCAAATCGGGCCGCATTTCCTCAAAGGTGGGCGGCACCTCGGCGCGGCGGTCCTCCACATAAAGGACATGCCACCCAAGCTCGCTCCGAAACGGGTCTGAAATCTGACCGACTTCCGTGCCGAATGCCGCCTCTTCAATCTCTTCGATAATCAGATCGCCGCGGGCGAAGTACCCCAAATCCCCGCCAGCCAGACGGGTGAGATCGTCCGTGGATAAATCAAGCGCGAGTTGCGCGAAATCCTCACCGGCCCGCAGCCGGGTGATGACTTCGTCAACTTCCTCTTCACGTTGAACAATGATTTGACGCGCATGAACCTCGTCACCCAGGCTCAAGAGCTGGGATTGCTCCTCATATAGGCGGCGAAGCGCGCCTTCGGTGACGGCGTCGTCGATCACCGTTTCGATGAGCATGTTGTAGACGATCACCTCGCGTGCGGCGGCGAGGCGGCGGCGGGCTTCGTCGCTGTCATGCAGCTGGCGACGACGCGCTTCGAGGGCCAGGACGCGGCGGTGGATCAGGTCGTCAAGCAGCTCGTTGAAACGGCGGCTGCCGGAATCCAGGGGTTCGGCGGCGTCGATCACCCCTTGCGCGACGCCTTCGCGACGCACGTCGGACACGTAGATGGGCGTCCCGTCAACTTCCGCGGCGACCGCGTCGCCGAGCCGAACCACCGCGGAGCCGAAGGGATCGGTCTCCATGTCCGGCTCTAAGGGACCACAGGCCGAAGCGCATAAGAGCCCGGCGAGAGCGAATGGCAGGCCGCGAAAGCGGCGCGGAGCGAAATTGAAGAGCGGCATGAGAGTTCCGTCGCCAATGGCCGGGCGCTGCGGCGCCGGCTCGCGTTGACAGGCAAGGATAGGCTCCTTAAGTCACGCCCGCACGCCTGTCGAGGCGCAGCCGCGTCAGATCCGCCGCGCGACCGCCGCCGCCGGCGACGTGGACGCTGATTTTTCTTCAAGATTGGGCGGCCAGGCGACCTATGCTCGACACCATTAACGGCATTGCCAAAAAGGTCTTCGGTTCCTCCAATGAACGCAAGCTGCGCGGGCATCACCCCCGCGTTCAGCGCATCAATCTGTTGGAGCCCGAATACGAAGCGCTTTCGGATGAAGAGCTTCGCGCGAAGTCGGTGGAGCTGATGGAGCGGGTCCGCGGCGCCATTTCCGCCGAGCCCGATCCCACCAAACGCAAAGCGGTGCAGGACGCGGTCCTCGACGATGTGCTGGAGGAGGCCTTCGCCTGCGTGCGCGAAGCGGCCAAACGCACGCTCGGCCAACGCCATTACGACGTGCAGCTTATCGGCGGCATGGTGCTGCATGGCGGCGACATCGCTGAAATGAAGACGGGCGAAGGGAAAACCCTCGTCGCCACCTTGCCCGTGTTCTTGAACGCCTTGACCGGTCGCGGCGTTCACGTGGTGACGGTGAACGACTATTTGGCCAAACGCGACTCCGCGTGGATGGGTCAGGTTTACAAGTTTCTGGGGATGACCGTGGGATGCATCGTCCATGGTCTCAATGACCTGGAGCGGCGCGAGCAATATGCCTGCGACGTCACATACGGCACCAACAACGAATTCGGTTTCGACTATCTTCGCGACAATATGAAGTACTCGCTGGCTGAAATGTGCCAGCGCGGCCACCACTTCGCGATCGTCGACGAGGTGGACTCGATCTTGGTCGATGAGGCGCGTACGCCGCTTATCATCTCCGGGCCCACCGACGACCGCTCGGACTTCTACCGCACCATCGACGAAGTGATCCGCAGCCTCGTCGCCGAACACGAGGCCTCCGAGGAGGTCGAATACTACGACATCGACGAAAAGCAGCGCTCCGTCGCCTTGACCGAGGACGGCAGCGAACGCATCGAAGCCATGCTGGCCGAACGCGAACTGCTTGAAGGCGATAGCCTGTACGACATCGGCAACGTCTCCGCGGTGCACCACGTCAACCAAGCCCTGCGGGCGCACAAGATCTTCAATCGCGACACCGATTATATCGTGCGCGGCGACAAGGTGGTGTTGGTCGACGAGTTCACCGGCCGGATGATGGAGGGCCGCCGGCTCTCAGAAGGCTTGCACCAAGCCATCGAGGCCAAGGAAGGCGTCGAGGTGCAGCCCGAAAACGTCACCCTCGCCTCCATCACCTTCCAGAACTTTTTCCGCCTGTATGAAAAACTCGCCGGCATGACGGGCACCGCGGCGACTGAAGCCTCGGAATTCGCTGACATTTACGGTCTCGAAGTCATGGAGGTCCCCACCAACCGCAACATCGCGCGGCTGGACGAGGAAGACGAAATCTACCGCACGGGCGATGAAAAATACGAAGCGATCGCGATGGAGATCGCTGACGCTTACGCCCGAGGCCAGCCGGTGTTGGTCGGCACCGTCTCCATTGAAAAATCCGAAATCATCTCAAGGCTGTTGAGCGACCGCAAAGCCATCCGCGACATCGGCGCGCGGATTTCCGAACGCGCCGAAGCGCTGAAAGACAACCAAGAGGGCTTTGACAAAGACAAAATGGAGCGCGCCGGCAAGCTGCTCCAGGATTTGGCCAAAGCCGCGAAGAACAACGCCCCGCCGGTGCCGCACGCCGTCCTGAACGCGCGCCACCATGAGAAGGAAGCGCAGATCATCGCCGACGCCGGTGTGCCCGGCGCGGTGACCATCGCCACCAACATGGCCGGCCGAGGCACCGACATTCAACTCGGCGGCAATTTGGAGATGCGCGTTTCGGCCTGGGTCGAAGAGCGCACCGCGGCGGGACAGCCCCCCGACGAGGCCGCGATCAAAGCCGAGCAGGCGAAAATCGCCGCTGAGATCGACCGGAAAAAGCAAGACGCCTTGGACGCCGGCGGTTTGTATGTGATCGCCTCGGAACGACATGAGAGCCGGCGGATCGACAATCAGCTGCGCGGCCGGACCGGCCGGCAAGGCGACCCTGGGCGGTCGAAGTTCTTCGTGTCCGTCGAAGATGACTTGATGCGGATCTTTGCGCCTGAGCGCATGAACGCCATCATGAAAACGCTGGGCATGAAGGAAGGCGAAGCCATCGCCCACCCCTGGATGTCCAAGGCGCTCGAGACCGCGCAGAAGCGCGTGGAACAGCGTAATTTCGACGTCCGCAAGAACCTCCTGAAATATGACGACGTCATCAATGATCAGCGTAAAGCGATCTTTGAACAGCGCATTGACTTCATGCGCGCTGAGGACGTGCGCGACGTGGTCGCCGACATGCGCCACGAGCTGGTCGACGACATGGTCTCCCGCTTCGTTCCGCCCCGCGCCTATCCTGAGCAATGGGACATCCAAGGCCTCGCCGCAGAGGTCGAAGAGGTGCTCAACATCAAGCCGCCGCTGGCGGACTGGGCCGCTGAAGAAGGCATCGCGGATGAAGAGCTGCGCGAACGCCTGACCGAAGCCGCTGACGCCGCCTATGCGGCCAAGGTGACGCAAGTCTCCCCCGACATCATGCGGCGGGCGGAAAAGCTGTTCCTTCTGCAAAACATTGACACCCAATGGCGCGAGCATCTGCAGCAGCTCGACCACTTGCGCTCGGTGGTGCATTTGCGCGGCTACGCCCAGCGCGACCCGCTCAATGAGTTCAAAACCGAAGCCTTCGCTCTGTTCGAGCGCTTGCTCGCCGACCTGCGCGCCAGCGTGACCAGCGTCTTGATGCGGGTGCAGGTGCAACAAGCGCCCCCCTCCCAGCCGACACCGCCGCCCAATACTGTCGAAACGCACATGGACCCGGTGACGGGCCGCAATGAGATGGCGTCCGAGCGCCCAATCGGGGGGGCGGCGCCGGTGCGCGTGGCGCCGCTCGGCTCGGCCCGGGCTCGCGACCCGAACGATCCCACCACCTGGGGTCGGGTCGGCCGGAACGAGTTGTGCCCCTGCGGTTCGGGCAAGAAATACAAGCATTGTCATGGGCTGGTGACGACGGCGAACGCCTAACCCGGCGTTAACCGGAACCGGCGTTTGACCATGGCCCGTCGCGCGCCTAGCGTGCGCCGAACGGTGAGGGGATTCGCCATGACGAGCCGGTTCGCAATCGCTGTCATTCTCGCCGGGTCGAGCGCCGCTGCGGCCGGGGCCGACGACGTGGCCGTCACCCTGCGCGGCGCGTATGAAACCGAATATGTGTTCCGCGGCTCGACGCTGGCCCAAGATGTTGTCCGCGGTTCAGTGGAAATCATCGTGCCGCAAGAGAACACCGAGTTCTATGCCGGGCTTGGCGGGCTTGGGAGCGTGGACGACCCTGGCGGCGCCTTCGATTTCCCTGACGAATACACCGCCTATTTCGGCGGGGCGTTACACCTGTTCGACCGAATCTGGCTGGACGCGGGCTATACGCAATATCTCTATGCCGACGACGATTTCGGCCTATTCCATAGCGGCGAGGATCGTGGGCAGCTGCATTTGGGCGCGTTCATCAACGTCGAAGTGCTCGACCGTGAGTTCGACCCCTCAGCGTTCATTTATTACGATTTCGAGCGCGAGGAGTTCGTCATCGAGGTCGACGCCAATTACACTCAGCTCGTGGGTCCGAACCTCTATATCGATCTGAGCGGCTATGTGGGTGCGTCCCTGAGTGCGGAAGGGTCCGAAAACACCGTGGTCGCCGGCGCCCTCACCCAAGTCGATATCGAAGAATACGCCTATTACGGGTTGGGCGCGGATGTGCGCTTCGATGTCTCCGGCCGCGCCGACATCTATGCTGGAGCGCGCTGGCATGGCGCGAGCGAAGATCGTTTCTACGACGACTTCGACCCCGCCACGGGGCTGCCCTCCTCGCTGGAAAGCGACACCGCCCTGTTCCACACCGGCCTACGCGTCCGGTTCTAACGGACGCGGGGGCGTCACGCGCCCCTATTCGCCGGGAAAGTCGGCCGCGCGTCAGCTTTCCACGAGGACCTCAAAGCCGCCGAAAATCATGCGCTTTCCGTCGAACGGGACGTCCGCCATCGTCATCCCGGCGGCTTCCATTTCGGCCATCGCGCCCTTATTGCCCGCCTCGCGGGTCGCCTTATCCGGCCAGATGATCCAAGAGAACACGACGGTCTCGTCCTCAGCGCATTTCACGGCCATCGGAAACGACGTGACGTCGCCGCCCGGCACGTCGTCGCCCCAACACTCCACGAGCGACAGCGCGCCGTGTTTCTTGAAGACCGGGACCATCCGTTCGGCGAAGCCGCGATAAGCGTCCTTTTCCCCGGTCTTAACGGCCAACACGAACCCTTCAACATAAGCCAATTGCGTCTCCCTCAGCTTTGACCTGCAAACGCCGCCTGAAGCGCGGCGACGTCAAGCTTCTTCATAGCGGACATCGCCCCCCCGCACCCGCTGCGCCGCCTGCTGGTCGTCGCCGCCTGGCGCAGGCGCGGTTTCCATACGACTGTCGGGAAGGAACGAGACAAAGAAGCGCGTCGCTTGAAGGCCTCCGCGCTCAAACCAGTGACAGGCGCGACCCTTGTGGGGCGTTTCTCATCGACCCTCTGCAGCCGTGAACCCCCCTTCCGCCTCTCACAGCGCGGCGGGCCGGCCGTTAGCTCAATCCTTCTCGGCCGATGGCCAAGAACCGGTCCCGACGTTGAGCGATAAGGGCTTGGGCGGCGTGGTCCTCCAGGCCGAACAGCGCGCGCTCCATAGCGTCGCCGACGGCCATGACCGCATCGCCCGGCGCCCGATGGGCGCCGCCGGGAGGTTCGGGGACGACTTCGTCGACGATTTTGAGCTTATGCAGATCCGCAGCGGTGATGCGCATGGCGATAGCCGCTTCCTTGGCGCTGTCGCGCGCCCGGGAGGGGTCGCGGTCTTTCCAAAGGATCGACGCGCAGCCTTCGGGCGAAATCACCGAGTAGATCGAGTGCTCCAGCATCAAAACCGCATTGCCCGAAGCGATCGCCACCGCACCGCCGGACCCTCCCTCCCCTGCAATGACGGAGATGAGCGGGGTGGGCAGCGACAAGCACCGGTCGATGGCGCGGGCGATGGCTTCGGCCTGGCCGCGTTCTTCCGCGCCGACGCCGGGATAGGCGCCGGCGGTGTCCACAAAGGTGAGCACCGGCAGGGAGAACCGCTCCGCCATGTCCATAAGCCGAATGGCCTTACGGTACCCTTCCGGCCTCGCCATGCCGAAATTATGCTTTAGCCGCGTCTCTGTGGTGCGCCCTTTTTCGTGGCCCATCACGACCACCGAGCGTCCGCGAAACCGCCCCAGGCCGCCGATGATGGCGCTGTCCTCGCCAAAGCGGCGATCGCCGGCCAATTCTTCAAAATCTTCAATGAGACCCGCACGATAGTCGATGAATTTCGGCCGGTCCGGGTGACGTGCGACTTCGGTCTTCTGCCAAGCGTCGAGCTTGTCATAAGTCGAGCGCAGTTGGGCGGCCGCCTTCTCGCGCAGATTGGCGAGCTCTTCCGACACGTCCACGCTGTCAGAGTCATGGTTGAGCGCCTGAAGCTCCTCGATTTGGCGTTCGAGTTCCGCGACAGGGCGTTCGAAGTCGAGATAAGTCCGCGGCGTTTCGCTCATTGCGATGACGATCCTTGGCGATAATCGCGAGACCATAAGAACTGCGCGCGGTCCGAACAACCGCGCGGGCTTGCTTCTCTCAGCGACCCTTTGCGAGCGGATGGGCGGCGGTCACCACCGCTTTCAAGCGCTCATCCAAGACATGGGCGTAGATCTGAGTGGTGGAAAGGTCCGCATGGCCCAAAAGCTTCTGGATCGCACGCAGGTCCGCGCCGCGGGCGAGCAGATGGGTGGCGAAGGCGTGGCGCAGCACATGCGGGGACACCAGCGCCGCCCGCAATCCCGCCGCGGCCGCGACGGATTTGAGCCCGCGCGCGAAGGCTTCCCTCGTCTGGTGTCCGCTGGCTGAGCCCGAGGGATAGAGAAAGCGCGTCGCCCGCGCCCGCGCCGCACCGCCGGACGGCAAAAACCGCTCCCGCGCCGGGGCGTAAGCGGCGAGCGCGGCCTGGGCCGCCTCGGTTAAGGGAAGCACGCGCTCTTTCCCCCCCTTGCCGCGAACCGTCATCGCCCGGTCGCGCGCCTTGAGCACCGCCTCGGGCAGGCTCACCAGTTCCGAGACGCGCAGACCGCATGCGTAAAGAAGCTCAAGTTGACTGCGGAAACGCAGGCCTCCGTCACCCTCCAACCGGGCGGCGGCGGCGAAGAGCGCATCGACGTCGTCCTCGCTCATCACTTTTGGCAAGGGGCGGCCGCGCTTGGGTCCCCGCAGCGCGGCGACGGGATCGTCGCTGCGGCGGCGGTCCTCGTAGAGGAACCGATAGAACCCCTTAAGCGCGGAGAGGCGTCGCGCGGCGGTGGCGATCGCGAAGCCGCGCGTTTCAAGATCAGCGAGATAGGCTTCAAGGTCGTCGCTTTCGGCGTCGAGAAGCCCGCGCCGCCGGGTTCGCAAAAAGGCGGCCGCGTCATCCAAATCGTCCGCATAGGCGGCAAGCGTGCGCGGGCTGGCGGCCCGCTCCACGCTCAACACTTCAAGAAACGCCTCGCGGGCGGCGGCCTCCGCGCTCATCCTCTGCGAGCGACCAAAATGGCTTCAACCGCGACCGCGCGGGCTTCCGCATCGAAGCCCGCCCGCCAGAGCGCGCGCGCCGCACGCGCGCTCGCCAGAGAATGGCCTTCTTGCGAGAGGCCAAGCGCGATAGCAGCGCGCAACGCCGCCTCGCCTCGGGCGCGGGCGTCGACGGCGGCCTCCATGGCGTAGAGCGCGCCGTCCGCCTCCCCGGTCAGGAGCGCGCCATCGGCGACCGCTTCATAGGCGAACCGCCGCATGTCAGGTCCGTTCGCGGCCCCGAGCGCGAAGAGGATCAACGCCTCGCGAGCGGCGCCTTGACGCGCTTCCGGCGCATCGGCGCGCGATGCCGCCATGCGATTTCGCGCGCTTTCCGCGAGCGCCGCGCCGTCAGCTTGCGGATCAGCGGCGGCGATCAAAAGACCGAGCGCGCTTTCCAGCGTGGGCTCGAGCGCGGGGGCGATTTCGGGCGCGTCAGGCGCGACGTCGGTAAGCGTCATCGGACCTGCCGGCGCGGTCTGGGTGCGGCGCGTCGCCATCCAAGCGCGCGCGCCCGCAACGTCGCCCACCACCGCAGCGGCCTCGGCGAAGACGGGGGCATAGGCCGCCCCAACCGCATCCCGCGGCAGGGCGGCGATGTCTGCGGCGTACATTTCTGCAGCGAGAATGAAATCCCGCCCATCCTGGGAACTGTCGAGCGCCGCGGCGAGAGCTTCCGCGGCGAGCGCGCTGTTCGGCGCCCCGGCGATGGCCTGGCGCAGAAGTGCTGCCTGCTGCAAGCCTTCTGCAGCGAAGGCGGCGTTGAGATGCTCAAGCGCGGGACGGTCGGCGGGACCGCCAGCCGCGGCGAGCGCCTCGGCGTAGTCTGACGGGGAGATGGCGCCGGCGCGGGCTGCGCGGCGGGCGGCGCGCAGGCGCAAGCCGGGGGCCACATCCGCGCTTAAGGCCAGGCCGGCCGCCTGAGCCAGGGAAACCTCATCGGCCAAATCCGGCGTCAGGGGCACGCCGGCCATGCGGGCGAGCGCAAACTCCACGGCGTCTCTGGGAGCCGGCGGGACCGCGCCCTCCCCGTCGGCAAGCCGCGCGAGCCAACGCGCGAATTCCGCATCCGCGCCCTCAGCGCCCGCTTCGGCGGCCAGATCAAAGGTGAGAGAGGCGGCTTGGTGCTCGCCCCGCAAAGCGAAGCAGGCCGCGCGCACGCGCACCCAAAACGCTTCCTCACGCCCCGTCGCCAAGCCGTCGCCAAGCGTACAGGCCGCCTCAGCCTGACCCATGGCGAACCGGGAAAGCGCGCCGAAACGCGCCAGATCAGGGTCAAGGATTGCGCCGATCGAGCCGGTGACGATTGCGTTCACCGCCTCCACCCGGCCCAGCGCGTAAGCGGCGTTGAGCCGCGCGAGCAGCATTTCTCGGCGATTGACCAGCCCAGCCGGCGCGTCAGATTGGCTTAAGACGGCGCGCGCGGCGAGACGCGAGCCCGCCAAGGACGCGCCATGCGCTTGCGGGACTGCGCCCAACAGCGCGCTGACGCCTTCGGCGTCGGAGTTCGCCCAAAGGTCTGCGGGCGCGGGGCGCTCAGACGGCGATAGGGCGCCGACCGCGAAGGGGTCGGCTTCGGCGAGTTCAACGACGGCGATCCCGTCTTGGGACCAGGACGGCGCGGCGCAGCAGAAACAGAAGAAAGCCGCAAGGAGGGCTTTGTTAACGCGGTAAGGTGACATCGACCTCTATCCGTTGCTCGCTCGGCGCCGGGGCCATCTGGTCGGCGACGTGCAAGAGGTAGACGAACCCCGCCGCGGCCAGGATGAGGGTAATAAAGGCGAGAATCCCAAGAATGCGCATGGCGCTCTCCTTAACACCGCCGAAACCGTCGCGACGGGCGCTTGTCGCAAGTTTCAGCCCGACTTATAGGGCGATGCGTGGCCCCGATGGAACCGAATGACGCGCCCCAATCCGCGAATGCGGAGCCTTGGCCCCCCGCCCGCACCATCGCCCTGGTCGGACTGATGGGCGCGGGCAAAACGACCGTCGGCCGACGCCTCGCAGAGCGGCTGGACGTGCCGTTCACGGACGCCGACGACGAAATCGCCGCGGCGGCCGGGCGCACTATCACCGAAATCTTTGAAGAATTCGGCGAGGCGCAATTCCGAGACGGCGAGCGGCGGGTGATCGAGCGTTTGCTCGACGGCCCCCCTGGGGTCTTGGCCACGGGAGGGGGCGCGTTCATGGACCCCCGCACCCGCGCGCTTTTGAAGGAACGCGCCATTTCGGTCTGGCTGCGCGCCGATTTGGAGGTTCTGATGCGCCGGGTCTCGCGGCGCGATACGCGTCCGCTGCTGCGCGTGGCCGACCCAAGGGCGCGGATGCGCGCGCTGATGGCCGAACGCCACCCCGTCTACGCCGAAGCTGACATCGTGGTGGACTCCGGGGACGGCCCGAAAGCCGACACGGTTGAGGCTATTGTGCAGGCCATCCAAACGCTTAAACGAGCGAGGCCCGCGCCATGACCGAGCCCCTACGCAGGCGCGTGCGCGTCGAGCTTGGCCGGCACGCCTACGATGTCGTGTGCGGCCCGGGCCTGATGGCGGAGGCGGGCGCGCATCTGGCCGAGTTCGCGCCGAACGGCCGACTGGCGGTTGTCGCTGATGAAACGGTCGCCGGGCATTACAAGGCCGATTTCAGCGCCGCGCTGAGCCAGGCGGGCGTGCGAACCGATTGGATCCTGGTCCCGCCGGGTGAAGCGTCGAAGTCTTGGTCTGAGCTTGAACGGGTGTGCGACGGTCTGCTCGCGCTGCGTCTGGAGCGGGGGGAATGCGTCGTCGCGTTGGGCGGCGGCGTGGTGGGCGATTTGGCCGGGCTCGCCGCCGCGCTTGTGAAGCGCGGCGCGCCCTATGTGCAAATCCCTACGACCCTGTTGGCGCAGGTCGACAGCTCCGTCGGCGGCAAGACCGCCATCAACGCGCCTGAAGGCAAGAACCTCATCGGCGCCTTCCACCAACCCGTCCTGGTTCTCGCCGACACCATCGCGCTCGATACGTTAGACCCACGCGACCTGCGCGCCGGCTATGCGGAAGTCGTGAAATACGCCGTAATCGCAGACCCGGAGTTCTTCGCTTGGCTGACCGAGCATGGCGCCGCGGTCCTAGCCGGAGACGCCGAAGTTCGGCTTGAGGCCGTGGCGCGCTGTGTCGCTTGGAAGGCGCGCATCGTCGCACAAGACGAGCGCGAGGCGGGTCAGCGCGCGTTGTTGAACCTGGGGCACACCTTCGGCCACGCCTTCGAAGCGATCGCCGGCTATGACGGCGCGCTGCTTCATGGCGAGGGCGTGGCCGCGGGCATGGTCGCTGCGGCCGAATACGCCGAAAGGATCGGGTTCGCGGAGCCGGGCACGGCGGCGCCGCTGGCTCGCCACCTCGCCGAGGCTGGGTTGCCGGCGCGTCTCAACACCCTTCCCGGCGGGCCCTACGCGGCGACTGCGGTGCTTGAAGCGATGTTTCATGATAAGAAAGCCGCGGGCGGGAAACTGCGGCTTGTCCTGCCGCGCCGCTTAGGCGAATGCCATATCGTCGCTGAAGATGATCCCGACCGCTTGTTGCGCTTTTTAGAAGAACGCCTCTGATGACCATCACCGCCGCGGAACTGTTTGCGCTTGCGGGCGTACTCTTGCTCGTGTGCTTTTCCGCCTTTTTCTCAGGCTCCGAAACCGCGCTGACCGCCGTGTCGCGCGCGCGCATGCACCAGCTTGCGGTGGAGGGGGATAAGGCGGCCCGGCGGGTCGACCGCTTGATCGAGGACCGCGAAAGCCTGATCGGCGCGATTTTGTTGGGCAACAACCTGGTCAACATCCTAGCGACCGCCATCGCCACGGCGGTTTTCTCAGCGCTTTTCGGCAATTACGGCGTCGCCATCGCCACGACGCTGATGACCGTTCTGGTGCTGGTTTTCGCTGAGGTGCTGCCGAAGACCTACGCCATCACCAACACCGAACGGGCCGCCAAGGGCGTTTCTACGCCCATCACCGTGGTGGTGAAGCTGCTCTCGCCCATCGTCGCGGCGGTCCAGGCGATCGTGCGCACGGTCCTGGGCGTGTTCGGGCTGCGGGCGGAGGGCGACGTATTGTCGGCGCGCGACGAAATCCGCGGCGCCATTGAGCTTCACCACCGCCGCGGCAGCGTGGCGGGGGACGACCGCCGCATGCTCGGGGGCATTCTCGACCTCTCCGAGCTCACCGTGCTGGATATCATGGTGCACCGCAAAAGCATCGAGATGCTCGATTCCGGCGATCCTGTGGAAGAGGTCATCGACCGCGCCCTGGCGAGCCGCTACACGCGCCTCCCGCTGTGGCGAGACAACATTGAGAACATCGTCGGCGTGCTCCACGCCAAAGACCTCTCCCGCGCCATTCGCGACGTCGACGGGGACCTGGCCAAGGTGGATTTGATGGAAGTGGCGCGCGAGCCATGGTTCGTGCCCGAAACGACGCCGCTCGCCGAACAGCTCAACGCCTTCCGCGCCAAACGCGAGCATTTCGCCATTGCGGTGGACGAGTATGGCGCGTTGATGGGACTTGTGACGCTTGAGGACATTCTCGAAGAGATCGTCGGGGAGATCGACGACGAATTCGACAAGCCGGTGGAAGGCGTTCGGCCCCAATCGGACGGAGCGGTGTTGGTGGACGGCGCGGTGGCCATTCGGGATCTCAACCGCGCCATGGATTGGCGATTGCCGGACGATGAAGCGGTGACGGTCGCCGGTCTGGTCATTCACGAAGCGCAGTCCATCCCGCAACCCGGCCAGGTCTTCAGTTTTTACGGCCGGCGCTTCGAGATCGTGCGCCGCCATCGAAATCAAATCACCCAGCTTAAAGTCAGCGTCATTCCAGAACCGGAGGAAACTCAGCCGTGACCGCCCCGGATTTCGATTTAGCCGTCATCGGCGGAGGATTCGCCGGGCTGGAAGCGGCGCGCGTCGCCGCCGAGCGCGGCCTGAAAACGGTCGTCTTGGAAGCGAAGCCCGAAATCGGCGCTCGCTTGCACACGACCGGCATCTTCACCAAAGAAGCGATGGCGCTTCTCCCCTTGCCCCCGGCTCTGACCCAGCGGGTGGACGGGGTGCGCCTTTATGGCCCCTCGCGCAAATCCGTCGACCTGTTCGCGGACGATTATTGGTTCACCACCACCGACACCGGCGCGGTGCTGCGCTGGATGGCGGACCAGGCGCAGGAAGCCGGGGCGACGGTGCGCACCCGCGCGAAAGTCGCCGATGGCGCGCGCGAGGACGACCGCGTCAGGCTGACCGCGGGCGGAGAGACGCTGAGCGCACGATGGGTGCTGGGCGCGGACGGCGCCCACTCCCGCGCCGCACGCCTATTCGGCCTTGGGTTGAACAGCCGGTTTCTCGTGGGCGTGGAACGCGAGTATGACGGCGCGGACGCGCTCGATCCGCGGTTTCTTCATTGCGTTCTCGATAGCCGGACCGCGCCGGGCTACATCGCGTGGGCGGCTCAGGCGCCTGGCTTCGTACAAGCGGGTCTCGCCGTCAGCCACGGCCGAAAACCGGATATGGAGCGTTTCGCGCGCGAGGCTGAGACGCGGTTCGGTCTCGACCCCGAGGGGATCACGGAGCGTCGGGCCGGCGTCATCCCCTGCGGCGGGATCGTCAAGCCCTGGTCGACCGACCGCGTCACCTTGATCGGCGACGCCGCAGGCCTTGTTTCGCCCATGACGGGCGGCGGCATTCATCTCGCCATCGACGTCGGTCGGCGCGCCGGAGATGCGACCGCGGCGCATTTGAACGACCAAGGCCCCGACCCCGCCGAGGTGATCGCGCCGCATCTGCCGAAAATGGGCGTGAAGGTCGCCATGCGCCGGATGCTTGATCTGGCCCCGGCCAATCCGCTGCTGGATTTCGCGCTGTCCACCCCGATGTTCCGGGCGTTCGCCAAGCGCGTTTACTTCCATAAAGGCGGTCGCGACCCCCGCGAACAAGAAGCCGCCTGAGGGATCGCCTCCCCCCGGGGCCCGACGCTGAGCGCTGTTAAACGCGAGCGGCTTCTTCCGGCGTTCGGGCTGCGATTCGCAGAGCGTGGACGGGACCGGCGAGCTCGTCTGCGAGCGCCGCGTTCACGGCGCGGTGCCGGGCGACACGACTAAGCGCCGCGAAGGCTTCGGCGACGATGTCGACGTAAAAGTGGCTTTCCCCACCGGACGGCGCGCCCGCATGACCAGCATGCAGGTGAGATTCATCGGTCACAGTCAAGCGTTCAGGCGTGAAGGCCTTCGTCAACTTTTCGGCGATCTTATCTGCGACTGAGGTCATTTCTTCCCGTGTCAAGCCGTTGTCGATCTCAGCGACGAGAACCATACTGTCTTCATGCCCGAAGCCTACGCCTATAAGCCGCGGTTCGTCGATATCCGCATCAAGCCGCCGAAGCCGGACGCGCCGAAGCCGGAAGAGCGGAAGTGCGACTGGCCGGAATGCGGATCAAAGGGCACGTGCCGCGCGCCGAAAAGCGCGGAAAAGCTGCGCGAGTACTATTACTTCTGTCCGACTCACGCAGCGGAATACAACAAAAATTGGGACTTCTTCGCGGAGATGGACGAGGCGGACGTCGAGGACTTCCAGCGCTCAGCCGCCACCGGCCACCGACCGACCTGGAACACCCAAAGCGCCGCGCGGCAGCGAGACGCCGCCTCCTGGGCCAAGCGGGATTGGAGCCGTGCATTCGCCGATGGATTCGGCCTATTCGGCGACGGACGGCCCCCGCCTCCGGAAAAACGCGGGCGCAAGCTTGGCAAACTCGAGCGCACCGCGTTTGACACGCTGGGCTTGGACCATGAGGCCACCGGCGAAGACGTCCGGGCGCGCTACACCGAACTGGTCAAGCGCTATCACCCCGACGCCAATGGCGGCGATCGCACCAGCGAGCATCGCCTGACGCTCGTCATACGTGCATACAAAACCCTGAAGAAATCCGGCCTCGCGTAACGACGCGACGCGCGGCCGCTCAGGCGGCGATGGGCGCGCGCATAACGCGAATTCCGCGCAGTTGCCGGTCGTCGACTTGTCCGCGCCACATTCCGGACGTAAACCCCTTGGGCTGGGTTAAGCACAAAGTGCGAACGCTCTCCGCCGGGGCGCGTCTATGGGGGTGTCATGTTTTTCGTTACCTTGCTACGGATCATAACGTTTCCGATCCGGATCGTTTTCCGGCCCTTCACGCGTCTGTTCGTCCGCCAAAGGGGCGCAGCGGCCGCGACCGCAAAAGGCGTCGGCGCTGAAGCGGGGGCGGCGATCGCCCGTACCGCGGATCCCTCGGAAGGGCAGACGACGCTGCTTTTCCGCTCAATCGGCCGGATGGAGCTGCGGCACAAGACGGCCGCTGAAATGACGGCCGAAGAGGCCGATATTGAGCTGAAGCACGGCCGCGCCTTTTTCAAAGAACCCTTTGAACTATTTGGAAGCGAACAATTTTTCTACGAGGAAATCGAAGAAAAATTCCTCATCGAAACGCTTGCCGTTAACGACGGCAGCATTGACAAGAACTTTTATGACAACGCCAAACTTTTTCGCACAATAACCGAAGGCAACTCTCGTCGCCTTCTCCTTTATATTCCGGCTCTTTTCTTGATCGCCGGACTCATTTTGGCTTATTTCGCGTTGGCGTTAGGCGGCCGGCTTTCGCCAGATCCCGAGGACATGGTGATGACCACCGTGGTGGAAACCACGCTGCTGGCCGTCGTCGTCGCGGTATCTTTGATCGTGATGCAGATCGCTTACCGCGTATCCTACCAAAACCAACAGCGGCACAATGCCCTGACAATGCGCGCCTACACCTCGGAAAAGTTCAATCGCATGCAGCAAAATATGCTGCGCGCGAAAGAGCGTTTGCTGACGGTCCACTTGGATAAGCGCATCGACCAGGAAAGTGAGTTGCGCGAACAGGTCGCGACATGGAGCGGCACCTATTTGTGGCTTTCGATGCGCATGCTGTTTTGTGAATACATTCTGAGAAACACCATGTTCCGTATCCGGCGAGATACGTTTCTGTTCCACCTCGGCGGAGTGTTGCTATCTCTGGCCCTGGGCGCCGGGGGCGTTATCTGCATTCTGGTCGCCAAGAACGTCGTCGCATCGATGAACGGGAGCGACCAAGCCTGGGAAACCGCCACGACGGCGGCGCAACTCGGCGCGTTCGTCGCAGCGATGATCATCGGCTCCTTCTATTTCGTGCTGCGGGATCCGGTGGGCGTGGTCTCCCGCATCCTCGCCAACAACGCTTGGACGCGCCTCCACGCCGCAGACGTGATGGAGATGCTGGCCGAGGTGATCATGCGCGATAAATGGGAGATCGTGCGGACGCGGAGCCAGCAGCTGTTCGGCGGCGGAGGCGGGGGCGGCGGCCCGCGCTGAGACCGGCGAACCGGAAAGCAAGACTGCGCGACGCTTGTGATACCCCAAGGGAGGCCGATACCATCGCGACCACGCTCCCCCCAATCACAGGAACGCCTCTATGACGCCGACGGACGCGGCCTTTCCGCTAGACGAGCCCGACATCACGGTCTCGGTGCGCCAAACCTTCGGCATCGACAGCGACCTGGAGGCGCCGGCCTTCTCCGCGCCCAGCGAGTACACGCCTGATTTGGACGAGGCCTATCGGTTCGACCCGCAAACAACGCTCGCCATCCTGGCCGGCTTCGCCCATGACCGCCGCGTGATGGTCCAGGGCTATCACGGGACGGGGAAGTCCACCCATATCGAGCAAGTCGCGGCGCGTTTGAACTGGCCGACGGTGCGCATCAATCTCGACAGCCATGTCAGTCGCATCGATCTCGTCGGCAAAGACGCGATCGTGCTGCAAGACGGCAAGCAAGTGACGGAGTTCCGCGAAGGCATTCTGCCGTGGGCGCTGCGCCGACCGGTCGCGCTGG
>CAZABJ010000029.1:0-5991 GCA_964483375.1 uncultured Caulobacterales bacterium
AGCGTGCGGATATGGGCGCCGTCCACGTCCGCGTCGGTCATGATGATGATCTTGTGGTAGCGCAGCTTGTCGAGATCCATCTCGTCTCGGCCGATGCCGGCGCCAAGCGCGGTGATCAGCGTGCCGATATGCTCTGAGGAAAGCATTTTATCGAAGCGCGCCCGCTCGACGTTCAGCAGCTTGCCCCGCAGCGGAAGAATGGCCTGGAACACGCGATCCCGGCCCTGCTTGGCGGTGCCGCCCGCGGAGTCCCCCTCGACCAAAAACAACTCGGACTTCGCTGGGTCTTTTTCCTGACAGTCAGCGAGTTTGCCAGGCAGGTTGGCCACGTCGAGAGCGGTTTTCCGCCGGGTGAGATCGCGCGCCTTGCGCGCCGCCTCCCGCGCGGCCGCCGCTTCGATGGTCTTCTGCACGATGAGCTTGGCGGGACCGGGGTTCTCCTCGAACCAGGTCGCGAGCGTCTCGCTCATCACGTTTTCGACCACCGGCCGAACCTCTGAAGAGACGAGTTTCTCCTTGGTTTGGCTGGAGAATTTCGGGTCGGGCACTTTGACCGACAAAACCGCGGTGAGCCCCTCTCGCGCGTCATCCCCCGTGATCGTCACCTTTTCCTTTTTCGCCGCCCCGGAGCTTTCGGCGTAGCGCGTGACCACCCGCGTCAACGCAGCGCGGAACCCGGCCAAATGCGTGCCGCCGTCGCGTTGCGGGATGTTATTGGTGAAGCACAGAACGTTCTCGTGATAGCTGTCGTTCCATTCGAGCGCGCATTCCACGCTTACCCCGTCCCGCTCGCCCGACAGCGTCACGGGATCTGGAATAAGCGCGTTCTTGGTTCGGTCGAGATGTTTGACGAAGGCCGCAACGCCGCCCTCATACGCCATGTGGGTCTCAACCGGCTCCGCGCCGCGCTCATCGATCAAAGTGATGGCGACGCCGGAATTGAGGAACGCCAATTCGCGCAAACGATGCTCAAGCCGCGCGCGATCAAACTCCACCTGAGAGAAAACGTCGGTTGAGGGTAGAAACCGCACCATCGTACCGCGCTGGCCGCCCGCTTCTCCGGTGACTTTCAAGTCCTCGCCGTTTTCCGGCTCGCCGTCGCGGAACCGCATCGCGTGGGTTTTGCCGTCCCGCCAAACGGTGAGGTCAAGCCATGAGGACAAGGCGTTGACCACCGAAACCCCGACGCCGTGGAGACCGCCGGACACCTTGTAAGAATTCTGGTCGAATTTTCCCCCAGCATGGAGCTGGGTCATGATCACCTGGGCGGCGGACACGCCTTCTTCGGCGTGGATCTCCACGGGAACGCCGCGCCCATCGTCGGCGACACTGGCTGAGCCGTCGGCGTGCAGCCGCACGGTCACCGCAGAGCAATACCCCGCCAACGCCTCGTCAATTGCGTTGTCGACGACTTCGTAGACCATGTGGTGGAGACCCGACCCGTCGTCGGTGTCTCCGATATACATGCCAGGGCGTTTTCTGACCGCCTCAAGACCGCGCAGCACCTTGATGGAATCCGCGCCGTAGTCGTCGCCCCCAGCGACGTGATTCGTCATGTCTGTCATGGCGTTAGTTTACCGCGCCCGGGCGCGCGCCACCAACAAAGATGCGCGTTTATGCGGAAGATTTCTGCGTTTTCCTGACATTGTCGGCGTTTGTCCGCATCGGGCCCCGGACGGCGCTTCGCCGCGCGATTGCCGCTTGCGGCTCGTCGCCGCGGCGCCTAAACCAGCGGCACAACCATAAGGGGCGGAATATGTCCGACAAGGCCGACGAAAAGGTCGTGGAAACTAAGAAACTTCGCAAAACAGGCAATTCCTCCGGCGTCACGCTGTCACGCAAAGTGCTGGCGGCGGCGGGGTTCGCGGCAGGCGAGGACGTCACCGTCACCGCGACGCCCGGCAAAATCATAGTGTCACAAGCCGGCGGTATTTATGCGCGCACGCGCGCGGCGGGCCGGGCGTGTCTGGAGCAATACCGATACGCCTTGGAGGTTTTGGGGTCATGAGCGAAGGCGAGCTGCCGCACTACGAATCTCTCGTTGAAGCCATTCGTGACATTCTTCACGAAACCACCGCCACAAAGCTCGCTTTTCGCGACGAGGGGTTGTTCGACAGCGCCTTCAATCGTCCGCGCAATCTCATCGCCTATTCCGACGCGTCGCCGACCGCAGAAGCGTTGGCGGCGTCCTTGGCCTTCGGCATGGCCACCAACCACCCGCTGATTGACGGCAACAAGCGGGCGGGCGCGATTTCGCTGATCATCACGCTGTTCTTGAACGGCCGGCGGCTGGACGTGTCGCAGCAGGAGCTGATCCGCATGTTCCTCGCGGTGGCCTCCGGGCAAGCCGGCGAAGAAGAACTTCGCCAATGGGCGCAGGAGAATTCCGTCGAAGACGAACGCTTCACCTAGGGCCGGTCCGCCGCCTTACTCCGCAGCGAGCCGCCCCTGACCCTTTTCGGCGCGATAAGCCGTCGGCGTCTTGCCTGTTTGGGCCTTGAACGCACGATTAAAGGGGCCGATGGATCCAAAGCCGCAATCCATCGCGATCCAGAGCACCGCACGGTGAGCAAAGACTGGGTCGGCGAGCATTCGGGCCGCGCGCGCCACCCGCAACTGATTGATAAGTTGATTGAAATTGGGATAGCCCAACACGCCGGTGACGCATTGGGTGACTTTGTAGTCGGCCTCCCCCAAAAGCCGCGCCACATCCGCAACTTTGAGGTTAGGCGTCGTAAAAACCGCTTCGTCCTCAAGCGCCGCCATCACCTTGCGCGCTAGGGCTTTGTCCTGGGATGTCGCTGCGGCGCGGGGCGCCGCCTTTTTCAATGCCGACGCGGTTCGCGGCAAGGGATTGGCGAGGCGAAACCGAACCGCAAGCCAGGCCATCGACAAGGCCACGACCGCGCAGGCGACGTCGATGGTCTCGCCCCATCTGTGCGCGAAACTGCCCGGCTCCGCGCTGTCGACCCATAAGACGGCGAAGGCCAACAGGCCGCCATAGCCGGTCATGACCGCCAAGCGAAACGCGCGTTCCTTGCGTTGACGGTGTTCGCCGAAGCCGTCGACCGCCTCAAACAAAGTCAGCAGCAAGACCGTCGAGCTCGTCATCACGCTTATGTTGCCAAGCATGCGCAGCGCAGAGCCCTCCGCCCACTCAGGCGGCAAGACCGTTCGTATGGCGCAAACGACGAAAAGAACCCCGACCACGACAAGCGGCCAACGGCCCATCGCCTCGATCGGCCGAAACAGCGACCGCGTGAAGAGCCACGCCCATCCGCATGTCGCGGCGCCGACAAGGGCGAATATGATCTCCAGCGGGCCGAGCCGGTCGCCCAGCGTCCCGCTGAGGATGAACGAGGAGATCGAAACCGCGAACACGGTCCAATAGAAATTCGGCGTCGGTCTCAGCCTGCGGAACCAATCGATCGTCGCGTCGGCTCGCTCGCGCAGGGCGAGTTGGGCGGGAGCGAATTGAAGGGCGTGTCTCGCGGTCACGATCCGATGCACCTCAGAGAATTATGCGACCACCTTAGCGCGCTCGGCTCGCAAGAACGACGCCGTTCTCAGCAGAAAAATCGCTCGCCGATTTCCAAAACGGCGAGAACCGGCCTGCGGCGCTTGCGATTCGGTGTGGTGAAACGGCGCCGTTCCGGCGCCGTCGCCGCTGGAGGCCATTCCGCGTCATGTCGAGCATCGCTGCGTCCCCCGCCTCGTCCGCCCCCTGGGCCGACCGCTTTTTGAGCGCCACGGGCGTTATCTGGTTTTGCGTCGCTGCAGTCGGTCAGTTGGCGTTCATCTATTTCATCCTCGCCTTTTACGGCACGCGGACAGCGACGGGGAATCTCGAGGGCTGGAACGACAAGCCGCTCATCGACGGCCATATCGAAGGCGACGCTCTGGGCAATGTCATGTTCGCCGTGCATGCGCTGTTCGCCGCGGTCATCACCTTGGGCGGGCTCATGCAGCTGGTCCCGCAGCTCCGGTCGCGCGCGCCGGGTCTACACCGCTGGACGGGCCGGACGTTCATTGTGATCGCCTTCGTGATGGCGCTCGGCGGCCTATGGCTCGTTTGGGGGCGCGGAACCTATTTGTCGGTGATCTCCGGCCTCGCCATCACGGGGAACGCCGTCGCCATCCTTGTTTTCGCGACGCTCGCCTGGCGGTTCGCCGTGGCGCGCCGCATCGACACGCACCGGCGTTGGGCGATGCGCACCTTCATGGTCGTGAACGGCGTTTGGTTTCTGCGCGTTGGGCTGATGGCCTGGGTGATCCTCAACCAGGGACCGGTCGGCATGAACCAGACCCTGTCCGGTCCTGTGGACATCGCGCTGGTGTTCGGCTGCTACCTCATCCCCCTCGCCGCGTTGGAATTGTATTTCGCCGCACAGCGAAGCCCGCGGGCCTGGATGAAAGCGGCCGTCGGCGGGATGGTGCTCGGCCTCACCGGGATTACTGCGATCGGCGTGTTCGGCACGGTCGCGCTTATGTGGGGGCCCTACTTCTAACCCCCGCGCTGGGAAAAAGCCGACGCCGTGCGCGGGGCTGAGCCGCGCACGCCGTCGCCGCGATCTCACCGTCGCGCGTCGAAGATCGCCGCATGGACGATCAGCCAGCGCTCGGCCTGGTTCTCGAGAACCAAATGGATGTGGGTGCGGCGGCTGTCCTCGGCCGACGTGCGGGATGCGCCGCGCTCACTCTCGGTGAAGGCGTGAAGAACCGCGACGTCGTCGCCCAAGTAGCGCGCCGACAATAGCGTCATGCCCTCCGCCTCGCCTTGGGCGATCGCTGGGGGAACGGCGGTGAACACCCGCTCGCCGAGAAAGGCTTCAAGCGACTCGGCGGTTCGGATGGTGCGCGCGAAGGCGTTGATCCACTCGACATCGGGCGCGTGCAACGCCATAGCGGCCTCTAGGTCTTGAGCACCCCAAGCCGCGCGAAACGCCTCGAACGTCGCCATCACATCGGCGGCTTGGTCCGCGCTCGCCGGCTCGCCGAAAACGGCGAAGTCCGGAACGTTCCAGCGCTCCTGCGCGCCGGCGACGCCAGGCATGGCGAAAATCGCAGCGGTCACGAATGAGATGATGAGTTTTGGCATTCAGTCCTCCTGGCTCGGCGGCCCTGGCGGGTGGGCCGGGCTGCGACTTCGGCCTATCCTGAGCCCGAGCCCGGTCGAGAGGGGTACGTCGCGAAATGTCGGAAAAGGTCGCGGATCGTCATGTCAGCGACGCGATTGCGCGAACTGTCGCACGCCTGTCCGACGGTGTCGGACAGGCGCCGTTCATCCTGGGATACGGCCTCGCCGTTTTGGGGCTCGCCGCGCTCTACGCCCATGCCGGCGCCTACGACACGGACATTCTGGGCGCGGCGCACCGCGTCGGCCTATGGTTGACGGTTCACGCTCTGGGCGTGTCGCAAACCGTCATTGCGTTTCGCTTGCTGGGGCGGCTTCCGGTTTTGGCGCGCGCCGCAGTGGCGGTGTTCCTCGCCTGCGCGCTCATGACGCTGCAAATCCACGCGCTGAAATTCACCCCGCTGATCCCGCATGCGCCTGATCCGCTGTTGGCGTTTTTCTTTTTCATCCTCCAGGGCGCAGCGCCGATCAGCGCAGGCGTTGCGGCGGTCGAAGCTTGGCGGGCGCGTTCCGCCCAGAGGTCGGGACGAGAGCGGAAAGAACGCGACGAGGCTCTCAGCGCGCAAGCCGCTTGGCCGGCGGAACAGACCGCATGGGTCAAGGCCAGCGACCACTATCTCGAAGTGCGGTTGACGACGGGCCGCACGCTGTTCGTGCGCGGCCGCATGCGTGACGCGGTGCGCAAACTCGCCGCGGTCGACGGGCTGCAGGTTCACCGCTCTTGGTGGGTCGCTCGGGCTAGCGTCCTGCGGGCGGAGACGCGCGGACGCGATCGCATCTTGCATCTTAAAGACGGCGCAATCGCACCGGTCGGGCGGTCTCGCGCGCCCATCCTCAAAGACGCTGGCTGGCTTTAG
>CAZABJ010000029.1:6091-33106 GCA_964483375.1 uncultured Caulobacterales bacterium
AGGGCGCCGCGGCGGCGTTCGACTACGGCCCGCTGTTGCGGGAGCGCACGCCAAAGCATGTGGGCGCGATCATGGAGCAGGTCGCGCGTGACGGGCGCGGCGGTCACCGCTTCACGCTCACCTATTGCACCGCCGCGCCCGGCGTGGTCCTGCCGCAGCGGATCCGCGAGGCCTATCCCTCTGAAATCACGATCGTTCTGGAGTGGGAATTTTGGAACCTCCAGCGCATCGAAAATGAGATCCATGTCACGGTCGGGTTCGGCGGGATCCGAGAGCGCATTGTTATCCCGTTGGAGGCGTTGACGCATTTCGCCGATCCCAGCGTCGAGGTGGCGGTGTGGTTTCGAACCGGCGACACGAGCGACGCGCGCTGCGCCGGCATGGCCGACACGGCATAGCCGGCGCGGCCCTATTGCGGCCTGAGGCCTGTCCCGGCGAGCCCCCACACGACCATCGCCCCGCCGAACGCCACCGCAACCGCCCCGAAGGCGCGCCTGGGCCCCACCCGCTCGCGCAGGATGAACGCCGCAATGAGCGCGCCGAAGACCACGCTGGTTTCCCTCAGCGCGGAGACCCCGCCGGCCGGCAAGGCGCGGAGGGCGAGAAATGCAGTGGAATAGGTCGCCAAGGACGCCAAGCCGGCGGGCACGCCGATGCGCCATTCCCGCAACAGCCCCGCGACCAGCCCGCCCCCCCGCCGCGCGAGCGTCACCGCCAAGATGCCCAACCCATCGACGATGAAGAACCAGACGATGAACGAAACCGCCTGGTCGGCGACGCGGACGCCCTGGGCGTCGACCAGGGTGTAGGTGACGGTGAACGCGCCGGCCAAAAGCGCCCAGAGATGGGCCCGCAGCCGCGCATGGGGGTCAAGGGCGATGGACATCAAACCTGCGGCGACCACCGTTGCGCCGGCTAGCGCAAGCGCGGTCAGCGAATCACCGAGGAAAACCAGGCTCAACCCGGCTACGCCCAGCGGCGCGACGCCGCGCGCCATGGGATAGGCGAGCGAAAAATCGGCCGCGTCATAGGCGCGGATCAGCACAAGCTGATAGGTCACATGCAGGAGGCCGGACGCTATCAACCACGGCCAGACATCCGCCTCCGGCCAGATTCGAAAAATCACAGCCGCCGGCGCCATGACCGCCAAACCCGTCGCCCCGATCAGCGCGCGAACGATGAGCTTGTCCCGCCCGCTCTTCAGCAGGGCGTGGGCGACGGCTTGGGTGAACGCCGAGACGAGCGCGAAAACGACGCCGAAGCCGATCAGGGACACAGGATCGCCTCGTCGGCGGCGAGCGGTCTCAGCGCGCTCACCGGTTCAGCCGCCAAATCCGCACGCTCCCGTCCTCGCTCGCCGTCGCCAAGCGCTCGCTGTCGGGACTGAAGGCGACCGACCACACGGTGTTCTCATGTCCGCTCAGCACCACGGGGCTCCCCGCGCCCAACCGCCAGACGCGGACCTCGCCGCGTTGGCTTCCCGCCGCGACGCGGGCGCCGTCCAAACGCCAGTCGAGCCCGCGGATAGCGTTATCCTGATGCGGCCTTGTGGGGTCGTCGTCGGGCAAAAGCGCGCTGGTCTCTCGGCCCCTTGACCAAATCCGCACGCGATCATCCATGCACCCCGTGGCCAAACGCCCCCCGTCCGGGGCCCAGGCGACGGCGTTGACCCAATCGGCATGCGTAAACGCGACCGCCTCGTCCTCCCCCGCCAAGGGAACGAGCCGCGCCGCGTCGCCGCGCAAAACCGCCCCTCCGCCCTCGCCTTCGGCCGACCATAGCCGGGCCGAACCATCCATGAGAGCGACCGCAAGCCGCTGGCCGTCCGGGCTCCAAGCGACGTCGAACACGCCGCAAGGGTTCCAAAAGCCGCCCTGCCCGGAGGCGCAGTCTTCAGCGACGAGCGTGCGCTCTAGCGTCCAAGAGCCCGTCGCGCGCTCATCGGCGCGCACCGCCGTAGTCGCGATGCCTGTCAGCAAGGCGCAAAAGACAACGCGCATGCCCGCTCCCCGCTCCCGCCGGCCTCGCCTGTGCGATCGCCCCTAAAGCGCGAGCGCCAGTCGGACCCAAAGCGCGACGAGGATCGCAAAGCCCAATCGGTGGATCAGGAACCGCAAGCCCACCGCATTGATCGTCACCTGCACCAAGGTGTGAAGGAAACGACTGGCGACGAACGCCCAGGCGAGCCAAAGCTGCAGACCGTCCGCCGTGCCCGGTCGCGCCAGATGAAGGGCGACAAGCACATAGAACAGCACCGGCAACTCAAAGAGGTTTGCGAGATTGCGGCCCCAATTGGCGACGCCGTCAGGGGGAGGCGCGCCCTGTTTCGTCCGCGCATATTCCTGCGACAGCTTCCCGCTGGCGCTGGCGGCGACGCCGACGATGGTGAGCATGAGATAGACGAATAGCGTTAGCCCCGCGAGCGCGACGGCGGCGTATTCAAGCGACGGCGGCGTCATGGCGTTCCCCTTATGCCGACAAACGTTCGGTACGACGGTGCAACGCCTTAGGCCAACCCCGCCGAATAGGCCAGCGCCATGCGGCCCCACATGACAATGAGCACCACCATGGAGGCTAAGAACAGCGCGAAGCGGATCAGCACATAATTCACCAGCACGTGATACAGCGAGTGCGCAATGCGAAGACCCACATAAACCCAAGCAAGGGTAAGCTGTGTCCCATCGCCACGCGCCATCGAAAACTCGAGAGCCACTACGGCGTAAAAGAGAATGGGCATTTCGCAGAGGTTCAAGTAATTGCGCCGCACCCGCTCCACCCATGCCGGTCCGTCGCCGCCGGGCAGTTTCAGCTTCTCCCGCGCGAGCTCCCCGCGTCGGACGGCGACGGTCGCCGCCAGCCCCGTGAGGATCGCCATGAAAAATGTGAGCCCCGCCAATACGACGGCCGGCATTACGATATGCGGCATGTGTCCGCCCCCCTGTCCTTGCGTCCTGGACATCGCGCCATGACTGAGCGGCGCGTTCTCCTCATCATTGGCGGCGGGATCGCGGCGTACAAGTCGCTCACGCTCATTCGGGAGCTTGCCCGACGCGGAATCGCGACGCGCTGCATTCTCACCAACGCCGGCAAGGCGTTCGTCACCCCCCTTTCCGTCGCCGCCCTGTCCGGCGACAAAGTCTATGACGACCTGTTCTCGCTCACCGACGAAACCGAGATGGGGCATATCGAGTTGTCGCGCGCCGCCGATTTGGTGGTCGTCGCGCCGGCGACCGCGGATTTGATGGCGAAGGCCTCCGCCGGGCTGGCGACCGATATGGCCACCACGGCGCTGTTGGCCACCGACAAGCCGGTGATGATGGCCCCGGCGATGAACGTGCGCATGTGGGAACACCCCGCGACCCAGCGAAACTTGGCTCAGCTTCGCGATGACGGCGTGATCTTCGTCGGCCCCGATGAGGGCGACATGGCCTGCGGCGAGTTCGGTCCCGGCCGTATGGCCGAACCTGATGCGATCGCCGCCGCCGTGGCGCGTTGGTACGCCGAGGGTCAAAAACCCGCGCCGCAATCGACCGCGCTTGCGGGGCGAAGCGCGCTTGTAACCGCGGGTCCCACGCGGGAGCCCATCGACCCCGTCCGCTATCTTTCAAACCACTCTTCCGGCGCGCAGGGTTACGCCATCGCCGCCGCCCTCGCCGCTCAGGGCGCGGACACCACGCTCGTCACCGGGCCGACGGAACTGCCCGACCCCGGCCGGGGCGTCACCACCATCCGGGTCGAAACCGCGCGCGAAATGCTGAAGGCTTGCGAGCAGGCCCTTCCGGTCGACGTGTTCGTGGGCGTGGCCGCGGTGGCCGATTGGCGCCCCGCCGCAACGTCGGGCAACAAAATCAAGAAAAACGGGGCGGAGCCTGAGCCGCTCGCCCTCGTGGAAAACCCCGACATCCTCAGAACCATCGGACGAAAGCGAAACGCCCGCCCTCTTCTGGTGGTCGGCTTCGCGGCGGAAACAAACAATGTAATCGCCAACGCCCGGAAGAAGGTGACCTCCAAGGGGGCCGACTGGATCGTCGCGAATGACGTGTCCGGCGACGTGATGGGCGGCAGCGAAAACGAAGTCGTCATCGTGGAGAAAGACGGCGAAGACGCTTGGCCCCGCATGACCAAACGCGCGGTCGCCGAGCGCTTGGCGGCGCGCATCGCGGAGACGCTGGCGACTTCGTGATCCTTCCCCGGACAATGTCGACCCAATCGCCTGGAATCATGTCATGTTCAGTGCTAGGGCGGCGCATAAAGCGGGGCGAAACGATGTCGGACCAAGATCAACTGCTTGTCGAACCAGAGGCGCTCGCGGCCGGGCCTGTGATCGCGGTTCAAAGGCTCGCTCATTTCGGCGAGTTGCCGCTGCCGGCCTATAAAACGCACGGCGCAGCGGGCATGGACTTGGTCGCCGCGCTCGACGCTGATGCGCCCGAAACCCTGTCGCCGGGCGAGCGGCGGCTTGTCCCCACGGGTCTCGCCATGGCGCTGCCGGAAGGGTTCGAGGCGCAAGTCCGCCCGCGCTCGGGTTTGGCGTTGAACTATGGCGTGACGTGCTTAAATGCGCCGGGCACCATCGACGCGGACTACCGCGGCGAGGTGCAGGTTCTGCTTATCAATCACGGCGGCGAGCCCTTCGTCATCCGACGCGGCGACCGCATCGCGCAGCTCGTCGTCGCGCCGGTCGTTCAAGCCCTGTGGGAGGACGTAGAACGGCTTCCCTTAACGGTGCGCGGGGCCGGCGGGTTCGGCTCGACCGGCATATGAACGCCGTTTTCGCCGCGGACAAACGCGCGCGGCTTATCGACATCATCCGCGCGCGCTCCTATCGCACCGGGGCGTTCACGCTCGCATCGGGCAAGCGCTCAAACCAGTACTTCAACCTCAAACCCACCATGATGAACCCCGAAGGCGGGCGGCTTGCGGCCGAGGCGCTGCTGGCCGCCGCACGGCCCTTGTCGCCGGATTTGCTTGCCGGCATGGAGATGGGCGCCGTTCCCTTGGTCGCCGCCGCAGCCGCGCTGAGCCATGCCGCCGGCGCGCCGATGCCCACGGTTTTCGTGCGCAAACAGGTTAAGGAGCACGGCTCGCGCGAGCGCGTGGAAGGCCTGGCCGAAAACGAGAGCGTCAGCGGTTTGAGCGTTGTCGTGGTCGAGGACGTGACGACCACGGGGGGGTCCGCGTTGAAGGCCGTCGCCGCGATACGGGAGGCGGGCGGACGCGTCGATCATGTGCTGACTTTGCTCGACCGCGAAGACGGCGCAGCCCAAACCCTCGCCGCGGAGGGCCTGACCTTGCACGCGGTGCTGACAGCAAGCGATTTCCAGGTTTAAGGGCGGACCGCCGGCGGCTGAGGGGTCGCCCCAGCCGCCGACGCCGTTTTTCGCGCTTAACCGCGTTCTTCAGGCGTGAAGCCTTCAAGCGCGGCTTCCAGGCCCTCAATGAAGTCCGCGCCGACCGGCACGGTGAGGCTGGAGCCTTCAAAGTCGTCGCCGATCGGCTCGACCCGACCGCCGAGGCACTCCGACAAGAAGCCTTCGGTCACGCCATAGAACGCAAGCCGGTTCTCAGGCCGGGCGAAGCCGTGGCCCTCATCGGGGAACAACGCATAGGTGACGGGGATCTCGCGCGCTTCCATCGCTTCCACGATTTGATCGCTTTCCGCCTGCACCACGCGGGGGTCGTTGGCGCCTTGGCCGATGAGAAGCGGCACGGAGATCGCGTCGACGCTGTTCAAGGGCGAGCGTTCCTGAAGGAGCGCCAAGCCTTCCTCGGTATTGGGGTCGCCGACCCGGGTCTCAAGCTGGCGACGGAAGGCTTCCCAGTAAGGCGGGACGCTGGCCAACAGCGTCTCAAGGTTCGAGGGTCCCACGATGGAGACGCCGCACGCGAATGTGTCGGGCGTGAAGGTCACCCCGGCCAGCGTGGCGTAGCCGCCATAGGAGCCGCCCATGATCGCCACTTGGTCGGGGGTGGTGACGCCTTCGGCGACCGCCCAATCGACGGCGTCGATCAAGTCGTCATGCATCGCCGCGCCCCATTCGAGGTCGCCGGCGTTGGTGAAGCTTTTGCCGAAGCCGGTCGAGCCGCGGAAGTTCACGCGCAGCACCGCATAGCCGCGATTGGCGAGCCATTGGGTCATGCCCGAATAGCCGTAGAAGTCGCGCGCCCACGGTCCGCCATGGACGAGCAAGACCATCGGCGTTTCGGCTTCGGGACGACCGTCTCCGTTCGCATCCGAACCCGGGGGAAGCGTGAGGTATGACACCATCTCAAGCCCGTCGCGGGTTGAAATGAACTCCGGGG
Organism: uncultured Caulobacterales bacterium; assembly: GCA_964483375.1. Taxonomy (GTDB): domain Bacteria; phylum Pseudomonadota; class Alphaproteobacteria; order Caulobacterales; family Maricaulaceae; genus JAUIEH01. The sequence goes on from CAZABJ010000029.1 coordinate 12,395, forward strand.
TCATGTCGGCGAGCGTCGCGTTCTCCAGCTCCGGGCGGGTCGCGAACAAACGCGTGACGGTCCCCGCTTCCCGATCCCAGAGGTGATAGGTCGGCACCGCGTCGGCGGCGGTTTCCAGCACCACCCATTGCTGGTCATCCAACGTGCGCGAAGCCAGCGATACGTCGCCCTCGAAATTCGCTTCGAGCGCGGCGAGAATCTCTTCGCCCTCCTCGTTCAGCGGAATGATCTCGGTGCGCGCGTAGGTGACGGTGTAGGCCTGCAGTTCGTCGGTCTCCGGGTCGGTCCAGACCCCGCCGATATCCGCCCGGTCATCTTCAGCGATGACGGTGCGGTTCTGCGTCGCCAAATCGACGGCGAACAGCGCTGAGGTGTCGCGCGCGCGGCTGTCGCGCACATACAGGGTTTCATTGCCTTCGGCGAAGCCGCTGATCCCCGTGGACAGCGCGTCTTCCTGCGGGACCGTCATGAACGTGTCCCAAGCGCCGTCGTCATAGGTGAGATAGACCATCCCGCCGTCGCTGGTGGGGCGGGCGCCAAGGCGCATGTTCAGATCATTGTCGAAGACGTAGCCGCCGATCTGATCGACGTTTTCATAGATCAGGGTGAGCTCGCCGCTCGCCAAATCGAGGCTGTAGGCGTCGTGCCACCGCGGGTCGCGGTTGTTCAACCCGATGATCATCGTGTCGGGATAATCGTCATCGCTCGCGAGGATCTGAACGCGGGTGTTCTCAAACGGCGTGTAGTCGACTTCATCGCCGGTTTCGGGATCCACGCCGTACAGCAGGAAGTTTTCGTCCCCGCCGCGATCCTGGATGTAGACCAAGCGGTCGCCGCCAGCGGTCCAGCCATAGCTGCGGATGCCGCGACCGCGGTCTTCGGTCACCACGCGCGCTGCGGCGAGATCGTCAGCCGGCGCGACCCAAACGTTCAGCACGCCCTCGTCAGGCGCGACATAACTGATGTAGCGGCCGTCAGGGCTGATTTGCACCGAAGCGTAGGTCGGGTTGCCGAACAGAGCTTCGCGTGAAAGCAACGAAGCCTCCCCGCCCGCGCCGTTCCCGCCTTCCGGCATGACTGCGCAGCCCGTTACGGCGACGCCCGCGAGCGCAAGCGCAGATACAGTGTATTTCAAAGACATCCCGTCTCCTCCAGAATTCGGTCGCTTCCGACCCCGTCGTTCGAGCGGATTAGGGCGGTCATCCCAGCAAAACTTTTTCTGCGTTCTGCGCTGGCGTCCGTCCCCTGCCGCTTCGCGCGACCGCCATCATGCGCAAATCTGCGGGACCGGCAAGAAATTATTGAAATTCGATATGGGCGGAGGCGAACCGCGCTTGGCGCGTCTCAACCGCCCACGCCGTCCAGCGCGGATAAGGGGTCGTCAATGACGTCAAGGTCCTCTGCGCCGGCCGCGGCGAAATAGTCGCGCCAAAACGTCGTATGCGCGTCGTCTTGGCGGTCGGCCAATTCCGGACGCCGGACATAAAAGAGCCGCGCGCGGTCGACGCCCAAAAACGCCGTCAGCGCCGCGCCGCGGCGCGTGGCGGCGAAGTCCGCGTAGGGTTCGTACCGGCCGTAGTGCGACAGCGCATCGGAATACTGCATGAAATCCGACACGACGATCAGCTCGGTGGCGTCGGCCTCTTCCCTCAGAAGCGCCGGCTGCAACGCCACCAGCGCCTCAATCAGCGGGGTGGCGGCGCGGGGGCCGCGCAGCCCGACCCGACCGACGGCGCTTTCGATCGCCTGTTCATAAAACGCCGCGTAGCGCGCCTCTCGCGCGGTTCGATCCGCGCGCGTGTCAAACAGAAACGAGCCAGCGCCCGCTTGGGGCGGACGACACTCCGACAGCACTTCTTCCGCCGGCGCCTCAGCGTCGTCAGTGAGCGTGTACACGCTCAGCCGAGCGTAAGGCGGAAAGCCGTCTCCCTCAGCGATTGCCGGGATGAGCGCTTGAACAAACGCGCGCCAGCGAGGCGAAAGTTCGTCGGATTGATCGATAAGCACGACCACATGGCGCGGCAGGTCGTGCGGGGCGCAGCCGCGTTCATCGACCACCAGGCTCGCCCTGTCGATCTGCCGCCAGATCAGCGCGGCGGGAAGCGAGGCGGCCAGCGCGATCACGCCCAACAACGCGAATACGGCCAGCAGCCGTCTGCGCCGTGCGGTTTGGCGCTCGCGGGCGCGTCGTTCACGCCGGGTGCGCGCGCGCCGCATCGTGCTCCCCCGTCCCGTCCTCAAGACCCGTCTCTTGCCGATCGCGGGCTTGGGCCTGTCGACGCACCCCGTCCATGGCCGAGGCCATTTCCTCGTCAAACCGGCTCATCAGCGCGCTCAAATCCGCAAGGCCCCGCGCATAGGCCGCTTCATTCGCCTCCAACCGGGCTTCGGCGTCGGCCAGCGCATCACGCACCCGCTGGGCTGAGGGCGGCGGGGCCTCGAACACCGGGTCAGGGTCGCCGATCGCCGCCGGCTCGCCGGTGATTTGCGCGGCCGCCTCCCGGTAGCGGGTGATGAGCCAGCGCGCCCGAGACTTCAACTCTTCAAGCGCGCTGACCGCCTGCAGCTCCGCCTCCTCCGCCTCCGCAGCCACGCGACGCATCGCAGCGGCGGCGTCGCGATCGTCGTCGAGTTCATCCTCAAGGTCTTCCTTGACCTCCTGCATGGACGCGACGGCGGCTTCTTGGAAGTCTTGGCGAATGTCCTCCAGCCGGCGACGGGCGCGCTCCAACCGGCGGGCGACATGGCCGTATCCTGGGTAGGGCTCGAAGAACCCTTGCCACCCCTTATAGGCGGCGAACAGAAAGCCGATGGCGGCGAAGGTTGAGAAAGCGAGCGTCAGGACCAGGGGGTCGAGGGACGCCAACAACTCCGCAGCCGCATCCCCGCTCCCGACGCTGTGTTCCGCCGCGGTCATGCGGCGCATGGCCATCAGCCCGTTCAACCCCAGCGCGGCGGCGAGCGCGCTCAGAAGCACGCCGAGGCCGAGGATCCGCCAGGGCGACACAAACCGGTGCGCCAAACCCCGCAATCCAAACACCCCGGCAAGGAATCCAAGCGCGACATTCGCCCCGGCCACGAGCAAGCCTTCGAACACTGAGCCGATGAGGCTCTGCCCGCCCACATAGAAAAACGGCGTGTTGAACGCGGCCTCCAAAACCAAGACAAGCGCGAGCCAAGCCGCGGAAATCAGCTTGTCCTGCGGCAGTTGCGGCTCTCGAGCGAGTTGGTGGCGGGCGCGGAAGACGCGCTGGTCGCGTGCGGCGGCGATGACTTCGCGCTCGGCGGCGATCAGGTCGTCTTCATGCTCGGCCCGTGCGACGCCTAGCTGGAATCGCCCGCGCGCTTCGGCTTCATCGGGCGGAGCGGCGTCGAGCGTGGCGCGCAGCCGCGCGATTTCGGCGAGCGCGGCGTTGACCCGCATCTGAACGGTTTCTCGAACGCGATTGGCGGCTTCGGCATATTCCGCCGCTACGCGCGCCTCGACCGCATCGCCCCCGTTCCCGCCATGAGCAGGGGCGTCGTTCATCGCTTTCAGCCAAGCCTGCTCGCGCATCGACCAATCACGCCGAACGTCGTCGAGCCGCGCCGGCGCGGCGCGTTCAGCGGTTTCACGCACCGCGTCTTGTCGCTTCCGCCCCATCGGCCCCTCCGCCGCACGCCTCATTCCGCGGCGCTGGACTTATAGGCCCTGCGCAACCGCGGCGCGACCAGTGCGTTTACGAACTCTTCACCAGCACGCGGCGACCCTGCAAGAGCCACAAACGAACTGAGGGGGCGCGATCATGGTGCGCCAATCCTGGATCGTCATCGCGGCCGGCGCGATTTCGGCCGCCTTCGCAGCCGGCATTGTCGGCTCAGGCGCACAACACGCGGCGCGTGCGACGCCGTTACAGCAGACGCCGCCGACCGCGATCGTCGCGGACACCCCGTCCGGCCGACCGGTGCCGCGCTTTGTTTCTCTTCGCTTCAACGACGTCTACGGCCGGGCCGGACCCAGTTTCGAACACCCCATCCTCTGGCGCTATCGGCGCGAGGGGCTGCCCATGCAAGTCATCGCCGAGACCGACGGCTGGCGCAAAGTCCGCGACCCCGATGGCGAGGAAGTCTGGGTGCACCGACGGCTCGTGCATGAGCGCCGGATGGTGATGGTCATCGGCGTGGGCGGGCGAGACGTCGCCTTGCGCGACGCCGCGGTGGATGACGCAGACGCTGTGGCGTTGGTCCAGCCAGGCGTGGTTTTCGCGCTGGACCAGTGCGAACCGGGATGGTGTCGGCTTGACGGCGCCGCCGTCAGCGGCTGGGCGCCGGCGGCCGCTTTGTGGGGCGTTACGGCTGAGGAAGCATTCTAGGATCTAGCCGGCGTCGGCCTTTTGCAGGGTCGCCGCATAAGCGCGGATCTTATCGCCGATCAGATCGCGAGCGGTGCGGAACCGGGCGAGCATCTCCGCCTCAGGCAGCGGGGTCTTGCTCGCCGGGTCATCCACCGGCCAGTGCAGGCGTTCGGCCTTGCCGAGGAAAGCGGGACACACCTCTTCAGCGCATAGGGTGATGACGGTCTCCACGCCGGCCGGATCGATGTCGTCGACGAGCTTGGAATGCTGGTCGGCGATGTCCACGTCGACCTCCGCCATCACTTGGACGGCGAAGGGGTTCACCGTCGTGGGCTCGGACCCGGCGCTTTGGATCCGCACCCCCAGCGGCCCCAGCAGCGTTCGGCCCCACCCTTCCGCCATTTGGCTGCGGGCGGAGTTTGCGACGCACAAAAACAACACCGAACCAGTCATCGGCGTCTCCTCGCCTTGTCGGACCCGCTGCTCCGCCGGTTTTCGGCTCGCGACGTCTGGCGCCGGGATGGCCGGCGGGTCATAACCCGCACTCTGATATTTCAAGGAGCATCGTATGGCAACGCTGTCCCGGCGATTGTTCGCCGAAGCTTTGGGCACGGCTTTTTTGTTAGCCGCCGTGGTCGGCTCGGGGATCATGGCGGAGAGCTTAGCCGGCGACGGGGCGGTGGCGCTGCTCGCAAACACCATCGCCACCGGCGCGATGCTCGTCGTTTTGGTGACGATTTTCTTCGGCGTCTCGGGCGCGCATTTCAATCCAGCGGTGACCTTGGCCATGCGGCTGTCCGGCGACATCACGACCTGGGCCGCGCTCGGCTATGTGGCGGCGCAGCTCTTCGGCGGCGTCCTCGGGGTCTGGGCGGCGCATGCGATGTTCGATGAAGCGGTCTTGCAGGTCTCGATGAAGCCGCGCGAGGGCGCGAACCTGGTTTTCGCCGAGGGCGTGGCGACCTTTGGATTGGTGTTCGCCATTTATGGCGGGCGGCGGGGTCACCCCGCGGCGATGCCGTGGATCGTCGGGCTTTATATCACCTCGGCTTATTGGTTCACCGCCTCGACCAGCTTCGCCAATCCCGCCGTCACCGTCGCGCGCACATTAACCGACACCTATGCCGGGGTTCAGCCGGCGGACGCGGGGGGCTTAATCGCTGCGCAATTCATCGGCGCTGCGCTCGCCTTCCTCGCTGCGCGGATCGCCTTTGGTCGGGAACGGGCGACGTAACGTCGCGCGGGATCCGCGTTCTCTCGCCACGGAACCGAGGCGGGCTAACTTTTTGCGCGGAAGCGATGTGGGAACTCATGACCGAACAGGAAACTCATGCCGCGGCGAACCCTAAGCTGACGGTGTATTTTGACGGCTCTTGCCCGCTCTGCCGACGCGAGATTGACTTTTATCGCCGCCGCCGCGGCGCGGATCGCGTGGCTTGGACCGACGTCTCGACCGGCGCCAGCTGCGACCTCGCCTCAGACCTTACCTGTCAGCAAGCCATGGCGCGTTTCCATGTTCGCCTGCCAGACGGAACGCTGAGGGACGGCGGGGCGGCGTTCATCGCGCTTTGGCGCGTGTTGCCGAGTTTTCGCTGGCTGGGTCTCGCGCTCAGCCCCTCACCGTTGCAATGGCTCGCGAACCGCGCCTATGACGCGTTTCTCCGCGTTCGCCCTTCCCTACAAGCCGCCGCGCGCCGGTGAGGTCGGGGGCAGGCGCTGGGCGCTTTGGGAGCGCGCTTACGACAAAGCCGCGGCCGCGCTCACAGCCGTCGCCGTCGCCGCAGCGGCGGACAGGGGCCAGCGGAGGGTGAAAAACCAGCCGGGCGCGAGGCCGCGGCGCACCGCCTGCGCGTCCGCCGCCAGTAAGGCGACGAGCCCGCTGGCGGTCATCAAGGCTCCGATTGGAAGCGACACAAGCAAGGCCGCCCAACCCAGCAACTGCGGCAAGACCCCGATGGCGAGGCTCATCGCGAAGGCGCCCGGCGCCCGCTCCCGCGCCGCAATGGCGAGCCCCCAATGAACGCCCCCTAAAAACGACAGGATCGTCGCGCCATAGGCTAGCAACGCCTTGGCTGCGAACGCCGCCGGCTCGGCCGGCGCGGCCAGCGAAGCGGCCGCCAAACCTACGAATGGGATGAGGCCTGCATAGCCGAGCGCAAGAGCGACGCGCGGCGGCGATCCATCCGTGTCCATGCGCTTAGCCCTCCTTCAGCGCCGCAGACCCGCTGAGCTATCTCCCAGTTTGCACAGGCGACGCAATGGCGGCGCGCGGAGGGGGCCCGGCCTCGCTCAGGTGGAGGCGGGGCTAAGGTCTTCCGCCGGCCGGGTTTCCGCGCCGCCGGCTTCCTCAACCGGCGCGCCGGGACGCCCGAACGCCGCGCGCCAGGCGGAACCGAGGCTCCGCGCCGACCAGACCTCGCCAAAGAGGCGTCCCCATTCGCGAAAGGCGATGACGAAGGGATTGTTGGAGGTCAGCGGGTCGGTGAGGCCGTAGCGCACGGGCTCTGCGTCACGCTCCGCGGCGAACGTGCCGAACAGTCGGTCGAAAACGATGAGCACGCCGCCGAAGTTCTTGTCCAGGTAAGCGGGGTTGGCGCCGTGGTGCACGCGATGGTGGGAGGGCGTGTTGAACACCCACTCAAGCGGCCCGAGTTTTCCCACCGCTTCGGTGTGTAGGAAAAACTGATAGCGCAGATTGATCACCAGCAAGGTCCCGACAAGAAGCGGGTGAAATCCAAGCAACACCAACGGAGCGAAGGGGACCCACGTGCCCGAGAGCCAACCGGTCCACCCCAGCCGGACGGAGGCCGGCAGCGTCATCTGGTTGGGCGAGTGGTGCACTGCGTGGGTGGCCCACATCCAGCGAATGGTGTGGCTCCAACGGTGCTGCCAGTAATAAGCGAACTCCACCAGAAAGAACCCGACAACCCAAACCCGCCAGTCGTCCAGCGGCCAGGCCAACGGCGTCAACGCCCAAAGTCCCAGCAGAACCGCCCCAACCAACACCCCGCCCAGCGCTGAGGACACCGCCTGGCCGACCGCCACGCCAACTGTCGCCGCAGTGGCGCCGAAGTCGTAACCGCGCCCGGAACGGGTGCGCCAAAGCATCTCCAAGCCGATGACAAGCAGAACCACGCCGAAAAACAGCGGCGAACGGTCTAAAAGCGTGCTGGCCTCTAAATTCATGGGTTGTGTCCTTCAAGAAAAGGACGCGCCGGCCGGCCGGGCGATGAGCCGACCGGCGCGCAGGGTCAGTAGCTGGGGCAAGCTACGACGAAGCCGTCAGGGTCAAAGCACGTCACGGTGCGGCTGCCGCCTTGGCCGCGCTCCCAGAAGCTGTCCACGATGCGCGAGCCTTGCTCTCCGATATATTCCGCGTCGCGCGAGTAGTAGTCCTGGTTGTAATCCGTCCTGGCGTTGTATGAGCCGCTTTCCCCGTAAGCTTCGGTGTTGCGGCCGCCATAGAACGTGCCGTCAGGATTGTAGCGGAAGTCGGATTCGGTGCGGCCCCAGGCGCCGTTCGCGCCCTCAAAGCCGCCCTGGCCGTATCGGGAGAAACCGCCGTCTTCGGTTCCCTCGAACCGGCCGCGCCGGCAGGCCGCGCCTTGGTAACCCGCCGCGCAGCCGCCCGAACCGCCGAAGAAGTTCCCCTGCCCGTCGCCATTGACCCCGGCGCCGCGGGCGAAGCCGCCATTGGGGCCGTAACCGGAGCCCCAACGACCCGCCGCCCCGCCGCCTTGACCGTCGCCGCGGAACCCGCCGGCCCGGGCATAGCCTCCGTCAGGACCGCGAGCGGCCCACCCGCGTCCGGCGGTCACCCCGCCATCGGCGTTTGTTCGTGCGCCCCGCCATCCGCCTGCGCCGCGCTGCGCTTCAGCCGGTTCCGGCGCGAGGGCGAACAGGGTTGCAGACGCGGCCGCCGCGGCGGCGAGCTTGACGAATAAGGTCATGGTCATCTCCCACGATGCAGAGTGATGGCGCGTAGGACCGCCTAAGGCGCGATCTGAGCGCGCGCGGCCTCTAGTTCCAACTGAGTGACGAGGTCATCTCCGTCGGCGTCCATGCGGTCGAAGCCAGGGGTGGGCGCGGACTGCGATTCCTCAAGGGTCACCGCGCCGTCTCCGTTCTGGTCCAACGAGCCGGCAAACTGGCCGCGCGCTTCTTCGAAGCGTGCGCGAGCCGGCCCGAGGCGCGGCGCGTCTTCGGCGCTGACGACGTTATCGCCATTGCGATCCAAGCGACCGAAAACTTGGGCGCGGGCGTCCAACACCTCGGTGCGGCTGATCGCGCCGTCATTGTTGCTGTCGGCTTCGAGCAGCCTTTCTGCAGCTTGGTCGGAGAGTTGCGCCGAAGCCGGGGCGATTGCGGCGATCGAACCCGCCAGAGCGGCGGCGATGATGTGAATACGCATGACGTTCCTTTCTCAGTGTCTTTCTCAGGGTCTAAAAGAGGCGCGCCGATCGCCGGGGGGACGCGAGCGGATGGCGATCGGCGCGCATTCGCGAGGGACATATTGGACGCCCTCGCGAAAGGAGTGATGGAAGGCGCTTATTCAGGCGTCGGGCAAGGCACCTCCTCTCCCCAGGCGTCGTAGCAGGTCACGATGCGCTCACCGCCTTCGCCAAGCCGCCATTCCTGGTCAACGACGACCGAGCCGTCCTCGCCCGCCGCCTCGGCGCTGCGGGAGTAGCTTTCATTGTCGAACTCGGTTTCAGCGGCGTAGGAGCCGCGCTCGCCTTCGGCCGCCGTTTCCCGCCGACCCCAGACATTGCCGTCCTCGTCGCGCGCGACTTCGCCGTAGGAGCGCCCCCAAGAGCCGTCGGCGCCTTCATAGCCGGCGCCGGACTCGCGGCTGAACGAGCCGTCCGCGCCGCGTTCGAACTGCGCCGCCCGGCAGGCTGCGCCTTCCGCGCCGGCCGCACAGCCGCCTGATCCGCCAATCACATTGCCTTCGCCGTCGGCCCGCGCGCCGCGACCGCGCGCAAACGCGCCGTTCTCACCCGCGCCTGCGCCGAACCGGCCGCCCGTGGCGGAGCCGTCTTCACCCGTGCGGAAACCGCCGCCGCGCGCGAAACCGCCGTTCTCGTCGCGCGCTCCGCCGACACGACCGGCGGTTACGCCGCCGTCCTCATTCGCCCGAGCGCCCGCCGCGCCGCCAGCGGCCTGGGCGAAGGCGATCTCCGGGGTTAAGGCCAAAAGCGCCGTCGCCGCCATGACCGGTCCGAACTTTCTCAGTGAAATCTTCATGCTAAGCCACCCGATGCGTTTCAGGCCGCCGCTTGCGGCCCCTCGATGGACGCACCATGACGCGGCCCTGTTTCGGGCGAATAAGGCCTGCGTTTCAGAAGCTGAAATATGAGCGGGGTTAGGCGATGCTTGCGTCGCGTTCCGGTTACGCTGGCGTTACAAAGCGGAGCTAGAGTGTTCGGATGACCGCGCAGCCCCTGATCGCCGTCGTGGAAGACGACGCGGAAATCCGCGACCTGCTGACGGCATACCTCGCCAAAGAGGGCTATGACGTGCGGGCGTGTCGAGACGGCCTCTCGCTGGACGCGCTCTTGGCTGACGTGCGGCCGGACTTGATCATTCTCGATGTCATGATGCCCGGCGAAGACGGGCTTTCCATCTGCCGCCGCTTGAGTGCGGAGAAGGTGGCGCCGATCATTATCTTGTCGGCGCGGGGCGACGATCTCGACCGCATCATCGGATTGGAGATCGGCGCGGACGATTACCTCGCCAAGCCGTTCAACCCGCGCGAGCTCGCCGCCCGCATCAAAGCGGTGATGCGTCGCGGCGCCATGGAGCAAGAAGCGCCCCTGGTCGCGCAGTCGCCGCGCGAGGTGCTGGCTTTTGAGACTTGGCGGCTGGATGTGGACGGTCGGGTGCTGACCGACGCCGCCGGCGCGGTGGTCGATCTTTCGTCAGGCGAATTCGCCTTGCTCGCCGCTTTCGCACGGCGCCCCCGGCGCGTGTTGTCGCGCGAGCAGCTTTTGGACCTCACCCGCGGTCCCGACGCCGCGCTGGTGGACCGGGCCATCGACGTGCAGCTTTCTCGGCTCCGAAGAAAGCTGGGCGACGACCCGCGCGATCCCGCTCTGATCAAAACCATCCGCGGCGACGGCTATATGTTCGCCGCCGACGTTCGCCGCGAGCGCTGAGTGATGAGCCTCAGCGACGGCGCGTGGTTCCGGTTTCTCATCGTCGGCCTCGCCGCGCTGATCGGGCTGCAGTTTTTGATGGCCGCCACCGGCGCGGTGATGCGCGCGCGCGATATTCCAGACCTGGCCGAGCGGCCGATCATCGAGCAAGCCCAGGCGGCCGTCTTGCTTCTAGAACAGCTGCCCCCCGCCCAGCACGATCAAGCGTTGGACGCGATGTCCTCGCCCTTCATCACCTTCGACGTCATCAACGTCTACGAAAACGAGCTCGAAAGCCAGAACGAACGGGGCGAGCCCCTAGCGGTTTTCCGACCCATCATCGCCAACTACCGCTCAGTTTTGGGTGATCGGCCGTTCCGGGTGTACAGCCGCAATAATGGGGGTTGGCGGATCGGCCGGGACGCCGACGGTCAGCTCATGGCCCAGGATTTCCTCATCGTCATACGGCTCGCGGACGGCGCGGGCTTGCTGGTCCAGCCCAGCCCCGTTTACCAGCGGCACCTCGTGATGAATTTGAGCGCTTTGGTGAGTTCGGTCGTTGGCTTGGCGTTGCTCGCAGCGCTTGTCTGGGCGTCGCTCGCCACGGCGCGGCCGCTGCGCGACATGGCGATGGCGGCGGAACGGTTGTCCCGCGATCTCGACGCTCCGCCCATGCCTGAACGCGGGCCGCGCACGGTTCGCGAACTCGCCGCCGCCTTCAACGCCATGCAGCGCGAATTGCGGCGTTTGATGGGCGAACGGACCCGAACCCTCGCAGCGATCGCGCATGATCTGCGCACCTATCTCACCCGGCTGCGCATGCGCGCGGAGTTCATCGAAGACGAATCCCAGCGCGAGAAAGCCATGCGCGACGTCACGGACATGACGGCGATGATCGAAGACACCCTCGCTCTGGCCCGGGCGGTGGACGCCCCGCCAAGCGAAGCGACGAGCGATTTGGCTGCCTTGGTCGAAGAAATCGCGGCGGAACGTCAGGAATCCGGAGACCCCGTGACGGTCCAGGTCATCGCCGAGGGCCCCCTCCCCGTGCGCGCGTCGCGCGGCGATCTCAAACGGGCGCTCGCCAATCTCGTCGACAACGGCGTGCGGTATGGCGGGCGGGCGGACGTATCCCTGACGCGAGACGCCGACAGGGCGAGGCTGGTGGTGCGGGATGACGGGCCAGGCGTGCCTGAGGACGACATTCCGCGGTTGTTCGAGCCCTACGCGCGGCTTGAAAGCTCTCGCTCGCGCGACACCGGCGGGACAGGTCTTGGCCTGGCCATCGCCAAAGCGGTGATCGACCGCGCAGCCGGCACGCTCTCACTCGCCAACGCAACGGGCGGCGGGCTCGAAGCGCGGGTCACGCTGCCGCTCATGACTTGCGACCGCTAGGCCGCGTTTTCGTTAAGCGCTTCGGTTTTCCCGGCGCCGGCGATCGGCACGATTTGCTCGCCGCCAAGCACGGTCTGAAAGCGTTCGGTCTCGCGGATCCGCTGGAAAGCCGGATCTGACAGAGCAAGCTCCCGGAACGCGTCTGAAGCGCTGATCGCTATCGCCAAATCCTCCAGCGCTTCCACGTCGCGATCCGTCCAGGCCAGAGCGCAAGCGCGGTGGTAATGGGCCTGGGCGTTGCCTGGATCAATCGCCAAGGCTCGATTGGCCAAACTGATCGCCCATTGCGGTTCGTTCAGCCCCAAGGCGGCGTCGGCCTTGAAGGTGAGCGCCTCCACGTCGTCGGGCCGAACCCGCAGGATCTCGTCATAAACGGAGATCTTTCCGGCATCGGAAGGTTCTTGACCGGCCCGTAGCCAAAGCGAGTGAATGGCGTTGGTCTCGTCGATTTCTTTTTGCGTCAAACGCAGCGTCGCGGATTTTTCCTTCAACTCCTCTTCAAGCGCCTCGAGCCTTTGCGCATATCCCGAGGTAATCAGCTCCACTCTCTTCTCCGCCACTTCGCGAATACGTTTTTTGACGTCTCGGAGCGTGTTCCAGCCAATCAACGCCGCCAAAGAAGCCACCGCGGTGATGACGAAGAAAAACACCTCAATGGCGTTGCGTGCATAGGCGGTCGCCTCACGCGCAATGGCGTATTCGCGCTCATTTTGGCGTTCGATCAAATCAGCCCGCGTGCGCTCGAGATCCGCACGCAACCGCACGATTTCATCGATGACGAAACGGGACATCAACGGGGTGGAGAGGGGCGCGTCTTCGGTTTGCGCGATAGCGGGCGGCTCGACCGCCGTTTCGGCCTGTCGCGCCTCAGCCGCTTCGGTCGCGGACTGCGCAAAGGCAGGCGCAACGCCCCCGCCCCACAATGCCAGAACCATCGCCATCGCCATGGCGGTCCATCCAGACCGAGTCTTCGACTGCATCGCCTTATTCTCCATTGGCGCGCGCCGCAGCCGGCCCGCGCGTACGAGGCGGCGTACGCAATATCGCCGTGATCGGCAAAATCAAATTGTGATGACTGTCTGCGTCGCCTTCCGAAACCAGGCTCAAGCCGCCGCCAAGGCTCGTTTGAGCGGCTCCAGCCAGGGCTCGTAATTCCGCCACTGCTCCACGCCGGAGGTGAAAATCGGCTGGCGAACCTGTTCGGAGCTCGCGGTGCGAACGTCCCGCTTGGTTTTGTGAAAGTCCACGCAGGCCGCTTCAAAGTCCAAAGCGCAAAATTCGAGCAGACGCCGCACTTGGGTCTCGAGGTCGGCAACCACTTCCTCGTATTGAACCCGCAAAATCTTACCCGGCGCCATACGCTCCCAATGGTCCATCAGGTCCACATAACCCCGGTAATACCGGGCGACGTCCTCCAGGTCGTAGGTGAACTCCTGGCCCTCGGCGAAAAGCTGCTTGAACCCCGCGAAACAACACGCGGTCGCCTCCCGGCGCGCGTCGATGATTTTGGCGTTCGGCAAGATCGATAGAATGAGCCCGATATGCCGGAAATTGTTCGGCATTTTGTCGGTGAAGAACGGCGCGTTCTTGCGATGCACGCGCGTGTCCGCAATGAATTCCGCCCCAAGCTTGGCGCGCTGCTCTTCGCTCAGGTCAGTCAAGACGGCGGGATAGAGCGGTTCTTCGTCCACCCGGCGTCTGCCGTTCAAACGATGAGCGAGCGCGAGAATGTTGGGCAGCTCGAGCGTGCCATCGACTTGGCTATGGGAGGCGAGGATTTGCTCCACCAGGGTCGAACCCGCGCGGGGCAGGCCTACGATGAAAATCGGGTCCGGCGCAGGGTGCCCTCCTCCGCTCAGGCCCGCGAAATAGTCCGTGTCGCAAACGGCTTTCTGACGCGCGAAATCTGCGTCCATGCGGTCGGCGTCATAGCGCAGCTTCGCTCGCTTAAGCGCGTTGCCGCGTTGGTAATAAGCGAAACTGGCCTCGAACGACTGGCGGTCCTCATGCGCCTTGCCCAAGGCGAAGCACAGATGGATGCGGTCGTCTTCTTGGGTCGTTTGAGCGGCTTCCGCCGCCTCCATGCGCGCAAGCTCGTCATCCTCGAACCGGAACGTCTTCAGGTTCGCAAGGCTCCAATAGGCGTCGCCAAGATCCGCCTTCATCGTCGCCGCCGCACGATAGGCCGCAATCGCGTCCGTCTGGCGCCCGATCGTTTTCAGCGCATGGCCCCGGGCGAGATGGACATGGGGATTGGGGCCCAGCCGCGACAGCGCTGCGTCGTAGATTGACAGCGCTTCGTCATAAAGCCCGACCGCGGCGCATTGATTGGCGACCATGGTCTGAAAAGCGGGGTTGTCCGGATCGACGGCCAAGACGGCGCGGGCTTCCGCCAGCGCGCGCGTGAACTTCTGACGCTTCTGCAGAACATCGACATAGTCGATGCGCGCGAGCAGGAAATCCGGCTGAAACTCGAGCGCGCTTTCGAGAAGAAACTCAGCGTCGTCATAGACGCCCAGGCGAGCGCCGAGATTGGCCAAGAGGCGCATCGCTTCAACGTCGTTGGGTCTCTTTTGCAGATACGCCCGGCACAAGCGTTCGGCTTTGTAGAGTTTGCCCTCATGCATGAAGCTGTTCACCGACACCAGCTCCGGCGGCAGCGCGGCGAGACGCTGGGCGTGCGCGCGGGCGCGGTCGGCGGCGGCGGGGTCGTCATGAATGTCGGCCAGCGCCCGCCAACTCGCCGTCAACGCCGGATTGAGGGCGACGGCGTGCTCATAGGCTTGGCGCGCTCCCGCGTCATCGCCTGTCGCGCGGAGGATATGGCCTTCCTCCTGAAATGCGCGGCCATAGCCCGGCGACGCGCGCTTAAGCGCCGCAACCGCGGCGAGCGCGTCGGGATACGCCTTTCGATACCGGTTGGCGACGGCGAGGAGGTACTGCGCTTCGGCGTCGTCAGGCGCGATGTCGAGCGCACGTTGGGCCGCAGCGCATGCGCCGGCGAAGTCCCCCGCGCGCAGGCGCTGGTTCGCCTCCGCCACAGCGGTTTGGGCAGCGACACTCGCCTGGACCTCGGCATTGGAGGACACGTCGGCCTCATCAGCGGATCAAAAACAAGCGGCGCAGCCCTACCCGGCCGCGCCGCCTTACACTGTAGCGTCTGACGTCGAACCGTGTCGGCTAGAAGTCAGCCGACACCCGGAAGGTGACTGTCCGCGGCCGGTTGGTGGTGATGCGGCGGATGTCATCCTGTTCGTTGATGAACAATTCAGCCCGCTCATCGGTCAGGTTTTCGATGAATACCTCGGCGCGCCAACCATCTCGGCCGAACCCGGCGGAGAGATCGGTCGTGAAGTAGGAATCCTGCCGCTCCCGCACCGCTTCGATCAATGAGGAGAAGCTTTCGCCGGCATATTGGAAACCGACTTGGCCGAACGCGTCATAGTCCCCGATCATCCAGTCATACCGGGCCCGCGCGGTGGCCTGGAACTCCGGCACCAACGGCAGTTCGCTTCCGATGGGAGCAAGCTCGACGATTTGCGCGGACACGTCGGTCAGCTCGGTGTCGTTGTAAGACAGCGCGCCGAACAGCGTGATGTTCTCCGTCGCCGTCCACACCGCGTCGGCTTCGATGCCGAAAATCTCGGAGTCGGCCGCGTTTTCGATGAAGGTCAGGATCGACACGTTCTCAGGGTCGAACCGCGAGACCTGCATGTCGGACCATTCGATGAAGTAGACGTTGCCGTTGATGAGCAGGTCCCCGCCCGACCACAGCGACTTCCAGCCGAACTCCCAATTGGTCACGTCGTCGGTGCCGTAGGTGGTCTCCACCGTCGGGAAAGCGGGATTGACCGAAGCGAGCCCGCCGCCCCGGTTGAAGCCGCCCGGGCGGAAGCCTTCCGACCATGTGCCGTAGAGCAGCAGGTCGTCATTGGGCGTCCAGCTCAGGGTGAAGCGATAAATCGTGTCGGTCTGGTTGAGCGGTTCAGGCGTATGCCCGCCGGACACGTCGTAGTCCCGACCGGAATCTTGATCGTCGAGCGCAATCTCAGGCGTGGTGAAGACGCCGTTAGCGAAGTTCGACGAGCCGGTGAAGTCGGAATCGATGTCGTAGTAGCGCGCGCCGAAGGTGGCCGACAGCGTGTTCGGAATGATGTCGAAGGTCGCCTCGCCGAACACCGCGATTTGTTCTTCGCTGCGGGTGATGTCGTTGAAGAACGCGACGCCGGCGGGCCGGGCGTTGGGATTGATGCTGTTCGCCGCTGCGATGGGCGCGTTAGGCGCGAAACCGAGATCGGCGGTGGCGAGGTAGAAAAAGTCGTCTTGCGTTTGGATTTCAAAGTCGTCGTAGAAAACGCCGGCCGTGAGACGGAACCGGTATTCTTGCGGCGTAGAAATGCGGAACTCGTGGGTGTTCCGCGTCTGCTCTTGGAAAATCACCGCGCCTTTGGTGGGGTCGAGACACTCCCGACCGCCCGGGGTCAAGAACGCGGCCTGGGCGGCGTCGGCGGCGGCTCCCGCTCCGGTGCTGGTGTAGGTGCAGGTGTAGTAGCTGATGAACGCGCCGGAATTATTGTAACCGGTGTAGTCCACCGACTGGTTGATCTCGCGATCGAGATATCCGCCGGTATAAACGGCGTCGAGCATCCCCAGGCGCCCTTCCAGCGTCCAGGTGGTGAGACCGAACTCATCCGTCAGCGAATCCCGGAAGAAGCGGCTCACCTGCAGATCGCCGACCTCGGGGTCATAGTCGAACACCCCGTCGGCTTCGAGCGTCTGATTGGTGTGCTGAACGATAAGTTCCCAATCATCGTTGAAGAGATACGCGCCGCTCAGACGGAAGCCCTCATAGGAGCTGTCGTTGAAGTCCTCTTCGACCAACAGGGCGTTGTCGGCGACTTCGTAAGACACGGCGTCGGGGATGGCGGTGGAGTCCGGATTGATCGACGGATCGGTGGTGAAGGTCCCCGGAACGTTGTCGATATAGCCGCCCTGGTTGATGGAATAGACCACGCCGCGCAGCGCGAATTGGTCGGTGATCGGCAGGTTGATGTAGGCCTCTACGCCGGTGCTTTCTTCGCCGCCTTCAGTGAAGCCGAACGAAGCGTCAAAGCCCGCGCCGAAGCCTGAGTAGTCAGGGCGGTTGGTGATGAGGCGAATGGTGCCGGCCTGTGACGACGCCCCGAACAGCGTCCCTTGCGGCCCCGGCAGCACCTCGATGCGCTGCAAGTCCGCAGCGTAAATGTCGAGGTTGCGGCCCGGCGCGGTCACCGGCTGTTCGTCAAGGTAAAACGCGACGTTCGGGCTCGTGCCCTGCGCGCCGGACAACAGCACCGAAATCGGCTGAACCGCCATGCCGCGGATGTAAACGGTGTTTTGGCCCGGGCCGCGGCCGCCGAATGTCACATTCGGCAGGTACCGGACATAGTCGTCGAAGCTGGTGATGTTCAGCTCATCCAGCGTCGTGGCGCTGACGGCGTTAAGCGCGACGGGGATGCTCTGCGAGTCCGCTTCGGTTTTCGTCGACGTCACCTCGATGACTTCCACCTGAGCCTGCGCGGCGCCGAGACCAACAACGGCGGCGGAAGTGGCGAACACGGTGTTGAGCAGACGGCGCTTAAGCATCTTAATCCTTCCAGGTCGAATTTATCCAAGGCCGCCATGCTCGCCGCCTGCGCGGCTACGCGGCCGAACCTGAGCGCTCGAAATTTCGGGCTGAAAGCGCAGGCTTAGCGAATGGATATGTCCCCCCACGGGAAATGTACGGATAGCCGATCGCCGGGAGGGTTACAAACCGATTGACCTCGAAAGGCCTGAGGTGTGTCCAAGAGAGCACGCGCGGCGCGGCCCCTGGCGCGGTTTGTTAGTCCTCTAAGAGTTCACCTGCGTCCAAGATCGCGGCCGCGTCGAGATCTTGTGCATCCATGAGCTCTGCGACCCGCTGGAGCGCGGCGATCAACATGTGCCGCTCCCACGATTCCAGCCGGCGGAACTCCCGCAGAAACCCTGCCTGCAGCAGCTCCGGAGAGCCCTTGCTGACCGCGCGCGCGCCGCTGTCGGTGAGGCGGACATAAACCCGGCGCTTATCATTCGCCGAGCGCTCGCGGGTCAGCAGCCCTTGGCGCTCGAGCCGGTCGAGAATGGTGGTGACCGTCGGCTGGCTGAGAGACACGGTTTTGGCGAGCGTGCTCGGGCTCGCCTCGCCCGCCCGGTCGAGCGCTTGCAGGATCACCAATTGCGGCGCGGTTAAACCGGTGGTCTTAACCAGCCGCTTGGAATGCAAATCGATGGCGCGCGTGATGCGACGCAACGCGATTATGATCTCGTCGTGTTCTTTCAACCGACCCTCGTCACCCGGAGAGACCGCGACCTGACGCGCGGCCCATTATACCGCCAGACGCCGCCCCTGGCTGGCAAGCCGCCGCGGCGCCCCGCCCCGGCTGCGGTCCGGCGCGGCGATTTAGGTGATGAGGCCGTTTTCGATAAGCCGCGCGATGACGCGCTCGGCGGCCTCCTCGGCGCTGATTTCGGCTGTCTTAAGATGCATCTCGGGGCGTTCGGGAACCTCATAGGGGCTGTCGAAACCGGTGAAGTTCTTCAGCTCCCCAGCCAAAGCCTTCCGATAGAGACCCTTGGGGTCGCGCTCGATACACAGCGCCAGGGGCGCATCCACAAAGACCTCGAGAAACTCTCCCGCCTCGACGAGTTCACGCACCATGTCGCGCTCCGCCCGGAACGGCGAAATGAACGAGCAGGTCACGATCAACCCAGCGTCGGCGAACAGTTTCGCGACTTCGCCGATCCGGCGAATGTTCTCCACCCGGTCGGCGGCCGTGAAACCCAGATCCTTGTTCAGGCCTTGGCGCACATTGTCGCCGTCAAGCGAATAGGTGTGGCGACCCCGCTCGGCCAGCTTTCGCTCTACGAGATTGGCGATGGTTGATTTCCCGGCGCCCGACAGTCCGGTGAACCAGATTATCGCGGGCTTCTGCCCTTTGAGCTCCGCGCGGCGAGCCTTGTTTACGTCCATGGCGTAGGCGTGAATGTTGCCCGCCCGCCGTAGCGAAAACTCGATCATGCCCGCCGCCACCGTCTGGTTGGTGAAGCGATCGATGAGAATGAACGAGCCGGTTTCGCGCTGCTCAGCATAGGCGTCGAACGCGATGGCGCGGGCGGCGGACAAGGTGCAGACGCCGATTTCGTTTAACGCCAAGCTTTTGCCCGGCTCCTTGGCGTAGCTGTTGACGTTCAGCTTATGCTTCAGCGCGGTGACGGAGACAGGCGTTGTCTGCGCGCCGGCCTTTAGGAGGTATGAGCGGCCCGGGAGCATCTCCTCCTCGGCCATCCATAGGAGTTCCGCGGCGAATTGGTTGGACACCTCGGCGGGGCGCTGCGGGTCGACCAGCATATCGCCTCGGGCGATGTCGATCTCCCGATCGAGCACCAGCGTGACAGCCTGCCCCGCTCGGGCCTCGGCGAGGTCCGCCTCGGGCGTGACGATGCGCGCGACCTTGGCGATCTTTCCGCTATGGGCGACCCGGACTTCGTCGCCGGGACGAACCACGCCGGCGGCCACCCCGCCGGCGAAGCCGCGGAAGTCGTGGCTGGGGCGGTTCACCAACTGCACGGGAAATCGGAACGGAAACCCCGCCCCGTCCTCGCTGGCGGCCTCGACGCTTTCGAGATGCTCCATGAGCGTCGGGCCGTCATGCCAGGGCATGGCGGCGGAGCGCGCGAAGATATTATCCCCGAACCGCGCCGACATCGGGATGGCCAAGACGGAGGCGAAGGACAGCTCCTCCACGATCGCCATGTAATCGGCGGCGATTTGGTGAAACCGCGCGCGGGAATGGTCGACCAGATCCATCTTATTGACCGCCAGCACCGCATGGCGAATGCCCATCATGTCCGCGATGTAGCTGTGCCGGCGGGTCTGCGGCAGCACGCCTTTACGCGCGTCGATAAGGATGACGGCGAGATCCGCGGTGGAGGCCCCCGTCGCCATGTTGCGCGTGTATTGTTCGTGGCCCGGCGTGTCGGCGACGATGAACTTCCGCTTTTCGGTGCTGAAAAAGCGATAGGCGACGTCGATGGTGATGCCTTGCTCTCGTTCGGCCTCAAGCCCGTCGAGCAGAAGCGCGAAATCATATTCGTCGCCGGTGGTGCCGTGACGCTTGGAGTCGTGGGCGAGGACGGCGACTTGATCTTCAAACAAGAGCTTGGAATCAAATAAGAGACGCCCGATCAGCGTCGACTTGCCGTCATCCACCGAACCACACGTGATGAGGCGCAGGACCCCGCGTTGACCCGCGCGGGCCAAACGTTCCTGCGCAGCGCTGAGCGGAGGCGCGGCGGACATCAGAAATACCCCTCGCGCTTTTTCTTCTCCATCGAGGCGGCTTCGTCGAAATCGATAAGCCGGCCGGCGCGTTCGGACGTTCGCACCGCCAGCATCTCCAACACGATGTCGTCCAACGTCGCGGCGACGCTTTCCACCGCGCCGGTGAGCGGATAGCAGCCCAGCGTGCGAAACCGCACCGACTTCATTTCCGGGGTTTCGCCGGGCGCAAGCTTCATGCGTTCGTCATCGACCATGATGAGCGTGCCGTCCCGCTCCACCACCGGGCGAACGCCGGCGTAATAGAGCGGGACGATCGGGATCGCCTCTTCTCGGATGTACTGCCAGATATCCACTTCGGTCCAATTGGAGAGCGGAAACACGCGAATGCTCTCCCCCGGCCTGATGCGGGTGTTGAAGATGCGCCAAAGCTCCGGGCGCTGATTACGGGGATCCCAGGCGTGGTTGTCGTTGCGGAACGAGAAGATGCGCTCCTTCGCCCGGCTCT
>CAZABJ010000030.1:0-33007 GCA_964483375.1 uncultured Caulobacterales bacterium
CCCAAGGCCGGTTCCGCCGAATTGCCGCGTCGTGGAGGAGTCCGCCTGTTCAAAGGCGTTGAACAAGCGCTCTGAGTCTTCGGGTGCGATGCCGGGACCGGTGTCGATGACCGAAAATTCGATCGTCCGTTCATCGCCGGCTTGGGCCGACGCCCTCACTTGCACCCGCACCCCGCCCTCTTGGGTGAATTTCACCGCATTGGAGAGCAGGTTGAACAGGATTTGGCGGAGCCGAACCGGGTCGCACGAAATCCATCGCGGCGTCTCAGGCTCCATCTCGACGGTAAAGCTGAGGCCCTTTGCACGGGCCTGCGCCGACCACATTGATGAAACATGGTCGACAAGCGCGTGGAGGTCCATGCGCGCGCGCTTCACCTCCATGCGCCCGGCCTCGATTTTCGAGGCGTCAAGAATATCGTTGAGCAACGCCAGCAGCATCTCCCCGGAGTCAAGGACCGTGTCGACATAGTCCTTCTGGCGCTCATCCAACGTCGTGGCGCCGAGCGCGCGCGTCATGCCGAGCACGCCGTTCATCGGGGTGCGAAGCTCATGGCTCATAACCGCGAGAAAAGCGGACTTGGCATGGTTCGCCTCTTCCGCCACCCGGCGGCGCTTTTCGGCCTCCAAGCTGGCTTTGCGCAGTGAGGCGCTCGCCTGGTCGTAAAGCCGATAGGCTGCGACGGCGTGGGTCGCGAAAGCGGCGACCGACAGCATCACCGCGGCGCCCCCGCTCACGCTCAACCCTGTCCCCGTCGCCAAACTCCACAATGGGAGGCCGAGCATATAACCCAGATGGCCCGCGAGCGCGGCGAGCATGACGCCGCGATGCTGATGCATCTGGATGATGACGTGAAGCGTCGCCCCGCACAGCCACGCCATCACAAAGGCCTGGGCGCCGCTGGCGTTGGTGAACCACATGATGCCGGAGATGCCGGAGTAAGCCACGGTGGCGGCGAAGGCCGAGACGTGGCAGCTGATGACTTCAAAGCGCGTAGGGTCTGAAGGCCGCTTGAGAATCCGCCGATAGATCGCCTGGTCGATAATCTGGGTCGCCGTGACGACGGTGATCCAGACGATCGCGGCCAAAATTTCCCCGAACCAAGTCGCCAGGGCGAGCCCGAACACGGCGAAACCGATGCGCACGCCGATGCCGCGCACGCGGGTCTCAGCGACCTTTCGGATCGCGAGGGCGGCGTCGGCTCGAACGGCGAGATCGTCGCGGAGAGGCGTCATGCCGGGAGGCTAGCCGGGATTACTTGAGAAATACTTGCAAGTCCGGCCGATTCTCTCACTGCGAGAGGGCGGCGACGAAGGGGCGGATCGCTTGCTCGAAAATCGTTTCGGCGAACAGAGCGTTGTGGCCGGCGCCCTCCACGATGTGCGCGGTCTTCGGCCCTGCAGCGGCATCGAACAAACGCCGGCCCGACCGAAGCGGAATGACGACGTCAGCCGTCCCGTGCAGCCACAGCAAAGGCGCGTCGATATCGCCGATGACGGCAAGGGAGTCGTACCGGTCGCGCAACAGAAGATCCGGCAGTAGGAACGGCGCCCGCATCCGGGCCATGTCGAGCACCGAAGCGTATGGCGCTTGCAGGACAACCCCTGCGACGTCCCGCGACGCGGCGAGCTGGACCGCGACGCCGGAGCCTAAAGATTCGCCGTACACGACGATTTGCGAGGCGGCGACGCCCTCTTCGCGTAGCGCGTCGTAGAGCGACAAGGCGTCCGCGACATTGGCCCGCTCCGAGGGTCGCCCGCCCGAGCCGCCATAGCCGCGATAGGACAACGCCGCCACGCCCCAGCCCTGGCTCCGGAAGCGCGCTAAGAGCGGCGCCCGATTGGCGATATTCGAGGCGTTGCCGTGAAGATAGAGGATCACTGGCCCGCCCGGCTCGTCCGGGGCGGCGCGCCAGGTGACGACCGACACGCCGTCGTCGGCTGACAACGCCACGTCACGGATGTCGGCCAAGCCCGCCGCGGCGGGAGTGATGCGCCGCGCATCGGGAAAATAGAGGAACCGGGCTTGGAACGCCCAGGCCGCCATAAGAACCCCGGCATAGGCGACGGCCAGGGCGATCACGATGCGCATGGGCCGTCTCCCGCCAGGCTCCCGACGCCTAAATCCGCGCCGGGGTGCGGAAGACCTCTTCGTCGAGTTCGCCTTCCCACTTCGCCACAGCAGTAGCGACCGCCGCATCGCCGGAAATGTTGGTGGCGGTGCGCATCATGTCGAGGATGCGGTCGAAGGGGAAAATGAATGCGACGATCATGGCGGCGTCCCGACCTTCCACGCCCACAACCTGAAGGGTGATGAAGGCCAAGAAAAGGCTGACCGACGGGATGCCAGCGGTGCCGATCGACACAAGCGTGGCCGTCAACGCAACCATGACATATTGGCCGAACGTCAAATCGACGCCGAACACCTGGGCGGCGAACACCGCAATGATGCCCTGGTAGAGCGCAGTGCCGTCCATATTGACCGTGGACCCCAGAGGCAAAACAGACGACGCGACCGGCCGCTTGATGCCGAGGTTTTCAACCGCGTTTGCAATGGTCACGGGCAAGGTCGCGTAGCTCGACGCGGTCGAAAACGCCACCGCAATCGCGTCCGCCATGCCGCGGAAAAAGCGGATAAGCGGCAGGCCGAGAATGAACCTCACCAGGCCGCCATAGGTGATAAGCATATGGAGCAAGCACGCCGAATATAGCGCGAGCGCGAGCAAAAGAAGATTGTCGAGAATACCCAAGCCTTGCTTGGCCATCACCCCGACAATCAGCGCGAACACGCCAATGGGCGCAACTTCCATGATAAACTCGGTGACTTTGATCATCACGTCCGCGGCGGAGGTCATGAAGTCGGCGACGGGCTTGCCCGCCTCACGCGCCACGATGACGCCGACGCCGAAAATGATGGCGAAGAAAATGATCGCGAGCACGTCTCCGGCCGCGAGCGCTTCAACAGGGTTGGTCGGAATGATGTTAACCAGGCGCTCGACCAATCCCGGCTGTTCGGTGGCCGCGAACTCGCTCATCGCCGCAGCGCGTTCCTGATTGGCCCCGGATACGTCCACCCCAACCCCGGGACGCAAGATGGTCGCCATCAGAAGCCCGAATGTGACGGCGAACACCGTGGTGCCCATATACAAGGCTATGGCGCGGCCGCCGAGCGAACCAAGGCGCTTTGGGTCGCCCATGGCGACGACGCCTGAGACGAGCGTGAAGAAGATGAGGGGGACGACGAGCATACGGATCACCCGTACGAAGGCGTCTCCAATGGGATCGAACCAGGTTTCCGCTACGCCGATGCTCGCCCAGATCGGGTCGCCTTCTGCGTCCAGCAGCCTCTCGCCGGTGTCGGCGTCGACTTCAAACCCAAGCGTGTACCGCAACACCAGCCCAACGATGAGCCCAAGCGCCAACCCGCCGATCACCCGCGCCCACAAAGGCGTGCCGAACCACCATCGCATGCGCGACCTCCCCGCGTGACTTCGCGCGGCCAGCGTATAGACGCTCGTGCGAACGGCAAGGGGCGCCCGCGCGATGACGGCGCGGGCGCGAGGCGGCTCACGGTGCGATGGCGGCGCGCAGCGCCTGGAGAAACCTCTCGGGTTGGTCGAGCATCACGAAGTGGCGGGCGCCATCGACCAGAACGATCTCAACATCGGGATGGCCCTGATAATTGTCCGCCCAATAGAGCGACGTGGAATCGCGTGGGAAGGGGCCTTCGGGATGCCAGCCGACAATCACCGTCGTCGGCGTCTGCGCCTCCACCAAACGCTCCCGCAAATCCGTGGTCATCACCTCATACATCGCTTGGGCCATGGTGACGCGATCGCTGTCGAGCGACCACGCGACGATGCTCTCTTGCGCGTCAGGCGACGCGGCGAGGACCTGGGCGGTCCCCCGTTGCTGGGTTTCGAAAGCGGCCGCATCCATGGCCAAAAGCTGGTCTCTGAACTGCGCCGCGAAGGGCTCGACCCCTTCCGCGCTGGCGACATGCCCGAACATCAGCACGCTGTAGAACGGCAAAGCGTCGACGATGACGAGACGCTCGAAAAGCTCGGGGCGTTCGAGCGACGCCATCAGACCGATGAGCCCGCCCATGGAGTGACCGACCACCGTCGCGCCGTCCGGCGCCGCCGCCTCCAGATGCGCGACCAACGCCGCGACGGCTTCCTCCAAGATCCCGCTTTCCCAATCGCGGGGCGCGGTCCCCGCGAAACCAGACAGCTGACCGAGATGGGTTTCATGGTCGCCCTCAAGCGCGGTCGCCGCAGGGCCCCAGACCGCAGCCGGCGAGGCGAGCCCCGGGAGGAACACGACCGGCGCCCCCTGCCCGCGCGTCTCGAACGTCAAGGCGTTGGGCGGCTCATCCGCCCATCCCGCCTCTGTGGGATTTTCTGCGGCGAGGGCGACGACGACCGCAATAAGCAGGGCCGTCAAAGACCCGACGGAATGGGGTTTTCGCATGGCGACGCTCCAGGATCACGCGCAGGCGGCCATCGGCCCCTGGTCAAGTATCCTTGACATAGCAAGAGCACCGCAAAAAGACAACTATGCTTGACACAATGTCAGGGACACCAGACGTCCGCGGGTCGCCCCTCAATCCATCAGTTTCTGCGACAACCATGTGAATTCGAGCGCGGTGCGGCGTGCGACCTCGCGCAGATTGGCCGCGGCGGAATGCCCCCCGTCGATGTTTTCGTAATAGCGGAACGGATGTCCCTGAGCCTCAAGCAAGGCGGCCATCTTGCGCGCGTGGCCGGGGTGGACGCGGTCATCTTTCGTCGAGGTGACGAAGAAGATCTCGGGGTATTCCCGGTCGCGCCTGACATTGTGGTAGGGCGAAATCCGCTCCAGATGCGCGCGCTCGGAGGGAATGTCGGGGTGGCCGTACTCTCCCACCCAAGACGCGCCCGCCAACAGCTTGTGATAACGCAACATGTCAAGCAGCGGGACCTGGCAGACCACAGCCTGAAACAAGTCCGGCCGTTGCACGTAAAGCGCGCCGACCAACAAGCCCCCGTTCGACCCGCCCATCACGCCCAAACGGCGCGGCGAGGTGAAGTCGCTGCCAACAAGATCCTCGGCCACGGCGATCATGTCGTCGAAGGCCGTTTGCCGCTTGGTCTTCAACGCCGCTTGATGCCACGCCGGACCGAACTCCCCGCCCCCGCGGATATTGGCCAAGGCGAACGCCCCGCCCCGCTCCAGCCAAAGCTTGCCGCGAATGCCCGAATAACTTGGCGTCATGGAGATTTCGAAACCGCCATAGCCGTAGAGCAAGGTCGGCGTTTCTCCGTTTCGGGGCGCGTCGGCGCGGCGAACGAGGAAATACGGGATCCGCTCCCCATCCGGGGCCGCGGCTTCATGTTGATCGACGCTGAGACCGTCCGCGGAAAACCTTGCGGGCAACGCCTTGGCGCCGATTTCTTCGCCGGTCGCGACGTCCAACGCGATCAGCGTGCTGGGTTGCAGGAAGCTCTCAGCGTTGAAAAAGGCCACGTCGCTGTCGCGATAGGCTGAGGCGACATCGACGGCGCCGTGTTCAGGCAAGCCGAGCCGCTTGCGGTTCCAGCGCTCGCCATCGAAGTCATAGGCGTAGGCGAAGCCGCGCACATTTTCGTAGATGACCACGAGCAACCGCGATTTGGTTCGCGTGACCGAACCCAAGGATTCCCGCGGACCCGGCGCATGGACCACCCGGATTCGCCCGCGCCCGCCGGCGGCGACGTCCTCCCACGGCATAGACAAGAGCGCGCCGCGCTCATAGGCGGGCCCGCCAGGCTCCGGCGTCCAATCCTCCTCGAGTGAAAAGACGATCTCGCCAGAAAACCACTCAAGCAGCGTCGAGCGTCGCGGCAGGTCGAGCGCTATCGGATCGGCGCCCTCGGGCAAACGCCAATAAGCGCGCTCGTGAAAGTCCAGCGACTGTACGGCGAGGGCCTCCACCGCCGTCTCCGTCTCAATGCGAGCGGGCCAAACCCCGACATCCTCCGGCTTGCCGCGAAGCGCTTCGCGCGCATCCGCCAGCGCTTGGCCGCGCGCCAACCGCTTGACCACGAACGGGTAGCCCGAGGCCGTCATCGTGCCCTCGCCCCAATCGGTCGCCACCAACAACTCGTTCGCCGTCAGCCAGGCCAATCCCGCTTTGGCTTCGGGAAGGAAAAAGCCGCCCTCGACAAAGGCTTTGTCCGCATGGCTCCATTCGCGCCGCTCCGAGGCGTCCAGACCGCCGCGCGACAGCGTCAGCATGCAGTGCGCATAGTCCGGCGGAAGGCAGGTCGAGCCTTTGTAGACCCAGTTCTCACCATCCGCTTTGGCGAGAGCGTCGATGCTGAGCAGCGTCTCCCATGCGGGCGCGTCGGACAGGTAGTTCTCTAGGGACGTGCGCCGCAAAAGGCCTCGGATATGGGTCTCGTCCTGCCAGAAATTGTAGACCGCGCCGGACCGATAGGCCCCGTAAGGAATTTTGTCCGACGCCTCAGCGATCGCCAGCGCGTCGGCGTAGAAGCTCTTGTAACGCGGATCGGCCTCAAGCGCGCTCACCGTAGCGGCGTTCCAGGCTTTGACCTGGTCTAGGGCCTCAGCGCCTTCGATTTCTTCAAGCCACTGGTGCGGATCGTCGACGGCGGTCTCAGGCATGGCGCGCTCCCTGGTGATGGTCCCAAGCATATGGCCTGGCTCGCGGCGCGGGGCCAAGCGGGCTCAAACCGCGAAATGCTGACGAATTGGCCCGACACTTGTATTCTCCGGCGCATGCGGTTCTTCAAAATGAACGGGCTGGGCAATTCTTTCGCGGTGTTCGACGCCCGTCGACGCGGCGCGTTGGCGATTACGCCCGCCCAAGCCCAAGCGATCGCCGACCCGATCACCGGGGCGGGCGTGGATCAAGTGATCGCCATCGAACCCTCGATTCGCGGCGACGCGTTCATGCGCATTTGGAACGCTGACGGCTCGGAGGTGGCGGCCTGCGGGAACGCGGCGCGCTGCGTGGCCTGGCTGTTGATGGAAGAGAGCGGCCAGGCGCAGCTCAAGATCGAGACGCTTGCCGGGGTGCTGGCGGCGTCGCGGCGCGGCGCGCGCGACGTCTGCGTCGATTTGGGATCGCCGCTTTTGCGCTGGGAGGAAGTTCCGCTCGCCGAGCGCATGGACACCCGGCGCATCGACGTGAAGGTCGGCCCCATCGACAAGCCCATCCTTCACAGCCCCGGCGCCGTCAATATGGGCAATCCCCATTGCGTCTTCTTCGTTGACGACGTTTCAGCGATCGCCATCGAACGGGTCGGACCGCTGATCGAAAATCACCCGCTGTTTCCCCAACGCGTCAATGTGGGCTTCGCCGAAATCCGGGCGCGCGATCAGATCCGGTTGCGCGTTTGGGAACGCGGCGCAGGGCTCACGCAAGCTTGCGGCACCGGCGCTTGCGCGGCCGTGGTGGCGGCGTCCCGCCGCGGCCTATGCGACCGGTTCGCCGTGGTCACGCTGGATGGCGGAGAATTGGTGGTGGAATGGCGCGAAAGCGACGACCACGTTCTGCAAACCGGTCCGGTCGAGCTGGAATTCGAGGGCGAAGTGACCGGCCGACCCCAGGAAGAACCGGTCTAGCCGCCCAGGGTCATTCCTCGCCTTCCCAATAGTCCACGTCGTCCTCGCCTCGCCACCATTTCGCGACGGCGCGATCGCCTCGCTTGCCCGGAGGCGCGCCGCCGGCGATCACGCCGATCTTCGCCGCGTCAGGGTATTCGAACACGTCGGGGACGATTTGGGTGGAGATGCACCAATAGACCAGGTCCTCAGACCCGGTGTTCCTCACCTGATGGGCGGGTCCGTTCGCCAGGAACGCCACCGCGTCCCCGACCCTAAGGGGATGCTCGACATCGTCATAGCGAAGCGCCCCCGACCCTGAGACGACGATGACAAGCTCTTCATTGGCGAAATGCCGATGATAGGGCCATGCGGTTTGGCCCGGCGGCACACGGTTCAGCCGCGCGCCGAGCTTCTCCATGCCGATGGCGTTGGTGAGCGATTTCCACTGCACTGCGAAACGCCCCGTCCCCGCATGGGTTTCTTCGGCGATGTCGTCCAGATTGGCGATTTTCGGCGTTTCGGGCATGGCGACGGCCTCTTGGGATGCTGACAGGGCTGTCCTGGCTTTAGCGCGGTTCTTCCATAGGGGCGAGAGACGCGGCATGGCTTGACCGTCAGCGCCTGCTCGCCCACTTCTGCAGTCCTTATGACCGAACCGTCGTCCAATCGCGCCGCAACCGAAGCCGATCTCGCCCTGGCCGCAAAGCCCGACATCGTCACGCTCGGTTGTCGTCTCAACGCCTATGAAAGCGAAGTCATCCGCGCGCACGCCGTTGCAGCGGAGCGGGAGAACCTCGTGGTGGTGAACACCTGCGCGGTCACCGGCGAAGCGGTCCGCCAAGCCCGTCAAGCCGTGCGCAAAGCCCGGCGCGCGCGCCCCGACGCCCATCTCGTCGTCACCGGATGCGCTGCGCAAATCGACCCCGCGATGTTCGCCGCCATGCCCGAAGTCGACGAAGTGGTCGGCAATCATGAGAAAATGTCCGCCGAAACCTGGGCGCGACCAGGCGAGACCCGGGTGCGGGTCAACGACATTTTCGCGGTGCGGGAGACCGCAGGCCACATGATCGACGCGTTCGGCGGTCGGGCGCGGGCGCATGTGCAGGTGCAAAACGGCTGCGACCACCGCTGCACGTTCTGCATCATCCCCTATGGCCGCGGAAACTCCCGTTCCGCCCCGGCCGGCGAGGTCGTCTCGCAGGTCGAGCGCCTCGTCGACCAAGGCTTTCAAGAAGTCGTGCTTTCGGGGGTGGACATCACCAGCTGGGGGGCGGACCTGCCCGGCGCGCCCAAGCTTGGGCGGCTGGTGCGCGCCATTCTGACGAAGGTTCCGGACCTCGCGCGGCTCCGGTTGTCCTCCCTTGACGCCGTTGAGATAGACGAGGAGTTGCTGGACTTCGTCGCCGCCGAACCGCGGGTCGCGCCGCATCTGCACCTGTCGCTGCAAGCGGGTGACGACATGATCCTCAAACGCATGAAGCGCCGCCACTCCCGCGCCGACGCGGTCAGACTGTGCGAGCGGCTGCGCGCGCGCCGCCCGGAGATCGCGTTCGGCGCCGACCTTATCGCCGGGTTTCCCACAGAAACCGATGCGATGTTCGCCAACACCCTGGCGCTCGTGGACGACTGCGGCCTCGCCTATCTGCACGTCTTCCCCTTCTCGCCGCGCCCCGGAACGCCTGCAGCGCGGATGCCTCAGACGGCGCCGGCCACGGCGAAGGCGCGGGCGGCGGCGCTGCGGGAAGCGGGCGCCCGGGCCCTGGCGCGCCATCTCGACGCCCAGGTCGGATCAACTCAGAGTGTGATCGTGGAAAAGCCGGGTTTTGCTCGGCTTGCGAATTTCGCTCCCGTCCGCTTGCCCACCGGTGCGGCGCGTTCGGGCGCGACAGCGCGCGCGCGCCTCCTCAGCCATGACGGTGAGGCGCTCGCCGGGGAGATCGCCGCATGAACCGCTTGCAACGCCGCTACGCCCGCCTGGCCCATCTGCGCGACAAACGCGTGCGCCGCGGACGCCATAAAGCCGCCGCGCGCCTGCGCGCCCAGCTGGCCCGGGTCCGCGCCCGTTTGCGCCAGGGGCCCGACGCCGGCCGGGCCGCATTCGCCGCGCTGTTGCGCCATAAGCGCCCCGCCGTGCGCAAAGAGGCGGCTTGTGACTATCTCGCCTTCGACCGAGACGCCGCGACCGCCGCGCTGCGCGCGCTCGCCGCCCGGGCGGACGGGTCGACGACGGCGTTTTCCGCGAGCACGACGTTGATGCTTCTGGGCGCGGATCTTTTGGGCGACAGGCTTCGTGAGAGACCGGAGACCGCGGCGTCGTGATCTTTTTCTGGGGCAAGAAAAAGAAAAAGGCGGACCAGCCCGCGCCGGACGGGGCGCCGGCTCTGAATGACGAGGCGAACGCGGGCGCGGAATTCGCATCGGAACCCCAGACCCCCGCCGCTGTCTCAGACCCGGCCGTTCCGGATGCGAACCCGACCGAACCGACGTCGTTTCCGCCGGAAAACAATGTCGTTGCGGGGGCGGAACCACGCGTTGCGCGCCCCGAACAGGCCGCCGAACCGCCGCCCGAAGCCCCCTCCCCGACCGACCCCGCCGAAGCCGCTCCAGAGCCGGCCAAGCGCGGCCTGTTCGGGCGCATCTCGGACGGCTTGAAGCGCTCCTCCTCTCGGCTGGGCGACGGCGTCAGCGCCATATTCACCAAGAAGAAGCTCGACGACGACGCGCTTGAGGCGCTTGAGGAGCTTCTCTTGTCCGCGGATCTCGGCGCAGGCCCGACGACCCGGGTGATCGCCAAGCTCGCCAAGGATAAATTCGACAAGCAGGTCAGCGATCTAGAGATCAAAGAGGCGCTGGCCGAGGAAGTGGCCAGCGTGCTCGGCCCGCATGAACGCGACATCGACCTGTCCGGCGAACCGCCGCAGGTGGTGGTTTTCGTCGGCGTGAACGGCTCGGGCAAAACCACCACCCTGGGCAAAATCGCCGCCATGGTCCGGCGAGAGGGCCGCGACGCGGTGCTTGGCGCGGGCGACACCTTTCGAGCCGCGGCCATCGAACAAATCAAAGTCTGGGGCGAACGGGCGGACTGTCCGGTTGTGGCGCGCGATTTGGGCGCGGACGCCGCGGGGCTGGCTTTCGACGCTTATGCTGAGGCGCGGACGCGCGGGGCTGACCTCCTTCTCCTCGACACCGCGGGACGGCTGCAAAACAAAGCCGAGCTGATGGACGAGCTCAAAAAAGTCGTCCGCGTCTTAAAAAAACAAGATGAAACCGCGCCGCACCATGTGCTTTTGGTCTTGGATGCGACGGTTGGTCAGAATGCCTTGGGTCAAGTCGAGGCCTTCAAGGAAACCGCCGGCGTCACAGGGCTTATCATGACCAAGCTCGACGGGACCGCGAAAGGTGGGGTCTTGGTGGCGATCGCCGACAAGTATCCTGACCTGCCGATTTACTTCACTGGCGTCGGCGAGGGCGTGGACGACCTCCAACCCTTCTCTGCGCGCCATTTCGCCCGGGCGCTCGCCGGCCTCGACGCGGAGACGGAGCCGGCTTAGGCCTAATCGGCGCGAGCGCTCCGACGCCCGCGGCCAGTCACGAGGACGCCCCCATGACCGACCCTTCGACCGCTCGCGACGAGGCGGAAAAGCCGGCCCAGCCCGAAGCGAGCTGGACGAAGCTGGCGGTGGATTTCGGCCCCGTGCTCGTGTTCATGGTGGTTTACAACGTCATCCGCGGCCGGGTGCGCGAGGCGCGAGAGGCGTGCGAAGCCGCGCGCGAAGCCGCAAACGGCGCGGCGCTAACGCCCGACATGGTCGAACTGTGCGCCCGCGCGGACATGCCGATTTACGTGGCGACGGGCGTGTTCATCGTCGCGACCCTGGCGGCGGTCGCCTATAGCTGGGTGAGCACGCGGAAAGTGTCGCCGATGCTCATCATTTCCGCGGTTTTGGTGACAGCGTTCGGTCTTCTGACGATCCTGCTGAATGACCCCATCTTCATCAAGATCAAGCCCACGGTGGTGAACCTGTTGTTCGCAGCGGGCATCTTCGGGTCCCTGCTTGTCGGCCATAATGCGCTGAAGCTGCTTCTGGGCGAGGTCTATCAGCTGCCGGAAAACATTTGGCGCGTGCTGGCGTTGCGCTGGGGAGCGTTCTTTATCTTTCTCGCCATACTGAACGAGCTGATCTGGCGGAACTTCAGCGAGGCCTTCTGGGTGGGGTTCAAATTCTGGGGCGTGTTGCCGATCACCATGGCGTTCGCCGTCGCCAACGTTCCGCTGATCCTACGCCATCAACAAGACGCAAGCCCCGCCCGCTCCGAGGGCTGATCCCCTGAGCGCGCGGCTGTCATAGGGCTGCGGCGCGCCGGGCGGGGACGACTGCGACTTGGTCCAAGCTGGCGCGCCAGTCGTTCAACGCCCAGGACACGGAGGGAAACGCCAAGACGTCCCATGGAATCGCGTCCCAGCGGACAAGAGCCGTCTCAAGACTCTCCGGCCCCGGCGCGACGCCGGACGCCAGCCGCGCTCGGAAGAAGAGCTGAACCTGACTGATGCGGGGGATTGAATAGACGCCGACCAGCGCGTCGATCTCCAGCGCGGCGCAGGCTTCTTCGCGCGCCTCACGCGCTGCGCCGTCCTCCACGCTCTCCCCCTCCTCCAGAAACCCAGCGGGCAAGGTCCAATAGCCTCGACGCGGATTAATCGCCCGGCGGCAAAGCAAAATTCTGCCGTGCACGTCAGTGGCGACGGCGCCCACGACGATTTTTGGATTGACGTAGTCAACGAAGCCGCAGCGATCGCAGACATGCCGCTCACGATCGTCGCCCGCCGGAATCTGTTTGGAAAACGAGGGATTGGGAGAGCTCATGCGCCCGTCCTATGCGCCCCTGTGACGCGTCCGTCCAGCGGTTGTTCCGGGCGCGCAACGAACAAAACGCCGCAAACGGAGCGACTGTTACGTAACCGCCGCATTCCCCTGCTAAGGTGTCTCTGTCCGCGGGGCGACGCCCCCCGATTGAGCTGGGGACCGAATTCATGACCGACATGGCTGTGCTCGAGCGCGAGGAGACCAAGACATTCGATCTCGCATCCTCGCCATGCCATCTCATTCACCGAGCGCAACAATTCGCCGCTGATCGCTTTTCCGAGGAGATGGCCGGCGCCTCGATCACGCAGCGGCAATTCGCGGTGTTGATCGCCGTGGCGGAGAATGAGGGGCTTACCCAAACCGACCTGGTGCGCGCGACCGGGATCGACCGCTCCACTCTGGCTGAGTTGGTCGCCCGCATGGCCGACCGCAATCTTCTCCTCAGAGAAAGAGCGAAAACCGACGCCCGCGCCAACACGGTCAGCCTGACTGCGGAGGGCCGCGCACTGCTCGCGGACGCCACGCCGCGCGTCGAACGTGCTGACGAAGCGATCTTGGAGGCGCTGCCCAAACCCAAACGGGCGGCGTTCTTGGAGACGCTGCAGCGCATCGCCCGCGTCCTGGACGATCCCGACAGCCTGCAGCCGCCCGAAGAGTCGAAGAAGAAAAAAGTCAAGAAAACCAAAGAGAAAGCGCCGAAGAAGGCGAAGGCCGCTGACAGCGCGTCGAAATCGGCCGCCAAAAGCGCGGCGGCGAAGCCGAAGCCGGCTGGAAAACCGACGAAGAAATCCAAGAAGACGACGAAAAGCTAACCGCCGTAATGCCGATGTCGTCGCTCAAACGACGATGTTGAGGTTCTGGCCCTTATCCGGGCCATAGGCGCTGAGAGACTTCGCGGGTCGGTTTGCGCTCTCCCCATCGCTTTGCGCGGCCGGCGCGGACGGGGTCGGCATGGGCTGGGCCGCAGATGCTGCGGGGCCGGCGAACAGGGCGGCGAGGTTGGCGGCCGGGCCGCCGATGGGCGTGGTCATGGGGGTCGCTTCTTGAAAGGTCGCTGGGCGCAGGGTCTGCGGCCGGCCGCTTCTGACCGACGTCTTTCGCGTTTCACTTCTAATGATGGCAGGGCGGGATTACTGCGCCTCTAACGCCGACAGCGCGGGTTCAAGGATTTGTGAGATTACGGCGCTATCGATCGCGCCGCGCCAGTGCAGCGCCACGACGCCGTCCGCGCCGATGACAAACGTTTCCGGCGCGCCGTCGACCCCAAAGCGGTCGCCCCAACGCCCATCCGCATCAAGCCCCACCGCCCCGAACGGATCGCCCAATTCATCGAGATAGGCCTGCGCGGCGGCGCCGCCATCGCGCCAAACCACGCCATAGACCGGGACGCCGGCTTCGGCGAGGCGGTGCAGATGCGGATGCTCCACGCGGCAAGGCGCGCACCACGTAGCGAAGACGTTCACCAGAACCGGACCATCGCCTTGCAAGTCGGCGGAACTCAATCCCGGCGCGTCGGCGGTCAGCCCTGGAAGCGCGAACGCCGGCATGGGCTGGCCCACCAGACCCTCCGGGCCCGGCTCCTCGCCCCGGGTCACAAGCGCTGCGCCGAACACGCCGAGCAATGCGAGAAATGCGGCGAGCGGGGCGATCGTGCTCAGACGCATAGCCTTAACCGTCCACCGCGTCGGCTTCGGCGCGCGCCGCCTCAGCCGCCGCCAGGCGTCGCCGCGCCGCCCGGCCCGCGAACCAGGTGGCCGCCGCCATAATCAGCGCCGTCGCGCCCGTGATCCCGTAGGCCGCCCAAACCTGTGCGGCGTACCCGCCCATTCGCCAAAAATCGCTCACGTCGCGGCCTCCAACGCTTGCTCGACCGCGCGTGCGCGTTGCGCGGTGATGACGGCGCGAATCCGCGCCAATAAGAGCGCGGCGAACCCGAACGTGAAGGCCAACGCCATGACGCCGAGCGGCCACCAGTAAACGTCAGGCAGCCCATCGCCCCCATCAGCTCTGAACGTCGAAGCGGACTGGTGCAGCGTCACCCACCAATCGACCGAAAACCGAATAATCGGCAGATTGACCAGTCCGACCATGCAAAGAATGGCCGCCGCCCGGGCCGCGGTGCGCTCGTCGTCAAACGCGCCGCGCAACGCCATGTAGCCGAGATAAATGAGAAAAAGCACCAAGGTCGAGGCGAGCCGCGCATCCCACGCCCACCAGGTTCCCCAACCCGGCGCGCCCCAAATGGCGCCCGTCACCAAGGTGAGCAGCGCGCAAGCCGCGCCCAACGGGGCGGCGGCGCGTGCGGCCACGTCGGCCAAATTATGTCGCCAGACGAAGTAGACGAAACTCGCCCCGCCCATAAAGGCGTAGCACCCGATCGCAAGCCAAGCGGCCGGCACATGCACGAACATGATGCGCACGGAATCGCCTTGGTCCTGCTCGGGCGGCGCGACCACCAGGCCGAGCCACAGCCCCAGCGGCAAGAGCGCGAGCGCCAAGATCGCGCATATCGGGATCAGCGGTCCTGTAAAGCGCATGAACCGCGCGGGGTTTGCGAGGGTTGTGAACATGCGCCCAGATTTACGGCTGAGAACGGGTCGGGGCAATGCGACCAGGCGGCCCTCTCATTCCATATGCATGCGGAGCGCCGCGGCGGCGCCGACGGATCCCACCACCAGCGCCCCCAAGCTCGAAGCGGCGAGCAACGCCATCGCCTGGCCGAGCGGCTCCCCGAAGGACGCCGCCCGGATCGCGCCGGCGGCGAAAATGACCATCGGCGCACAGAGCGGCGGGGTGATGACCGCGATCAAGAGCCCGCCCCGCGCCCTGCCGGCGGCGAGCGCGGCGGGAGCGGAGCCTGCGGCCACCAAGCCCGGCGCGGCGAGCGCCAAAGTCAGCCCCGCCCAAAGTGCGGCGACCGGCGTCAGCCCCAAAAGCACGCCGCCGATCGGCGCCAATGCGGCGGCGGGGACCAGCGTGGCGATGCTGCGTGCGAGGATCTTTGCAGCCGCCGCGAGCGTCAGCGGCGCTTCCCCCAATGCGATGAGGTCCATCGCGCCGGTCTCAAGATCCGCTTGATACAGATGCTCTAAGCCCAGCAAGGCGACGAACACGAACGCCAAAGTCAACGCGCCCGGCGCCGCCGCGCCGAGCACGCCCAGATCCGCGCCGATGGCGAAGGCCGAGAGCGCGCAGGCGGCGAGAAAGAACGCCGCCGGCGACGCCGCCCCGCCTCCGCTCGCCCACGCATGCGCCATTTCACGCGACAACAAACGAAGGAACGCTCTCACCCCGACGGCGCTCCCAAGCTCAGCGTCTGAACGTCCGACCAACCCAAATCACCGTGAACGGCCGCCGCCACCACGCCGCCGCGTCCGCGATGCGCCGCGACAAGCTGGGCGAGCGCCTCCCGTCCGGCTTGGTCTAAGGGCGCTGCAGGCTCATCCAAGAGCCAGATCGGACGGTTCGACAAAACCGCGCGCGCCAATGCGGCGCGCCGTCTCTGGCCGGCCGATAGGGTGCGGACCGGCCGGTGGGCGAAGCGGGTGACGCCGAGGGCCTTCAGCGCTGCGACGTCCTCACGCGCGGCGTAAAACCGCAAGTGACCGCGCGGGGTCTCTTCCAAGCGCATCCCATCGGCGTGGCCGACCCACGCGATCGCTTCCTCCGGAGCCAGGTCGCCTGTGTCATCCCATAAGCGCAGCCGCCCTGCGGCTGGCGGCGCAAAGCCCGCAAGCAGCCGCAAGAGCGTTGTTTTTCCTGAGCCATTGGGCCCTCGAACCACGAGCGCATCGCCGGGGGCGAGCGCGAACGAGACGCCGTCCGCCAGCATGCGGCCGCCGCGGACAAGCGCCACGTCTTGAGCGGAAAGCCGCGCGGGGGCGAATGCGGAAGGCCGGAAGTCAGTCGACATTGCGTTTGGTTATCGTGCCGCGCCGTCAGGGTCGAGCGCATCGCGCCGCGCGACCGCACTCGCCGTGGACGCGAAGAGCGGCGCAATTATAATGCACCTGCTCAGTTCATGCGCGAAACGTCGACCCGCCGTCCGGTCCTAGGTCGCGCGCGCCGCCGCAAAGGGATCCGCCATGACTTCGCTCGACAGCTTTTCGTGCCGCCGCGACTTGGAAGTCGGAGGCGAGACTTACGCCTATTTCGATCTCAAAGCGGCCGAGCAGAACGGCCTCGCCGGCGCGTCGCGCCTGCCCATGACGCTGAAGGTTCTGTTGGAGAACCTCCTGCGGCATGAGGACGGACGCACGGTCTCGCGTGCGGACATCGAAGCCGTGGTCGGTTGGCTTTCCAATAAGCGCTCCGATCACGAAATCGCATACCGACCGGCGCGCGTGTTGATGCAAGATTTCACTGGCGTTCCCGCGGTCGTAGACCTCGCCGCAATGCGCGACGCCACCGCGGCGATGGGTGGGGACCCTAAGACGATCAACCCCCAAGTGCCTGTCGACTTGGTCATCGACCACTCCGTGATGGTGGACCACTTCGCGGGCCCCGACAGTTTTGAAAAGAACGTCGAGGCTGAGTATCAGCGCAATAAAGAGCGCTATACGTTCTTAAAGTGGGGCGCGCGCGCGTTTGACAATTTTCGCGTCGTGCCGCCGGGCACCGGAATCTGCCACCAAGTGAACCTGGAATATCTCGCCCAAACGGTTTGGACCAAAGCCGAGGGCGGGGCGACATTCGCTTTCCCCGACACCTGCGTGGGCACCGACAGCCACACCACCATGATCAACGGGCTTGCGGTGCTGGGCTGGGGCGTCGGCGGCATTGAAGCCGAAGCCGCGATGTTGGGTCAGCCGGTCTCTATGCTGATCCCAGAAGTGGTGGGTTTCGAGCTGACGGGAACGCTGCCGGAAGGCGCCACGGCGACGGACCTGGTGCTTACCGTGACCCAAATGCTGCGGGTCAAAGGGGTTGTGGGCAAATTCGTGGAGTTTTTCGGCTCGGGCCTGAGCGGCCTGTCGCTGGAAGACCGCGCCACCATCGCCAATATGGCGCCGGAATATGGCGCGACATGCGGGTTCTTCCCCATCGACGGCGAGACCATGACTTATCTCCGGGAGACCGGGCGCGAGCCGGCGCGGGCCGCGCTGGTCGAAGCCTACGCTCGGTCCAACGGCTTCTGGGGGCCTGACGCCGGCGCAGCGGACTACACTGACACGCTGGCGCTCGATCTCGGCACGGTCCGGCCTTCCCTCGCCGGTCCCAAACGCCCGCAAGATCGCGTCACCCTTGAGGACGCCTCAGGCGCATTCGCGACATCGCTTAGCGAGGAATTCGGCGTCTCCACTTCCAATGACGCCGCCAAACGCGTGCCGGTTTCCGGCGAGCAATACACGCTGGGCCACGGGGATGTGGTCATCGCGGCGATCACCTCCTGCACCAACACCTCAAACCCAAGCGTCATGATCGCGGCGGGCCTGTTGGCGCGAAACGCGCGCAAGCGGGGATTGACGGTGAAGCCTTTCGTGAAAACCTCCTTGGCGCCGGGCAGCCAGGTGGTCACCGATTATCTCGCCAAGGCCGGGCTTGACGACGATCTCGACGCCCTGGGCTTCAACCTTGTGGGCTATGGCTGCACGACATGCATCGGCAATTCCGGTCCCTTGCCGCCGCCCATCGCCCAAGCGGTGCATGAGGGCGGCTTGGTGGCGTGCTCGGTCCTCTCAGGCAACCGCAACTTCGAAGGACGGGTGAGCCCGGACGTGCGCGCCAACTATCTCGCGTCTCCGCCGCTCGTGGTCGCATACGCCATAGCCGGCTCCATGAATGTGGACCTCGTCAACGACCCCGTCGGCTATGACGACGAAAACGAGGAAGTGTTCCTGAAGGAGATCTGGCCGTCTTCGCAGGAAATCGCCGAGGTCGTTCGGGCGAGCGTGACCCCGGAGATGTTCGCCACCCGCTACGCCGACGTCTTTAAGGGCGACGAACGCTGGCGCGCGATCGAGGTGTCAGGCGGGCTGACCTATGACTGGGACGGCGCATCGACCTATGTGCAGAACCCGCCTTTCTTCGAAGGCCTGTCGGGCGAACCGGCCCCTGTCGGCGACATCGAGGGCGCCCGGGTGCTCGGCCTGTTTGGCGACTCCATCACAACCGACCACATTTCGCCCGCCGGCTCGATTAAGACAGACAGCCCCGCGGGCTCCTATCTGACCGGCGCGGGCGTCGGCGTGACGGACTTCAACTCCTTCGGCTCCCGCCGCGGCAATCACGAAGTCATGATGCGCGGCACGTTCGCCAATATCCGCATTCGCAACGAGATGATGGGCGGCGCCCAGGGCGGGATGACCCGGCATTATCCGACCGGCGATGAGCTTTCCATTTATGACGCCGCGATGCGGTATCGCAGCGAGGGCGTGCCGCTGGTCGTGTTTGCAGGACGCGACTACGGCATGGGCTCGTCTCGCGATTGGGCGGCGAAGGGGACCCGGTTGTTGGGCGTCCGCGCCGTGGTCTCGGAGAGCTTCGAGCGCATCCACCGGTCGAACCTCATCGGTATGGGCGTCCTGCCGTTGGAGTTCGCCCAAGGCGTGACGCGGAAAACCCTCGGCTTGACGGGGGAAGAGACGGTGACCATCCGCAACCTTGCGATGCTTAAGCCGCGCGCGGAATTGACCGTGGAGATCACCCGCCCCGACGGCAGCGCCGTCAGCGCGCCGGTGATCGCTCGGATCGACACCGACAATGAGCTGTCCTATTTCCGAAACGGCGGCATCCTGCACTACGTGCTGCGGAACTTGACCCCGACGGCGGCCTAACCCCCTGAGTGGTCGGGGGTTTTCAGCACATAGGCGGGAGACGGCGTCTCACGCCTATGTGTTTTGAACGCGAGGAGAGGCGCGCCTAGTTTCCTTGTCATGGAAACGAAACGCATCCTTGTCGCTGCGGCCCTTCTCGCCTTGCCCGCGCCCGCCGGAGCGCAATCCGGCGACGTTGCGGAACCCGCCGCCCGCCCGGTTCTGGTGGAGCTTTACACCAGCCAAGGCTGCGGGGCCTGCCCCAGGGCGAACGCCTTTTTGGGCGAACTCGCCGCGCGCGACGATGTGGCGGCCCTGAGTTTCAGCGTGGACTACTGGGACTATCGGGGTTGGATGGACACCTTCGCCCAACCGGTCTTCATCGAGCGGCAGCGCGCCTACGCCGCCCGACTGGACAATCGCCGGGTCTATACCCCGCAAATGGTCATCGACGGCGCGATCGACGCATCGGCGTCTCGGCAACCGCGCGTGACGCTCGCGGTCGATGAACGCCAGTCCGCCCTCGCCCCCGGTCCGGCCATCACGGTGACTTGGACGGAGGACGGCGTGGCGGCGGAGGTTTCGGCGCTGGAAACCGATGCGCCGGCGGAGGTTTGGATCGTCGGGTACACGCCCGGTCCGCTGCTGGTGGACGTTGAGGCGGGCGACAATCGCGGCGATCGGGTGAGCCTTTACAATGTGGCTCGGTCAGTGACGCTGGCGGGCGAGTGGACCGGTGCGGAAGCCGCGTTCACCGCGCCGGTTGCGGCGGAGGCCGTGAGCGTCATCGTGCAGGGTCGCGAGCATGGCCCGGTTCTCAGCGTGGTGCAGGTCGAACGCCCCGAATGGGCGCGCTATGAGACGAGCGAGAGCGGCTCCACCGTACGCTGACGCGGCGGCGCCGAGCCGCTGGGTTCGCCTGACGCTTAGCCTTCCGCCGGCTCGGCGATATCCGACAACGGCCTGACCAGTCGGTCCGGCGCGAATGGCGGCAGCCGATAAAGCCACCCCTCGCTTCGCGCGGCGAACGCCGCCGCTTGAGCGATGACCTGCGGCTCCGGGTCGGCGCCGGGGTCCGCGCCCTCGGGCGGCGCGGCGCCGGGCTCGATGCGCACCCACCGCGCCTCTCCATCGGCGAAGAGCGAAAGCCGCGCCACCAAGCCCTCGCGCGTCCGGACTTCATGTTCGGCGACGGCCGGCCCGGGCAGGCCGCCCGCCGGCCGCACATCCTCAAAGCGCATCCGGTTGGTGGCGGAAACCACCGCATGGGCGCGCGCGGATCGCAATGTCCACCCGGTTTCTGGGCTGGTCAGCGAATACGCGCCATCCTCCGGCGATATCGCCAGCTCATAGGCCGGGCCCGTCTCAGGCTGAACGCGAACGCGCGCAAGGGTCTCCCGCGGCACCGCGAAAAACGTCAAATCGATCCAGTCCGACACCTCATCCACATTGGGGCGCTCGCCCATGGCGGCGAAGGTCTGGGGGTCGTCGTCCCGACGGACGTAAACCGTCCCCTCCAATCCCGCCCGGCCGAGAAACACCGTGGCGAGACGCGTGTCTTCGGCGTCGTAAAAGGCGAGCCGGACGGCGTTTCCGCCCTGTTCGGGGTCCCGCAGATCAAGCGCGGCGTAGCGTTCGACATCGGCGGTCTTGCGCTCGACGAGCTCGAACGCGGCGATGGCGGCGAAGATTTCCGCCACCCGCGCTGGACGGGCGGGATAGCCGTCACGCTGCGGCAGCGTCCAAGCCTCACCCGCCCGGACCACGTCAAACTCGGTCTCGGCCGTCGTGACGGTGATGCGGTCAAGAACGTCGAACTGCTCTGAGAGCCCGGGAACCAGCGCCCCGGCGACGTTCGGGGTCAAGCGCGCGCGTGCGTCACGGTTAACCACGGCCACGGCGAACGCCGCTGTGAGGGCTGCAGCGAGCCCCAAACGCGCGATCACGCGCCCACGTTTGGCGTCGGCGACGGCGGTCACGGCGCGGCCCTCCGCGTTTGGCGGCGACGTCGCATCAGCACCCATACGCCGACGGCCGCCACCAAGATCGGCGGAAGCCAGACATTGAAGAACACCAGCCAGGCTTTCAGCCCGTCGACGTCGGACAAGAACGCACGCTGCAAACGGCGTTGCGAGGCGAGCGCCTCGCGGTAAGCGGCGCGCGCTTCAGCGGTCTCCTGGATCGCAGCTTGGGTCAGCCGGCCGTCCGGGCCGATCAGCGCATCGCCCTCATCCTCAAGGCGCTCAAGGCGTTCAAGAGCCGCTTCTTGCGCCGCCTCGATGCGTTCGAGATCGGCCCGGTAGCGGGCGTCGGCCTGGGCGCGCATCCGGTCAACCAGAGCCATCGGCCGCGCCGCCGGGGCCCGCGAGCGCAGGGAAACGAGTTCGGCCCCGCCCGCGAGCAAATCCACGACATTGAGAACGAATACGCCGTTGTCGGCGGGGGGCGGGGTCGCGCCGCCGGCGCGCTGCGAGCCGCCGAGGAGATGGGTGTCGATCAGCATGTCGCTATCGGCCACCAAAACGATCTGCGCCCGACCGTCGGCTCGGTGTTCAGTGACGTCGGGAGCCGGCTCCGACGGCGGCGCCGCTTCCGCGTCGGCCGTCGCTTCGCTCCCATCGGGTTCTTCGGCGGCCAAGTCTTCTTCTAGCAGGGCCGGCGGGCCGGCGGGGAATGCGCTCTCCATCGCGCCATAAACGCGAACCGCGAGAAAACGCGGTCGGCCCTCAGCCTCGAAGCCCGCCATGATCGCATCCAGCGGCGGCGCGTTTTCCAAAGTCACCGCGGGGACGACGTCCACCGTCGGGCTGGTGCTGGCCAAAACGACGAACTCGTTCGTCGCCTCGGGCGCGCGCGCAAAAGCGCCCGCTTCGCTCATAAACAGCCCGTCAACAAGCTGGGCGGTGGCCAGGTCCTCGGCGTCGAGCCAAGCCTCAGTGACCCGCAGCCAAAACGGCACCACGCGCTCGACCGGGCCGTCGGCGTCCTGCACCGGCACGAAGGCGCCGATTTCGGCGTCCAGCGTGACCTGATTGGGGTCGTAGAGCACGCCCCAGGCTTCGGTGAGCGGGCCAAGATCGGAGCCGCGCTGGGCGTTCGGATCGCGAAAGCCGAAACTGTTCGGACGCAGGGCGAAGCGCGAATACGGGTCGAGAAAGATCAGCGCCGCGCCGTCATCAAGCACCCATTGATCGAGCGCATAGTGTTGGTCAGGCGTCATGGGCGGGGGATGAACGATGAGCAGCACGTCGAGATCGCTTGGGATTTCGACGAAGTCAGGCTCTATGGGGACGACCTCGTAACTCGCCAGCAGCTGTTGGTAGACGAACAATGGCGCCGCCCGGTCGCCGAGAGGGGAGCCGCCTTCCATGGCGAGGCTGGACAATACGCCGACCCGCGCCGCGCCGCCCGCCGTCAATTCCGCAAGCGTGCTGGTGAGGTCGTATTCCAA
This sequence comes from uncultured Caulobacterales bacterium, assembly GCA_964483375.1. Classification (GTDB taxonomy): domain Bacteria; phylum Pseudomonadota; class Alphaproteobacteria; order Caulobacterales; family Maricaulaceae; genus JAUIEH01. Next base: position 22,662 of record CAZABJ010000030.1, read on the forward strand.
GAACGGTTCGCGCTCAGGCGAAAACAGCGCAATGCCGGTGGTGCGGTCGACGGAGTCGCGCATCTCTACGCCGAGATAGAACCGGTCTCCTCCCGGCAAACTGACCGCCTCCATGCCGGCGTTGACGGCGCGGTCTTCCGCCTCGGAGAACGGCTCGGGGTCGACGATTTCGAGCCGAACCAGACCGCCGGACAAATCCGTGTAGCGCTCAAGCATCTCCCGCACGCGCGCCGACAGACCGCGCATCACCGGCACATTTTGCGCCAGGCTGCGGGAGTAATAGAGGGTCACGTCGATGGGCTCCTCCACGCGGGCGAGCACCGCGCGAGTGCCGTCGCTCAGCGTAAACAAGCGGTCTTCGGTCAGGTCCACGCGCACGTCGCGCAAAAGCACGCTTGCAAGAGCGTTCGCCGAAACGAACAAAACCAGCGTGCAGAACACCGCCAGCCAGAAGAAGCCTGAGCGACCCACCGACCCCTACCCTTCCCGCCGGCGCGCAATGATGAGGCCGGTCAGCGTCAGCCAAACCGCCATAAGGCTTATGAAATAGACGAGATCGCGGGCCTCTGCGACGCCCTGCTGCAAGCCGGCGAAACGCTGCAGCGTGGAGAGCGAAGCCACCGCCTCGCTGAACCAAGGGGCCGAGGCGCCGGAAACCGTCGCCGTCACCAACGGCAAACCGGTGACGGTGAAGAGAAACGCGATGAACACCCCCAGCACGAAAGCCACGATCGCGTTGCTGGTCATCGCCGAGGCCGCCTCGCCGATGGCCAGATAGGCGCCGGCGAGCAGCAAGCTCCCCAAATACGCCGTCGCGATCACCCCGTTGTCCGGCGCGCCGAGCAGGTTCGCGCTGATCCAGAAGGGGCATGTGAGCGCAAGCGCCAGGCCTGCGACCGACCAGGCGGCGAGGAATTTGCCGACCACGGCGGCCCAAATGGGCACGGGCAAGGTGTAGAGCAGCTCAATCGACCCTGAGCGAAGTTCTTCGGACCAAAGCCGCATGGCGATGGCGGGCAGAAACACCAGGAACAGCCAGGGATGGAAGGCGAAGAACGCGGTCAGCGCCACGGAATTGGTTTCAAACCAATTGCCCACGAAAAACGCGAACGACCCCGACGCAAATAGAAAGATCGCCAGAAACACATAGGCCGCAGGCGTATGGAAATAGCCCGCCAGCTCGCGCCGATAAATCGCCCACATCGCCGTCACGCGGTTTCCCCCTGTTCCGCCGTGGTGAGCGCGCGGAAGACGTTGTCGAGCCGTTGGCTGGGATGACGCGCGGCGAGTTCGCGCGGCGTTTCATCCGCCAGAATGCGTCCGCTCGCGAAGACGATGGCGCGGGAGCACACCGCGTCGACTTCCTCAAGTATGTGGGTGGAGATGATGATCGCTTTGGAGGGCGCGATTTCCTGGATAAGCGTCCGGACCGCGTGTTTCTGATTTGGGTCGAGCCCGTCGGTCGGTTCGTCGAGTATGAGAACGGGCGGATCGTGGATCAGCGAGGCGGCGAGGCCGACCCGGCGTTTATAGCCTTTCGACAAGGTCTCGATCGGGCGGTGGGCGGCTCCGCCCAGATCGACCAAATCCGCGGCGCGTTCGGCGTTGTGCGCGGCCAGGGGACCAGGATCGCCGCGGGTGCGGGCGACGAAGCGCAGAAAGTCATGGGGCGTCATGTCGGGATAAGCCGGCGCGCCTTCGGGCAGGTAGCCCAGTTTGGCCTGCGCGCCTTGGCGGTCTTCGGTCACATCCGTCCCGCAGATATGCGCGTGACCGGCGTCGGGCTCCAGATAGCCTGCGATCATGCGCATGGTCGTCGTTTTGCCCGCGCCGTTCGGTCCCAAAAACCCTAGGACCTCCCCTTCAGCGACGGAGAAGCTCACGCCCGCCACGGCGCGCACGGCGCCAAATCGTTTTTCGAGCCCTTCGACGAGAAGCATGCAGACCGGGCCGTGACCTTGGCTGACGTCGCGCGTGAGTGTGCGCGGTCGACTGCTTCGCCAAGGAAGCGACCGCTGTCAACGGTCGTAAGTTTGGAAGGGGGTGCGTCGGCCGACAAACGCCGCCTGCCCCGGGGGGCTGGGGGGGCTGTCAGGAACCGGGATCGGCGACTCTCGTCCGCCGGCCGACAGTCATACGATTGCGCCCCGATGCGGCGCGCGCTCGACCGAACCGGGGCCTTTTCGTGGCGCAGACCGCTCGTCGCACATTCGCCTCAGGGCATGTGCCCCACCCCCTCGCATCGGTCGCGACCTTCATGGCAAGCTCTTGGGGATGAAACCCGTCAACAGAGGAGGCGCGAGGTGACACAGAACAGCGCGAGCCCGGCGGAGGGCGAAACGCCGCAGCGTGTCGCGCCGGTGTATTTTCACAGGCGCGAACTTGAACCGATTTTGAATGTCTATGGACGGATGGTGGCTGCAGGGGAATGGCGCGATTACGCCATTGACGGCCTGAAAGACAAAGCGGTGTTCAGCATTTTTCGCCGCGCCAGCGAAGCCCCGCTCTTCCGCATCGAAAAAACGCCCGCTCTTGCGCGCCGACAAGGCGCTTACGCCGTGGTCAACGCCACGGGCCAGATATTGAAGCGAGGGCGGGAGCTCAGCCAGGTTTTGCGCGTGTTCGACAAAAAGCTGCTGCGCCTCATCGGCGACTGACCCGCGGCCGCCTGCCATGAAAAACGCCCCGGAGCGCGCGGCTCCGGGGCGTCTTCCACTGATTGCTGCGCGTTCAGCGCGGTCAGTTGCGGCTGCTCAGCAGCGACAACACGATCTGGAAGATCTGCACGAACGCGATGTAGAGGTTCAACGCAGCGATGTTGGTCATCACCGCCAAGCCGCGACCATCGCCTTGCAGCGCGTAGTAGCTGGCTTTGAGCGACTGGGTTTGCCACGCGATGAGCCCGGAGAACAACAACAGGGCGGCGCCCATGATGATGTTTTCAAGCAAGCCCGAGCCGACGAAAATGTTCACGATCGACAGCGCGAGAACGCCCAGAATGGCCATGAATATGAAGCTGCCGATGCCGGAGAGATCGCGCTTCGTCGTGTAGCCCCAAAGCGACAGACCCAGAAAGGCCGTGGCCGTGATGAAGAACGCCTGGGCTATTGTCGTGATGGTCGGGGCGAGCTGGCGTCCGCCGACGGTTTCCGCGCCGACGCTGTTGACCGCGAGGAACACCCAAACGCCGAGGCCGGCGCCGATCAAGGACACGATGCTCCAATAAAGCACCGCTGAGCTGGTCGGCGAGGGATTGCGCATCAAGAAGCTGGAGCCGAGAAGCAGCGCCACCGGGCCCCACTGCACCACGTAGATCATGGGCGCCGAAAGCACGACCTGCGTCACCGGCGTCACGGTTCCTACCACATAGGCGAGCACGGCCGAGACGAAGAGACCGAGCGCCATCTTGTTGTAGACGCCGAGCATGAACGCGCGCAGGCCCGCGTCCACCGACATGTCCATCGGGCGTGTTGCGCCGCCGGCGTTAGGATAGGTCTGGTTAAAGTCGTTCATCGCACCTGTCCGTTGTTCTCCCGACCGAAAGCGGGCTGTGGGTGATTTTGTATCTCTTTCGCAGCTTCGCAAGGCCTGTCGGCTCGAAAATGCTGCGCCAATCCTACATTCGTCGCGTTTTTTTCATCCTAACATGACGTCCGTCACTGCGCCGCCAAAACCCGCGCCGGAGGGCGGGACAATGCGCGCCATCCCACGCTCGCCCCGCCGGCGGCGGCGGCGATCGCTGCGAGCAGCGTGACGCCTGCGACCGGCGCCCATGGGAACGCCCATTGCGCTTCGAAGACCTGGGTCACGATCGGCCAGGCGCCCGCAACCCCCAAAGCGGCCCCGAGCGCTGCGGCGAGAAATCCCGCTGCGGCGAATTCAGCGGCGTAGAGTCCCAACACCCCGAAGCGCGTCGCCCCGAGCGTCTTGAGGAGCGCGGCTTCCGGTTCGCGCCGACGCGCCGCTGCGGCGAACGCCCCCACCATCACCAACGCGCCTGCGACGATGGCGACGCTGGCAGCGGCGTTCACCGCAACGGCCAATTCCGCGAACAGCGCGGCGGCCGCCGCCAGCGCCTCCCCGATGCTAATGATGTTGACGTCGGGAAACGGCTCGGCGAGCGCGGCGGACAGGCCCGCCTCGACCTCAGGAGCGGTTCGGGCGAGCGCGATTTCGGCGGGTCGCGCGGCTTCCAGCGCCCCTGGAGCGAACAAAACGGCGAAATTGGCGCCGAACCCGCCCCAATCGATACGGCGGAAATTGGCGATCTCCGCTTCCACCGGCCGCCCGAGGATGAGGAAGGAAAGCCGGTCGCCCACCTGCGCGCCGAGACCGCGCGCGGCGTCGCCTTCAATCGAAATCAGCGGCGGACCCGAATAAGGGTCGGGCCACCACGCGCCCTCGGTCACCTCAGCTTCCGGCGGCGCTGCGCCGGTGAAGCTCAGCCCGATTTCGCCGTCTATGACCCAGCGCTCCGACGGGGCGACGTCCTCGCGGACAATAGGCGCGCCGTTCAGATGGGTGATCCGGCCCGCAAGCCATGGCGCCCGTCGGTAGCGTTCCGCATCCGCCACCGCCACGCCCGCGGCGGCGAGCGCGTCGTCGAACGCCCCGCCCACGCCGGCCGGGATCTGCGTGAACACCACCGAGGGCAAGCTGTCGGGCGCGGTTTCTTGGATTTGGCGAAGCAGATTGGCTTGGGTCACCGCCACCAAAGTCAGCAGCGCCACCCCCAAGCCCAGAGCGGGGGCGGCGGTGGGGGCGATCGAGCCCGGACCGCCGAGATTGGACAGCCCCACCGCAGCAAACCCCCGGGCTTGGGGCGCCAATCGGCGGGCGACCGCCATGACCAAGCGCGCCACCCCGATCAAGAGGCCGAACGCCACAAGCGCCCCGCCAAGCAGCACCAGGGTGATGAGGGGCCGCGGGCTGAGCGCGGTCGCCAAGCCCGCAAAAACGAACGCCGCGACGCCCGCCGCGATCCGCTCCGCCCAAGGCGCCCGGGCGTCGTCAGGGCTCGAACGGAACAGGGCTGCGGGCGGGGTGGCGCGCGCACGGCCCAGTGCGGGCAGAGCGAACGCGAAGGCCGCCGCAAGCCCCTGAGCCCCAGCGGCGAACAGCGGGCCGGGATAGACGCCAAGCGCGGCGGGCAAAGGCAAACGGTCGCCCAGCGCGAGGGTGAGCGCCAGCGGTGACAAAGCGCCCAGCGCGAGCCCGATGACCACGCCGACCCCGGCAAGCAGTCCGATTTGAACAAGGTAAGCCGAACGAATGACCCCACCGTCCGCGCCCAGCGCCTTAAGCGCGGCGATCGACTCGCGTCGGGAGTCCAGGAAGGCTGCGGTGGCTTGGGCGACGCCCACCCCGCCGGCGATGAGCGCGGCGAGACCGACAACGGCTAAGAACGCGCGCAACATGTCGAGCGCATCCGCTAAGCCGTCCGAGGCGCTCTCGCGGTCGCGCACGCGAAAACCGCGATCCTCCAGCGCCTCGCCGAGCGTCCCGCGCCACCGCGCGAGGTCTTCGGTTTCGGGGAGGACGACCCTGTAGGAGTCGCGGAACAACGCGCCCTGGGCGGAAAGCCCCGCCGCCTCAAAAGCTGCGACCGACGTCAACACGCGCGGCCAGATACCTGGGCCGCCGCCAAGTTGGTCCGGCTCGGCCTCGATAAGCGCGCGCACTTCGAAGCGGCCGGCCCCGATCTCCACCACGTCGCCCAAGCCGACGTCGAACGTCTCCAAGAACCCAGGCGCGACCGCGACGCCGAACCCTTCCTCGCCGAGAGCGAACGCGTCGGTGCGGGAAACGCCGCCGGCCAGCTGAAGCGCGCCGATGAGCGGATAGGCGTCGTCGACCCCGCGGATGTCCACCAGCTGCCGGCGCTCGCCCGCACGCGCCATCGCATTGGTGTCGAGCACCCGCGACGTCGCTGGGCCTAACGCGGCGATTTCCGCCCGCTCCTCGGGGCTGGCGCTGCGTTGCAGAAGGGAGATCTCGACGTCCCCGCCCAACAGCGCCCGAGCCTCCCTCGCCAGCCCGGCCTTGAACGTTTCCGACACCGAGCCCGACGCCGCGATCGCCCAAACGCCCAGCGCCAAACACGCCAGGAACACCCGAAATCCGCGCGCGCCGGCCGACAATTCGCGCGCCGCGATCCAAAGCGAGGCCGGCGCCCGGCGTTCCCGCACGCTCATGCGAACTGCCCGTCGCGCATGGCGACCTGGCGGTCAGCGCGCGCCGCGACGTCGCGGTCATGGGTGACCAGCACCAACGCCGCGCCGCGATCGGCGGCGAGCGAAAACAGCATATCCGCGACGCCTCCTCCGGTTTCTCCGTCGAGGTTCCCCGTTGGCTCGTCGGCGAACACGATTTCCGGGTCTGGCGCGAGCGCGCGGGCGACAGCCACTCGCTGCCGTTCTCCGCCTGAGAGCTGGCCGGGATAGTGCCGCAGCCGCGTAGCCAGTCCGACCGCCCCAAGCGCGGCCTCGGCCCGTGCGGCGGCGTCAGGGACCCGCGCGATCTCCAAGGGCGCGCGCACATTGTCCAAGGCCGTCAGCGTCGGCAGCAAGTGGAAGGACTGGAACACAAAGCCCACCCGCCCGCGGCGCAGTCGCGCGAGCGCATCCTCATTCATCGCGCGGATGTCGCGGCCGAGAAGCGAGACCTCGCCCGCCGTGGCGCGTTCGAGCCCAGCGGCAACCGACATCAATGAAGACTTGCCCGATCCTGACGGCCCGACGACCGCCACGCTGCGTCCGGCGCGGGCGTCGAAATCCACGCCCTTGAGAATGCGCACCGGCCCCGAAGCGGCGTTGAGCGACAGTTCGACCCCGCGCAGCGACAAAACCACGGCGTTTTCCTGGGCGCGAGCGGGCGCGGCGGGGTTGGTAAGAACGTCTTCATCGAACATAGTCGCCTCACTTGCCGCTGGGGGGTCCCGCCGCGGCTCATCGTTTTTCGATATGTAGGATGCGCATGGCCGTTCGTCTCGCTCGCGCGCCGCGCCGCGCTCACATTTCCGTGACCCTCTGCGCCCTCGCACTGGTCGCTTGCAATGGCGAGAGCGCAGGGCCCTCGCCTGAGATCGCGCCTGAGGCCGCCGCGCCCGCCCCGAGCGCCGTTGCGTCAAACGACGAGGCCTTCGTCCTTGTCGTCTTGGGCGACAGCCTTACCGCCGGCTTCGGCCTGGAGGATCCCGACCGCCTCGTAAACGGCCTGCAGGCGCGCATGGCCGAGGGCCGCGAGGGCGTCATCGAGGTACGCAACGCCGGGGTGTCAGGCGAAACCGCGGAGGACGGGCTGCGGCGCTTTGATTGGTCGGTGACCCCCGACGCCGACGGCGTGCTCGTCGAGCTTGGGGCCAACGATATGTTCGCCGGGCGCGATCCCAGCGCGGTGCGCGCCGATCTCGCCGCCATCATTGAGCGCGCCGAGGCGCGCGAGCTGTGGGTGGGCCTGGTGGGCATGCGCGCGCCGGTGAATGCGGGCGAGGACTATCGCCTCGCTTTCGACGCCATTTACGGCGAGTTGTCGGACGCCTACTGCGCGCCCCTTTATCCTTGGTATTTCGACGGCATCATCGACCCGGAGTCAGGCGCTACGCGCTTGGAGCTGTTGTTGGACGACGGCCTGCATCCCAACGCCGCGGGAATTGATGTGGTCGCAGAGCGGCTGGGCGCATGGCTCGCGGGCGCGATCGACGGCGAAGAGGACCCGTGCTGATGGAGCGTAGACCGCTTGGCCGCACGGGGATCGACGTCTCGGTCTGCTGCCTCGGCACCATGACATGGGGCGAGCAGAACACAGCCGAAGAAGGTTTCGCTCAGATGGACCGCGCGCTTGAGGCGGGCGTGGACTTCTTCGACACCGCGGAGCTTTACGCCATCCCGCCGCGCCCAGAAACGGCGGGGCGGACCGAGGAGATCATCGGGGACTGGTTCGCCGCCCGAAAAAACCGCGACGCCGTCATACTCGCCACCAAAGTGGTCGGCCGGGCGCCGGGCATGACGTGGTTCCGCAAGGACGGCTCAGGGGCGCGCGTGACCCCCGCCCAGATCAGCGAAGCGGTCGAGGGCAGCCTGAAGCGGCTCAAAACCGACTATATCGACCTTTACCAGATCCACTGGCCCGATCGCGGCGTGGAGGGGTTCGGGCATTTCGCTTATCGCGACTATGACGAAGACTACGTCTCGTTTGAAGATCAACTTGAGACGCTGGCGCGCCACGTGGATAAGGGTGACATTCGCCATCTCGGTCTTTCAAACGAGACGGCCTGGGGCGTGAGCCGCTTTCTCGCGGTCGCTGAAGCCCGCGGCTGGCCGCGCATGGCGTCGATCCAAAACGCCTACAGCTTGCTGAACCGCACGTTTGAAACCAATCTCGCCGAAGTCGCCCTGCGCGAAGACGTCGGCCTGCTCGCCTATTCCCCCCTCGCCCAAGGCGTGCTCACGGGCAAGTATTTGGACGGCGCGACGCCCCCGGGCTCCCGCAAAGCCCTGTTCAAGCGCATGCAACGCTATGAGACGCCCGGCGCGGAACCGGCCATTCGCGCTTATGTGCGGATCGCCCAGGAAGCCGGCCTCGATCCCGCGGCGCTTGCCTTGGCCTTTGTCGCGAGCCGGCCGTTCTGCACCTCCGCCATCATCGGCGCGACGACCATGCCGCAGCTGGAGACCGCGCTGTCGGCCTTCACCGTCGGCTGGAACCCCGATCTGGAGGACGCCGTGCAGGCGGTGCATCGCGCCTGCCCCAATCCTTGTCCTTGAACGGCAACACCTTTTCACTAACCCACCAGCGTATGGGCCCTCCTCTTGGCGGGGCGGGGAACCTGCCGCTATAGGTCGAGACCGTGACCACCCTCTCTGCTTCTGAGCGCCGCGCGCGCGGGCTGACGGCGGGGCTCATCGGTTTGGCCGGGGGGCTCTTGGCTGCCGTCGTTTTTCTCGCCGTGGCGCTGGCGACGCCGCTTCCCTGGCTCGCATCGCTTGCGACCGCCGGAGCGGTGACGGTCACCAACGCCGCGCGCGCGAAGCTCTCTGGCGTGTTCACGGCAAGCCATTATTTGGGAACCATGTTGATCGTCTGCGCCGCGGTCAGCGCGGAGGGCGGCGTGCGCGCGGCCTGGGCGATTTATCTGGGCGGGCTGGTCTTCTTTTCTTGGTTGGACGCCAGCGGCAACACGCTGGACGCCGAATGAGGGGCGGACGGGCTGATGACGATGCGTTTGTTCGCCGCGATCGCGGCGCCTGAGGAAATTGCGGAGCGGCTGAGCCCGCTGCAGCGCGGGGTTCCAGGCGCACGATGGCGGCCCCCTGAAAACTTCCACGTGACATTGCGCTTTTTCGGGGAGATCGACGAAGCCGTCGCCCGCGATTTGGACGATGAGCTCGCGCAAATTGAGATCACCGGCTTTGCCCTGACATTGTCGGGCGCCGGGTGGTTCGGGGGCGAGCGGCCGCACGCGCTGTGGATCGGCGTTGAGGAAAACGAGGCGCTCAACACCCTGGCCTCACGCTGCGAAAGGGCGGCGCGGCGAGCGGGACTGCCGGCGGAAAAGCGCAACTTCGCTCCTCATGTGACGCTCGCCTATCTAAACAATACCGGCCATGAAGCCGCGGCGCGCTTCGCCCAACGGCTCGCGCTGTTTAAAGCGCCCCCGTTTTGGGTCGATCGCTTCGGTCTGTATTCGAGCTGGACGGGGAAAGGCCCCTCGCAATATGTGCTGGAGGCGGAATACCCGCTTCTCCCGGAGCACGCCCGATGACCCCGCTCAACGTCGTTATCCTCACCGGCGCCGGCATTTCCGCTGAGTCCGGTCTCGGCACGTTCCGAGAAAAAGACGGTGTGTGGTCGAAATGGAACCCGATGGAGCTTGCGACGCCCGAGGGCTTCGCGCGCAATCCTGTGCGGGTCCAGGAGTTCTACAACATGCGGCGGCGCGATTTGTTGGCGAGTGAGCCGAACCCGGCGCATTTCGCGCTTGGGCGGCTGGAGACGGCGCTCGCCGATGTGGGGGGCCGGCTCACCTTGGTCACCCAAAATGTCGACGACCTCCATGAACGCGGCGGTTCAAAAAGTCCGTGGCACATGCATGGCGAGCTTCTCAAAGCGCGCTGTACGAATTGCGGCGCCGTGGCGGACTGGCGCGTCGACCTATCGGTGTCCGACGCCTGTCCGGCGTGCGGAGAAGTCGGCGGCCTGCGTCCGCATGTGGTGTGGTTTGGCGAGTATCCGTTTCACCTCGACGCAATCGCCGAGACGATCGCCGAAGCGGACCTGTTCGTGTCGATTGGAACCTCCGGCACGGTATGGCCGGCCGCAGGCTTCGTGCTCGCCGCACAAGAAGC